>JBBRMR010000051.1:0-38122 GCA_038230735.1 Cytophagales bacterium
ATGCCTGGATTGACGGATTTAAAGCGTTACTTGTAAGGTTTGAATTCTCAGTCAGAAACTGGATGTCATTGCATTTTATCGCATTCTCAGTCATTTTCTTACGCAAAATCAACAAAAAAAAGAAAGTTTAAACAGCTTCATTATTAAAATGAAATCAAGAAATACAATCATATTATTTATTTCAGGATTCTTATTCCTGACTTCTTGCAGCAAATGGTTGGAAGAAGAAAATTTCACACAAATTAGCTCCGATAATCTATATACAAGCGAACAAGGTTTAGGCGTATCTTTAGGTGGTTTATATAATTTACAACGTGCTTATGAAAGAGTGAATTATGGAGCTAATCTGGGTAATCTTTGGGTTTATTGTGCTGATGATTTAGCTAATACAAGAACCTTTAATGATGCCACTATTTATAAGGCTAACATGACACCAGCGAATATGCCTTCTGAAAAATGGACATCGGGCTATCAACTTATTGATAGAGCAAGTGCCATTATTTCAGCAGTCCCCAAAGTAAGTATGCCAGAAGCTAATAAAAATAGAATTCTTGCAGAAAGCAAAGTGATTCGTGCCATGGCATTTTTTAAGCTATTTCAGTTATACGACAATATTCTAATTGATACTATTGCTACTACTACGCAAAATGCTTTTGATGTAGTAGTTTATAAACCAGCATCCCGACAAGATGTATTTAAAGTGATAAATTCCGATTTAGATTTCGCCATTTCAAAGTTGTCATATACAGTAAAACCTGGACAGGTGGGCTTAGCTTTAGCTCGACACATGAGAGCCCAGACAGCGGCGTGGGCAGAAGATTGGGATACAATGGCAACTCAATGTGATGAAATAATTTCTAAGAGTGGATTGTCTTTACAGCCTTTGGATAAAGTATTTGCTGAAGACCTTAATCATAAAGAGGCAATTTATACCTACCAAAATGATGAGATATTGGGTGGTTCTTCAAACCTTGCGGGTGGTAGTGTTCATTCTTTATCAGCCTATTTTAATGCTCGTTATTACGAAATGCCAGGTGGATATATGATTGAGGATAACAATTGGGGTGGAAACTGTTTTGCTTGGAGTACTCCTAATAATTATTTAAAAGGATTATATGATAAAACGGTGGACAAAAGATATACAACTTATTTTTACCCAGAAATAGTTATTGGCAACAAACCAGGGACAGCTTATTATGGATTGCCTTTGCCCGCTTCAGCTTATCCTGATAATTTCAGACAATATTGTTTTAGTTTGAAAAAATATCAAGATTTCAGTAAGCCAAACGGGAGAGCCGATTCTTATAAGGACGTGATAGCTTACAGATTAGCAGAAACCTTTTTATTAGGAGCGGAAGCTCATTGGAGAAAAAATAATACTACGAAGGCTTTGGAATACATTAATAAAGTTCGTCAAAGGGCAGGTGTTCCAAATTTTACGACCATTGATCAAAAAACAATTTTAGAAGAATCTGCCAGAGAACTATGTTTTGAAGGAAATAGATGGTTTCTGCTAAAAAGAATGGGGGTCTTGACTGAACAAGTAAACAAATATCATACTTATGGAAGTGCAAAAACTAATCAAGTAATTGCTCCAATGCTTCCGTATCATGTACGTTGGCCAATACCACAAGGACAAATTGATTTAATGGGAGGTACTTTTCCTCAAAATACAGGCTATTAATAGCAACGTATATAGTAAGCGTTAGAATATTGTAAGAAATATTGAAGATTTAATTTTATCAACCCATCCTCATAAAATACAAGGTACTTTATGAGGATGGGTTGATAGAATATAGAGTTTTCTTATTAACCGAAGTTATTCTTAAAACGTGTTACTTTTTGCGAAAACTATACTATCAAGAACATTCCCTGTCAAATGAAAATCAAACTATTGGATTTCTAATTGAAGAATTTTTTCAAGTATTAATGAAAAAGACCCCATCAGAGCGGCATTTTCACCAAAACTTGACGAAACCAAAGGTAATGTCCGATTAAGGGCATTCATAGAATACTGTTTCAAGTTATCGTTAATATTATCAATAAGGGAATTATCGTATTCTATTAATTCACCATAAATTACCACGCATTCAGTATTAAAAAGTTTGATTAATGTATCAATTCCGATACTCAAATATCCCGTTGCCGTATCAATAATTTCTTTGGACAATTGGTCGCCATTTTTTGCAGCATTAAAGACATTCTTAGCATCAATTTTTGAGGAATCCATGGTATTCAAAACACTATTTGGTTCAAATTGAGCCTGTTCTTTTGCCATATCGGCAATGGCATAACCAGAAGATAGTGCTTCAATTGTTCCATAAATGCCTTCACTTCCTTTTCTTTTACTATTTCTATCCACAACAATATGTCCAACTTCCCCCGCAATGCCATCTGCTCCAAAAAACAGTTTTTCGTCGGTGATTATTCCAGAACCGATACCGTATCCTACATTTATACAGATAAAGTTTGAGAATTTTTTGCCCACGCCATACAATAATTCGCCCAATGCTACCAAATTTACCACATTGCCAATCGCAATTTTCAAATCAGTATATTTTGACAGAGCTTTGGGTATATCAACATTTTTCCAATCGAAAATGGGCGAATATTCAACGATACCAGAATTTTTATTAACCATCCCACTTACAGCGATTCCGATTCCCCAAAGTTTCAAGTTTTTTTGAGTCGCCCTTGCACTTAGTTTTTCTATTAAACCACCCACCTGATACATTACTTCATCAAAACCCTGCTTGAAATTATTGGGTATCTGTATCTCAAAAATGAACTCACCCGCCAAATTTGAGAGGACCGCTCTAATAAAGTTACCATCAATATCAATTCCAATAACATAATTCTCTTTAGCATTAAACTGAACTAATTGGGGCGGTCGTCCGCCAATTGAAGAACCCAAAGAATCGGTTTTAATGAGATTCAATTGACTTAAATTTTCAATGATTCGAGTTACGGTTGGGGCACTCAGTTTCGTTTTTTTGATGATTTCAGCACGGGTAATTTCTCCCTCATCCCGAATAAAGTTTAATACTTTAATCTTACCCAGATTTACCTGAAAATCAAATTTGTCTTCTTCCATTACAAAATCACTTATTTTGAATTCAATTTTTTAAAATGTATGAAATAGAATATCAGCCATTTATATATCAGGGGCAATTTATGGATAATATTTTATATTTTCAGAAAAATGGTACTTATATAAAACAATGAAATTATCTATTTGTACAAAATACTATTCTATAAACTTTACGTATAATTTTCAATAAATAACCTGAAAAGTGGTTTATGCTTAAAAAAAATCAACTTATTAATGTTTATCAAATAAATGAAGTCTTCGCTCAAAGCGAAGACTTCATTTATAATAATTAAATTTTATTGAGAAAAAATTTAATTATTATGTTAGTTATAAACTTTAATTTATAGTTTTGTAAAATAATGAAATAAAGTAATGATTAATAAGAATATTTCTGAAAAATTTTGTAGTTGAAGATGCTATGGAGATTATGAACTACGATTTTATAAATTTCAAGAGAGTAGATTGATAAAACCAAAGCCGATAATTATTTAAACCAAATTTATATGTATAACAAAGAAATGTTGGGTATCATAAATTCACTATTGGATGAAATTGATAAACTAATACCTACTTATATGCAAATTTCGGAAGATAGTGTCATCTCAAATGGAAATTTGGCTGTGTGTATCATTGATGAAAGTGGAATGATTTATGGGAAAATGTTTGGGACTAATAAACCAAGGCTTCGACAATCCTATAAAGTAGCCTGGACAAAAGCAAGTCAGGTCTGGCTCACGGGGGTGAAAACAGGGGAGTATGAAAGAATGGTTTTTAATAAAGAAGTTGGTGAAAATGCCAACGGAATAGAAGCTCCCGACCTGATAGGTTGGGAAGGTGGGCAACCTTTAACGCTTAAAGATGGGCAAGTTTTATCCGTTGGATTTAGTGGATTTCGGGGTGTAACTGACCTTGAAATAATGGTAAAAGCACTGGCAGATTTGGAAAGTAAGAAAAAATAAGATTTTAAGAAACAGGTTTTAAAATAAGATAAATCAAATGCAATATATAGCAAGTGAAAACAGATACGACAAAATGGAGTATCGAAGATGTGGAAATAGTGGTTTAAAGTTGCCCGCAATGTCGTTGGGGCTGTGGCATAACTTTGGACATATTGATATACTGGAAAATGCCCGAAATATATTAAAAGTAGCATTTGACAATGGAATTACCCACTTTGATTTAGCCAATAATTATGGTCCGCCAGCGGGTTCTGCAGAAGAAAATTTTGGAAGAATCTACAAAGATAATTTCGTCCCTTATCGTGATGAACTGATAATTTCAAGTAAAGCTGGATGGGGTATGTGGGCAGGACCTT
Source organism: Cytophagales bacterium (assembly GCA_038230735.1). GTDB lineage: Bacteria > Bacteroidota > Bacteroidia > Cytophagales > Spirosomataceae > Arcicella. The sequence continues at coordinate 4,407 of JBBRMR010000051.1, forward strand.
ATGGAGATTTTGGCTCAAAAAAATATTTGGTTGCCAGCCTTGACCAAAGTCTAAAACGGATGGGTTTAGATTACGTTGATATTTTCTATCATCACCGTCCTGACCCAGATACGCCATTGGAAGAGACAATGGGAACATTAGACCTCATGGTAAGGCAAGGCAAGGCTCTTTATGTGGGCATATCGAGTTATCAACCAGAAGAAGCCGCCAAGGCATTTGCTATTTTGAAAGAATTGGGAACGCCCTGTTTAATTCATCAACCAAAGTATTCTATGTTTGACCGTTGGGTTGAAAATGGACTGATGGATGTTTTAGCAGACAATGGCGTGGGATGTATTCCTTTTTCCCCTTTGGCACAAGGACTATTAACCAACAAATATTTGGAGGGTATTCCAGCGGGTTCAAGAGCCGCAAGTCATCGAGGGAACGGGGCAGTTGATGAAGATGCAATAACGGACGAAAAAATCAATAAGGTGAAATTACTAAATAATATAGCCGAAGAACGAGGACAAAATTTAGCCCAAATGGCACTCGCTTGGATATTAAAAGACCCCCGTGTAACCTCAGTATTGATTGGTGCAAGTAAACCAGAGCAAGTATTAGACTCTGTTAAATGTCTTGAAAACTATCAATTTTCAACGGAAGAACTTGCCAGAATCAATTCGATTTTGAATAATCTGTAATCTACCTGACTACTAAATATATCGGTTGTTTGATAAATTTGTGAACTAATCATAGTTTATTCACAAATTTGTCAAGCAACCTTTTTCTGTAAATCCTTTATTTTGAACAATATTTTTTGACCAATCTGAATGCAATAGAAAATGGAATATCACTTAATTGGCGATGAACTCTTGGTCAAACTTTTGCGAGTTGATGATGAGGGAGCGTTTACAGAGATATATAAAAGATTTTGGAAAAATCTTTTCAAAGCGGGACAGGCAAAACTTAAATCTGACGAAACCGTTGAAGAAGTGCTTCAAGAAGTGTTCTTGAGCCTTTGGGAAAAACGAGCAACCGTTCAAATTGATAATTTGGGAGGGTATTTGTTTACAATACTTAAATATCAAATTATAAATCATTACAGAAAGCAGATGCTTGCAGATAGGTATTCTGAATACATTTTCGCCAAACCTGATTCTTCTATTCAATCCATTGATAATGAGGTTCATTTCAAAGAAATTATCGCCATTTTTGAAAATGTTTTACTACAATTACCTGAAAAAACTCGAAAAATTTTCCAGATGAGTAGAGTTGAATTCAAAAGCACCCGTGAAATTTCGGAGGCTCTTGATATGCCCGAAAGAACCGTTGAATATCATATCACACAATCCCTCAAATTACTCCGTTTTCAACTCAAAGACTTTCTTCCTATGAGCTTTATTGTCTTTTTACTTCAAAAGTAAATTGTATTAATCAAAGAATTTTCATTAAAAAGTTAGCTTTAATGTAAATATTCAAATAATACTTATAAATTCTTGCGGATGCTATCTAATAGAACGACTAATTATTTGTGAAAGCAATAATGAAGAGTAGTATCAATTCATTACAAAAATACCAAGGTGGAAGGATGATGTATAATTTAACCTATTGGAAGTAATGGATGTTACCAATGGTCATTGATGGGTGAGGGCGGATAGCAAAGACACTTTTAATCATCATAACGAATAATCAATATTTAACATGAAATATACTTTTAAAAGCAATACCGCCATTAGACAAGTATTTTTGTCTATTTGTGTATTTTTAATCTTTTCGGCAATTGTGTCTGCTCAAAAAAAGCAAAATATCTATCCATTAATCCCTGCCCTAAATGCGTATTCATTTAGTGATTTATTAAGTGCAAAAGATGCCCGAGATAAACAACAGATTTACACTTATTTTAATTTATTAGATTGGTGTGCTGCCAACAAAATTAAAGCATTGGACCCAACCGCCTATTTTTTTCCTACTTATCCAGAAGTTCCGTCGGATGAATATATCAAGAAACTCAAAGATAGAGCCGCTCAATTAGGTATTGTTTTAAGTGGTACTGGTATTCGCAATAATTTTGCCTCTGTCGACCCAAAAGTGCGTGCCGAAGGCGTTGAACTTGCCAAAAAATGGATTATAGTAGCCTCAAAATTAGGTGTTCCCGTGCTTAGATTGTTTTCAGGAGAAATACCCAAAGGATACGAAAACAACTGGAAAGAGGTGGCTGGCTGGATGATAGAATGTTATAAAGAATGTGCCATTCAGGGAGAAAAATACGGGGTGAAAATCGGTGTTCAAAATCACGGCGATATGCTTAAAACCGCCGAACAATGTATTTATGTATTGAAAGGAGTGAATAATTCAAAATGGGTTGGGCTTATTGTGGATACTGGAAATTTCAAAACTACTGACCCTTACAATGATATTGCTCAGGTTGTTCCGTATGCCATCAATTGGCAAATAAAAGAAAGTCCAACAGGGATTGGTGGGAATGAAAAGACGGATTATGTCAAATTGATAAAAATAATAAAAGATGGAGGATATAAAGGCTATTTACCCATAGAAACACTTTTCGTTCGTGGTGTGCCTTATGACCCCTTTGCCTTAGTTCCATCAATGCTTAATGAATTGGAAGAAGCTATAAAAACAGTTTACAAAAAATAACCTAATTAATTAGAATATAATTAAATGAAAAACAGGAATTTTAAGAGAACCCATTTGGCATTTATCTGCTCATTTATCAGCCTATTTATTACAAGTTTTGGGATATCTGCTCAGATAGCCACGGGAAATGGCTTTGCATTTGAGCAAAACGGAAAACTTGGGCGTGGTGTAAACATCATAGGATATGACCCGCTTTGGAAAGACTTTTCTAAGGCACGAATGAAAGAAAAGCACTTTAAGGCAATCAAAGAAGCTGGTTTTAATAATGTACGTTTGGTAATTATGCCATTTAAGTTTTCAATGAATGATTCTACTTATACCATTAACCCTTCATTTTTTACCACATTAGATTGGGCAGTTAAAGAATCATTGAAAAGCAATTTAATGGTAATCGTTGATTTTCATGAGCATAATGCCATGCAAAAAGACCCTATGGGAACAAAACCTAAATTATTGGCGATGTGGAAACAAATTGCGGAATATTGTAAAAATTATCCTCAACAGGTATTGTTTGAAATTGCGAATGAACCCAACATGAAACCCGAAGTTTGGAATCAGATTCATGGCGAAGCCTATAAAATCATCAGAGCATCCAATCCCAACAGAACAATCATAATTGGCACAATCAATGGGAATCAAATCAAACATTTACAGGATTTAGAGTTGCCCGAAAATGACCGCAATATTATCGTTGCCATTCACTATTATAGCCCCATTCAATTCACGCATCAAGGAGCTCCTTGGTCAGTTAAAAGCAAAGATTTAAGTGGGATTGAATGGACAGAGAGCGAAGCCGAAAAACAAGCAGTGAAAAAAGATTTTGATTTGGCACAAGATTGGGCAATTTCGCACAATAGACCTTTAACCTTGGGTGAATTTGGGGCTTACGAAAAAGCCGATATGCCCTCTCGTGTAAGATGGACAAATTATATAGCAAGACAAGCAGAAGCAAGAAAGTGGAGTTGGAGCTATTGGCAATTTGACTCTGATTTTATTGTGTATGACTTGAACAAAGATGAATGGGTTAATTCCATAAAAAATGCCTTAATTTCAAAAGAAAATAAAACTCAACAAAAATGAAAACAAATCTTTTTACGGTAATGAAAAAAATAGGAAAAATCCATCGCATTGCACTTTTAATATTGGTCATACTTGTGGTTGCTTGCTCCAGTAGTTCGCTTGCACCTATTCCACCACCCGTATTAACCCCAACTCCCGTTACTCCAACGCCAACAGTAATTCCAGAAATCAATACCAGTTCAACAACTGCAAAAGAAATTATAGCAGATATGGCGGCAGGGTTTAACTTGGGAAATACTTTTGATAATAATATTAATACTCCTACTTTTGAAACGGTAAAACCTATCATAGATTTATACTATGAAGTGGGCATGAGACATATAAGAATTCCCGTAACTTGGATGCAGAACTTTACCCCTAATCTTGCAGATGCTAATGGAAATGTCAATACCACCCATCCAAGATTGTTAGAATTAAAAGCCATCGTTGATTATGCAATTGCCAAAAAAATGTATGTAGAAATCAATGCCCATCATGAGCATTGGTTGAAAGACAATTATGACGGATCTGCAACTTATGATACAAAGTTTTCAAATTTATGGAAAGGTATCGCTACCTTTTTTAAAGACACCCCAAAGCAATTAATATTTGATGTCTTAAATGAGCCAGATGGAGCAATGGGACAATGGAGTGGTGGTTTTCCGATACCTACTGGTACACAACAATTAGCACTAACCAGACAAATTAATAAAGTAGCTTATGACGCTATCAGAGCTACGGGGGGTAATAATGCAACTCGTATAATAATGGTTGAGCCAAATGGACAAGGCAATCAAGGCATGATTGCAGCCGTTTATCCCGATAAAGCGAATTTACCTGGCGGTGGTAAGGATGCTTATTTGGCTTTTCAAGTTCATACTTATGACCCTTGGGCTTTTTGTGGACAAACGGGTGCTAACGCATCGTTTCCTGGTAATACAACAATTGAAAGTGCCATTAAAAAAGTAGGAACACATGCTGCCTTAGTTGATGTTCCAGTTAATTACGGTGAATTTGGAGTAGGCAGAACTGCTGGTACAGAACGCAACACTGATGTTGTACGTGGCTACTATAAATTAGTAAAAACTACCTGTTTAGCACAAAAAATGTCTTTAACTGCTTGGGACGACCGTGGTTGGTTTGGTCTTATTACTAAGAGTGGAACAAGTTATACATTTTCCAATTCTATTGTGCCTACAATGATGGCACAATAAAACTGCTAAAATAACTCAACAGAAAATTTGAATGTCCATCAGAAGAGGCTGTCCAAAAAGTATTTAGCAGCCTTTTTTATTTTGGATTTGATGTTTAGTATCTCGGCTATGTAAACAGAAAGGCACTTTTGGTTATCACCAAAGAGCAGTAATTTATCCATATTATCGGTATCATATTTTAAATAACATTGCTCTCACTGATTGCGAATTGTACTGGATCTCGTTTGAAAAACTCGAATAAATCAACGCCCAATCGCACGCTTGGGAAAGATTGAGTAGGATTTTTACCATAAAATTTGCCATCCAACAAGAAATTCGACTTCTCATGTTCCAAACCATGAATGCCGAAGAAAATATGACTATCTCTGCTAATATTTTCCCTATATCATTCAGCAAATTTCCAATAAATACATTGCCAGTTATTTAGGCATTACTCGTGAAAATTTGAGTAGAATTATAGCCAGAAAGACATAGCTAAGGGCTTTTTTCAAATAAATTTCCCCAATCTCTAAGGAAAGTAGCAGATTTTCGGGCAAAAGGTGTAACGTAAAAGTTGAAGATAAAGCATTTAATCTTAAAATGTATTTATATCCAATTCCTCAAAGCGATTTGAATATTTCGGATTCATTGATTCAAAATTCTTTGTGGTAGTTATCAACTAATTAATAGACCAAAATCTACTTGTAATCGTGAAGAGATTTATTTACAAAAGATTATCTATTTGATTGAAAATTAAAGAAGTAAAATTATTACCTGATTTTTGTAAATTAGTAGTAAATTTTTTATATTTTTATCCATTTATGTACAATTTTTAATAAAATAATAATGCTAAAAATCCACTTAGGCTTGAATAGTATGTAAATGTATTAGTTCATGTTAAGTAAATCCAATTATTATATCCATGCAGAACCGTAGAGATTTCATTAAACAAACTACCATCGTAGGTGCAAGCGTACTTACCTCTTCCAGCCTTTTCTCTTTTACGGGTTCGCCCAACGAGAAGGTCGTTTTGGGCGTGATGGGAACTAACAGTCGTGGACTTTTTTTAGCAAAAACATTCGCAAAATTGCCCAATGTTGAAATTGCGTATATATGTGACCCAGATGCTAATGTCTTAGCAAAAACAATCGCTGAAATCGAAAAAATAACGGGTAAGAAACCCCAAGGTTTTGCGGATGTCCGTAAAATGTTGGAGAAAAAAGATTTTGACGGCATGGCAATTGCCGCCCCCGACCACTGGCATACCCCTGCGGCAATCATGGGCTTGCAAGCGGGTAAAAATATTTATATTGAAAAGCCTTGTAGTCATAATCCGCATGAGGGTGAAATGTTGGTCGAAGCTACCAATAAATACAAGAAATTGGTGCAGATGGGTAGCCAACGCCGAACGTTTAGCAATGTAAAAGATATGATTGCTAAACTTCACGGAGGGGCAATCGGACGGGTTTACTTTGCCCGAGGTTGGTACGTGAATAATCGAAAAACGATTGGGAAAGGACAAGTTGTCCCAGTGCCACAAAACCTTGATTTCGATTTATGGCAAGGTCCCGCACCCCGCCGTGAATATAGAAGCAATTTAGTTCACTATAATTGGCACTGGTTTTGGAATTGGGGAACGGGTGAAGCTCTCAACAACGGTACGCATGAATTAGACGTAATTCGTTGGGGATTAGGGGTAGATTTTCCCACGCAAGTGGTTTCGGCAGGCGGACGTTATCAATTTCAAGATGACTGGGAAACCCCTGACACACAGACAATTACTTATAATTTTCCAAATAATACGGGTTGCACTTGGGAGGGGCGGAGTTGCAATGGTTTTAATTCGGAAGGAGTTGGAAGAGGCGTAATTTTTTATGGAGATAAAGGAACTATCGTTTATCCAGGGGCAAATAGTTACCAAATATTCGATGGAGCAAATAAATTAGTGTCTGAAGTAAAAGATGATACGCCATTCGATCCAAAAAATGCGGTGAGTCCGACTGAATTATTGGACGGTCTCCATTTAGCCAATTTCTGCGAAGCTATTCGGGGAAAAGAAAAAATCAATGCTCCAATTCTGGAAGGACATAAATCAACGCTACTGCCGCAATTGGGCAATATTGCCTATCGGGTTGGACGAAACTTAAATTGCGATCCCGCTAACGGACATATTTTGAACGATAAAGAAGCGATGAAATTATGGTCAAGAGAATATGCAAAGGGTTGGGAAGTGAAGGTGTAAAAAGATTTTATTCAAAAATAAACGGGATAAATTCTGTTCAAGAGCGTATTCCTACTTGAATAAGATTTATTCCGTTTCTGTTTAGCGGTTTTAATTACTTTATTATCAGCATATTTTGCTTTTCAAGCTCTCAATTGTATCATTAAACCCAATTTATCATGTTTAAAAAAGTTATTATACTTGCCATTTTCTGGACAAATGCCATTCTTGTATTTGCCCAACCCACTGAAAAGTTTATCAAAGTATCGGTCTTTGCCGACCATTCCAACTGGATGTATAAAACGGGTGAACCAGTGAAATTTACTATTTCAGTTTTCAAAAATGGAAATTTGGTGCCAAACGCCCGTGTACGTTACGAAATCGGTCCCGAAAAGCAAGACCCAATCCAAAAAGAAACGATTTCCTTAGCGACTGGTTCTCAGATTGTTGAAGGTGGCACCATGACCACGGGCGGTTTTTTGCGTTGCATAGCCATTGCTGAAATTGAAGGCAAAGAATACCGAAATTTAAGTACAGCGGCTTTCGACCCTTTAAATATTAGTCCGACCGTGAATAATCCAGTTGATTTTGATAGTTTTTGGCAAGAGGCTAAAACAGAACTTGCCAAGATTCCGATGGATGCAAAAATGACTCTTCTACCTGAGCGATGCACCGAAAAAGTAAATGTGTACCAGGTTAATATTCAAAACTTTAAAGTAGGCACACGGCTCTACGGTATTTTATGCGTACCCAAAAAAGAAGGTAAATATCCTGCCTTGCTGCAAGTGCCAGGTGCGGGTGTGCGACCCTATTCAGGCGATATTGCCAATGCTGAAAAAGGGATAATTACTTTGCAAATTGGTATTCATGGTATCCCTGTTACGATGGAGCCTTCGGTTTATACAGATTTGGGTAATGGAATTTTGAACGGGTATCCCAATTTTAATTTAGATGATAAAAACCGTTTTTTCTATAAACGAGTATATATGGGTTGCCTGAGAGCCAACGATTTTCTGACGAGTTTACCTCAATATGATGGCTCGAATTTGGCAGTAACGGGCGGTAGTCAAGGCGGAGCATTGTCCATTATTACAGCGAGTTTAGACAATCGGGTTAAATATTTAGGAGCATTTTATCCAGCTTTGGCAGATGTAACGGGCTATTTGAATGGGAGAGCGGGAGGATGGCCCCATTACTTTGATAAATCGAATAGAGTGTATAATGAAAAGAAAGAAAAATTAGAAACAATAGGTTATTATGATGTCGTCAATTTTGCCCGTCGTTTGAAAGTGCCTGGAATGTACTCGTGGGGATTCAATGATGAAACCTGTCCGCCGACCTCCATGTATGCGGCATATAATGTTATCACTGCCCCCAAAGAACTTTTTTTAGCCCTTGATACGGGGCATTGGACTTACCCAGAACAATCCGAAAAAATGAATAATTGGCTATTCGATAAACTAAGGGGAAAATAATTTATACCCGTTTACAGAGTTACTTCAATGAGACGTAATTGATATTTGATTTCAAAAATAAAATAATCCATGTTTTTAATCAGGTTGTCAATTTTTAATTTCTTGATATGGTACAAATATTGATTTCAAAAATCTTCCAAATATGACATTAAAAATAAGACCTTTTTTTAGAAAAAATAATGTCTATTTTGCTGCTAATCAATTATTTATCAATAAAATATTAATCGGATTTTTATTGATAAATCTATCATTACTAAATAATACTTTTGCACAAGAAACCTTTGCAAAGTGGAATAATACAGAATTAACGCTTGATAATGGTATTGTCCATCGAGTGATTAAATTACCAACTAACACTGGAAACTTTTCTACTTCCTTGTATAAGCCTGTGGTAGGCGAGTTTAAATATTTTCAACCCAAAAACCCTGATTTTCAGTTTGAAGTTGATGGAAAAATTTATTCGGGTTTTGATAATTGGAGTTTAGGACAAATTAAAAAAACCAACGATTCGAAAGCAGGAGATGGGGCAGAAGTAACAATTCTGAGTGAAGATAAACAAGTGGAAGTAACACTGCGATTTTTACTATATCCAAACTCGCCAGCCATTCGCAAATATTTGATAATCAAAAATTTATCGGACAAAACCGTTGCCTTAGAGTCGGTTGATGTTGAAAAATTTAATATCACAAACTACTACGCCACCACTTTTAGTTGGATTTGCCACGATTACGGCAGAAGACGTTCGATTGGTGCTTACGATGGTAATTTTCAAGATGCGCTTTTAACGGTTCATAATAGCGACTGGAAACAAGGAATTGTGATTGGCAATGAAGCCGCTGGTGTGGTAAAACATACCTCCGTATTTTGGGAAGAACCGACTATTTGTAGTGGCTTTACGCACAAAGACGCTCGTTTTCCCTTCAAAAAATACATTCAATCGGGAGAATCGTTTGAAACAACCCCCGTTTTCACGATGGTTTACAACAATCATAAAGACCCGGACGAAATTTTAAATACTTCGGTGGCTGATTTTGTAAGAAAACATTTGGGTACTCGGCTTTCAGAATTATCCCAAAAACCCACTTTTATCTACAATACTTGGGTGCCTTTTGGTAAAAATATCAATGAAAAATTAGTCATGGAACTGGCAAAAGCCGCCGCCGATGCGGGGATGAAAGAGTTTATCATTGATGATGGTTGGGCGGATAATTATGGGGATTGGATTATTGACAAAAAGAAATTTCCAAATGGCTTGAAGCCCGTTTTTGATTATATAAAATCCTTAGGCATGAAACCAGGAATATGGGTAAGCGTTGGCAGTGCTTCGCCCGATAGCAAGGTTTATCAAGCTCATCCTGAATGGTTTGTGCTGGATGAAAATCAGAATCCTGCCAATCTGCATGAAAATGATTTGAAGATGCGAACTGCCTGTTTTGGCACGGGTTGGAAAGAATATATCAAAGATGTTTTGATGAAACTGTCTTTGGAATATGGCTTAGAGTATCTGAAACTTGATTTTACGGTGGTAACCAGTCCTTACCGTTTTGGTAATAAAACAACGGGTTGTTATGCCCCCAATCATGCTGGTCATCAAGACCTTAATGAATCTTATTATACCAATTATGAGGAAGTGTGGAAACTTTTTGATGAACTCCACGCTGCCAAACCTAACCTTTTTATTGACTGCACTTTTGAAACCATGGGTGGTTTGCAACTCATTGATTATGCCATGCTTAAACACGCCGAAGGAAATTGGCTATCAAATTTTGGCGGATCACCCGATGAAAATGTCGATTTGCGAGTAAGAAACATGGCTTGGTGGCGTTCCCCTGCCATTCCAGCAACGGCTTTGGTGATTGGAAACCCCGAAATGCAAGACAAAGGTTGGGAAATGCACATCAAGTCTTTGGCGGGGGCATTACCCATCATGTTGGGCGACCCACGAAAATTATCAGCTACCGATTTGAAAAAATACCGAGCTTACGCCGATTGGTTGCAAGCCATGGCAAACAAACACGATATTATGAGTTATCGCCAAGATTTGACAGGTTTTGGCGAACCCAAAAATGAAATGTGGGATGGTTTTCAACGCATCAATACCGAAACGCAATCGGGTGGAATTATTGGCATTTTCAAACAAGGAAGCCTTGAAAATGAACGAAAAGTAACGATTAATTACTTGAATCCCTCAAAAATATATGTGGTAAAAGAGATATTTTCGGATAAAATAATCACCCAAGCATCGGGAAAACAATTAGCCGAAATAGGGTTCAAAGTGAATTTATCGGAACAATATACGGGTAAATTATTTGAAGTAAGCAGTCCCTTGCCCAAACGTTGAACCGCCCCTGATGGGGGAGTTCAAAAGTGAGGTAATTAGAGGTTTAGATTTATAATCCTCATTTAAACTATTCTGATAATCAACAATATGCTGATTATCAGAATAGTAAATAGTTCTATGCCCATTATTTCCCCCTCTTTATCGCCTCATAAATCACTTCATTAATGTTAGTCCTGACGTTTAAATCGGATAGTTTTGAGTTGTTGCGAGTTGGATAAACTCGGTTACAAAGGAAAACATAAACTAATTGTTGTTCAGGGTCCACCCATGTGTACGTTCCCGTGAAGCCCGAATGTCCGAAACTGCTTGGACTGGCACTGGCGGCGGCACTGATGCCAGCACGTTTGCGGTCGGGTTTGTCGAAACCTATTCCTCTACGGCTACTTTCTTCTATGGAAAATGGATAGCTTGTCCACTCGTTTAAGGTACTTTCATTAAGGTATCTTTTCCCTCCGTAAAACCCTTTCTGCAAGTACATTTGCATTAATTTTCCTAAATCTTGGGCAGTGCCGAAGAGTCCAGCGTGTCCCGAAATTCCCCCTAACATCGACCCTCCTTCGTCGTGTACTCGTCCGTGAATGAGGGTTTTGCGGTAGAGTGAATCGTATTCGGTGGGAACAATTCTGGTCAATGGAAATTGCTCTCTGGGGTTGTAAGTTAAGGTATTTGCTCCCAAAGGTTTATAAAAAGTCTCCTTTAAAAACGTTGGAAAATCTTTGCCCGTAAGCCTGGGGATTATTTGTGGATAGAGATAATACGATAAATCTGAATAAACGTACTCCTTTTTCTCTCTTAAAGGGGAATCTTCAATAGCTTTGAAAAGCGTTTTGTCATAATCTTTATGTAACCACAAATTATCCGCCACTTGAATATAAAGCCCCTCCCGACCTCCCCCGTTGGGAGGGGTAGATGTGAAAGTATTTGGTTTCCAAATTGTCGGGTCTTTTGCTAAGTTTACGCAATCTCTCCAAAGTTGTTTATCGGTCTGAATAGCGGCACAAATACGTTGTAATGCCTTCTTTTTTCTGAATAATTTATCCCAAAAGGTGATTGTATATTTCTCAGAATACTTTTCCTTATAAATCTTACTCGCCAAAACCATTTTGGTAGAATCAATACAATCCATCCAAAAGGGAATCCATGCTTTTAGGCGGGCTCGGTGGGTTAAAATGTCTTTGTAAACTAAACCCGCTTTGTTGCTCTCTTTCCAATCAGGCATCAAGTCGCCCATCGTATTATTTACCGTAAACTTGCCTTCGTCTTGCATCTTCATCATGGACAAAACAGAGGTGCTGATTTTGGTGATGGAAGCCAAATCATAAAGGTCAGTAGTCTTCACGGCATCGGTGCTTTCATAGGTTTGTTTTCCGTAGGCTTTATGTAAAATTACTTTGCCATTTTTCGCTACAAAAACTACTGCTCCTGGCGTTGCTTTTTGTCTAATTGCCTCATTTACAATAGAATCTATTTTATAATTCAGAAATTTAGAATTAATCCCAACGTTTTCAGCAAGGGCATATTGGAATCTTTGAAGCGGTTGAGTTGTGATGCCGTCATTATATCTAAAAGTCATATTTACGGAAACGGGCAACTTTCCTTTTGCTCCAATTCCGCCAAAAATCAATTCAGCAGCGGCTACGGATTCGTGCATTTGGGGGCTTTCTTGATAAGAAATCATCAAGGCTTTTGCTTTCTCTAAATTCTCAAATTTTGATAAAGTATAGGCATTTGAAAATAGCGAAATAATTGTCTTTGAAGAATTGGCAAACTCTTTCACTAAGCTCTGAATCTTGGGATTAATACTATAATTTTTGGCAGGACGAACCGACTGACCATTTACCGCCATCAATATTAAATTATAATTTTTCAAAGATTCATGCACTTTTTGAATTTCATTTTCGTCCGAATTTTCATCTAAATTAAAATGCTGAACATCGGTGTAATTTGAAAGCATTTTTTGGTAATCAGTGGGTGATTTTGAGCCAAAAGCGGGATTGCCAATATTCAAAGATGCAATCTTTAAGGTATCTAAATTTTGAAGAGGCAAAATGTCATTTTCATTTCGTAATAAAGTAATGGTTTCTTCAGCAAATTGACGATTCAAAGCTTGTGATTTTTGAGGGTTCAAATCCGTAATTAAGTTTCTGATTTCTATGGGTTTATAGTTGTCCAAACCCGCCCAAGCCTTTGCTGTCAAGATTCTTTTTACCCGAAAATCAATGTCAGATTGGGTAATTTCACCCCTGTCCAACGCCTTTTTGATGGCGTTGAAAGCGGCTGGAACGTCCACAAAAGTTTCCAAAACATCATTACCCGCCAAAATGGCTTTTACGTTGGCTGTTCCTTCGGGAAAAAACTTTACTGCCCCTTGCATATCCATCGCATCGGTAAAAACTAAACCTTTGAAATTCAAGTCTTTACGTAATAAATCTGTTACAATTTTTTGCGACATAGTGGAAGCTAAATTCTTGGTTGTGTCCAATGCAGGAATACTTAAATGAGCAATCATTACGCCTTGCAAACCATTTTTAATCAGTTCACGATACGGAAAAAGTTCGAGGGAATCCAGACGATTACGATTGTGCGGAATCACGGGTAAATCGGTGTGCGAATCCACGCCCGTATCGCCGTGTCCAGGGAAATGTTTTGCCGAGGTGATGATACCGCCTTTTTGCAATCCACGCATGTACGCAAGGGCTTTTGAAGTCACCTTTTCACGATTTTCACCAAAGGAACGGAAGTTAATTACGGGGTTGTTGGGGTTGTTATTGATGTCCACCACGGGGGCATAATTGACGTGAATACCCATACGTTTGCACTGTTCGGCGAGTTGTAAACCCATTTCTTCAAGGAGGTTTTCGTTGCCTTGCATTGCCCCCAAAGTCATTTGATAGGGGAAACGGATGGTACTATCCAAACGCATTTCCATACCCCATTCCAAGTCCATGCCAATCATCATTGGGACTTTGCTCATAGCTTGTAACTTATTGACTAACAGGGCTTGAGCAGTTGGACGATTACGAAAAAGTACAAATCCACCCACGTGGTAATCTCTCACGATTTTATAAAAACGAGCCGTATCATATTCATAAGAATAGTTGCCACGGGGCATCATTAATTGCCCAATTTTTTCATTTACCGAAAGCGTATTGAAGACAGAATCAACCCAACGGAGATTGGCGTTTGGGAAAAGATTATCTACGGTTGGAGTCGTCTGCGAGAATACTGACAACTGAAATTGTAATGATAAAATAATTGTGATTGCGATGAAGCGAGTTGATTTCATGTGGTATTCGGATTAGTTTGTAATGCAATTTACGGAAATCCCATCTATTAACCCAAGCCTATCATTTATGAATCTTGGATGGAATATTGAATTTTTATGTAGAAATTTGGTATTTGGGAGCAAATAATCTGTAACCAATCAATAATAAATGACTACAATTCATTACGAAGATATTTTTCTGATATTCCAAGGCATGATGTTTATGATGCTTGTTTATATTGGTTTGCAGAATTATTTCACTCGTTACGAAGCCTATTGGTACTATTTTTTTCACATTCTTTGTTGGATTTTATATTTCAGTATTCGCAATGAAATCTTTATTGATTGGGTAAATAACCCTCAAAAACAGCCTCTTATTGATTTTCTGTGGGATTTTCATCGAGTGGGGTTTCCTATGATGTCCTATATTTTTTATTATCGTTTTGCTTCTCAGGTTTTAGAATTTCCTACGGCTTTACCCAAACTCAATAAAATTGTTAAGTTTGTCCAAGTGGTTTTATTAATTTATGCGGCTTTCTTAATCATAATTGCTCTATTTTTTCCAAAATATCAGGAACAAGCATGGTACGAAATATTACATACCATTGCTCGAATATTTGTGGCTTGTGCTTCCATTTATATAATGATAAAGATATATTTGTCGAAAGATACACTACGATGGTTTTTTACGATAGGCTCAATTTTTTTGTTATTCTTTGGCTTAACCGCCATGATTCTGACCATTTTGAGTACTGAATCTACAGGAAGCGAATTTTGGCGAATACCACTTTTTTATATGCACTTGGGCGTAATTTCTGAGATAATTTGCTTATCCTTGGCATTAAGCTATAAAAATAAAGTGGTTGAAAGTCAGAAACTTACGGCTGAACAAAGTCTGCAATTGGAGCGTGAACAAAGGGAAATCGAATCGTTGAGAATTGATTTAGAAAAACAGGAACTTAGTCGTCAAATGACGGTCTTGCGGATGCGTGCCTTACGGAGTCAGATGAATCCACATTTTTTGTTTAATAGTCTGAATGCTATTCAGGAGTGTATCATTACGAATCAGACGGATGCGGCGGTCATGTATTTGGCGAAATTTTCTAAATTAGTCCGCTTGATTTTGGAGAATTCCGATCAACAAACCATTCCGCTTTCTCGGGAAATAGAAACCCTAAAACTGTATCTGGACGTTGAATCACTACGTTTTACGCATTCATTTTCTTATAATATTGACGTAAAAACCGATATCGACCCAGTGCTGATTAGTATTCCCCCAATGTTGGTACAGCCTTATGCCGAAAATGCAATTTGGCACGGATTACTGAATAAACAGGGTGAAAGAGTGCTTAAAATCACCTTTGAGTCAGACGAAGAATCGCTTTTTGTGAGCATTGAAGATAATGGTGTTGGTAGAAAAAAATCCGCCACTTTTGATAGTCCCATGAAGAAAAGCAAGACCTCAATGGGCATGAAACTCACGAGTGAACGCTTGGACGTTTTGAATGAATTGAACCCCGACCAAGCCTTTGTAGAAATTCAAGATTTATTGGATGTGAAGGGAAAAGCGGCGGGAACTTGTGTGAAATTGACATTACCGATTTGAAGGTCAAAAGGTAAAAGGTTAAGGGTCAAAAGGTATAGGGTCGAAGGTCAAGAGTTTAAAATTTTAATGTTTAAAACGATGATATTCAGATATTTATTTAAAAATTTAAAGTATTTTAACCCATTACTCTTTTGATCCTCAACCCTTTTTCCTTTTACTTTTTTACCTTTTACTCTTGACCTTGTAACCTTAAAAAACATGGAAAAATTGACAACGCTAATCATTGATGACGAACCCAAAGGGCGAAATTTGCTGAATGAGTTGGTGAAAAGATACTGCCCCGATGTGGAAGTTTTGGGCTTGGCTCAAAGTGCTACTGAAGCCATTGCATTGATTCGGCAATATAATCCCGATTTCATATTTTTGGATATTCAAATGCCCGAAATCAATGGTTTTCAGATGATTGAATTGATGGGACACATTGATTTTGAAATCGTTTTCGTAACGGCTTACAACGAATTTGCGGTAAAAGCCTATAAATATGCCGCTTTTGACTATCTTTTGAAACCCATTGACCCCGATGAATTGAATAAAACCATCGAAAGACTGAAAATGAAACGCCAACAAGTGGGTTTGCAAGAACGCCTTTCGTTATTGATGAAGACCTTGGAAGAACCTAAAAAATTACCGTCAAAAATTACGGTCAGCAATTCAGATGGTATTTCGGTTTTGAATATTTCGGAGATTGTTTATATGGAAGCCGACGGACCTTACACGACTTTTTTCATGGCAAATAATAGTAAATTAATTTCATCGCATAACCTCAAAGAATATGAAGATATGTTGAGTGAGCATGGTTTTTTTAGAAGTCATCACAGCTTTTTACTAAACCTAAATCATATCACAAAATACCTAAAATCAGATGGTTACGCTTTAATGAGCAACGGAAAACACGTGGAAGTGAGCAAGCGGAGGAAGGATGAATTTGTGCAGAGGATTACGCATTTGTGATTCCTCAAATCATCAACGCCCCCACCGCAAATAAATCAATAATCCACAAAGTCAGAGACACCTCTTTATACTTACCCGTTCCCACTTTCAAAATTGTCCACGACAAAAATCCCCAGATGATTCCTTGGGTGATGGAATACGAAAAAGGAATCAAAATCATAGCTAAAAACGCTGGGATGGCATCATCCAACTTCGTCCAAGTGATTTTGGTGATGGGTTTTACCATAAAAATACCTACAATTACAAGGGCGGGTGCAGTGGCAATGGCTGGTATAACCGATAATAAAGGCGACAAAAACATGAATGGCAAAAACAAGATTCCTGCCGTGATGGCAGTGAGTCCTCGCCGTCCGCCTTGCTCAATTCCTACGGCAGATTCTATGTATGCCGTGCCTGGACTTGTCCCTAAAATTCCTGCCAATAAAGTGGCAACGGCATCGGTCAGAAGTGATTGCTTTACGTTACGAGGTTCGCCATTTTCATCGTATAAATAGGCTGCTTCGGCAAGCCCCACGAAGGTAGAAAGGCTATCGAAAAGGTCGGTGAAAACGAAGGCAAAAATGACGGGTAAAAGTGAAAATTTCAACGAACCGATGATGTCTAATTGAAAGACTAAACTGAAATCTGGCATGGCTAAAAATCCCTTCCAATTAACCAATGCTTTCTCGCCAAAATTAATCGCCGAAGCATCGCCCCAATACCTTCCGATGGGAATGGCAAGTAAAGTAGTCAGAATAATTCCAATGATAATTCCCCCTTGCACTTTCCTAATAATGAGAATAGAAGTCAGGAAAAGCCCGAATAAAAAGGTGAGAATAATTGGATTATTTACGTTGGTAATACTAATTAATGTGGCTGGATTTGAAACAATAAATTTAGCATTTTCAAAACCTATTAAGCTGATAAACAGACCAATACCTGCCGAAATGGCAAATCGAAGCGGTTTAGGAATCGCCTTCACAATGTGCGTGCGGACATTGAAAATCGACAATATCAAAAACAAAACTCCCGCCCAAAATACCGCCCCCAAAGCCACCTGATAACTAATACCCATCCCCTTCACGGCAGTGAATGTAAAAAAGGCGTTCATACCCATACCAGGAGCAACCACGATGGGATTTCGGGCGTATAAACCCATCATCACACTACAAAAAAACGATAGTAAAACCGTGGCAGTCAGCACCGCACCAAAGGGCATTCCCGTCTGCGAAAGAATGGCAGGATTAACCACAATGATGTACATAGTGGCTAAAAAGGAGCTTATTCCAGCGAATATTTCGGTTTTTTTTGTGGTTGGGGACATGGGGTAAAATGAGATATTGAGTGAATATGATAATTTCTTAAAATGACTGCGTTAGTTAAGATGAAATTCAAACTTACACAATATAGTAAGGTTTTTGAAAGGTTTTACTTAAATTTGTTACAAATACATATATGAAATATTATGGACAATATTAAAATAAATTCTCTCGGACCTATTCAGAATGCTGATATAAATTTTGGAGATTTGACTTTATTTGTGGGACCACAAGCAAGCGGTAAGAGTATTTTACTTCAACTTATCAAATTAATTTTAGATAAAAACCATATCCGAAAAACATTAGAACAGTATGGTTACATTTGGGGAAATGATGCCAATAAAATTTTGGATAGGTTTTTTGGAGAGGGAATGTCTGCGGTATGGAATGATGATACTTCCATTAAGTTTGGAGGCAAAGATTTTACAAAAGATAAATTGATTTCCAAGAGAGGTGCAAAAGCAAAAGATGAAAACATGGAAGAATCCATCTTTTATGTTCCTGCTCAACGAGTAGTTTGTCTCAATAATGGTTGGCCTCGTTTTTTTACTGAATATGACGACTCCGTACCTTACGTTTTGCGGCATTTTAGTGAAACATTAAGGTTACTTTTAGAAAAAGGAATGACTGATAGTAAAAATGATATAGTTTTCCCACAGCCACAACGATTAAAAGAATCATTAAGAGATTCATTTAATGAAAGCATTTTTCATGACAGTAAAATTGTATTGGACAAATCGGATAAGAAAAGATTAAAGTTGAGTATTGATAATGCTAATGGAAAGTCGTCCACTAATATCCCGTTTATGGCTTGGAGTGCTGGGCAAAAGGAGTTCATGCCTTTATTATTAAGTTTCTATTGGCTTTGTCCATCATCAAAGATAAGTCGAAAAGATGCGATAAAATATGTAATTATTGAAGAACCAGAAATGGGTTTACATCCACAAGCGATAGAATCGGTTATTTTACAAGTTATTGATTTACTGTCTCGTGATTATAAAGTTATTATCTCAACCCATTCTCCCATTTTATTGGAATTTGCTTGGGCATTTAATTTACTCAAAAAAGCAAAAGCAAAAGATGATGCTCTTTTTGAGTTATTTAATGTAAAAAAATCGCCTGCTTTTACCAAGCTATTTAAAAATTTATTAGATAAAAAACAGTTGAATACTTATTATTTCGATAGAGAGAACAACAGGGTTTCTATCAAAGATATTTCTTCATTAGATGCAGGAAGTGATGATATTGCCATTTCAGAATGGGGTGGGCTATCATCATTTGCATCAAAGGCTTCTGACATCGTTTCAAAATCCGTTGCAAATGAAATATAAAAAAGCTAAACCACTCCAAAAAATAAAGACTTTCAAAGAGGCTGTGGAAGCAACCGAAGAAATTAAAAATTGCTATCAAAATGGATTAAAAGCATTCGGAAATTATAGTAATAAAATTCAAATGGGTGATACTAAAAAGTGCGGAGGAAGTGTAGAAATAGATAAATGCGTGGAAGTAAAATATCCACAAGATAACCGTTGGGATTATGTTTTTAGTTACAAAGGAGAAGTCTTTTTTGTTGAAATACACTCTGCTCATACGAGCGAAGTGAGTGTTGTGTTGAAAAAATTACAGTGGCTTAAAGATTGGTTAAATAGAGAAGCTCTTGAAATTAAAAGCCTAAAGTCAAAGGAACAAGCATTTTATTGGATTCAGTCAAATGGAAATCATATTCTGCCTAAATCATCTCAAAGTAGATTATTAGCACAACAAGGTCTAAAACCAATTGCAAAGCTAATTTTAGAATGAAAGATATTTGCTTGTCTGTTAAATAAACCCTATCAGACAAGCAAATTATTATACAACCCTTACTTCCGCCCCTCAAACCCACTCTCTTCAAACCACTCCTCAAACTCCCCAGGTGATGAAATTGCTGATGGAATTGCTAATCTTTTTGAGCGTCTTTCGGGTATTTTTATTTCAAAATTTTGTTCAGATTTTATGCCGTTGGCAGTCTCAAGAGTGATTTTGTATTTGCCCGCTTTGGCGTAAAATAAATGGTCTTCACCTTCCTCTACTTTGGTAGCTTTATCATCCTTTTTCTTGGAGTCATTCAGATACTTTTCATAGTCTTTTGCAGCCGTTGGATTGATGGTATAATCCCAATTCAGGATGTTAATTCCTGCTTCGCTATCGTCTGTCATTTCCTTTAAAAGTAAACCTTTATCGGTTGAAATACTGACCTTTGTTTTGCCTAAATTCTTGGTAAAATAAGAAATTGGATATTCTCTTTTCTCTGGTTTATCATACTTGCGAGAAGCATCAACTCTGCCCCAACGTGGATTGAAAATAATTGGCTTCATCGTGAATAAATGCAAATCTTTATTTATCAACGAATCCGTTAATTGCTGCACCAAACTGACATCCGCAATATAAATTGAACGTCCATGCGTTCCCACAACCAACTCATTATCACGGGGATGTATGATTAAATCATGTACTGGCACCGCTGGCATATCACCCGACATTCGCATGAATGATTTTCCTTGATTCACGGAAATATACAAACTGTGGTCTGTGCCTATATACAATAAATTGGGATTTTTTGGGTCTTCTTTTACTACGTTTACGGGTTCGGCGGGGAGGTCTTCACCAATCTTTTGCCAAGTCGTTCCGTAGTCGGTTGAACGATACACGTAGCTGTTGAAATGGTCGTCTCGATACCCGTTCAATGAGGCATACACGGTGCCTTCATTGTGGTTGGAAGCATTGACTCTACTTACCCAAAGATTCTGTGGTAAACCGTCCGAAATCTTTGTCCAAGTATAGCCACCATCCTTTGAAACATGGATAAAACCATCGTCCGAACCCACGTATAAAAGTCCAAATTTTAGGGGTGATTCGTCAATGGTTGAGAGCGTTCCGAAAGGTACATCACCTTCTTTGCCACCTTTGGTCAAATCGCCCGAAAGTGCTTTCCAAGTTTCGCCTTTATCTAAACTTCTGAAAAAACGATTGCCCCCAAAATATACCACATCTTGATTATGTTTTGATAATAAAATCGGGCTTTGCCAGTTGAAACGATTTTTAGCTTCGCCAATTTCTTGGGGCATTTGTAGGAATTTTTGTGAACTTGTATTCGTATTTACTTTAAAATAATTACCGAACTGAAAACCCGTATAAACCGTCTGATTATCCCGAGTATCCACGGCAACTTGCATCCCATCACCACCCATAATTCGCTTGAAAGGATACTGTCCGCCATCGTACCAATCGTAGTCTGGTTTGTTGGTTGAAGGTCCAAACCATACGCCATTATCCTGCAATCCGCCATAGACATTATAGGGTTTTGCCATATCCACCTGCACGGCATAAAACTGCCCAACTGCGGGCGTATTGGCTTTAAACCACGTTTTTCCATCGTCATACGTGATATTAATTCCACCATCGTTACCCAAAATTTGGTGTTTTGAATTAGTAGGATTTATCCAAACAAAATGATGGTCGGCATGAACATTATCGGCATTCATGGATTGAAAAGTCTTCCCTCCATCTTCCGATTTAATGACTTGAAACCCCGGAATTACAATTTTATCGGCATTATCGGGAGCAACGAAAACCGTTCCGAAATAATAGCCATAAGTATTAAAAACCCAGTCCAAATAATCTTTATGGGTACGTTTCCAAGATTTTCCACCATTTTCGGAACGATATACTTCTGCTCCCGTAATGGGCGTGTCGAACAAATCATCATTCGCATTTTCAGTAAATTTCACAATATCCAAGACTTGAATTTTACCCGATTTTACATCTGCCTTCAAACTTTTGGCAGTATATTTTTCTGGAAAACGTTTTTCATCTAAGTATTCCGAAATCTGATTATCACTTAAAGCCAGAAATTGTTCAGCGTTCATGGCTCGTAACTTTTTGGCATTCAGCACGTTATCATCTTCTTTTTTCTTCCCATCATCAGAACGATTTTTCTGATTATCCAAAACGGCATAAACAATATTGGGATTTTGCGGAGAAATTCCAACGCCCACACGCCCATTACCGTCCCCCTGCGGAAAGCCCGAACCTTCGCCCGTAATCAAAGCCCATGTATCGCCCCCGTTGGTTGATTTATAAACGCCCGTGGTTTTGCCAGATTCTACAAAATTCCAGGCAGAACGCTTTTTATGCCACATTCCAGCGTATAAAACTTGGGGGTTAGAAGGGTCAATACTCATATCAACCCCGCCCGTGTTTTCATCCACAAAAAGCGTCTGTTTCCACGTTTTTCCGCCATCAGTAGTTTTATAAATTCCTCTTTCTTTATTGGGTGAATAAAGCCTTCCCAAAGCCGCCACCCAAACCGTATTGGGGTCGGTTGGATGCAAAATTACTTTGCCAATATGTTGCGTTTCAGCCAAGCCTTTATGTTGCCAAGTTTTGCCACCGTCTTCGCTTTTATACATCCCAACGCCTGCATAAGACGAGCGAGAAGAATTTGCTTCGCCCGTGCCAACCCAGATGGTTTTGCCATTGGTTTTCCAATCCACCGCCATATCACCAATGGTCATAACTGCCCCATTATCAAAGAGTGGAGCGAAACTGATACCATTATTTTCAGTTTTCCAAAGTCCGCCCGAAGCATAAGCCACGAAAAATTCAGTAGGATTTTTATTATTAACATCCACATCAACCACCCGTCCCGACATGACGGTTGGACCAATAGAACGGAACTTAACATTATTGACTAATGATTTGGTTTCCAGATTTTTACGAATTTCAAGAGCCTTGAAGCGGTCAGTGGCAGCGGTTTGGTTTGGTGATTGAGTGATGGAAGAATTGATTAGGGTTTGAGTTTCCTTTTTCTTCTTTTGAGCATTTGCAGAAAAAGTAAAAGCCAAGGCAAAAAGTAGTAAATATTTGTTTTTCATTTTGTGGGAATTTTAAGTTGATGATTTTCTGTAAAGATAAATGTTTTGAGGGAAATAAGTTTTAAATCTCAGCCCTAAAATCCAAGCCACCATCAAGCCCCGCAACCATTCTTCCAGTGCAAATTGGTTTTGATAAATCAGAATCGTTAATATTGTAGAAATTTCGATGCTTGATGTTCGTGATTCGATGTTAGAGAAAAAATAACTAACATTGAACGAACAAGACCGAAAATCGAAAACTAAACATTGAACCGTGCGATGGTCGCATCGAAAACATGGAAGAAGAAAAAAGTTTTGGACGTAAATTAATGGGTTTCTTTATTGAAGAAGACACAACTCATACGCAAATTCAAACCATCACAACGCCCACAAAGGCAGGTTCGCCCCCGCAAGTGCAGGTGCAACAGACCGTAGCGGTGCAGAATGCTTCGGTTACGGGAGTGGTGGATAAAAAATTTGTGGATCATTTTGTCTCACTTATTGAAAACTCCAACCTCAAAGGACCGGATTATTTTGAATATATGCAGGCACTCAAAGGGTTATCGGGCTTGGGGCTTACGGAAGACAAACAGTATCAGGCAAGTTGGGCGAGTTTCAAAGCGATGGGCGGTATCACAGACGTAAATGTGCTGACAAACACCGCCAATCAATATATTGCTGTGTTGGATAATGACCGTCAAGGATTTTTGAAAGACGTTGAAGCCGCCATTACAGAAAAGGTTGGAGGTTTGAAAAATGGACTTAAATCTGCCCAAGACGAAAACGAAGCGATGGCAAAGCAAATCATTGATTTACAGAACCGTATCAATGGAAATAATGAAAAAATTACCAAAATTACTACTGATATTTCGGAGCAAAGTGCTAAGATTACGACCAATAAAAACAACTACGAAATCACGTATAATTCTTTTGTAGAACAAATTAAAGGCGATATTGCAAAGATTAAGCAATATTTGAGTTAGTGTTTCCTAAAATCATTAACCAATAACCAATTAACAGAAAACCAAACAAAATGGCAACAGACTTATCACAAATCGGAGGGGAAGGACCTCAAAAATCATTTTGGAGCAAACCAGAAGGCATTACCTCATTGCTTTTCATTGCCGCAGCGGGTGCTTTCGGACTTTATTATTTCAACATTATCGTTGAATTTCTGATAAAAGTTACCTCAAATACCCTTTATTTGGCGGGGCTTTTAGCGGTTTTAGGCTTCCTGATTTTCTTGGTAACGAGTCGAGATGTCAGAACGGCAGTCTTCTTTTTGTTCAAAACGTTGATGCGTAAAATCACGGGCTTAGTCATTCAACTTGACCCCATCGCCATCATGAAAATTTATATTTCTGATTTGAGAGAAAAGAAGGAAAAAATGTCTGGACAAATTGATATTTTGGCGGGTCAATTGGTGAAGTTGAATAAAAAAATCAATGATAACAATGTTGATATAAAATCAAAATTTGCCGAAGCTAATAAAGCTATTTCCATGACTGATAAACCTGGTATGAAAGAAGCGGCACAACTCGCCACCATCGAAGGAGCGGGTTTGCAGGAGATGAATGAAAAGTTATTGCCTTTGCAACGTAATATGAAAACGGTCTTGGGTTTTATGGAAAAAGTATCATCATCTGCCGATTATATTATTAAAGAAACCGAGATTAAAGTAAAATTGAAAGAAGCTGAATATGAGATAGTTAAGTCGTCTTCAAACGCTTTGAAAACTGCCATCAGTATCTTTAAAGGTAATCCAGATAAGAAGTTTTATTTTGATGAATCAATGGAATATATCCAAGATGATATGAGTAAAAAATTGGGCGAAATGAAGCGTGCCATGGATTATTCAATGGATTTTATCAATTCAGTTGACATTCAAAACGGCATCTTGACCGATAAAGGACAACAAATGTTGGATGCCTACAACAACGGTGAGTTCAATCTAATCACTTTAGATGCTCCAGCCGCTGATAAAAACAAAACTATAGAGTTGAATCCTCCAAAGGATTCGGGTTATCGGGGTTTGTTGGAATAGTTTTCGATGTTCGTATCTCGATGTTCGATGTTCGTAAAACAAGCATCGAACATCGAAAAACAAACATCGCTTAATACCCTCCTCTATATTTATAAGTGTCCGCAACCTTCTTAATCGCCACGATGTAAGCCGCAATTCTCATTGGCACTTTATACTGTTGCGAAGTCAAAAATACTTTATCAAAAGCATCCTTCATAATTCTATCCGAACGGCGATTGATTCTGTCCAAATTCCATTTATAACCCATACGGTTTTGAACCCACTCAAAATACGAAACCGTTACGCCGCCCGCATTCGCCAAAATATCAGGTACGACTAAGATTCCTTTCTCATTGATTACATCATCTGCCGAAGCCGAAGTGGGTCCATTTGCCCCTTCCACAATCATTTTTGCCTGAATATATTGAGCATTATCGTGGTTGATAACGTCCTCTTTGGCGGCAGGAACTAATACATCCACATCCAACATTAAGAGTTCTTCATTAGAAATTCTTTCAGCCCCAGGGAAGTTTTCGAGCGTGCCTTTATTCAAATCACGGAACTTCATTGCTCCTTCAATATCAATTCCTTTTTCGTTATAATATGCCCCAGAGATGTCTGAAATGGCTTTTATCATTACACCACGCTCGTGGAGGAGTGCCGCAGCGTGTGAGCCAACATTGCCAAAACCTTGCACGGCAGCGGTTGATTTGTAAGGATTAATTTTCAATTTATCCATCCCTGCCATTGCCGAAACCATCACGCCCCGCCCCGTTGCTTCGGTACGCCCCAACGAACCACCCAAAACCAAAGGTTTACCCGTAACGACAGCGTTTACCGTCATGCCTTTTGCCTTAGAATATTCATCCATCAGCCAAGCCATTTCACGGGGACCTGTTCCCATATCAGGAGCAGGAATATCTCGGTCTGGACCAAAAACATCCAACATCGACACGGTGTAGGCTCGCATCAAACGTTCCATTTCTCCTGCCGACATTTCCCGAGGATTACAAGCGATACCACCCTTTGCTCCACCATAAGGAATATCAACCACGGCACATTTCCAAGTCATCCAAGCCGCCAAAGCCCTGATTTCGTCAATATTTACATCAGGGTCAAAGCGAATACCACCTTTTCCAGGACCTAAAATATTAGAATGTAAGACCCTATGCCCCTCAAAAACACGGATAGAACCATTGTCCATCGTGATAGGAAGTCCCACCGTAACTTGGCGAGCGGGTACTTTCAAGATATAATACATTTCGTTGGAGATGCCCAAGAGTTCAACAGCCGTGTCGAAACGTTGCATCATAGATTCAAGAGGGTTCTCTTTGTCCTTAATCGGAGCGGGTTCAATATATGTCATTTTGTTGATTAATTTTACGGTCAAACGCAAATTTACTACCCTTGCAACGAATAAACCAAGTGATTCGTTTGTAAGTATAAATACCTGATTTTCAGTCAAAACGGAGAAGATTGAGGTGTTTTTGAATTTTGCTTTTTAACTTTGTGGTATAATTCATCTTTAACCAAATAATCATTGGCAAAAGGGTAAGATTAAAGAATTGTAAAGTTTTGAAAAAATATTATTTTTTCTTGATATATTTCTATTTTAGAGAAAATGAAATTATCTTTGCAGAACTTTTCAGCGAAAAAAATCATTTTATTGTTTTATGAAGCTAAAAAATACCGCCAAAATCCTCATCCTTGAACCCTTAAATCCCTATTCAGAAAAATGGAAACGTTAACAGAGCAAAAAACCAGATATTCGAGTGAAGAGACCAAAGAATTTGAGGTACTTATTACAGGCAAGTTAGAGGATATTCGTTCGGAATTGAAATATATCCGTGAAGCACTTCACAAACGAAATGACTCAGGGACGGACACCACGGGCGGCAGTTCAAAATTAATGGAAGACGGGGCGAATAGTTCCGAAAAAGAAAGTATGAATCAATTGGCGGCAAGATTGTTTAAATTTTCTCATCAATTGGAAAACGCCCTAATTCGTATCAAAAACGGAACGTATGGCGTATGCACGGACACTGGAAAGTTAATTCCGAAAGAGCGTCTGAGAGCGGTGCCACATACCCAACAGACGATTGAAGCAAAGTTGATGAAACAGAGATAGGTTTATAGTATTAAGTATCAGGTATTAAGTATTAAGAAAAATGAGAAGTTTTTCGGTTGAAATATTTAATACCTAATACTTGGCACTTAGTGTATCTTCAAGTTCCCTTCCGAATCAAACTCAACCACTCCATCCGCCACCATCTCCCGTATTATTTCTTGAAATTTTGATTGATTAACAGGTTGCATAATCTGCGTAATTAGGGATAAACTCATTGCCCCATTTGCTAATAATTGTCTGATTTTCAAACGAGTAGCTTCTATTTCAGATTTATCTTCAACCACCACTTTCTGTTGTTTTTTCTTCTTCAAACAATTATCACAAATCCCACATTCGGCATCGGTTATTTCGTTGAAATATTCCAATAATAATTGCGTTCGGCAACGGTTGGGCTGTTCCACATAATGCTTCACGGCACGGGCTTTCTGTAAATCTCGTACTTTTCTTTGGGCAATCTCTGCCTCCTGCAAAGGCAATTCTCGAATATCAAATCGGGGCGTAAGAAAAGTAAGATATGGCTTATCTTTTTGTCGGTCATACACCAAAATCTTGAACTTATCCAAGGTTGAAAGAATCCCTTCCACTTCGTTAACAGGAATCAAAAATACCTTGGCAATATTCGCTTCCGAAATATTCAAAAACGTCCCAAATAACTCCCCACCGTACATTCTGAGTAATAATTTGATAAAAGAATCATGTTTGGGATTGCGTAATTGAAAATCATACAATTCCCGATTATCCACCAAAAATATCACCTTCGAGCCACTCCCTTTCAAACTCTCCGAAAGTTGAATAAAGCCTTGATTCTGTAATATTTTTAAGGCAAAATACGTGTCAGTTGGCGGAAGGTTAAACCGATTTTGAAATTCTAATAAATCAAAATTAAAACTATTAAATTCACCCGTTCCTACTGCTAATTGATACAGATTTCCCAAAGATTGATACACCCTTCTGACTAACTCAATGGGCGGATAAGAAGCCAACACGTTTTTCTCCAAATTCTCTACATCACTCTGGTTGTATAGAGCAACGGTATAAGCCTTTTCTCCATCCCGTCCCGCCCGACCAGCTTCTTGATAATACGCCTCCAAAGTATCGGGCAAATCCAAATGAACTACCGTTCTAACATCGGGTTTATCAATACCCATTCCGAAGGCATTTGTCGCCACAATCACTCTCACACGGTTTTTTATCCAATTTTCCTGCCGCTTCGTCCGTTCCTGAGCGTTGAGTCCAGCATGATAAAAAGTGGACTGAATGTTATACTTATTCAACAAATCCGAAACCTCCTGTGTTCTTCGGCGATTCCGCACATACACCACCCCTGAACCCTGTACATTTTGCAAAATCTTCATCAAACGCCGCTCTTTGTCATCCTCTTTGAAGGCAGAATACGACAAATTCGCCCTCGCAAAACTCTGTTGAAAAGTCTGCGGATTCACCATTTCCAAACACCTCAAAATATCCGCCCGAACTTCCTCAGTTGCGGTAGCGGTCAAGGCAATCATCGGGACTTTGGGAAGCAATGCCCGAAACTCCGCAATTTTCAGATACGGAGGTCTGAAATCATATCCCCATTGCGAAATACAGTGAGCTTCGTCAATGGCTAATAAATTGATTTTCATTTGTTTAGCCCTTTCAATAAACAGTTTGGTCTGTAATCTTTCGGGCGAAACGTAGAGGAATTTTATATCTCCATAAATACAATTATCCAAGGCAATATCAATCTGATTTTTGTGCATTCCCGAAAAAATACCAACCGCCGAAATTCCCCTCCGTTTCAGTTGTTCCACTTGGTCTTGCATCAAAGCAATCAAAGGCGAAATGACGATACAAATCCCCTCCGACATCAAAGCTGGCACCTGAAAACACAACGACTTACCCCCACCCGTAGGCATGAGGGCAAGGGTATCCCGCCCCTCCAAAACCGACTGAATAATCTCAGCCTGCAAAGGACGAAAATGGTCGTATCCCCAGTATTGTTTTAGTATTGATTGTGGTTGCATTTTTATTATTCTTCACAGAAAAGCCAGAAAATTATTAAACTTTCTGGCTTTTCTATAAAATATTGATAAAAGAATTTACGCTACGGTTAGAAATCGAGCCAAAATAGTATCAAATCTATGTTATTTTCCAATAGTTTTCAAATATCACTAAAGCTTCAACGCAAATCTTGCCTTCTTGACATCTCGAGAATTTGTACCCACAAAAACATTAAAATCTCCCGATTCAGCAACGTATTTTAGGTCGGCATTATAGAATTTTAAATCTTCAATGCCGATACTGAAATTGACGGTTTGGCTTTCTCCTTTTTTTAAAAAAATCTTCTTAAATCCCTTCAATTCCTTCACGGGGCGGGTTACGCTGCCTACTAAATCTTGAATATAAAGTTGTACGGTTTCTTCGCCGTCATAATTTCCAGTGTTGGTAACTGCCACATTTACTTCAATTTTTTCGGAAGTATTCATCGTATTTTTACTCAATGAAATGTCTCCGTAAGTAAATTTAGTATAACTCAAACCGTAGCCAAATGGGTACAAAGGCGAATTGGGAACGTCCATATAATTGGATTGGAATTTCTGAAAGCCTTTTGCATCAATAGCAATTGGACGACCCGTATTTTTTGAGTTGTAATAAATCGGGATTTGACCAACGTTTCTCGGAAAAGATGTAGTCAATTTTCCAGCGGGGTTTGTTGTGCCAAAGAGTACATCGGCAATGGCATTTCCAGTCTCAATGCCTCCAAACCAAGTATTTAGGATAACGGGAACGTATTCATTTTCCCAAGTAAGTGCCAAGGGACGACCTGTGAATAATAAGAGAACTACGGGTTTACCAGTTTTTAATAGTGCCTTCAAAAGATTCCTTTGATTGTCAGGAATGGTAATATCTGAACGACTTGAAGACTCGCCTGACATCTCGGCAGATTCCCCCAAAGTGGTAACAATCACATCAGATTTTTCAGCAATTTTCACGGCTTCTTCAATCATTTCAGCATCAGTACGGCTATCTCGATGCGTTGATTTTCCGAAAATTGCGGCATCTTCATCCATTTTCGCATCACTAAAAATGTTTGAACCTCGGGCAGTAATAATGGTGGCATTCGTTCCTATGGCATTTTTAATTCCTTCTAAAACGGTAATATTTTGGGTTAAATCGCCCGAAATACTCCACGTTCCACCCATGTTTTCTTTGTTATCCGCCAAGGGTCCAATTAAAGCAATTGTGCCTTTTTTAGCCAATGGAAGGATATTGTTATCATTTTTTAACAACACAAAAGACTTCGCTGCGGCATTTCTTGCAGCGAGGCGAGTGGCTGGGGTTAAGATTTCTGTCCTTGCCCTGTTTTCATCACAATATTTGTAAGGGTCTTCAAAAAGCCCCAAATCGTATTTCATTTCGAGGGTTTTGTAACAAGCCCTATCGATTTCCTGAATGGTTACTTTCTTTTCGGCAAACGATTTCTTCAGGGTCGTCAAAAAACCCTCGCCCACCATATCCATATCAATTCCTGCGTTTAGTGCCTTGCTGGAAACGGTCTGCAAATCCCCCAAACCGTGATTTGTCATTTCGTTGATGCCCGTATAATCAGTAACCACCAAGCCTTTGAAACCCCATTCTTTACGCAAAACATCCGTCAATAACCAACGATTTGCCGTGGCTGGAATACCGTCAATTTCGTTGAAAGATGCCATTATTGAGCTTGCTCCTGCATCAATGGCGGCTTTGTAGGGAGGCAAATATTCATTATACATTTTGATTCTACTCATGTCAGTCGTGTTGTAATCCCGTCCCGCTTCGGCAGCACCATATAAGGCATAATGTTTTACGCAGGCAGCCATCGTATTATTTTGCGATAAATCTTTGCCCTGATAACCTCTAACCATCGCTTTGGCAATTTGCGAACCCAAATAAACGTCTTCTCCTGAGCCTTCGGAAACTCTCCCCCAACGTGGGTCTCGACTAATATCAACCATCGGCGAAAAAGTCCAACAAATCCCATCGGCAGTAGCTTCTTGGGCGGCAGTTCGGGCAGATTTTTCGATTAAATCCATATCCCAAGTGCAGGATAGTGCCAAGGGAATCGGGAAAACGGTTTTATACCCATGAATTACGTCCATCCCAAAAATAATGGGGATTTTTAAACGACTATTTTTCACGGCAATCTCTTGCGTTTTACGGATTTTTGAAGGCGAAGATAAACTAAAAATACCGCCCACATTTCCCGCTTTTATCTTCTCTTCAACCCCCGTACTCACGGCAGAACCCGTGGTAGCTTCACCGCCCGTTAATAAATTGAGTTGCCCAATTTTCTCCTCTAACGTCATTTTCTGCATGAGGTTTCGGATAAATTGCTCCTTTTTAGAAGTATTTTGGGAAAATGTACTCATTGAGGTAAGTACGAAAATGATTAAAAGAATTTTCTTCATGAGATTTATTATAGTATTTACGATTTAAAATTAGATCAATAATTTGATTTCCATTATTTCAAAAACTAATTATGGTTTTATACCTTTAATGTACCTCTGCCCATTTCAACATTTTTCGTATAGAAAGTACATTCTTTACCCTGCACTTTCCGAAAATAATGAAGAAAGTACATTTGCATTTTTAAAAGATAATTTTACTACCAGAACGGTTGATATAAACTTTCTGTACTTTAAAATGGTGATTTTTGGGCTGGTGTATGCCTAATCCTAACTGAGATAATGGTGTCTCTATTTATGCCGAAATGAACACCCCTTCCAACAACTCCTTCTTAATCGTCTTAATTCTCAGATTAAGCGTAATATGTTCAAAGTCGATTCCATCCACACAAATCGCCTTTAAATATTTCTCTACTTCTGGCTCGTGGTTCGTCTTCTTGCCCGTCCGCACATCAATGTATTTAGAAGTAGTCCAAAGCACTGCTCGAAGACTTTGGCAATGTTCGTCTGTCATCACAAACTCCGTAACGATAGTATTCTCATTATGATAAATCACCGAAGAAATCACCTTCACCCACTCACTCACCTTCGCCGAAGAAACGTAAGCAATCTGATGATTATACACCACCCAAGAAGTCTGATTATGTTCAAAATAATCATTATAATCAAATTGATAAACATCCGCCACCTGATCTTCACGGGCATTAAAGAAGTAATCAAAATATTTCGCATTATTCAAATGCTTCAAAGGATCGCAATCCTGAAAACGGATAACCGCCTTAGAGTATAATTTTTTTGGATAATTCTTATTCGCATCTAATTGAAACATGGTCTATTCGTCTATAAAATGATTCACGCTGAATACAAAATTAATACCAACATCTATATCAATTGTATATATTCATTAAAACCCCTAAATTAGCCTAAATAAATTCACGTACAAGATTTTTCAATTTAACGAAAAACAAGCATTGAACATTGAACACCGATAATCTTTGTAGCAACAAACAAACAATGACAAAAATATTATTAGTAGAAGACGATGATAGTTTAGGTTTTGTAGTAAAAGACAATCTCGAACAAGAAGGGTATGAAATTGATCTTCAAACCACAGGAAAATTAGGGCAAACCGCCTTTCAGAAAAATCAATATGATATTTGTATTTTAGACGTAATGCTCCCAGAAATGGACGGATTCACCCTCGCAGAATATATAAGAGGAACAGGCAACCAAGTACCCATAATCTTCCTCACTGCAAAGTCCCTGAAAGAAGACCGCATCAAAGGCTTAAAGCTCGGAGCCGATGACTATCTCACCAAGCCATTCAGCATCGAAGAACTGATATTAAGAATAGAAGCCATCCTAAAAAGAACAGGCAAGAAAACGTCTCAGAACATAGACACTCATATTTTAGGTAAGTATACCTTTGATACCAAGAATCTAAAATTATACTTCAACGAAATACCCCAAGACCTCACCCACCGAGAGTCAGACTTATTGAATTTTCTCGTTCAAAACAAAAATGAAACCATTCCAAGAGATAAAATCTTAATAGCCATTTGGGGCGATGACGATTATTTCAAAGGCAGAAGCCTTGATGTATTCATCACCCGCCTACGCAAATACCTAAACCAAGACCCCACCATCAAACTAACCAATGTACACGGCGTAGGTTTCAGATTAGACGTATAATCACAACATATTTAATTAAATCAATTAATATAGGATACATTTTTATCCTAATATTCCTGAATTTCAATTACCAAAGTATCATCCCTTAATTGCAATCAATTAGGGGATGATACTTTTAGCATTATTTCACGATAGAATTTTCAGCTCAAATTTAGGTTCAATCTAAAATTAAGCAAACTGATATATTTTTCAATTATTTTTCAAAGCTGGTTGCATTTATTTTTGTATTATTCAAAGAATCAATTGTTTTCGTATTAATATATTTTAGATGGTTTCAATTTTTGCAGGATTATTTTCAAAAAAGTTTGTAATATATTTTTTTGGTATTCAGTCAGTTACGTTTTTTTTGAAAATATTTCACAGAAAGTTTGCGAAAGCGTTTGGTTAATAAAATAAAATCTTGCAACTTTGCACTCCCAAACAGCGGTAGCGGGTTTGTGGAATGGGGAAAATAGTAGAGTTGATTACGGGTTTTGTTATTAAAACCGCAGGAAAGTTGCTTAAAAAG
>JBBRMR010000052.1:0-37194 GCA_038230735.1 Cytophagales bacterium
ATTGCTAATCCTAAATATACATTTGAGTATATTCATAATGGTATAGATGAAAGCGAGAAAACATTTAACATTAATCAAGTTGGCTACGCATTTATTGAAAATTCAACGTATCGTACTTTCAAATACAATTATGGCGACCATCCAAATCACATTTATCCATCTCCTTCAAGCACTTCAAGTTACAAATTAGAATTCACAGGAAACAAGGTTCGGTGGTTAGTTAATAACACTAAAATTGATTCTGTGACCTATACAGTTCAATATTCTATTGTTGGAGGAAACGGAACACTTAGCAATACGAATGCGGTAGAAGTAGGAACACCCATTACATTCATCCCTGCGGATACGGGTTCT
This sequence comes from Cytophagales bacterium, assembly GCA_038230735.1. Classification (GTDB taxonomy): domain Bacteria; phylum Bacteroidota; class Bacteroidia; order Cytophagales; family Spirosomataceae; genus Arcicella. Next base: position 355 of record JBBRMR010000052.1, read on the forward strand.
TACGCCTTACAAGCGGAATTCAGTAATGGAGTTATCATTCAACAAAAATTTCACACCACTGCAAATGTTCCTGTAATTGCTCCAAGCCTTGCAACTATTTATTCAGGTAATCAAATTAGTTTGGTAGCCTCGGGTTGTTCGGGTACAATTCATTGGGGTTCTCCAACCTATACCACAACGGGGAACGTTTATCAAGTAAGTCCATTGACTACTACAACCTACACCGCCTATTGTGAAAACACGAGTGGCTGTACCACATTAGGCAAAAGTGTAACTGTAATTGTCCAAGCTCCCAAACCAACGATTACCCCAAATGCAGCTTCTGTTTGTGCAGGGGTAGGGGTAACCTTAACCGCTACGGGTTGTGTCGGTGGAACATACAGTTGGACTGGAGGATTAACTGGTAATTCAATTTCTGTTAATCCAAGTGCTACCACTATTTATAATGCTACTTGTACCAACGCTGCGGGTACATCCTTACCAACTCCCATTAAATTAACCGTAAATTAAATTTTTATCTTTTTTCAAATCTTATATTTTTTAATTCAAACAAATGAAAAAAAATCTATTCTTAGCTCTATTACTTACGTTTGGAGCGTTTGCCACTTCCTTTGCCCAAGTAGTGAATGATACCGTTTATGTAACCATTAATCGTTTGCCCATAAAAGTTAATCCAATCGCTTCAAGAGATTCTGTTTATGCAGGTCAATCAGTAAATCTAACCGTTACAAATTGCGTGGGTACGGTAAATTGGAATAATGGATTAACTGGCGGTTCAGTTACTATCAATCCAACGACAACACGTTACTATGTTGCTCAATGTACTTCTTCCGCAGGATGTGTGGGAACGAAGGATTCAGTTCGTGTCGTGTTTAAATCCTTAGTCAGTCCTACTGCCACAAGTGCAAGTATTTGTTTCAATGAATCTACCACATTAACAGCCCCTTCAACTTGTTCAGCAGGTACAATTACATGGAGTAATAATTCTACTGGTGGAAGTATTACGGTTAGCCCAACTTCAACGACTACTTACACTTATACATGTACTTATATAGGGAGTGGAACATCTAACGCATCAGGTAGCTTAACCGTGCAAGTCAAACCACGACCATTAGCACCAACCTTAGTAGCAAATCCAGCAAGTATATTGACTGGTGCTTCTTCCACGATTACCGCTTCCAACTGTTCGGGTACGATTTCATGGACGAAACCAGATGGAACACCCATCACCACGGGCGTGTCAGGGGGTAGTTTAACAATTACACCTACGGCAACCACTACCTATTTAGCTTATTGTACTACGAATGGTTGTTCTGGACCTTCCGCAAGTCAGGAAATAACAGTTGATTCTCCAATTCCGAGTGTAGCTTTTTCTGCTCCTCAAATCTGTCAAGGCGACCCTATCACAATAACCGCCTCGGGTTGTAGTGGGACGTATTTATGGTCTTCTGGGCAAACAACTCCTGCAATCACGGTAACTACTACGTTGAGTAACTATACGGTAAACGTTTTGTGTAGAACAACGGCTGGAGATTCTGCCCCAAAAAAAATCAAATTGAAATTGAATTAATCAGTAATCAATTTTTAAAGCATTATCTGTATGCTCTCAATATATAAACATTGCCTTGTAACAGTCTTATGGATACTGTTACAAAGTATATTTTTAAATACATTTGGTCAAAGTGATACTACGATTGTAGGTATTACTCGAACGCCAGATACTCCAATTGTATTAGCAACTGCCACGACTATTACATTGGGACAATCAAGCTCTTTATCCGTTTCAAATTGTAATAATGGTGCAGTTCGATGGAACAACGGACAAGTAGGTAATCCGATTTCGGTAACTCCTAAAATCACCAGAACATTTTACGCTCGTTGTATTGTGGCAGGTTGTACGGGCGATTCAACGGGAATAGTAATTAACGTAATTACGGCAACGCCAGCAATTGGCATAAGTAAAGCTACGATCTGTCAAGGTGAAACTACTAAATTAACCGCTTTGGGGTGTGGTGGTACGGTAGAATGGAATAGTGGACAAACTACCATAGACATAAATGTTAGTCCTGCCAATACTACCGATTACTCTGTAACTTGTATCACGTCAAATGGACGTTCTAATGCAGCCACTTCAAAAGTAACCGTCAATGGTACGCCTTCAAAACCAACGATTACGGCAAGTACCACAACGCCATTATTAGGTAGTAGCGTAATATTGACGGGCAACTGTACGAATAGCAATTACGCTTGGTCTTCTAAGGAAACAACGAGTTCGATTACAAGAATTTCCTTAATTAACGAAACGATAACCTTATCGTGTATTGGTTCAACGGGTTGTACGAGCGAGAGTGATTCAAAAACACTTCAACCACTCACACCCAATATTACTGTAACAGCTTCAAAAGAGATTGCTTGTGCAGGAGAAACCATATCTTTAACGGTTATAGGTTGTCCTAATAATAAGTCATGGAGTACTGGTGATAATATCAATACGACTTATACCATTATTAACCAGACTACCACTTACGAAGTTACTTGCTATTTCTCCACGGGTGAAGCTAAAGCAAGCATAACGATTACGGCTATTCCTTTACCCAACACTCCCAGTTTACTTAATTCAAATCCCTCAATTTTGAAAGGTAGTAAGAGTTTCTTGACAGCAAAAGGGTGCGAGGACGGGACCAAAATATGGGAAATTTATGGCAAACAACAAACAAGTTACAGTGATACCATCACTGTATATCCAACTCAAACAAACACTTTTAAAGTAGCTTGTTCTAAAAATGGATGCTCAGGTGGTTTTGCTGCGACCACTGTAACTGTTTATAGTAATGATACAAAAATACTTGCTTCTCCCAATCAAATATGTCAGGGGGATTCATCACAACTTTCTGTCAATAACTGTGTAGGTGCAATCACGTGGAGCAATGGAAAAGTAGGCAAAAGTATTTACGTTAAACCTACGATTACAACTATTTATAAAGTGTATTGTCAGGTAACAACTACTTTAAAAGATTCATCAACCGTTGAAGTTAAGGTAATTCCAATTCCAATAGGATTAAGTATATCAGCTACGTTTAATAACAAGGCATTGACTATTAAAGATACGGTAGCAATTAACAGTCCTATTACTTTGGAAATGAAAGGTTGCGTTGGTACAATAATTTGGAATATTGGAGTAAGTGGAGCAAAACTATTATTGTATCCCTTAGAAACACAAAATTACACTGCCATGTGTACAAATACGAATGGTTGCAAGGGTTTGCCTTTATCCACGACTTTTGTTGTCAGGAATAGTAGTTTATCTCTCGTAATTAGTAAATCGGCAATTTGTAAGGGCAATTGTGCTACCATTACGTCAAAGGGTTGTCCAACGGAACAATTATCATGGAAGTTTGTACCTGATACAAATGAAGATTTAATTAAGAGTCCCCTTGCTATATCTTTTAAGCCAATATCAAGTGTAAAAGTAATTGCATCTTGTAAGCTAAGTGATTTACAAACCATAAAAGATAGTACCATTATTACTGTATTACCCAAAAATAGCTTGAAGTTAGATTCAGCGATTGTGTGTTTAGGCAAATTCGTAGATTTAGCGACTCTCGTTTCTAATCAAAATCAATTCAGTAGTTTGAGATTTTATGATGGAGTTAAGGAAGTAAAAATCGTAACACCATCGGGGATTCCACCATTTGTAAAAACGTACAAAGTTGTGGGTATTAATGCTTCGGGGTGTAAAGATTCAACTTTTGTTAATGTCTTGGTAAAACCCATTCCAGACAAACCAATTATTAAATCTGACAAATTGACCTTTCCAATTATTTTTGGGGAAAAAATTAATCTGAAAATTGATAATTGTATTGGTGAAGTAACATGGATAAACCCGAAAGCACATACCAAAAGTGTAACAGTTGAACCCATTAATTTGACTACTTATAAAGCAATTTGTACATCACTCTACAAATGTATATCTGATACCGCAAGTATTACAATTGATGTGAGCCGTCAATTAGCCAAAATTACTGCTCCAAACATAATTTGCGAAGAAACTCCTTTCCAAATTTCATCCACTTGTCAGACCAATACTCTTTGGGGTACGTTAAATTCCTATTTCGATGGAAACACAATAACGATGGCGATTCCTCGCAATGGCGATTCGGTTTTATTGGCAGGAAAACCGATATTCAGAAAAATCATCCGCAATGATTCAACTTTTATTACAGGTCAAGCTACTTGTTTTTTCAAAGATATTCCAACCACATTTAAAGGAAAATCAACTTCATTTGAGGTTTTTGTACCGCTAATTTCGATTAATGATTTATATTTTTACCCAAATCCAGCGACAAAAATCATTAAGATAGGCTCTAACTCTTGTTTGAGTCCTTCAATTCAAGTGAGAATTTGGGATTTAATTGGTAGAAACCTATTTGATTCGAGTCAATCACCTATCAGAAATAACGAAATTGATATTTCAGAACTTCCATCTGGGGAATATATCGTGGAGATTATATATGATAAAGACTCGACAGTAAAGAAAATGCTTAAATACACGAACAATCAATGATGAAAAAGTTAATAGCTACCTTTTGTATTTGTGTATGGACATATTACACAAGTACCGCACAAGTAAATGTTAAGCGTAATCCAAATCCTGCTTTACAATACTTGTTAATTAATCCCGATCCAGTAGGGGGAGCATTAGGATTTTCGGGCGTTACACAAACGAATTCTTATTCAGCCTATTACAATGTTGGTTCATCGGCTTTTAATAAAGTCGAAAATGAAATCAATATAAATTTCACCAAAGTAGGAGCTTCCTTGGTCGATGATATGAATTTATTTAGTATTGGGTATCAATTCAAACCATCAAAAGAAGAAAATGACAGTGAAAAGTCTTCACGAGTAAATGTGGGACTTACTTATTTTCAACATGGTTTAGTGGAATTAAGAAGTACGACAGGAATTATGACAGGTACAATTAATCCATTCGATTTTAACATTCGTGCTTCTTATAGTCGAAAACTCACAGAAAGATTCTCGGTAGGAGCAGGGTTTAAATACCTTAATAGTCGCTACTATGTTGGTGATTTAAAAGACTTAAATGCTGCACCCGTAAATGTTACAACTTTGGGTGCTTTAAATGCTGATATTGGTATGTACTATGAAACCGATATGGCAGCTCAAAAAAAATGGCATAAACAATTTGGCTTATCTATTCATAACATTGGGGCAAAGTTGAACTATGGTGATAACTCAGGGCGTAATTTTCAACCAACATTAATTCGCTTGGGTGGTCATTTTGAAAGGAATGTAGGTACTATTGACGAAGAGGACGATGATTCAAAGATTGGGATTAATCTTGAGTTTATGAAACTCCTCGTTCCCACACCACAAATTGGTAAAGATTTAGAAAAAATCACAGGTATTGGGGCAATATTTAGCTCTTGGGGGGATGCACCCAATGGACTTTCCGAGGAACTTTCTGAAATCTGGACATCATTTGGAGTTACTTACATTCACAAAAAAAACCTATCCTTTCGGGCAGGAATATTTTATGACCCTGCGAGTAAAGGCGATAGAACTATTTTAACGGGTGGAATTGGTGTACAAGAAATTGAATTGCCCAATCGTACATACGTGGGTTTCGACATCTCATACAGAAATACAACTGGCAGTTTTTCTCCCATGACAAATACTTTTCAAATCGGTGTTCATTACCGTTGGAATAAGGGTTTAGAGGAAATGAATTGATTTATTTTGTCAAGTGGACAATGAGTCCACTTGGTGAGAAAACGGTGGAAAAGTCGGAGTGGAAAACACTTTTTACTGTTAGCCTACTCAGCAATGGGTAGGTTTTTTTATTCTCAAAATTTGTTGCCGAAAAACCGAGCGTTGCAAGGGAAGTTGCCAGTGGATTAAATGTTACTAAAAAAAAGCCATAGCGTAAAAAACAATTGAGTAGCAATAAAACCCATTTACCACCAAAAGCATCAAAATCATTTGCCCATATTTTTTATTGCTCTCAGTGGTTATCCTAACATTATTTTAATTTACATTCTCAGATTTAATTTAGGTCCAGAAAGAGTTTTTTCCTTGTTCACAACTTTTTCAACCGCCGCATTCACCCCTACTGATTTATCTAATTTTTCCGTTGAAACTTTACAATCTTGTTCAATATTTTTGCCATTAAATACATCTAATTTCACATTAGCGGTATAAATACCTTCCACCTTATCATATTTAATTCCCTCAATATTAACTGAATTTCCTTTGGCTAACTGAAAAGATTGCAAAGGTGATAGTTTTACACCCTTATACTTTGTAGGTATATTTTCCATTGGAAATTTTTTCGATTCCAGAAAAATATCCTTTCCAATTTTAGTTGTTACCTCATGTGAGAATCCCACAAAACCCTCTTTTTCCAATTCTTTGTAAAACTCCTTTCGTTGGTTATCATTCAAGAGATGTTTATGCCCAATTCTCTGTATTGCGTTCAAGGCAATAAAGGCTTCTTTATCACTTAATTTATGTAAAATTTGTGATTGCCCTTCCTTATCACTGAGTAAAAAAAGCGTTTCAAAGTCCTTATCCTTAGAAAAGTCTGTTTTCAGCCCAAAAGATTTTTCAAGTTTATCAACAATCTCATTCGCTACATCAAAATGTAGGGTTGCTGTTAGCTGTTTTTGGGGAGTTAATCCTTTGTTATCTGCCTGAAAATCATATCTTTGTGGAGTCTTTAAGGTCAGAACAGGCTTATTGTTTTTAATATCACGGGTAAGTTGTAACATTTTTAAACCCGTAAATGCTTTGGGTTTTCCAGAAGCATCAGTCTGTACACCTTGATAAATGATAGATTTTCCTTGTAATAATTGTTCTGAATAACTTTTATTAGATAAAATACTCAGTGCCATTAAATCCCCATTGACTGCTTCCATACTGTTATCCATAAAAACATTAGTAAAATTAGCTTGCCAATCATTTGAAGTAGTATTATCAGTTAAAATGTCGATTTGCTGTCTTTTATTCTCAGCAATTGCCAATTGATGTTCCTGCACGTTTTCAGAGACTATACCAACCATTTCATTAGATTTTTCTTTTAATGCTTCAATAATTATTTCATCCGTTGAAGCAATGATAAGACTTGGACTTAAATTTTCTACGATACGACTATCTACCTCTTGTGTAGAATTATCTAAATTTTCATGCTCTGCACTCATAGTTAAAATACACTTAAAATGTACATTTATATTGAAATTTAATATTTAACATTTATATTTATACTAAATATACAAATAATCATACTTATAATAAATAGACAAATATAAATATTTATATTATACATATATTAAAATAGCGTATGGGTTTTATGATTTGGTAAGAAAAACCCTAAGAAAAAAACAATATAAAACCAACCTTCATTACAATGAACCATCAAACGAACGAAGAACTAAAAAACTATTACCAGATACTTAATAAAGATCAGGTTAAAGTGTTTTATCTCACTCAAATTCACGACAACATCTCTGAAATTATTTGGAAATTATATCTGAACAGATACCCAAATACTGAAATTCCGTCAAAGCCTACATTTAAGCAAAAAATGCAGAACGAAGCAATACTGGAATTTACAGGTATGACACATCAAGAACTGAATATTCTCAAAAAAGTAAGAGGAAATTCGGACACAATATTAAAACTAATGGCATTTTTCAACCAATATGAAATTTCATTTATGGACATATTTTTTGAAAAAAAATTACTTGAAAAATGCTTACATTTAGTTTAGTACGATAAATTTTCTTGAAAAAGGCGACCACTATTTTGAATAATGGTCGCTTTAAACGTTGTTTATTCTCCTAATTTTTTATTGACAAAATCTAATTCCGTTTGCGTTAAAAGCATATTTTGTTCATAGTCAATTAAGTCCGTAACCTCTTTTTTGATCGTTAAAAAATTATTGCGTACAATGTCCTCTTTAAATTTTTCTAATTCGTCTGAAGAATCAATCTCAATTCCCATTGATGCAGCCAATACTTTAAAATCCTTTATTTTGGGGAGAGGTTCATCGGCATTTCCTATATTAGGATCAAGCAAAATATTTGCATTGAACTTTTTAAAATTTGTTTCCTCGCCATAGCTTCCTGATGCTATACCAACAAATTGACCTTGCTCCAGTTCTGAAATCTTTGAGGCAGGGATTACGTTTTGTAATTCCTGTGATACTTGAACTGAGGTATCATTTTGAGAGAAAGTAACTGATTCTTTTTCTTGGTTGGTTCTACCAAATCTTTCACTTAATTTATTAGCTGTTTCATAAACCACTTGTCCAGAAAATACATTTCCTTGAATGCCAAGTATTACATCTGCTTCTTCTTTACCATAATCCTTATACAACTGCGAGAAATCTTGAATACCTAACCAAGTCGCCACTCGATTACTACGAGCTGTGGCAATCAGTAAATCTAACCCCTTGATAAACATTGTTGGTAATTCGTCCCAAAATAAAGCTGAATGTCGTTTGCCTTGTTTATTAATTAATTTAATTAAACGTGAAGTATAAAGGGAAAATATTGTTCCATATATCGCAATACGCTCAGGATTATTTCCACAGCAAAGTATTTTAGGAGCAAGAGGATTATTGATATCCAAAGTAAACTCATCACCCGTCATTACCCAATAGACAGTAGGAGAGGAGAGCTTTGAAATAGCAATCTGAGCCGAAGCAATCTGACCTGCTAATTGCTGTCCTGCTCCCGATTCCACAGCTACCATAAAAGGTCTAACCATAATTTCTAAATCAGGATATTTACTAAATACCATTAAGGCTGCATTGGTATTTTTATAAGCTGCTAACTCAATCACGTGCGGAAATGTACAAACATTAGAAAACCGTCTATATAATTCCACTTTCTGAGCATCTGAGTTCGTCTTTGCTAATTCTTCTATTAATTTTTTCTCGTATTTTATGGCTACTGTTCTCAAATACCAAATAATGATCGAAGTATAATTGATGGCAGACTCAGGAAAAAAACTACCCTGTTCCTTTGCCCATGAGCGATTGAGATTAAGCATAATAGTAGAAGCACTTTCATTTGCATCTAACACTTCTTTCAAGAAATCCTTGTGTAATGGATTACAGCGATGGGAATATTCCACATCATCAAAATTAATCACATAAAACTCTGGAAACCTGAATTCACCTTGTTCATCTTTCCAAATTTGGGGGTTCTCCTTAATGGATTTAATATAGGCATTATAAGCTTGTTTTGTCAAAGTCGGGTACTTGAAATCATAGACATAAGTAGCATATCCTTTCCAAATTGATTGCCATATTCCAGGTTCTAAAATGGTGGCAGACTTACCAGATCCTGGCGTTCCAAGCACCATTGTAGAACGAAAGGGGTTAACAACATTGATATAGCCAATACGCCACTTTCTTTGATAAAAATATTTACTTTGAAAGTGAATACTATACTTGTTTACAAAACCTTCTAATTGCTCATTTTGTGGGAATGTTTCATTTTCGTCATTGAAAATGTCCTTGCCTTTGAATGAAAAAAAACGAGCTGCATATTGACTGGCTTTATTGATGTACAAAAGAAAAAAAGTGGACATCAAAATATAAATACTGTGAATAACAATGTAAATGGTTTTGTCTTTTACCGTTAGATAAAGTATTCCAATAGACATCAAATATCCGAAAAAACCAATTGTACCAATTCTTACAATATCCTCCTTTTTAATGTTTGGAGACATAACACCCTTAGAACCAATCCCGTGAAGAACCATTAAAAAAATAATTACTATTTTATTCACAAAAGGGTTGGCAAATATTCCTAAACTTTTATTGAACATATTTATAGTAAAATTAATCCCCTGCTCAAATTTTGGAACTGTTGTAAGAAGTTCTTTAAATAGTAAGTGGTCGTAATAATAATGATGGGCAATGTGGAGTACCACACAAAGCAAAAGTATTAATTGTACACCTATTTCATAGCCTTCTTTTTCGTGGTTTGTCATTTTTTTAATAAATATATTTATTAAATATTTATATTTGTATAAAATATAAATATTTAATTTACGAAGTTACAACAAAAAGCAAATGAACATGAAAAAAGCATTTATAATTTTTACATTTTCTATCTTAATTAAGATGGGAGCTACGGCACAACATACAGATGGAAAACCACTTGGAATAATTCCTGACAGTTTTAAATCTTCTTGGAGAGGAACATTTATTCCAGTTACGTTAAATAAGGAGAAGAAAACCCTAAATTTGAATGATATATCAGCCAGTATAAAGAATTTGGATGAACAACCTTTTGAAAATGACTTGGAGGAAGTAAAAAGATTAAAGGATACCTTAGAAAAAGAAAAAGGGGTATTTGCACCTTCGGGGATTGTTAAATCAAGGATTTCAAGCGTTAAGAATAAGATTTATACCGTTAGAAAAATGAAAGTAGTTAAAAGATGGACTAAATCAAAGAAGAAGAAAAGACCATGTAATTGTCAATAGCATAAAAAAACTGTTCGCTTGAACAGTTTTTTTTATGAGTATATACAATTGTCATTGCGAATAAATGACATTTAGGTCTATTTCTTATAAGCCACTCCCGAAATGCTCACGGTATTCGTGGGTGTTGGTGCAAAATTTTCCGACTGAATAAACACATGAGTTGCTCCTTTGGATGCAGCATCTTTTTTGAGTTTTTCAATCGCCTCAATTCTCAGTTTTTCTTGCTTGCCAAAAACCTTTGAAGCACTCGCTGAAATATCACCAATTCTGTTTAGATTTTTTACTTCTTCGTAAACAGTCGTAACGATAATGTCTTTATTTGACGTTTGTATTGAATTACTGCCTGTTTGTGAAACTGATGGTGTGGCTGGTGCAGTTGCAACAGTAGCCCTACTGACAGGAATGGTAGTTTTTGCGAGTACTCCTTGCGTTGGATTTAGTATCATTTCTTTTACGATTGAATCGGAAACCTTAGCGGCTTTCAGCTTAATTAAATCATTGGATTCCACATCAAATTTATGTGCCGTTTTGCTAATTTTTTCTTTCAAAATCGTAGTTGAAACGTTTGAATCAGATAATTTTATTACATCATCATTCGTCATAGTTTCGATTGGCGGAGATGCTACAAACATCAGCTTTACGACTTTATCCGAAATTTTTCCTGCTCTCAGGTCAATTAAACCTTGGGCAGTTAAATCAAATTGGCATTTTGTTGAACCGATTTTGGCTAAAATAATATCCTGTGATATTTTTGAAGCCTGTAGATTGATAATTTCCTTATTGCTTAGAGCATCTTGGGCAAAAGTGGTTGAATTAAAAGAAATTAAAAATAATACTGCGTATTTTAAGCTAAATTTCATACAAATATTGGATTAATTATTTAGAAAATGTGAATTTATTATAACATTTGCTGCTGTTGTACTTTTGGTTTTGTAACCGTCTCTTGTTTCTCCTTAACCACAGGTTTGACAAAACTACCAACCCCAGCTTTTTCCATTTTAGTAGCCAAGTCCTTTTGTTGCTTCTCCAATTGAATTCTGCTTGCTTCCATCTGAATCATTACCTTACTGACATCTAACTTTTCAATTGGCTTAGGTTTTTTAGAATAATCTGAATGCTCCAAAGGTCTTCCTTTACGATTAGTTAAAAGTTCATTAAAATCCTTCTCATATTTGAGAGCATCCACTCGATAAATGGGTTGCATTTGTTGGTCGTTAATTAAATCCTTTACCCCATTAATTGTTTTTCGTAAAAACTCTTTATCGTTGGGTAGTGATAAATCTATTCTACTTACAACTCCATTTCCTTCCAAATTTAACAACACCTGTGACCTTTCAATTTTACCAATTTTATCATTATTCAACTCCGTTTTTTCTTCCGCTAAATCCTTTCTATCAATTTCGCTATTAATTGTTTTCATCAATTTTTCAATCTTATGATTGATTGATTTTTCAGCTTCTTTTTGGTTACGATAGGGGTGTCCCTCTCCAAAAGGAGCATTAATTTCTAACTCTAAACGGTTGGTATATTTTTTGGATAGATTTCGTTTATCTTCGGGCAATGATTTCTCTAAATCTTTTGTGTCTTTAACGGCTGTTACGTCCAAAGGAATTTGAGCTTTTACGTTTACATTCACATCATACCTTTCATCAAATCTTGGGTGTTTGATATTAAGGTGATTAATTCCAAAACGATAACCAGGAGGGTCATTGTCAGGATTTATCACCAATTGAGCCTGTAGATTATAACTTAATACGTTTTTAATATGCTCAGATTGGGGATTGGTAGGCTGTCCAGAAGTAGCCAAATACATTCTCTTGACATCATTAGAAGGCACTAATTGATGATAAGAAATTGCATCCAAAGCATCCTCAAAGATGTGAATTTGATTAGCTTCTACCAATTTCAAATTAGGCATTTGTTCCTTTGAAACGGATAAAATTTCATTTTTACCCACAATTTGAACATCCTGATTATTTCCCGTATTTCGGGAAACATTGACTAATGTACCCTGTGGAATAACGATTTCACCCTTTTCATTTTGAATATCTTTTTGACTTTCAAAATAAAGATTAGATTTCCATAAACCCCCTGTACGAGTAGCATCCGAAAACCATTTTTCATTAATAGGTTTTAAAACCGTAGGGTTTTCTTTATCAGATTTGAAACCTGTACGTCTTTGAAGGATAGAAATAATTTGACGATTTTTATTGCTAATCGGAAAAGTAACGTAGTCTTTTTTACTATTTGGATTATCCTTAAACGCTCTTGTACCTGCAATAATCTGATTATGAAAAATGGACTCCTTGATGATTTTCTCACTAACATCCCTGTTTTCAAGAATCTTACTTGCGGTCTTATCAAGTGGTTTAAGGGTATGTTCTTCAATCAAATTCACCTCTCTCAACCTTGCTACTACTTTATCGTTCAAATCGTCCAATTTGATAGTACGCATGGGTTTAGTGACTCTATGGTTTTCCGATTTGAATAAAAAATTGGTATCTCCCATTAAGGAATTAACCTTCTCATTCTTAGCCCTCAAATTTCCACCTTCCATAAAATCAATTAGCTGAACGACATCAAAGAGTTCTCCACGATATGAATTTGACCTACGAGAAGATAATGCTCCCGTTAAATCAAACCCAAATTTTACACTAACTCCTCCTTTTTGACCATTCAAAACAGCCAACTTTGCATCTTCATTTTGCCATACTCTCCACTGTTTAGAGGTCTTATCAGCTCGTTCAGAGAACCCGTAGTTTTCCAAAACAGATTCAAAATCTAATTTATCAATCGCTTTATTATAATCGGCAAAAGGAGTTTTATCAAGATTTAGTTGATTACCAAATCCTTGTTTTTCGAGCGTGTCTTGTAAAAGAATTTGATCATTTTGTGAGTATTGACCGTATTTTACAGCAATACGAGCATTTTTGGAAAGACCTTCGGCATTTAATTGTTTGTGTTTTAGCTTGCCATTTAAAACAATTTTATCATTGTCAAGGCTTTGGAACGCAGGTGAAATAACAGTTTCTACCTTATCGTAATAGGCTTTAAAATCGGAGGTTTTTAAACCATAGGGTGTATTGGTAAAAACAGTTTTTAGTCCTGTCTTGGTGTTAATAGCAAAGCTAATGGATTCGGCTTTTACTGGATTTTCAATAGACGAAGCAACAATCTTATCCGCATTAATTTGACCATGTAAAATGTTAGCCTCGGTTAAAGCCTTATCCAGCTTAATTAAGTTTTCTTTTTCTGGATTAACCCATACATACAAAGCATCAACTTTTTTGGCAGAGTCGTAGGTTTTCATGGCATAATTTCCAAAAATCATATAATCAACATTTCCATCATTTAGAGCTTTGACGACTTTTTGTAATTCAAATTCGTTTCTATAATTCATTGTTAATTAAAGTGCTAAGTAAGATTATTGGGTAATAGGATAAAGTTCTTTATCCTTAGCTAAATCAAAAGTTGAATCTTTTTCATGTAGCTTCAACTTTTGCTCAAAATCGTAAAAAAAGCCGTCTCTATCCTTTGATGGTAGAGCATTCCACTCATCGTATTTTTGCTGGACGATAACCATTTCATAGTAAATTTCAGGCAGAAATTTAGGAAACTGTTCTCCTTCAATCGTGTCAGAATCATCAAAAGCATAAAGGATAGGATTTGTACAACCTTCTCCATATTTTTTCTCCAATTCAGTTATCGGAGTCAAAAGGTCTTCGATAAAATAGTATCCCATTTTTGCGTATTCTTGGTGCATATACATCAAATACCCAATACTATCTAAATCGGAAACAGACTTCATTAACTCAAAATTTTTGATTTGAGTGAAAATGAAATGTGGAGCTTCGGAGTTCACTAGAAGCGTATCTTTCATCCATCCTTCTTTTTTGAAGCAAAAGCCATTAAAAATTCCTTTGTCATAAAAGGCACACATATCTTCTATTTCAGACTCTGAATAAGAAATAGTCGCATATTTTTCAATAAATTCTTTTTGTTGCGGTGATAATTCCATAAAATTCGTTTAGATTATTATAATAATATAAAATTAAAATTTAATATTTGTAATAAATATTAAAATACAAATTATTAATGATTAAGTGCTTTATTTTTTCTTTATTCTTTCTTTTTTTAACAGATAGTATGGTCCTTGCTCAGGAGAATAGTGCGGTGATTGATACCCTTGAAGAGAGTATCGAATTTACAGAAGAGATAGACACATTAGAGGTTGAGAGTCCCTACCTTTACCTACTGCAAGACACGATAAACTATCAAATAGAAAATAGACTAAATAACAACCGATTTTATGCAGCACTCAGAGGATGCTCAAATAGTTTAGTGGTGGATAATTTTACATTTTTACTCAACTATGACCCGTCTTTAAGATTTAGGATTCCTGCAATCAGCCCAATAAATCTCAATCATAATCCATTGATTAATTCAAGGTTCGGTTTTAGAGTACACCCAAAATATAAAGACATTAGATTTCATGGGGGCGTGGATATAATTACTGTAAGTCAAAAAGAACCTATTTATGCAACGGCTCAGGGAGTAATCTCAAAAATAGCTTATGACCCAAACGGTTATGGAATATATGTCGTTGTGGATCATGCCTATGGTTATCAAACGATATACGCCCACTTAGAATTTACGGTCATTGAGTTAAATCAAATAGTATATACAGGGACTATCTTAGGAAAAATGGGAAAAACAGGCAATGCCACTGGCTATCATCTTCATTACAGTATTATGAAGAATGGGCGTTATATTGACCCTTTACCCATGCTTTCTTTATTTTTGGTGGATGCCAAATAAATTTAAAACAAGAACAATGTTCCATGAGAGACTGATTTACGAATAGTTCTAAGTTCAACAGATTGTGTAGTGGTAAGCTGAACACTCCTATTTTTGCTTTTTCTGGAAAAATTAGGCATACTTTCCAAGGTTGGTTTTATTTCAGCTAAGTCATTTACATTTTGAAAGGAGTCCTTTAAATCTACGAATGAGGATTGAATTTGATTGTCTTCAACGAGCGTTTCACCAAGAGTCCTTTCTTCTGTATTTTCCAATTCGTTATAACCCATTTCATTTATTTCTTGTAAGATAGCTCCACCCATTAACTCCAAAGCCAAGGTTATACTCACAAAAAAGTAAGCTGTGTAGGCGATAGCTTGTGTATCCAAATAATGATATACTTCCCAAAAATCGAATAAAGAAATGCCCACCGAAACTAATATCGCAATCGTTTTAGTCTGAGATAATCCTTTTTCGGATGCTAAGAAACTGGCGTATGCAAAAGACCCACGTATAAACTCGGTAATGATGGCTAATGCCCATGAAGCTAAGAGGGCTTGTGTTCCCACGTAGTCATGTAGAACCTTCGTAAACAAGTACGCTTGTTTCAAATACATGGTGAAAAATAAAGCAAATGCTATTGAAAGCCAAAAAATTATTTTAATATTCTTAATCGTTTCCATGTTGTTTTTATTTATTTGATACTTCAAAAGTACAGAATAGCAATCAAGTACCAGCCTCAAAATACTGACAATCAAATACTTAACCCAGTTGTAAATTTTAAAGAATGTCCCCATATTTTTATATTATTATATTTTATATAAATTAAATTTTTATATTATTATAAATATATTTTTTTATATTTGCACAAATTAAAAAATATCATTTTTAAGTTACCAATAGTATGATTATCGCTATGATGTTAAAAATATCTTTTGCCAATTTTTTCATTTTTGGCATTTGTTTCTTCTTTGTTTGGGGTTGGTTGGTCGTGGGAACAAATCTTTTCAAAGACAACGATGAAATTTCTGGTACGAACAAAGGACAAGCGGATTTATTAGTGAGAAATGATGGGGGAGTAGGAGAGGAAGAGCAAAGGTTAATTAATGAAAAATTAGATTTGATTAAAAATCCTAATGTAGTACCTGCTCCTGATTCACGAATTAAAAGCACCTATTTACCAGAGAGGAACGACACTCATACTACTAAATTTCAGCGAGATAAACCTTCAGATATTGTTCCTAATATTTTGGAAAACCACCCTAAAACTGAGCTTAATAATTCAAGTGCATCAACAGACAATGAGGATGAAACTGAACCAGAGGACACCCCACCAAATGCAAGTGATTTTTTTAATGATTTTGATGATGATATTATTGAGGGTGGAAATTATGATGAAGAAGAAATTGAGGTAGTCAAACCAATATTTATTGAATCAGGCTTAAAACCACAATTATTTGCAAAAGCTGAATGGATGGAGGAATTAGAACAGTTTATAGCTGATTTTGAATTGTTGAGCGAAGATGAACAAAGCAATATTAAGCAACAAGGGGAAAAGGTTTATAAAAGAATATTAGTAATACAAAAACAGCAAATGGAGGTCTATAAATTAGATAAAAACTCTATGGTCTATCGCACAGCAACATCTTTTGAAGAAATTGCTTCCGATGAAAATTTTATCAGTAAAAATGATTTGTTTTTACTTAACACAAAACCACTTACCAATATTGAAATCCAATATTCATCGAAAACTAACTTGATAGTTAAAGAACAATCTTTGATGTCTGCCTAATGAATTTATTACTTTTCTTACCACGATTATGAAATTTTTAAAAACTATTAAAATTGCCCTAACACCTAAAATCATAGTTTGCATCCTCTTTGTCGCAGCAACTTGTTCTTTATTGATGTTTCAGTCGATTCCTATTTCTGGTGAGACCTCTAAAACTCTTCTTAAAATGCTTTTCCTTCCAATCGCTCTGTTAATTTATAATATTTCCGTAATGGTTATTAGAATTGGACTTGTTAAAATTTATGCCCAAAAGCAATCAAGATAATTATCAATTTAATTAATTTTTTCACATTTCACATTATGCTTAAACAATTTTTTATCAAAGAACGATGGGAGAGAGCAATCGGGTTGTTTGTCCTGTCGATGTACGTTTCATTTTCTTCAATGGCTCAATCTGCTACTTTAAATGGTGATGCAGGTGTAGCCGCCATTGAAGATGCACAGGTTCAGATTAAGAAATATTTTGCCCCTGTAACCATCATTATCTATATCATTGCTGCTATTGTCGGGATGATTGGGGCTTTCAAGGTTTACAATAAATGGCAAAATGGTGATCAAGATGTACAGAAAGTTGCCGTGGGTTGGTTCGGCAGTTTCTTATTTTTAATTATTGCAAACACCGTTTTACGTTCGGTATTTGGTATTAATTAATCCTGACATTGGGGTATAGATGAAAGGTTTATACCTCAATTTTAACGTAAAAAAACATGAAAAAAATTTATTATTTATTCTTGATTTCAATATTTAGTTTACAAATCATTTATACTAATGATGTATCAGGGCAAATTTTTGGTAGTGGTGCAGATCCCAATAATTTTACATATAAAGGAAAAAACTTTACTTCTGAGCGTGAAAATGCCATTACAAAATATACCCCATATTTCCGTGCTGTACTATTAATTATCAGCATAATTGGGATGGTTGGGGCTTTTAGAATTTTTGTTAAATGGCAACAAGGTGAGGACATATATTCTGACATTGTTCGGTGGTTTATGGCAGGTTTATCTGTCCCCATTGCTTATGTAATTTTCTCTAAATTCTTTTTCAATACCTAATTTGTACTTAACCACTATTCTATGTTTCGTTATTCCTTGATATTACAAATTACCAGTGATTTATCGCAATTCAAATCGTTCATTGATGTAATTATGAACGTTGGAATTGGGGTGGCAGGTTTATTGTCTGGGTATCGTATTTTTCAATCGTTCAATCGTGGTGAAGATGTAACGTCAGACATTATACGTTGGGTCGGAGGTCTATTTTTAGGGTACTCAGTTTATGCCTTAGCCGCTTATTTTTTGTTTGCTCGAACCTTCAATAGTGGGAATTATCTAAGTCCTGGCATATTCATAGAATTCGGAAATGATGTATGGATTTATGGTTTGTACATTTCTGGATTAATCGTATTAATTGGATTCATTCGACTTTACAATAAATATATGAAAGGGCAGGATGATTTGTATGAATTTAGTTTGAGGTGGTTTGGCTCAATTTTATTTCTCTTTTCCATTGGCTACATCATTTTTTAACTTAGAACGGGAACGTATTAATCCATTTTTTATGAAAAGATACCAAATATTTAGGGGCGTAGATTCAGAAATTGAACTTTACGGATTAAGGGGAAAATACTTGTATTATTCAATTGGGATAGCCGTAGGTACTATATTTTTCACCATTTTATTATTTATGATTGGTTCACCTGCTTTGGTAAATATTGCCCTCTTATTCATAGGTTTAGCTTTTGCCTACGTTTATCCAACCCATGAATACAAAAAAAATGGACGGTGGGGGACTGAAAAACTTCCCATCGCTGCTGCAAAACCAAAAGTGATTTTTCGTAAAACAAGTTTTAAAAATATTATCAGTCAGGTAAGAAAATGATAAATCCACGTAAAATAAAAAATATAAAAGACATCTTTCCCATCCTTTCCATAGATAGTAGTATTGACCCAAAATTCAATATCATTGTATCGAAAAATGCTGATTTAACGATTGCTTTTGAAGTTACTTTACCAGAGGTATTTACCTTATCAAGTGATAGTTATAATGCCATTCACGATACTTTTGTAAAAGCAATTCGGGTACTTCCTGTCGGTTACATTTTGCATAAACAAGATTGGTATTTTGAGGATATATACGTTTTTAATCCTGATGCAGAGCGTTATGCTACGATGGATCGTTTAGGGATTGATAATGAGCAACACTTCTCGGAACGACCATTTATGACTCAAAAATGCTATCTTTTTATTACGCTTCCTTCGGCAGATGTAAAGAAAAGAAGTAGTCTCAATTCTTCTATATTAAAAAGACAATTAGTTCCAAAACAAGTTTTAGATAAATCTACTTGGACTCAATTCATTGACATATTAAAGCAATTCACTTCTATTCTTAATAACTCTAAATTTCTCTCTCTCAAAACTATGACTTACGAGGATTTGGCAGGAGAGAAAGGATATTACCAACAGTATTTTACTTTAAATCTGGGAGATAATACATTAGGAGACATTACCATTGGGGATAAGCAAGGAACATTTAAAGTTGGTAATAATCATACCTACACTTATTCAATCAATGATTTACAAGATTTTCCACAAGAGGTAGTTTCAAATTCTACTTACGCTCCTTTTTCTTCGGATGCCCACTCAATGCCTCTGAGTTTTGCTTCTCCATTAGGGATTTTATTACCCTTCAATCATATCTACAATCAAGTAATGATTATAGAAAATGGCGATGCTTTGACCAATAGATTAACGGCTGAAAACAAAAGACATCAATCATTCGCTGCTATTTCCAAAGAAAATGAAGCAAGTATTTTGTTCAAGGATTCATTCATGACTGAAATGAAAGTAAATGGGCGAAAACCAGTTTCTGTTCATTACAACATATTGACATGGGATCAAGACCTTGATATTGTAGATGAAAATCGTTCAAATATTGCTGCTGCTCTTTCAGATTTGGGATTCACGCCAAGACAAGCGGTTTACGATGCTGAAACGTTGTTTTGGAGTTGTTTAGGTGGAAATATGGCTGAAATTGGTTTAGATAACCTATCAACCGTTTTCGTGGAAGAAGCGGTGAGTTTAATGACTTTTGAAGAGAACTACAAAGACAATCCCTTGTCTCCTTATGGTATTCGTTTAATTGACCGTTTCGGAAAGCCTATTATGTTCGATCCATTCATTGATGGAATGAAAATGAATTTAATTGCCAATCGTAACTTCTTAATTGTTGGTCCTTCTGGTTCGGGTAAATCATTTATGACCAATAACATGATGTACTATATGTTGAATAGTGGGTTTCATGCAGTTA
The DNA here is from genome assembly GCA_038230735.1 of Cytophagales bacterium. Taxonomy (GTDB): domain Bacteria; phylum Bacteroidota; class Bacteroidia; order Cytophagales; family Spirosomataceae; genus Arcicella. The sequence goes on from JBBRMR010000052.1 coordinate 20,769, forward strand.
TTGTAGATGTAGGTAATTCTTACAAACGTCTATGTCAATACATGGGAGGACGTTATATCACTTTTGAAGCCAATAACCCTTTATCATTTAACCCATTTTTTTTCAAAAATAATATTACAGATTCTGAGACGGAGCAATCTATTGCCGAATTATTGATTAGTCTTTGGAAATCAAATAAAGAGGCAATTGAAATTGCTAAATCCGAAGAAACTTCGGTTTCAAACATGGTTCATTATTACTATGAGCATTTAAGGAAATTAGGAATAAGTGCTCTCTTTCCCTGTTTTGACAATTTTTATGAATTTGCGAAAGAGCATTACACTAAATTATTTAAACAGGATGGTGGGCGTGAAAAGGATTTTGATTTAGATAATTTCCTGTATGTGCTTAAAGTATATTATAAGGATGGGACTTATGGGTATCTCCTTAATTCACGCACTAATATTGATTTAGTAGAATTGCCTTTTGTCGTATTCGAGTTAGATAACATCAAAGACCATCCTGTCCTTTTCCCTGTCGTAACTATTATGATTATGACGACCTACATTAGAAAACTTATGACCATTAAAGGACATAATTTAATTAAGACGTTGGTCATTGAAGAAGCGTGGAAAGCACTGTCAAAACCAGCTTTTGCAGGATTCTTATTGTGGGCATTTAAGACGGTGAGAAAGCATAATGGAGCGATGGGAGTTGTAACTCAGGAGATTGATGATTTGGTAGGTAATCAATTTGTAAAAGATGCAATTATCAATAATGCTGATACAAAATTTCTACTCGACCAAAGAAAATACGCAAACCGTTTTGGAGAAGTACAACAAGTTTTTGGTCTTTCTGATAATCAAAGTATGCAGGTATTAAGTGTCGGTAGAACGTTGGATGATTCAAGGAAATATAGAGAAATGTGTGTTTTGATGGGCGACCATGCAAAAGTATATGGTATCGAAGTGTCAGCAACCTTTCACGCTTTATTTACCACAGACAAAACAGACGTAGAGCAAATTAATGAGTTATCTCAAAAAATGGGTTCAACGACCAGAGGAGTAAAAGCCTTTGCAAGAGGAGAAAGAATTAGGATTTAGCGTAATATCAATTTATCATATTAAACAATTAACAACATGAAAACATTTAAACGGGTCGGTTTGCATAGCTGTTGGGTAGTTATCACTATATTTTTTTCGTTTGCTCTTGTTCCAACGAATGCCAGTGGTCAATTTGCTGTATTTGACGTACCACATACCGTTATTACCAGTGCAATCAAATACTTACAGGGAGCCAGTTTTGGGGATTTAGTAGAAGGAGTGAAAAAGTTAGAGCAAATTTCAAAAGTAGTTAGACAGGCAGGTAGAGGAATTGAAATTGCCAAAAAATCAGCTACCGTTATTGGTAAGGTTAATACAATTTCAACCACTTTGGCGAGTGATGCCCATATTTTAGATTTTGAGTACAAGAGTATCAGTCGAAGATTTGAAGTTATGGCGGATGAAGTCGAATTGGCAGTCAAAGATTTATCGAACGTTATTCAGACGAATGGTACAACGATGGATGATGCAGGGCGTTTAGATTTATTAAATCAGGCTTATGAAAGGATTTCAAAAGTAGATAATGAATTGAGTAGCATATTCAGTTACTATCAAATGGTATCAAGAAAGAGAGCAAGAAATCAAGCGGATAGAGCTTCAACGGCAAGATTATACGCTTCCGCAGGAAGAACGATTAATACGATTAATACCAAAGTTGCCAAAGATTTTTCTAAAATGTTAGACGATGCTTTTGCAGCCGACAAATTCCAAAATGTTGATTTGGAAAAAGAAAAAGGTATTAGATTAGCCATTGCTGAGGATGTTTCCAAAGAGACTGCACGGGTTAATAATTATGTACAAGGCTTAGAAAAATTGAAACGTTCTGAATTCGCTGTTGGGGCAGCCTTAACTTATCCTAAGCGAACTGACTCACGATGCCGAGCAATGGAAGATTTAGCAAAAACCTTAGCCGAAAAGTTTGATGATATTGAATCAAATCCAGATTACCAAGCATTATTGGCTCGTGCGGAATCTTGTCATATTGAAGTCAATAATTATAATGACCAACAAGAAGCACTCCGACAAAAATTTATAGACGACCAAATGATTGCTGGTAATTTTTCACAAACCTATTCAGATATGCGTAGGGATATGATGTACGATGCAATGAAAGCCATTTTTGCTAAATATGGTAAAACTTATAACGTTCCAAAATAATCAATTATGAAAAATCTATTGGTAGTTTTTGCAGTATTTATTTTACTATTTTCTTGTACCGAAAAATCGAAAAGGGAGGATGAAAAATACTTAGGACATTGGAAAGGTCTCGATTTATTGAGTGATGGAACTTATAACTATGTTGATATTACATTGAGCAATGAGGATGATTATCCTTATAGAGTTATCATATCTCAACATGATGGACAGGGTAGGGGAGATTCAGAATTTGAATCTCGAAAATGTAAGATTCACGATGGATATTTATTTACCCAAGAAGGAAACATAAAAGGTTTTTCTTTTAAAATAGTGGAAAAAGAAAATGTTTTCAAATGTTATTGTGATAAATATCATGTCGTTGGAAGTTTAAAAAATCGAAAAAATTATGGCTTTAATTGATGATATTATTGGTATTCTACAGGATGCTTACGACAGTAGCTTGACAGGTTTAAGTGCTACACAAACCATTGCAACGCTTGGTAGATATTTGGCAGGAATTGGCGGAATGTTCTATATTGGGAGAAGTGTAATGGGACAAATTGCTCGAAATGAAAGTATCAATTTCATTCCTCTCATACGACCCATATTTTTTTTGATGGCAGTTGGATGGAGTAGCAATATTTGTGATTCCATTGATAGTATTGGTAATTCTATCGCCATAACAAGCTCTGGGGATGTTCAGAAAATGAAAGATGCTTATGAGGCTTATGATAATCAATTAGAAAAAACTATTGAATTAAAATGGGCAAATATTGCTAAAAATGAGAAGGATTATAATGCACAATTTGGGGATGGAGCTTACGCAAGTACCACTTTTGATTGGGAAAGAAATGTAGTCATTGGAGTTTCAAAATTCAAGGATGATTTTGTAGCAGGACTATTAGACGTTATTACCGAAATACTGCAATGGATTAATTATTTTGCTTTTATGGTGATGTACCTGATGTCCTTTCTTTTTCGGATTTGTCTCAGAGCAGTTGCTCCTATTGCTATTGGGATTGCCATTTTTGATGGGTTTTCTAATAATGCTGTTGAATGGCTTGGCAAGTATATTAATTACGCACTTCTCCCTGCAATCGCTAATTTATACGGGGCTATTTCCTTCAATATTTTGACAAAAATGATGATTACGCTTACTTCTGCAGGTATTGTAGGGGATGAAAATGCCAAAAATACCAGTTACGATATTACCACAATGGGAGCTGTATATGTGGCGGTTTTAGTGGTATTAATTATTGGTTGGTTTTTTATCCCTACGATTGCAAATATGGTTGTTTCTGTTGGTGGTTCTTCTGCCGCTGCTCAGGGTTTTGCTGCAAGGTCGGCTGCATTGGGAGCTGGTGCTACTGCTGGAACAAAAATGGCTACAAGAGGTGGCGTTATCACAAGTGGTGCAATAACGGGAGGTATTAAAGAGGGTTATGCAGGAGCCGTAAATGGTGGAAAAGCAGGTATGTCGATGGGGCAAAATACAGGAATGGGTAATTATGGTTCTACTGCTTTGGGTATGGCTTCGGCGATTGGTGGCGGAATTTATAATGGTGCTATCGGTGCATTCAAAGGGGGAGGAGATGCCAATGTAGCGGCTAAAAAAATGAGAAGACGTGCATCTTATCGGTATGGAGGTGGTAGATATGGTGCTTAATTAACAAATTATGAATAAGAATTTAGTATATTTTTACAATCGTGTTTATTTAGAAATGTTGGTTATTTGTCTATTGTCGTTGACGATTATGATTGCTTCAATTGTTTGGAGCTATCAGAATTATAATGACAATACAAGGAATAGTTTTGCTCAATATCGTGGTCGAACTATTCCAATTTTTGACAACACTAATGAACTAAGAAAACAAAAAATTAAATATCCACAAAAATAAGATGAAAGAATTATTGAATATGGATGCAGACCACAAGAAAGCAAGGTTAATCACCCAAATTATTGTCATCGGTTGTATGCTTACCGCTTTGGTTGCGGTTTCCCTCAGTTTCAAGTTATCCGCCGAACACGATGATCGATTATATGTGGTAAATCGTAGTGTAGCCTTAGAAGCTCTATCAAGTGATGTACAACAAAATAGACCTGCCGAAGCAAAGTTCACCTTGAACCGTTTTCATGAACTTTTTTATAACATCGCTCCCGACCCACAAAGCATAGCCAGTAATATGCGGAAAACTACTTATATCTCTGATGAATCAACCAGGATGTTATACGACAATTTAAGGGAGCAAAAATTTTACGAAAATTTAATCAACTCCAATACGGTCCAGACGGTTGATATTGATTCAACGGTGGTTGATTTACGAACAACTCCCATGCTTGGAAGAATATCATTTACCCTAAGACAAAAACGTGCAAGTGCGGAAAGTATTACGCCCATTTTAGCGGAATGCGAATTTGTCGATGTCAATAGGTCTGACAATAACCCCAATGGGTTTTTAATTAAGGGGTATCGTATTTTGAAAAGAGGCGAAACTCGTGAAAATGTCATTAATCAGAAATAATTAACGCTCTATGATATGGCTTGGTTTAGGAAAAAAAAGGAGATAGATACCAATAGTTCTGCCTATCAAAAGGGTATGCGGATTGCGGATAATCTGTTTTCGTTTGAAAAAAAAATAGGTACTTGGCTTAATGAAAAACAGCATAAAGTTGGATTCCGAAGCCGTAATATCATTTTAGCTATTTTAGCTATTCTGTACATTCTATTCTTGTTTATTAATTAAAATGGTAACACAAACAAATACAATGAATGCTCCTCAGAGGAGAAAAATTGAACTTAACAAAAGACAAAAAATTCTTTTGTTTGCCTTTCTCCCTTTTTGGGTAATATTGGGAACGGTAGGAATGACTTACGGATTTATTGGGGACAGTAGCAATGAAGTTACTACTGCTAACCCTAACCAAATTAATATGCCTGTGGCTAATGCTAAAATAGTACCCATCGAGGAAACCGAAAAAAAGGGTTCTTCGCTCGATGAGCTAAATCCTACCTCAGTTTCTCGTAGTAGTAATGATTTAGCATTTCAAGGCAGTTTCAACGAAAATGAAAGTACCAATCTTGGGAATTTATCCCCCAACTCAGGAGACTTAATCTCGGGCAGAGATAAAACTGCCTCGCCACGAAGTAATAGTTTTTCTTACGAACAAGAAAAAGGAATTCAAAATCGCTTTAATGCTATTGAGCGTAATACCGACCAAAATTTAAAACGTCAGGCTTACGGTTTTACAGCATCAAATCAACCCAACAGGCAGTTAAAAACTTCTATTAATCAGGAAAACTTAGCCTATGTTAATCGAACAGGTAATGACAACAGTCGCTTAATTAACGATATATACTCAGGTAAACCAACCGATGATTATCAAAGAAAATTGAACCAAGATGCAGCCGTTAAATCTGAGCGTGAAGCTCGTCAAGATAAGTATGATGATATGCTCCTAAAAATGGTGGATAATGAAAATAAAAGGATTGAAAAGCAAACCAATAATACAACAGCCAATCCTTTTAATAGTGCTACAACTGAGTATAATCAAGTATCTAATCCATACACTATAAAGAAAACTGCTACCAATCAAACACCTGCTTTTGCTCGCAATAATAGAAAAGCTCCAATAGAAAAAGTAAAATCCGATGATGAAATTTTTGAAGATGCTTTAAATGGAGTTGCTCCTAAACAAGCCACTGGTTCATTAGTCAAAGCGGATGGAGGTTCACCACAAATCGTATCGGCTAAGGCTGAAAATGCTTTTTTTGGATTAAATGGTAAAAGGACAGAAGTAAACAAAAAAAGAACTCGCTATGAAGCTGTTGAAGGTGTAATTCACGGTTCTGGCGATGGAGTTTCTGTTACGAATGGTTCTACCGTTAAAATTAGAATTTTATCCGAAACAAAATTACAATTACAGGGAGAAGAATTATCACTTCAACCTAATACTTTAATTACGGGTGTTTGTTCCATTGGTGGCGATAGAATTATGATAAAGGTAACCAATTTGAGAATTGACAATTACTTATATCCTGTTAGTATGCAAGTATATGATTTAGACGGACAACAGGGCGTTTATGTAAAAGATTTGGCACAAAAGACACAGCTTAATTCAGCTCTTGTTCAAAGTGCTTCTCAATCGGTTCAACCTTCATATCTAATTGGTCAAGGTAATATAGGCAATCAAGTAGGGACACAAATTGCAACGAACACCCTCCAAAGTGTCTCTAATGTGGGTCGTAATATTCTTACTACTAAAATTGCCCAGGTGAAAGCATTTATTAGACCAAATTACCGTGTACTACTTAAATTTCAAGAGTTGGATGCTAAATAATAATTCAAACAGTATGAAAAAAACAGTAAATGTAATCCTTATTTTGTTAGGGTTTAATCAATTGTCTGGACAGAATATTGATTCATCTTTATACATTAAACCTAACAAATATTTACTCCCAATTGCCAAAAAAGCCATTAGAGGCTCTTACCCTTTGGAGTTATCATTTTATAAAACCACGCACATTATTTTCCCTTCCAAAATTCGTGATTTTGATGCAGGAAGTGAAAGCGTTATTGCAACCGTGCCACCTACCATTACTAATGTTTTAAGAGTAAAAGCAGGAAAGAAAGATTTTAATGAAGAAACCAATATGACCATTCTGACGGAGGATGGAGGTTACTTTTCGTTTGTTATTCATTACAATGAGAATCCTGATGTTTATAACATTAACATCGCTAACAATTTACGCATTGATGAACTATCAACGGATAGTTTGGGCATTGGTCGAGGAGCTTTGTCAACAAATAATATTTATGAGATTAATGAGGGAGAATATTCTGATGAAGAATTAAAAAGGTTTGCAGGAAAGGCACTTAAACAAGGAAAGTATATTCGCCACGTAGGAGCTAAGAAAGCCGATATCTCCGTTTTCTTAAAGGGGATTTATTTTGAACAAAAGGTTTTTTATCTACAAACGACTATCGAAAATTCGTCTTCAATTCCTTATGAAATTGATTTTGTGAAGGTATTTATTAGGGACAAAAATGTATTAAAACGTACTGCTTTTCAAGAAGATGAATTAAAGGTCTTAATTAATCATCCAGAGGGATTTAAAACGGTAAACCCGAATTCAGTTCTTAAAAAAGTGATTGGCATACCGTTTATTACCTTAACAGATGGTAAGATTATGGAAGTAGAAATTTATGAAAAAGATGGTGGTCGCCACCTAAAATTCCAATTAGACAATGAGACAATCACACAAAGCAAAAGCATTTAGTATTTTAGTTTTATTTACAATTGGGATAAATAATTTGAATGCTCAGGTACATATTAAATCTCAAAGATTTTTTGAAGTTTCTGCCCACGTAACCGATGGCATTAACCCAAAACTCAATCAATCAGGTTTGGGGTTTGGTATTGGCTTTGGGGTTTACAATAAGAAGGAAAATTCTTGGGTTTTAGGTTTAGACTATTTACGAAAAAATATTAATGTAGTCGCTAATCCCAAACTCTCTTATACAGTTCCAGTTCAGCAATTCACCAGTTCATATACCTACATCTACAAATTCTATCGTAATAGAAACAGAAGTATTTACATGAATTTTAGAACTGGCGGAGTTTTTGGATATGAAAGTGTTAATCAAAATGAGCGTTTTTTAGCGGAAAATGTCAAGATTAACAATATAAGTCGCTTCTTGGTTGGAGCTTCATTGGGGGCAGAAATCGAAGTAAATAATTTGATAATTTCTGCACGTCAGCGATGGACTCCCACTTCCGAAGTAAAACCTTTTTATGTACAATTTGGCATTGCCATACGATTTAATCAATAGATAATGAAACTAAGAATTTATACAATTGTCGCTTGCTTGTTTCTGATGGGAGCTTGCAAAGCAACCTTGGATGTGGAAGGATTAGAAGGGCTAAGTTCGGTTTCTCCCGAATTTAATTTTCTCATTAAAACGGACCAAAAAAGTACGAAAGCAAATGAGCCTTATGCGTTCAGTTTGTACATATCTCAGTTAGATTTTAGCAACAAGAATACCATTTACAGATTCATTCCTGATATATCAAATACTGATGGGTATTTTGTATTTGAAAATGGAACTTCTAAGGTTTTTCAGAAAAAAGATTGGATAGAAGTTAAGTATTCAAACTTTGTCAATAATGAGTTAAAAATGGTTTTTATACCCACAGAAACGTTATCATCGAATACTGCCATTACGGTAAGTATGTCAATCAATTGCATTGATACACAAAATAAAAAGAATATTATTCAAAATAGAAGTTTTTTGATTACTCTTTGACTGCTCAAAGTGGGGGTCAGTATTTAGTTGTTAGTCCCATGACTATCAACTAAACGCTAACCCCTATAAATTTCATGGAATTACTAATTTATCTAAACTTTTAATTAGCTTTTTCAATTCTTCAAAATTATCTCTATTTGGAACGTTTAAAAATGCACCAAGTTTTTGTTTAGCTGATTGCTGTTGTTCTTTTTTAATAGGTTTGATGTCCAAAATAGCCTCATTATATTGCTCTATTGGCGGGGTATCTTTTACAATACTTATTATTTCTTCAACCGATTTAATAGGACTATCAATTTCCAATCTTCCTAATTGCATGACTTCTTTTTTGGATATTTTCGCTTTACCCGTCAAAATATCCTCTTTTAAATCTTGGGAAAGTGTTTCAAGCCCTTTGGCAAAATCTCCATCTCTTCTAATTGTTTTTTCATCTACCCCAAATTTTTCCCCCATCAATTCAGAGGTCTTTTGTGATTCATCTTTTTTAGAAAAATTGGTTGCTTTACTTTCAGCATTTTTTGTGTTATTATATTGTAAACCACGATAATATGACATTTCTAAAAGGCTGACATTTCTTCTCCCTAATTGAAGGTCAATCATAAATGCCTTGACATCTTCCAAGGTATTGAAGGACATCAAAGTTATGTTAAATGATACCTCATTTTCAATACATATCTTATAACGATTATGCCCATCAATCAGAACAAACATTTCTTCATTGGATTCTGCTTCGGGATTAACAATCTGTTCCGAAGTATGCCATATTTTTATGGTATCTTGACAACCATTTTGAAGAATATTCGCTTTTAACTGCTCAAATTCTTCCACCTGTAAAGGCTTAATCAAATCTTTCAGTTCTTGAATAATAACGATTTTCTTTTTGATATTTTCGTTATTTAATAGACCATTATTAAACAATGGTTTTGCAGTTATTTTGATTTGATCTTTGAAATTTAGTTTAGCCATTTTCTTATGTTATCTATTGGATTATGATAATAATTCATTCGCTAATTCTTCATACGCCTTCCCAACGGTTGAATTACTTTTATACACAAACATTTCTCTTCTAATCGCCTGAGCCTTACTTACATCAACCGATTCTTTTATTTCAGTATTGAATACCTTAAAATTTAGGTATGTTTCTCTAACGAGTTCTTTGAAAGCTGCGTGAACGCTATTATTCTTTACCATAGTAAACACAATTCCTTCAACTTTAATAGCCGCACCACTATATACATTCACATCTTCAATAACATCAAATATACTATTTAATCCCACAACTGCTGAGGATTCGGGTTGGACAGTTATCAAACAACTATTACTCGCATTAATAGCATTCATCGTTAGAAGCCCCAATGAAGGTGGGCAATCAATTAATATAAAATCAAAACCAACTGTTGCAGTAGTTGAAAGGGCTGCTTTTAAGCGTAATTGATTAGAAGGTGCGGTAAGTAAGACAGATTCAACTTTTTGCAACTCCAAGTCTGAGGCAACGACAAAAAGATTTTCGTTGATTTGTTGAATGGGTAAAGGTACTTTATTATCAAGCATTGAATCAGCTACTTGTCCGTTCTCCGTAGAAATTGAAAATATCTGACTTAAATTTCCTTGTGAGTCCATGTCAATCATTAATACTTTTAATCCCTTACGTGCCATCGCTTCTCCTAAAATAGCGGTAGTAGTAGTTTTTCCGACTCCTCCTTTATTATTAACAATCGCAATAATTTTTGCTTTTTGGGGCATTGCATTGTATCCATATCCGATTAAAATAGGCAATAATTTATCAAGATTCATTTTGCTCAATTCCTCTTTATTTTGAAGTGCCGTACTCAGTGCATTTCCTTTTATCCCTGCTTCTTTCTGAATTCCTGCAACCGTGAGAGATGGTTTCAATTTAAAAAACTTAGAAATTTGTTCAATTGTCATAATGCGTCTTATTTGAATGATTTATATACAAATATACGAAATAATTAGTAGAATTTTACTAATTATTTCGTATATTTTATTAAATATTTACTAAAAATAAATTATAATCCAATTACGAAGCAATTGGGTATTTTTAAGAAAATATTGAATTAACTAATCTTTCAACTTTGTATGAACAATTGCTAAGATAAACAAAACAGTATTTATTCTCCTTTCTAATCTTCCAAACCAATCAAAATGTTATCAAAACTACTCAATGCAATTTTGAGATTGGCGACAATTTCAGTCGCTAAAATATCAGGATTTGGCAAATTTTCCATGTCGCCCAAACTATCATCTTTCAGCCAAAAAATATCTAAACTTGTTTTGTCTCTCGCAATGATTTCTTGATAAGTAAATTTCTTAAAACGCTCACTTTCAACTCGTTTATGACGGTTTTCTGGATTGTATTCTTTTACGAATTCTTCAAGATTTCCGAATTTTAGCGTATTGGTTTTGAGCGTATGCTTAATGTTGGTTCTGTAATCATAAACCCAAAGTTCTTTTGTCCAAGGGGTTTTACTGGCAGGTTTATTATCAAAGAAAATCACATTTGCTTTAACGCCCTGTGCATAAAATATACCCGTTGGGAGTCTCAATATAGTATGAACATCACAACTTTCAAGCAATCTTTTACGGACTGTTTCCCCTGCACCGCCTTCAAAAAGCACATTATCTGGTAAAACGATGGCAGCTTGTCCGTCAATTTTTAACATACTGCGGATGTGCTGAACAAAATTTAATTGCTTGTTGGAAGTGGTTGCCCAAAAGTCTTGACGGTTGTAAGTTAGCGTTTCTTTTTCTTGGTCACCTTCTTCATTAGTTATGGTGATACTGCTCTTTTTACCAAAGGGCGGATTTGCCAGAACATAGTCAAAACGTTCGGCTGGTAAACTGCTTAAACTGTCGGCTCTCACTACGGGTGGTACTGAATTTAAGTCTCCGATGTTGTGGAGAAACAAATTCATTAAGCATAATCTTGTGGTGTTTGCCACAATTTCTGAACCTTTGAAAGTATCAAATTTTAGAAATTTCTTTTGGTCTTCGTCTAAATCCTGTTTGGCGATATAATCATGAGCCGCCAAGAAAAAACCGCCAGTTCCACAACTGGGGTCAGAAATGGTTTTCATCGGTTGTGGTCTAAGACATTCTACCATTGCTTGAATCAAGGCACGGGGCGTAAAATATTGACCCGCTCCCGACTTCGTATCTTCGGCATTTTTCTGTAAAAGTCCTTCATAGATATCGCCTTTTACGTCTGCTTGCAACATTACCCAAGTTTCGGCATTGATTAAGTTTATCAGCTTAGACAACTTGGCGGCATCTTGAATTTTGTTTTGAGCCTTGAAAAATATCTGCCCAATCATGCCCGATTCTTCGCCTAATTTTTTCAATAAATCAACGTAGTGCGTTTCTAAGGCGGCTCCTGATTTGTTGGTTAGGCTCTCCCAATCGTAGCCTTCGGGCATTTGGGCGGGCCGGTTATAGGGTGCTTTGGTATATTCATCTGCCATTTTCAAAAATAACAGATAGGTTAATTGTTCTAAATAATCACCGTAACCTACGCCATCATCACGGAGGGTATTACAGAAATTCCAAACTTTTTGTACTAATGCATTAGTCATGGGTATTTAATCGTTTTGTGCGTTCAATAATTTCTCTATCTTTTTCAATTTCTGCTTTTAATTCTGCTTCGGTAGGTAAGTATTGCAAGTATTTTGAAGCAAAAAGTTGCTGATTGTCTTTCAACACTGAATATTTTGCTACGGCTTCATTTTTCTCAGAACATAAAATAATTCCAATGGTTGGGTTATCGCTTGGTTGCTTTTGAAGGTCGTCATACATTCTGACGTACATATCCATTTGTCCAACATCTTGATGAGTCAGTTTACCTACTTTTAAATCTATCAAGACAAAACATTTTAGGAAGTAATTGTAAAAAACGAGGTCTATTCTAAACTGCTCGTCTTCGGCTTTGATAATTTGTTGCCTTTTTACGAAAGCAAAACCTTTACCCAATTCCAACAAAAACTGCTGGATATTCTCGATGAGTCCCTGCTCCAATTTTTCTTCATATAGTTTATGATTGGGCGATAGTTGAAGGAAATCTAAGACATAAGGATCTCTAACAAAATCAAGCGGAGAGGGTGCCAATTCCTTGATTTTCGTTAAACCTTCTTGTTTAATATCTTCATCAAATTGGCTTGAAAGAAGTCTTTCATAATAAAAAACGCTAATCTGACGCTCTAAGGCACGATATGACCAAGTTTGTTCTGCCGCTTCGTTCATATACCAGATGCGTGCTTTGGGGTCTTTTACTTTCAAAAGAATACGATAATGCGTCCAAGATAATTGTGAACGCAGTGCGTTCACAATTGGGAAAGTCAAGTAAAACTGTTTGAAAAAAAAGACGTTGCGTTTATCAAATCCTTTTCCAAAGTCTTGGGTGAGCCGTGCTGAAATGTCTTTTATTAACGATACACCATATTCTGCACGGTGTTCGCCTTGTTGTTCGTCTTCAACGATATTTTTACCAATATTCCAGTAAGCGGTAACCATTTCAAAATTAACCGCAGTATAAACTCGTTGCTGTGCCTCGGTTAAGATTGTACTTATTTTTTGATATAAAATGTCCATATTTTTAATTATTTACACCAATTTACCCTCAAAAGCCCGTTTTAAAATACTCTGCCGCAGGTTTTCGGCGGTAATTAATTGGGCTTTAAGACTTGCTTCCAAAGCATCTGCCCCAGCCATTCGCTTCTCTATTTCAGCAACGATTTGAGTTTGAATTTCGAGAGAGGGGAAAGGGATTTGCAAATTACGGATGTCATTTAAAGACAGTCCTGCCTTTGTTGCTCCTTTTTGCATATCATTGAATTGCTTTAATCCTCCATTTTTTGAAGTGATAAAATACCCAACAAACTTTTTATCATATCCTATTTTAGGTCTGCATAATGCAATGTGCTGATTTACATAGGCTTCTGGAAAATCAGGCGGCACGATAGCAAACATACCTAAATAACCAGTAATAGAAATCAAAAAATCACCCTCTTGTACTTTCGTTCTTAATCCTTCTTTAACGTTCAATAAATTAACTCTTTGAATTTTGTTTTCTCTTAGATCAAGGAGAAAAGTATTAAAATTCAGGTTTGTAATCCTTAAAAAAATAGATCCTTCTTCTGAATAATAGTCAGCCCATCCTCTTGAACCACTGGTTATGTATTCAAATAAACTTTCTCCTTTCACAACATCCCAACTATCATTCGTCAAAAAGTGGTTCAAAACCGCTTGTCGATAGATTTTTAGTTGATTAAGGGCAGTTTTTAGGGCTTTTGTGCCTGTTTCTAAATCTGTGAAAAGGCTTTCAATTTTTTGAACGATTTTTTGTTGTTCGGGGAGTGGTGGGAGTGGGATTTGAATATCTTTCATACTCGACTGATTTAATTTCAAACGAGTTGTTCCATTTACATATCCTTCATAATTAAGAATGTTCAAGAAATGCTTTATGAAGACATTACTACTGATTTTTTCCTTTGCTTTTAAGATATGAGCATGATTATTCACCCAAGATTTGCCAGAAATTAAATACGCTTTTTCTTTGGATGAATCTAAAAATGGAGCCCCATCTTCTCCTAAAAGGATAAAATCCCCATCAGTCAAGAAATCATCAATAAAACCAACTTGACCAGTTGCACCATAATAAGGAAATAAATCTTTCTCTAATTTTCCAAAAATTCTATTCTGTCTTTCCTGTGAATTTATTGGTTTACGTTTATTGTCAAGTACATCACAAACCTCTCCCAACATTTTCAAAGTCCAATTTTTGGGTAATGTATTAATTTGATTATCAGTCATTTAGTATTTTTTGGTTAGTCTGGTAGGTAAAATTAATGCATTTTGAGAAGAAAGGAGTATTTATGGTTTACAAATAATATCTTTGTCAAATACTAAACAAGTAGAAAATATCCATGAATAATTTTTCCAACAATTTGAAAGCACTTCGTTTGAGCCACGGATTAACGAAAGAAAGTATTGCTGAATATTTGGGAGTATCAGTCAATAGTATTGAAAAATATGAAGTATCAAAGCAAGATGTATCTCTAATTCACCTCGAAAAATTAACTAATTTATTTGGAATTGAAGCCTACGATTTATTGAAAATGGAAAGCGTTAATCAACAAATTTCACAATCCTTAGATTTCAGTAATTTTACGCTTGAAGACATGAAAGGTATAGCGGCGTTTCATAAAGTTGTCAATAATTATCTGAAAATAAAGGTTTTACGGAATGGGCGTTTACGCAAATTATAATCTAATGGGTTCAATATTACTGATTTGAACAAGGGGGTCAATTCCTATAAAATCATCCCAATCATCCGTTAATAAAGTAGCACTAAGATGTCGGGCAGTTGCCAAAATGATAGCATCTGGAAGCTTTATTTTCCTAAGAGCTGCTTTACGGTACTCCAAAACGTATTGTGCAATTTCTTGGCTTACGTCAATGATTAAGAGGTTTTTGAAAAGATTATCGGTTAATTCTTTTTCTTCTGGCTTCTCAAAATCATAGCCGTAAACTTCCATATAGGTTATGATGGAAACATAAAAATTATCGTACTGATTCAGAACTTGCTCAATATCAATGGTTTGTTTAGAAGCAAATATGATTACATTCGAATCTAAAATTACATTATTCCCAATCATCTCTTTGTTGTTTTTGCCAATTAGTCGGGTTTTCGATTTGCTTAAACATCGCTACGCCTTCCATTTTTTTGAAAGCCTGACGTAGTTTTTCTTTGGTCGAAACTTCTTCAATTGGAAGTGGTCTATCTACCAAGATAATTACCCGTGCGTAGGCACTATCATAATCTTCGTATTGCTTTGGGAGTTTGATAACTCCGTGTTCTATTTTTGTTGAAAATTCGAGAGCATTCATAATTTTTCTTTTTTTGATTAAACAAATATACACAAAATCAAATTCCTAAGCGGCTAAATTTTCATTCAATTCATTTAAAATATTATCGGTTTCATCTCCAAATAGTTGCCAAATACGCCCTAATCCACCTTTTTGAACAAAAGGAGAATATTCAAAATCTTCACGGTCAATATGAAATGAATTTACCACGTGGTCTTTAATCATTCTCAACCATTCCATTTGTTCCTCCGTAAATTTAAGCGTTCCTGCCTGTTTGCGAAATACCCAATTTTGAAAGTTTCGATTCACGGTTGCATCATAAGGATTGAGTGAAATGTCAATTTCTAAAACCCTTCTAATCAATCCGACCAAAGCCAATAATTCATTTTTTGGTGTTGGATATTTTTCATTATCCAACATTTCCTGAGCCTTCCAAAGCTTGATGGGACCAAAATCTGGACGGTCAGTTTTTAGTTTTTCGTACAAATCTTTTATTATCGAAAAAGTTACTTCTCGTCTGCGGTAGGGCTGTCCGTAAAATATTTGGAGAGCGGTTATTTTATCCTTATTTTCTTCGAGATACGTTTTGAAGTCTTTGATTAAATCGCTTGCCTGTTCCATCTGATTCATGTCCCAATCCGCCACAATGATTTTATCCAAATTAATGTGGTCGATAAGTTGGGCGTGTTGTCGGCGGATATTTTCGATTAATTCACGGTAATCAGGATTATCAAAAACGATAAGGGCTTTGTTGATTAATTCGGCTTGTGCTTTTTCCAAAACTTCGCTAACGTCCTGCCCAATTTCTTTTATTTTATGGGCGTGTTCTTCAATTTTATCGGGGTCGTGGGCGTGTAATAATGCTGATACAACCTTTTTGATAGACATTCCGCCTAAATCTTCTAATTTTTGAATTTCTTTATGATCCAATTGTTTTTCTAAACGAATCAAACGGTTGGCTAATGACGTAAAGGTGTCTTCATCTGTTTGACCCATCACCACATTCAACATCAAATTATTAA
>JBBRMR010000053.1:0-35946 GCA_038230735.1 Cytophagales bacterium
AAACTCAATTTTGAAAGCAAATCACAACAAATAATCAATTGACACGCTTTAAGTCTTAACTATAACAAACTCAATTTTGAAAGCAAATCACAACCTTAAAAAAAATTGCTTCGCAATTTTTTTTTGTCGAAAGTAAAGCCGCTAAAATCATAGAGATAGAGGCTTCCGAAAAGTTGCTATATTCGTGTTGCATCACTTTAGTGGATATAGGGTTTAGCAACTCCCTATGTGGACACGCTTTAACATATAGGTTTATTTAGCAAAACGGTTTACAACTCCGCACATCAAAGATAAAAAAAATCAAAGAAATAATCACGCAAAAAATGAAAAACCAGTCGAATTTGAATGTATTTCAAATTCGACTGGTTTTCTGAACTGAAAATTTAATAAAAAATTTCCTACCAATGAAAAATAATATACTTTACAATAAGTTGTAACAGACAAAAAACCTTTTTTAATCTGCGTTGCCAAGCATCTGCGTAATCTACGTTCTATTTTTTAAAGGAAACCCTAATCCAATTTCAAAACCGCCATAAATGCCTCTTGCGGAATCTCAACGTTGCCCACCTGACGCATCCGTTTTTTACCCTTCTTTTGCTTATCCAATAATTTACGCTTTCTGGAAATATCACCCCCGTAACATTTGGCGGTAACGTCTTTTCTGACGGCTTTCACCGTTTCACGGGCAATAATTTTTTGCCCAATTGCTGCCTGAATTGCAATGTCAAACTGTTGTCTTGGTAATAGTTCTCGCAGTTTTTCGCAAAGGCGTTTGCCCCATTCATACGCCTTATCACGATGGACGATGGCGGAGAGGGCATCCACTCTTTCACCATTCAACATGATGTCAAGTTTTACCATATCACCTTCTTCATAGCCTTTATACTCATAATCAAGTGAGGCATAGCCCCGTGAGATACTTTTTAGTTTATCAAAAAAGTCAAAAACTACTTCCGAAAGGGGTAAATCAAAACTTAATTCCACACGGTCGGAGGTCAAATAGATTTGATTTTTCAACATTCCTCTTTTATCCAAGCACAATTTCATAATTGCCCCCACGTATTCAGACTTCGTGATGATTTGTGCTTTGATAACGGGTTCTTCAATGTAATTTATCAAATTGGGTTCTGGTAATTCAGAAGGAGCAGAAACCCAAATATCTTCACCGTTGGTCAATTTAACATTAAATTTCACCGAAGGAACTGTCGTAATTACGGTCATGTCAAACTCCCGTTCCAAACGTTCCTGCACAATTTCCATGTGCAACATTCCCAAAAATCCACATCTAAACCCAAAGCCCAAAGCCATGGAAGTTTCCAATTCCCAAACCAAGGAAGCGTCATTAAGTTGGAGTTTGCCCATGGCATCCCGCAAATCTTCAAATTCGGTAGTGTCCACGGGATAAATACCCGCAAAAACCATCGGTTTAACCTCTTCAAAGCCTTGAATGAAATCCTTGCAAGGTCGGTCTTTGTGCGTAATGGTATCGCCAACTTTTACTTCTTTAGCTTCTTTGATGCCCGATATCAAATAGCCTACATCACCCGTACTAATCATATTTTTGGGTTCTTTTTCAAAACGAAGCGTTCCGATTTCGTCCGCAAAATATTCTTTACCCGTTGCCACGAATTTTACTTTATCACCCTTTCTGATTTCACCATTAAAGACCCGAAACATGACCTCAATGCCCCGAAAAGAATTAAATTCAGAATCAAAAATCAAGGCTTGCAAGGGGGCAGTTGGGTCGCCTTTGGGGGCAGGGATACGGGCAATGACGGCTTGTAAAATTTCAAAGATACCAATGCCTTCTTTGCCCGAAGCATGGATAACGTCTGAACGCTCGCAACCCAATAAATCGACAATTTGGTCGGTAACTTCTTCGGGCATTGCCCCTGGAAGGTCGATTTTATTCAACACTGGAATAATTTCCAAGTCATGTCCCAACGCCAAGAACAAGTTTGAAATCGTTTGTGCCTCAATGCCTTGGGCAGCATCCACGATGAGCAAAGCCCCCTCGCAAGCAGCAATGGAACGAGAAACTTCATAAGAAAAATCAACGTGACCAGGCGTATCAATCAAGTTGAAAACGTAGTCTTCGCCTTCAAAATGATAATTCATCTGAATAGCGTGCGACTTGATGGTGATTCCACGCTCACGTTCCAAGTCCATATCATCAAGCAACTGAGCCTGCATATTTCTTTTGGAGACAGTCTCGGTAAACTCAATTAAACGGTCAGCCAAGGTACTTTTACCGTGGTCAATATGTGCAATAATGCAAAAATTACGAATGTTCTTCACTTTATTTGTGTAATGGTATTGGACTTTACCAATTTTTTCTGTTAATTGAACCTCTAATTGAGATTAATACTATGTAAATATAAAATTACGTCCATAACTTTGAAAAAGATAATCTGAGTGTTAAAACTCTGATAATATTAAGTGTAAATTAATGTGTAAGTATATTATTTCATCAACCCACTAATCAAATGAAATTTCCGCCCGAAATTACTATATTCCGAGACCGTCTTACAGTTTTAGGAATTCAATCAAAAGAGGAAGATTTTAAACTTACAATTCCAATTTTACAAAAGAAGTCTTTTAAAAAAGGGGATATTATTCTCCAAAAAGGTGAAATATGTAGAGAAAGTTATTTCATTGTGAAAGGTTTAGTAAGAAGTTTTCAAAAATTGCCAAATGGCAATGAAAAGACGTATGCACTTTCTCAGGAAAATCGCCTTTTTACTGAACATACCAGTTTCATTTCACAAACGCCTGCCGAAGATTTTTTAGAAGCTATTGAAGATACCGATGTAATATCATTCACTTATGATGATATGATTAAAGTTTATAAAAAGTCGCACGCATTGGAGAGTATTGGAAGACAATTAAGTGATATGAATTTTATTGCTACCAGAAAGAAATTAATGGCATTAATGAATGATGATGCCTCTACTCGATACGCAAATTTCTTGAAAACTTATGAAAAGGTGTTGCCAAGAATTCCTCAGAATATTATAGCCTCTTATTTGGGAATTACGCCTCAGTCCTTGAGTAGATTAAAAAGGGAATTTGATGAGTCCGTTATATCATAACCCACTGCATCATTAAACCCGTTAGATACCCCAAATACGTCCCAATTGCATAACCCAAAATAGCCAATAGAACCCCCACCGAAGCCAATGAGGGATGAAAAGCCGCCGCAACAACCGATGCCGAAGCCGCCCCACCCACGTTAGCTTGCGAACCAACCGCCGTGAAAAAGAAAGGGGCTTTGGTCAAATAAGCGGCAATTAGCGTGAATGAGGCATGAAAGAACATCCAAATAATGCCGACCAAAAATAATTGCGGTTTTTCCAAAACGGTAGCAATATTCATCTTCATCCCAATTGTGGCAATGAGAATAAAAAGAAACAAACTTCCAAACTTTGAAGCTCCCACTTTTTCAATTTCTCTAGCTCGTGTTTGGGATAAAATCAAGCCGAAAAGGGTGACTAAGGATATTACCCAAAAGGATGATGAAGTGAGACTAAACTTTTTAAGATTAGGAAAATTATTTTCAATAAAAGGAACAATCCAATCCGCACAAGCATGAGCAACCGCAGTAGTGCCGAAACCGACAAAAAGAATCAACAATAAATCTTGAAAAGAGGGATTACGTTGATTATCAGCGTATTCCATTTCCATTTTCTCCCTAATTTCGTCCACCGCCGAAGTATCAGCCCCAATCCATTTGTCAATTTTAGCGGCATTGGCAACTCCGTACAGTAATAAAGCTAACCATAATTCAGCCGTAAGAACGTCCACGGCAATTGCCTGAGAAAAGATTTCTGCCGAAGGATTAAAGACTTCTTTCAAGGCAGTTTGGTTAGCACTTCCTCCTATCCAACTCCCCGCAATAGTGGCTAATCCTCGCCAAGTTTCACCGGCAACGGTTTCTGGACTAATCGTTTTTACTATCCATAAAGAAACTGGACCGCCCACCATTACCCCCACTGAACCCGTCAAAAAGACGATAATGGCTTTTGGTCCCAAACGTTTAAGGGCTTGGAAATCAATATTTATCGTAAAATAAACCAAACAAGCGGGCAACAAATATTTTGAAGCTACATCATACAGTTTAGAATTTTCTCCAGAAATGATATTGAATGTATTGAGTAATCCTGGCAAAAAATAGCAAATCAGGATGCTGGGAAAGAAAAGATAGAATCGTTGCCAAAAACGATTTTGGAGAGAGGAGGTATAAAAAGTAAAATAGATAATCCCTAAAAGAATACCTAAGATTATAGCGTCGTTTGTGATTAGGGGCATATTTTCCAACAATCAAACCTATAAGGTTTTTAAAACCTTATAGGTTTAGGGTACATTTTTTATCATATTCTACAAATCAAACGTCTGTCCATATTCAGGAATCTCCACTCCTGAATATCCTTCTTTTTCAATAACACCTTTAAAAACTTCCATGCTTTCCAATTCTCCATGAATCAAAAAGACCTTTTTTAGTTTATCTTTTGGTTGTTTTTTTACAAAAGAAATTAAGTCGGCTTGGTCGCCATGTCCAGAGAAAACATCAATTTTCTCCACTTTTGCCAATACTTGATGTTCGGTATCTTTGATTCTAATAGTCTTTTGTCCGTTCATTAATCGCCAACCCAAAGTACCTTCTGAAGCGTAGCCAACCAATAAAATTGTACAATACGTATTATTGATATTGGCGGCAATGTGCTGTTCAACTCGCCCACCCGAAATCATACCAGAAGCTGAAATAATAATGCAAGGTTCGCCATAATTGGAGATGGTTTTACTTGATTTTTCGGATTGAATATAGGTCAAGTTTTCAAAGTCAAACAGAGAATCAGTTTCTGCCTGATAGTCACGAGCTTCTTTGTTCAGCTGACTTAAATTCTTTTGATAAACACGAGTTGAAGCATAAGCTAATGGACTGTCACTGAATACTTTAATGGGCTGAAATCCCCGTTCTGTGTATAACCGATTGAGCGTATATAAGAGTGCCTGAGTACGCCCAACCGAGAATGCTGGGATAATCAAACGACCAGGAATATCAATACAAGTGCGTTGAATCACATCGGCAAGGGCATCTTCGGGAGAGGCTTTATCCTCGTGCAATCTGGCTCCGTAAGTTGTTTCGCAAAGCAAGTAATCTACTTCGGGAACTTCATTCGATGGGTCAATGTGCAGGGGATAATTTTTCCGACCAATATCACCCGAGAAACAAATTTTCTTGATTTTACCTTCCTCTTTTACTTCCAAAATAATATGGGCTGCCCCCAACAAATGCCCTGCAGGAATAAACGTTACCCAAGCCGTATCCGAAACCCGAAAACGTTGGTTGAAAGCAATGGTTACAAAATTAGTCATGGCTTCTTCAACATCCTTCTGCAAGTACAAATCGCCTTTTGTGAGCAATCTGTCCATTTTTTTCTTCTTTTTCTTACTATCTCCCTCTGCTTGTTTTATCTTTCTGAGATTCAAATTTGCAGAATCATGGAGTAAAAGACTCGTTAAATCTGCTGTAGGTGATGTACAAAGCACTTGCCCCTCATAACCTTCACGGTAGAGCATGGGTATATTTCCAGAATGGTCAATGTGTGCGTGTGTAAGAAGAACCAGATTTACTTGTGAAGCCTCAAACGGAAAAAATGCCTTATTTTCGAGCGGGAGAGAATAATCAATCTCACGCTCCATATTTGTTCCGCAATCAATCAGAATTTTATATTCATCGTCTAATTCAAGTAAATACATACTACCCGTTACTTGCCTCGAAGCTCCCCAAAATGTTAATTTCATTCTTTATTCGTTTTCTTAAAATGTTGCTTATTCTATTAACTAATCTTTTTGAGGTAGGTTTACAAAGATAGCCAAAATTTTGAAAGAGTTAAAGGCGATTTTGAAAGAGTTTGTGGTAAAATGCTTCTGAGCAATTAATGGGGAGAATTGGAATGGATTTTAGATAAAAATGCTAACTTTCATAAACTACGATAAAACTCCATGTTTTCTTTTTGAAATATTTTTTGGGCATAAGGTTACAATGGCGGTACTGACTTGTATTTGTTAATAAAAGCTAAATAAATTAAAATAATCACATGAAAAAGACATTATTCTCTCTTATTGGACTAACATTATTTTTTGCCACTATTAATTGGAGTTGCAAAACTATTGAAATTCAAGCTCCTGTATGTAATTTCCCCAAAAACGTAACGGTTAGTTTTGCCACTGCCAACTATGGCGATAGAACTTTGATTACTGGAACAAGATGCTATGAAACAACAAATTGCAGTGCTGGATATGATGTAAATAAAACATTTTGTGGATTTGAAAAACATGAATGTGATTACGACGTAGTTTCTCATCCGAACACTAATAGTATCATTATTGATTCTTCGGGATATAGAATCCTTCATGTTTTTAAAAATGGAATACCTAATAAATATAAAAAACTTAGTTGCTGTGAAATTTATAAAGATTTAAGAACAACATCTGTGAAACCAGGAAGAGGCTTTGAAAATTCGGCTGAGGATGTTTTAGAGGCAAGTACATACCGTTATTTATTTTACGAAAAGGGCACTGTGAACGTTTCAGAAGGAACTATTGAGAATAACAGCTTCGTCAAATTTGATGCCACAACGATTCTTGAAACTAATAAAGAAACTTATGGATATGTATCATTACCAGATACGGTTTATGCAAAAACAATCCAAGTTATTAGCCCTATTTACACAGGTCGTTTGAAATCACCTGAAATTAGAAGATTTTGGACAACAAGTTCAACGTTAAAAATAGATGAGAAAGGAAATATTAATGTTACTCAGAGCAAAGCAACACTCCAAAACTCTTTCGACAATATTTATTACCAATTGCTCAATGACCCCCAAATTCACCGTATTAGAGTATTATTGATTTTTGGAAGTGGTATCAAAAGGTTAAATAAAGCTGATAGAACAAAATATTATAATGCTCAGTTGGCAATCATCAATAATTCAAATCCATGCGGAATCGGTGCAAAAGATGGTGGAGGACCTCCAGCAATGTTGATAGTCGAATAATTTTATGGAATTTTAAATTTGACACTACAATACTACAGAAATGAAAGAAATATTTTTTATTATATATATACTTTGCCAATCATTTAAAGTTTATCCCCAGATTAAAACTGCGGATAGTCTTTGGAAAAAGGGGTTTGAAATATTCCAAAAGAATCAATTGGATAGTTTAAAAAGTCTTGAATTATTAAGAAAATCACAAAAAATCTACCTTCAGAATAAAGCATTGACTTCTTATGCAGGGGTATTTCTTTACACTGGCGAAGTTTATTTTGAAGCGGCAAATTTTAAAAAGGCACTTAACGAATTTTATATTGGAGCAAATACTCTTGAAAAAAAACATATTTCTTCCAGCGATTCTACTTTATTTAAATTGTATGAATCAATCGGTTTTATGCTTCAAAAAGATTTACAATATGACCAGAGTAAAATTTATTTTGATAAAGCTGAAAAACTACTGATAAACAACCGTGAAAAATTCCAAACAAAACCTATTCTACCTTATGTCTACGCTTTTTATAGCAACTACGGCGTGACTTTTAATATACTCGGCGATTATAAAAGTGCCTCACTATATTTTGAAAAAGCCTCTGAAATCGGGCGTTTTCCCGAGGTTAGTTTTTTATTAAATTTTGGATTAAGGGATGAAGCCCAATTAGCGATGGAAATGGGTGATTATGCTAAATCTTCTAAACTATTAAAAGAAGCCATAAAAGCAACTCGGTTTGAGATGGATAAATGCAATCAATTCAGTGAGTTAGGGAAAAGTTATTTTTTATCAAAAGATTACCGCAATGCACAATTATATTTGGATAAAGCCTACAAATTATTGATAATTATCAAAAATAAAAAGATTGAATTTGTCAGAAGTGACCTCGAAAAATCACTTTTGAACACCTTAGGTGATTTGAATTTTGAAACGGAAAAATACGACAATGCTCAAAAATATTATCAAAAATCTCTGGCAATTAGCACCTTAAATTACCCAAATGGCAAAGATATTTATGCCTCAAAAGCCTTTTTAGGATTGGGTAAAATATCGCTAAAACAGCACTTCACGGTACAATCTTTGACTTTTTTTCAAAAATCTATTGCATCCATTCATAAAGATTTCAACAATAACGATATTTATAAAAATCCTTCATTGAATGGCATCCTTTCACCCAAAGAAATGTTTAATGTTTTACAATCCAAAGCTGCAACCTTCCATCATTTATATCAAGAAAATCATGAGCTAAAAAACTTAAAAATGTCGTTCTCAACTTATCAATTGGCAATTAAATTATCCGAAAATATTAGGCGGAGTTATGAGTCTGCTGATGCAAAATTATTTTTTACTAATAAAGTTTTTCCAGCTTATAGCCAAGCCATGGAAGCGGGTTATGAGTTGTATAAACAAACGAAACAATCAGATTATAAGGAATTTCTATTTGAAATAAATGAAAAAAGCAAAGTCGCCACTTTATCGGATGCCTTGCGAGATATAAAAATAAAACCCGAACATATTGATGCCAATTTGTTAAATCAAGAAAGGATTTTACATCAAAACATAAATTCTATCCGAAATAAGATATTAAAAGAAACCAATTCAACCAATTTACAAAATTTGCAAAAGTCTTTGGTTGATAATGAATTGGCACTACTTCGTTTGGTGAAAAGTTATGAAACCCAATCTCCCAATTACTACCAACTAAAATACAATTTTTCAACCATTTCCATTCCGCAAATTCAAGCAAAATTAGAACCTCAAACGGCTTTTATTTCTTATTTTGTGGGAGAAAGAAACTACGCTTTTCTGATTACTAAAACTTCTTCTCAATTTGTACAATTAATGGATAATTTAAGCCTTGAAAATGATACAAAAGCCTTATTTTCAGAGCTTTATCGCAAGCCTGGTTTGGGTCTTTACAAGGGTTCTTCAAACGCTCAACGTTTATATAATACCTTGCTAAAACCTTTTGAAAAAGAATTATCGGATAAAACCCGTTTAATCATTTTGCGAGACGGTAATCTAAACTTTTTACCCTTTGAAATCTTAGAAAAATCCACAAATGATTTTTTGGTAAAACACTTTGCCATTAGTTATGGATATTCGGCTACTATTTTATTTAACTCATTGAATGACAAGACATTACAAAGTAAAAATAACTTAATGGCTATTGCTCCTTATACTTCCAAACAGCATTTACCAAGCACTTTTAGAGATAAAACCTTGCAACCTTTACCCGCTTCGGGCGAGGAGGTTTTTCAAATTGGCGGAGACATTTATACCGACCAACAAGCCACAAAAAACCGCTTTTTATCGACTTATCAGCAACACGGCATCATTCATTTTGCCACTCATGCACAGGTGGATGACCGTGAGGCGGGGAGGTCTTTTATTGCTTTCTATCCCGACAGTTCGGGCTATAAACTTTATACCGAAGAATTGTATAATTTATCCTTAGAAAAAACTCGTTTGGTGGTATTGAGTGCCTGTGAAACGGGGCGTGGGCAACTGCATCAGGGGGAAGGAATTTTATCGTTGGCTCGGGCATTTGCCTATGCGGGTTGTCCGAGCGTGGTGGCTACTTTATGGAATGCCCATGACGAAAGTACGGCATTTTTATCGGAGCGTTTGCATCATTATTTACAAGAAAATAAACCGATTGATATGGCTTTGCAACAGGCAAAATTAGATTATTTCAAGTCTAAAATTGGTAAAGAATTAGACCATCCCTATTATTGGGCAAATTTTATCCTCTTGGGTAATGCTGAAGCGGTGAATGAGGATGTTGGTTGGGGGTGGTGGGTCTGGGCGGGGATTAGTGGAGTAGCTTTGATGGTTATTTTTGCCTTCACTTCCCGAAAGTTTTTTTCACTTTCGGGAAGTTCCGTAAACTCAACTTCCCGAAAGTAGAAAGAACTTTCGGGAAGTATCTCACTAATCACAAAATACCCTTCCACCAAATTTTCAATCTATCAATTCTACTAATTTCATACCTAAAATCTCCTTTACTATCAATCTGTTTCAAAATCTCATTTACTTTTGCTTCATTTCCCATTTCTGAGTTAGCAACTGCCGAAAACCATAAGGAAGCATCTTTGTAATATGGTCTAATATTTTGGGCTTCCATGACTTTTTGAAACATCACAATAGCTTCCTGATTTTTTCCATCCGACAGGGCTTTTTGTCCTTGCAGATAATACTCAAATTCAAGTTTTTGTAATGAATCTAACTCAGTTGAGTTTCCTCTTTCGGATAAATTTGTAGGGTCAGACGTTGAAATGGGCGAAACTGATAGATAAATCATGAAAACGGCACAAGCGGCAGCCGCCATTCCTCCGATTTTGAAAAAGTTTGAAACGTTACTTTTTTGAGGTTGTAGTTTTATTATTTTTCCGCCTTCATTTTCCGAATCTTCGCCTTTCCATTCCGCCATTTTTTGGGCATGAATCGCCTTTATTTTATCACGAGTTTGTTGTCGTTGGATGGTATTTTTCAGAAGCAATAGTTTTTCATACTCAGTTTTTACGGCTGGGATATTGTCAATTTGTGCCTCTATAAAAGTTATATCCATACCCGTAAGACGATTGGCAAGATAGTCTTCGAGCATTTGTTGCGTATTTTCGTTCATTTCTTTATTTCTATTCACCAATCTCTAATAAAACCTTTTTCAAACATTTACTCTTTGCATTTCTGACGGTCTGTTCGCTTTCATATTTACCAGTTTCTACCATCATTTTCGCTAATTCATTCATGGGAATATCATCAGCGAAGGTGAGGTTTAGGAGTTCTTTACAATTCTTTCCCACTTTTTCAAAAATGCTTAAATAGCCGTCCCAAGTCTCTTTTTGGGCGATAATTTGACTTATATCCAAATCAATATCTTCAAAATCAAAGCCCACATATTGCTCTTGCCGACCTTCACGGGCGGTTTCGGAGGCTAAATATTTATGCCAAAGATTCTTGCAAATCATCTTGATATATGCCTCAATATTGGTACCTGATTGGGATATGTATTTCCCTTCTTTCACATTATTAACCATCGCTTCGATGGACTCCCAAATAATATCTTCGGGTTCTTTGGCGTAGGTTTTGGAAGATTTATTGCCCACATAACGACTTAAAACGCTACGGTGATTATCGTATAAAGCCCCGATAGCATCTTCCTCCGCCCGTCCACCCGAGAGGATTCCTTGTATTATTTCTTGGTCAGACCATCTTTTAAGTACGTTCATCTATAAATACGATTGGTGGATTGATTTGTAACCTAAGCGTTATTATTTATTTAACGGTAGCAATGAATTGGGATTAGTGAATTATTGACATACTGAACGAGCGAGATATGTTACGCAAGAATTTTCATCCATTTATTTCTGTCTAAGTTACAAATTATAAAAATATTTTCCACTTAAAAACCCCAAAATAGATGAATTAGGGCAATTTATTGAAAATAATTAAAAATATTTTCAATAAAAAGTTACAAATAAAAAGACGGTTGGTATTAGTCATTGAAAGGCAAATCTTTCAAGCAAAAACCTGAATCGGCTGAAAAGGAGGTAGGGAAACAGAGAACAAAATAAATTCAAGAAATCATGAAAAAATTAATCTTATTCTTAATCTTATGTTTAGTAAATGTTGGTGTTTTTGCACAAGTTCGTGCCACTAAAATTGAGGCAATGCAGGCTCAAATTTCAGAGGATGTCAAATGGGACTCAAATATACCAAAGGAGTGTTTTTGTTGTAATGAAAAAATCTATAATCTGCCCCAAATTCCACCAATTAGTGGTCCACAAACGGTAAGTTGTGGCACAAAAGCTGTTTTTACAACCATACCTTGCAATGGTGCTACCGTTTCTTGGACAGTAAGCCCGAGCATAAGTGGTACTACTGGTGATAATACCAGTACATTTACTATTCCCGACAATGCACCAGCAGGTAACTATACTATTACAGTCGAATTTCGATGTGGCAACAAAGTCTTGAAAAATAGCATGAAGTTTATCATTACTGAAGTTAAAAATTGTACCTCTGATTTTAATTTTATTGTAACCAAAAATTCTGATGGCTCAGTAAATATTTCTACAGTTCCAAATATGCTGGTAGCAGGGCAAGAGCATTGGTGGGGAATTCAATATAATGGAGCATTTCCAAATTGTACAGCGTGTGCATCAATACCATTTAATCAATTTAATGCTACGGCATCTGGTGTTTGGGGTGGATATATAAATGCCACAGGTGCTTTAACACCTTATATGGGAACTGGAATAACAACAGGAAGCTCACCTTATGGAATTAGCTATACTGGATTTGCAGTAAACAAATGCGTAAGAATTACACAATATGTAAAATGCTGTGGCGTGCTCAAACGTTCTACATACTGTTTTGAGATTACTGGTGCCGTAAGCAGAATGATTAAACCGACGGCAGATAGTGGCAATCAAATAGTTGATGAAGAGGTAACGAATTTGAAGAATTAAAATATCTTTTTAAAGGCAAGTAAAAGGGCAACCCTTTCTTGCCTTTTTTAATCTGATAAAATTTAGAATCTCATGAAACTTCTCAAAATATTCGTCCTCCTAATAATCCCATTTTGCATAAATGCACAAAGTATTTTTACACAAAAAAAGTCTGTAAATAAGGTATCCATAAAGGATAATACAAACCCTAAAACTACTTCGGTGATTGCCGTTCAACCAACGGATAAAAAAATATTGATGGATTCTACACTATTGAAAACATATTCAAAAGAACAATTGGATAGCTTGGTGAAGGTGATTAGTGATAGTCTGCAACACGTAAAAGAATTGACTGAGTTCAGAATTGATAGTACAAAAAAAGCAAAAGCAGCGGCAAGGGTTTGGAAATTTCCCATCACCATCGGCATGAGCCTCTCTCATACAGTCCACTCGGTGGCTACTGCCGCAAACGGTGGTGGAAAAGAAGGTTTCCTGATGGCTAATTCCTTTGATGTAGCTGCCAATTATTTCAAAAAAGGGCAAAAACTCAGAATGAAAAACAAGCTTAATTGGTCATTTGGACTTACCTTACCGAATTTAAAAGGGTCGCCTATTCAGAAATCAAGTGATAATTTTAAGTTATTTAATGACATTTCTACGGCATTTTCTAAAAACGATAAATGGGCGTTTAATTTGGCAATAAACTTTGGCACGTCAATTTTCACGGTTTACGATGGTAATTTTTTGAGTGATGTCCGAGGTAGTGGAGCAATTCGGAAATTTTTGAGTCCCTATTCGCTTTCGTTTGCCCCAGGCATTAAATATGAACCTAACGAACATTTTTCAGTATCAATTTCACCACTTTCTTTAAATATTTTGGGGGTCACTAATGACATCATTGCTCAAAAAGGATTACACATTCAGGACACCGAAGTAGATGGAATTACTTACAAAAAAACGATTATAGATAAAGGGGGGCAAATTAATATGGCATATACGGGAGATTTCAAAACGTGGTGGTCGGCAGATTATCGTATGGTGATTAACTCTGCCTATTTTGACGACCTAAAAAAGGGAGATTTAGACCTTACGTTAATCAATAATTTCAGGATAACTAAAACCGTAGGATTGCAACACCGTCTCCTCTTTTTGGGAGATTTCTCCGCTGTTCCATTTTCGCCATTTTTTGAACAAATGGTAATGATAAGTTATAAAGTGAAAATTTGATTAGTGAATAGTTTTAAGGGGTAATTGTTTGAATACATTTAATACAACTCGAATCATATTATTCATATAAAATTAAAGTAAAAAAAATGAAACTATTACTCATACTTATAAGCCTAATTATTACCCTTACAGCTTGTGAGAGCAATAATGACATTGACCCACGAGTGAATGTAGTGGGTGATGTTGTGGGCATATATACGGGGACAGTCAAGACCAATGACGTTATCAATATAAATAATTACCGACTTTTAGCAACTCAGCCAGTAGCAACTACCCGTTTGGATGAAATTGTTTTGGAAGACATCAATGCGGCTGGCAAAAATGGTATTGACCCGAAGATTGTAAATCTGCCCGTCATTAAAATAACGAATGCTTTAAGGTTAACGGCAGCAAAATCCCCTTTACCCAAAGCAATTGACCCAACAGGCACGAACATCTATATTTTTTCCTTAAAAAGACCAACGCCATTAACGGACATTTTTCAGGAAGTAGTGGGATATGTGTATGATTTGGATGGAAAGAAAGTCATCGTTTTGACAGTAAATACCTTTTCAATTAAGGATTTGATTAAACCAAATTCGGTAATTACATATCGGGGTGTGAAATAATCATGTTACAAGAACTTTTTTTATGGTACTTTGCGTGAAATAAATCTCAAAACATTTTATCAACGCATAAACCATTATAAAAAAAGTCATCATGAATATTCAAAATCATTTTTACAAATTACTTTTCGTAATTCTATTTAGCAATATTTCAGGTAATATTCACGCAGGTTTGCCCTCAAACAAAACGCAAACCGATTCGCTTCCTTTTCGAAAGATTCCAGATTATCCAGAGGAATATACCGCAGAATCGGTCGTATCCAGAATGATTGATGCTGTCGGTTTTCGTTTCTTTTGGGCAACCGAAGGCTTACGAAAAGAAGATTTAGCTTTCCGACCAAGCAAAGACACTCGCACGAGCGAACAAACCATTGACCACATCATGGGGCTAACCAATGTGATTATCAATTCTTTTCAAAATAATGCCAATACGCAAACTGGTGAGGAGATTTCGGCTTTGCCTTACGAGGTAAAAAGGAAAAAAACTTTGGAGAATCTGAAAACGGTAAGTGATATTTTAAGGAGTGGAAAAGTCAAAATCAAAGATTTGAAAATAGTTTTCAAGCGAGCGAATGGCAATCAGGAATTTCCATTTTGGAATCAAATTAATGGACCCATTGGTGATGCTATGTGGCACATTGGACAGATAGTGAGTTTTAGGAGAAGTTCTGGAAATCCATTTAATTCTAAGGTGAATGTATTTTTAGGGAAATAGGTACTCAAAATTTAGTGTAAAATCATTTAAAAGAACTTCCCGAAAGTAAAAGAACTTTCGGGAAGTGATAATAAACTAATTCGTTTTCAACAACTCAACATCAAAAATCAAAGTTGCTCCACCTATAATGTCTCTGCCCGCTCCTTGTTCTCCATACGCTAAGTGATGCGGGATAAAAAAGCGGTATTTGCTACCCGTTGGCATTAATTGCAAACCTTCTGTCCAACCCGTGATTACTTGGTTTAAGCCAAAACTGATGGGTTCATTACGCAAAACTGAACTATCAAAAACGATTCCGTCAATGGTTGTTCCATGATAATGCGTTAAAACTTTGGCACGTGGGCTACTTGGTTTTTCACCATCACCTTCTACCAAAACTTCATATTGCAAACCGCTTGGCGTTTCAGAAACGCCTTCTCTTTTTGCATTCTCGGCTAAAAACGCCTGACCTCTTTTGATTTCATTGGCAACAATCTCTGAATGTTTGCCAGCATTGAATAATCCCATATTTATTTTATTTACAATTTAAGATTTTGGATTTTGGATTATGAGGGAATGTTAAATTTTTCGATAGTTTTAAACTAACAACTCTAAACTCACAATTCACAACTATTTAAAGAACCAATGTTGCATAAAGATGATTCAAAGTTTCTTGAGCATCAGCACAAAATCCAGGATGGACTTTTGAGGTTTGAACAATGGTGCTTCGAGTGGCAGTTAGCCAACGAAATCTTGAAGCGATTGGCAACATTCCAATCGGTCCTGCACTTTTTCCGCCTACACAAATTCGTTCCCACGTTTGAAGGTATTTCTCCAAATCTTCATATTCTAATGAATTAGAAAAAACTTCAAGTTTATTTTTATCTAACTGATATTTTGCCTGTAAAAATCCTTGTTTTGAACAATATAGAATAATACCAACGTTCAAAAACTCTTCACGTTCCACTCTCGGAACAATCCGAATCACGGCATATTCATATATTTGTTTGTCTTGCATGGTTTATTTCTTTTACCAATAAGTCAGAGCTGGCAACTCTATTTTCTAAAAATCTAACGTAAACTTCTCGTTCTTCTTCTTGCGATAATTCTCTATTTTGCAACCAATCATCGGGAATCAAATCAACAATTGCCTTAATTTGTTCGGGGGTCAATATCTGCTTAAAATCTTTATCAACCTCCTCAATATCAGAGGCTTGCGACAAAAGCACATGGTCTTTTATCGCTACAAAAGGGCGTTTGGATTGTGCCTCCCAATTATCCCAATTATGATGAAAATACAAAGATGCTCCGTGGTCAATCAGCCATAATTCTTTATGCCAAATCAGCATATTGGTATTGCGTGGCGTTCTATCAACATTGGTCAAAAGAGCATCAAGCCATACAATCTGAGAAGCTAATTTTGAATTTATTGTCGTTACAATGGGGTCAAAAGTAATGGCTCCTGATAGATAATGTACACCTAAATTTAGTCCCGTACTATTCCGTAATAAATCTTGAATTTCTTCGTCTGGTTCGGTTTTACTAAACGAATCGTTCAGTTCTGCAAACACCATTTCGGGCATTTTGATACCTAAAACTCTGGCAATTTCACCGCCTAACAATTCTGCAATTAAGGCTTTCAAACCTTGCCCAGCTCCACGAAATTTGAGAACATACAAAAATCCGTCATCCGCCTCCACGATAGCAGGTAATGAACCACCCTCACGCAATGGCGTAACGTAGCGGGTTACATGAACCGTTCGGAGTTTGGGGATGGTCATATTATCTATTTGTTAAACAAAAAAGGGTGAGAGATACCATCCTCACCCTCATTCAATATTTCTAAAATTTAAACTAACAACTTATAAGGCTCTTCCAGCAACTCTTTCAACGTTACCAAGAAAGCCGCACCACTTGCACCATCAACTACTCTATGGTCGCAGGTAAGCGTTATTTTCATCACATTGGTTGCATAAAACTGACCATCTTTCACCGCCACAATTTCCTTAATTCCTCCTACCGAAAGAATACAAGATTCATTTTTAGGATTGTTGATAATGGACGTAAATTGCTCAATACCAAACATTCCTAAATTACTGACCGTAAAGGTATTACCTTCCCAATCTTTGGGTTGTAGTTTACCATTTTTGGCTTTTCCTCCCAAATCTTTTGTAGTGGCTGCCAAAACCGATAAAGGTAAAGTATCAGCAAAACGTATCACAGGAACAATTAAGCCATCAGCAATTGCCACTGCCATACCAATATGCACGTGAAAATTACGTCTGATATGGTCTTCTTTCCACGAAGAATTCACGTTGGGATGTTTTTTCAAAGCAACACCGCAGGCTTTCAAAATCATATCATTGAAAGAAATCTTCACGGGCGAAGCACCATTCATCACTTCTCTTGCCTGAATGGATTTGTCCATACAAATTTCCATCGTTAATTGGAAATCCACCGCTGATGATTGCGACTCTGCCAAACTTCTGGCAATAGCTTTACGCATCTGATTCAATGGAATTTCTTCAAAATTTTCTACGCCCGAAGCCACCACAGGAATAGCTGGAGCGACTTTTTCAGGTGCAGGGGCAGGTTTAGCCACTGGCACATAATTATCAATATCCGATTTTACAACTCGTCCATTTTCACCGCTGCCTTTCACTTCGGCAATATTAATTCCTTTGTCTTTTGCTAAGGCTTTTGCTAATGGAGAGGCTTTAATTCTGCCATCGGCATCGCTAATTACCACAGGTTCAACGGCTTTCATATCAATTTCAACGCCCATGGGTGCAGGAGAAAGATTGGCAGGATTAGCATTTTGAGCGGGTGCTGGTTCGGGAGTCGAAACAGGTGCTGGCGTATTTGCAGGGGCAGAAGCGGGAACAGGTTCAGCAGTAGTTTTTCCGCCTTTCAATAGAGCATTAAAATCTGCACCAGGTTCACCAATGATAGCAATTACATCATCAACTTTCACGGTTTTACCCGCCTCAATTCCAATATATAAAAGCGTACAAGGATTATATTTGGTAACATCCAAAAAATTATCCAACTCAAATTCCATGGTAGCTTTATCTGTTTCAACTTCTGCCAAAAGCGTATCGCCAGGTTTCAAGACATCGCCAACTTTTTTCAACCAAGTTACCAAGGTTCCTTCTTCCATCGTATCACTCATTTTTGGCATACCAATAACTTCTGCTTTAATAGTTGAAGTATCGACTTTCACACTCTCTGGTTCGGGCGTAACTGGTTGAATACTATTTGGTTGCGTGGGAACTGCGGTATTTTCAGCGGACTTAGCCTCTGGTGCTGGGGCAGTATCTCCACCTTTCAAAAGATGTTCATAAGCCTCTCCATTTTCACCAATAATGGCAATGATACTATCCACTGGAACGGCTTTTCCTTTTTCTAAACCAATGTATAAAAGTCGGCAATCTTTGAAATTGCTCAAATCCATTCTTTCATCCAAATCAAGCTCCATAGTGGCTTTATCGGTTTCGATTTCAGCCAAAAGACCATCACCTGGTTTGAGGACATCGCCCACTTTTTTGAGCCATTCTGCCACAACACCTTCGGTCATAGTGTCACTCATCTTGGGCATTGTTATAATTTCTGCCATTGTTTTTATATGGGAATTATTAGTATTTTGATTTAAGAACCCAAAAATAAGGCTAAACCCTTGCTTTCAAAAGCTATCTTGGAAAAATATAAAATTGTCTTTGGAAAATTATGATCAATTCTGTCAGGGCGACCCTGTCTGAATTTGGATTTGTCAGATTGAAGAATTTTTGGATTGTAGAAATTTAAAATCCAAAATCTTAATTCAAAATTCTAAAATCAATAAGTAATTTCAAATCCATAAATCCATAAATCTGACGAATTCAAATTCAGACAACAAAATACTTCTTGTAAAAAGCCCTCAAAGACCTTAATTTTGTCATTCTGTTTAAAAAACCTTCAATGTCTTCCTTCAATAACGAACACAAAAACACACTTTATTTTCCGAATCTCAATGGCGTTCGTTTCATTGCCGCTTTTTGGGTTATCGTTCATCATATAGAACAATTTAAAGAGAAATTTGGGTTTACTAACCACATATTCCACACTCGTTTTATCAGGTTGATTGGACCTCTGAGCGTTTTTTTGTTTTTTGTACTGAGTGGATTTTTGATTACCTCTTTATTATTAGTAGAAAAAGAAAGAACCAAAACCATCGACATTGCCAGTTTCTACATGAGACGAGTTCTCAGAATTTGGCCCCTCTATTTCCTAACCGTCATTTTAGGGTTATTTATTCTACCCGAAATTCCATTTTTGAATATTCCAGATGAGACCGCTTTTATCCGAGAAAATTTTACGGAGAAAATCATTCTGTATCTTTTTATCCTTCCAAACGTGGTAACGGGCGTTTATAAGCACATTCCTTATCTTTCCCAAAACTGGTCTATCGGCGTTGAGGAGCAATTTTATTACTTCTGGCCCTGGGTAATTCGCCAAACCAAGACTACTCGGTTGTTAATGGTAATGATTCTGTTTTTCTTCTTTTTTTACTTTCTTCGTTCCCTCACAGTATTATATATGCCCGAAATTGGTTGGTGGAAATATTTGAATGAATTCATAAAATCATTAAGAATAACCTGCATGATTTTGGGAGCAATGGGAGCGTATTTTACTTATTTTCAACCTGATTCTCAATTCATTAAAATACTCTTTTATAAAATTACGCAGTGGATTTTATATATTTCATTGATTTCCTTACTCTTTTTTGGCGTATATATAAAAGGAATCAATCAAGAATTTTACGCTTTAATTTTTACCTTAATTCTAATGAATTTGGCGAAAAATCCGAATTCGATTCTAAGCCTCGAAAATCCAGTTTTTGATTATCTCGGAAAAATATCTTACGGCTTATATATGTATCACACAATTGCGGTGGTGATTGGGGTAAAAATTGCTATGAATTTTCAGCAAAGTAATTGGGTGAGTTATCCGATTGCTTATCTCTTAACTATATCAATATCAGCCCTTTCATACCAATATTTTGAAAAACCTTTCTTGAAAATTAAAGATAGATTTACTACCAAATTATGACAACATACGAAGAATACGAAGTAGTTTTTAATAAAGCCTATATCTCAATAGTGCTGTGTTTGTTAGCGTTTTTAGCATTTCGTTTTAAAGATAAAATTGAGAGTAAATTTGCTCAATTAGGCACAAAAAAGTCATTTGCTTTGATGGCTTTTTTAGGAAGGATACTGCCCTTTCTGGTGGTTTATATCATTTACGGTTTTGATGCCCAATCGGACGTACAAATCTTTTGGAAATCAGCCCAAGAAGCCGCAAAATTCAAATTAGTTTACCGTGATTTTGAATCGCTATATTCACCATTTTTCGCCTACGTTACTGCCATCCCACTCTATCTTTGGAACGCAGCCCGAGCCGTTACACTCTTAATGATATTAATTGAATTATTGGTTTTATGGATAACTATGAAAACCTATTCCACTGAAAATCAAGCCTCTACCTTATTCAAAGCACTGATTTATTTACTCCTCCCTGCCCCTTATATATTCTGCGTTTTGGGCGGACAGGAGGATATTTGGATGTGGGGATTTGCTTGTGCGGTAGTGTATGCCTGGCAACATAAAAAGTCTGATTTTATCTTAGGAATTATTACGGGTTTAGGGCTTTTGACCACGAAAGCATTCTTCGTTTTATTATTGCCTTTGCTATTTTTAAAACTCAACCACAAAGTAAAATTTGTCTTAGGAAATTTGGCGATTGGCTTGCCCATTTTATTGATTTTATACAGTTTGGGAGGAACAAGTTTTTTAATGCCCATTCGCTTAGCTCAAGAACCAATGGCAGTAAATATGTGGTCAGTAATTAACCCTTTAATTTGGGATTTGGGCATTACCAAAGACATAAGATTACTAAATTGGATTGGACTTTTTATCATTTTAATGGTTTCAATTTGGCAAACTCTAAGAAATAAACAGCTTGACATTCAACAGTTTATCCCTAAAATTTGGACAATAATTTTCTTAATGATGATGGTAGTTCAGATTGGTTCTTATGCCAATTATGTATTCATTTTCGCCATGCCTTTAA
Organism: Cytophagales bacterium; assembly: GCA_038230735.1. GTDB lineage: Bacteria > Bacteroidota > Bacteroidia > Cytophagales > Spirosomataceae > Arcicella. The sequence continues at coordinate 21,135 of JBBRMR010000053.1, forward strand.
TTTTTGGCTTTGATTTTTTCAAAAACAAAACTTTCCTCATTCTAACCTTTATTTTCCAATCTTTCGCCGCTATTCAACCCTCTTTTTGGTTTAGAATTGGAAAGCCGTTTTTACGCTTTGATAACCTTTTAGGAGCAAAATTTGCGGTGGAATATGCTTTGGAAATTATTGTATTTTCAGGCGTTATTTATTGGTTAATTTTAGTTTTAAGAAAACCAAAAATTAGTTAAATTCGAGTATGTTTGTTGAATATCTGGCTTTTAACGGAAAACAAAATATTCAACAAATGAAAAAAATCTCAATCCTTTTGTTATCATTTCTTCTTATTGGTTTTCAAGGACTTACCCAAAATAAAAAAGACCGTATCGTTTTGACTATCAAGGATAAAGAAAACAAAATTGATGTTACGGTTGATGGAAAACCCTTCACTTCATACTTTTATCCGAGTGATTCTATTCTGAAAAAACCCGTTTTGTTTCCCATTATTACTTCCGAAGGAACAACTATTACTCGTGGTTATCCATTTGCCACTCGAACTGGTGAACGGGTTGATCATCCGCATCACGTAGGAATGTGGCTTAATTATGAATCCGTTAATGGCTTTGATTTCTGGAACAATTCAACCGCTATCAAAGACCGTACAAAATATGGCACCATCAAACATACTGGAATAGTACAAATCAATGGCGGTTATAACAAAGCTAATTTGAGCGTAACTGCCGACTGGATTGATACCGATGGAAAGGGTAAAACGTTATTAAAAGAAAAGACTCAATACGTTTTTCATGCCAACGGAAAGCAAAGAATTATTGACAGAATTACAACCTTAACGGCTCAAAATGAGGAAGTTGTATTTAAAGATGTAAAAGATGGGATGTTTGCCATTAGATTAGCGAGAGAATTAGAACATCCGTCAGATAAACCAGATATTTTTGTGGATGCTAACGGAATTGAAACGAAAGTTGATAAATTAGACAACACAGGAATCACGGGAAATTACCACAGTAGCGAAGGCATCAATGGGGAAAATGTTTGGAGTACAAGAGGCAAATGGGTGAATCTTTCGGGTAAAATAAAAAACGAAGATATTTCAGTTGCTATCATCGACCATCCTTCCAATATCAATTACCCAACCTATTGGCACGCAAGGGGTTACGGACTTTTCGCCGCAAATCCATTGGGAGAAAAAGTATTTTCGAAAGATAAGAAAGAGTTGAATTTCAAATTATCACCTAATCAATCCATTACTTTCCGTTATCGTACTGTTATTACTTCGGGTAAAGTTTCGGATGAAGATTTGAATAAATTATCGGAACAATTTGCAAAAGCGAAGTAAAATATGGGGGCTGTCACTTCCCGAAAATTGTTTTACCCTAATGGATACTGTTTCAGGAAGTTGATACATTGGAACTTCTCGAAAGTCAAAATAACTTTCGAGAAGTAATTTTGACAAACTAAAAATGTATTTCATTCGTTATATTTGAAAAAAATCATGTATGAAACACCTTTTGTTTTTATTGCTTCTTTCTAATAATTCATTGGCTCAGTTGAAAGGATATTACGAGTTATCTCCACCTGAATTTTTGAGCCAATCCGCTGTTAATCAACCTATTGATGCTAAAAATCCCAATAATTTCTTATTAGATGCCGCCATTTTTCATGCTACTAATGAGCAAAGATTGAAATATAATCTTAGAATTTTTACTTATAATCTACCGATTCATAAAGCTACCATCGGACATTCGGAGGCGATGATTGAGCAAGACTTTTATAGCCATGTCAATTCCAATAATGCCACCAATCGGAACCTACAAAATCGAGTTGAGAATCAAACTCGTGAATTCAGAGCAATGGGAGAAAATATTGCTCAACACGATATTATTGAAACGGGTAAAAGTACCAAATTCTGTTTTCAACCACCCAAAAACAATGGTGATTACTTTTTTGTAGATTGTACTACGAAAAAACCTATATTTATGATGACTTACGTAGCATTAGCAAGGTCAATTGTGAATGGTTGGATGAATTCCCCACATCATCGAGATAACATTCTAAACCCTCAATATACCATGATGGCTTGTGCGGCACGATTATCAAAAGACCCTTTTAGAGAGCCTAAAAGTCCTTTTGCCAGAATTACGCAGGATTTGGGAGGAATGTAAATATTTGTTGAAGTTTAATTTGTTGATTTGTTGCAGTTTTTAAATTACTGAACTTTGACTTTTGAGATTAAAATGTAATATCAAATTTCCTAATCCCTAATCCCCAACCCCTAATCCCTATTTTTTCCTATCTTTGCAAAAAAAAATATTCATGGAAAAAATTAGATCAACAACCGTCTTGGCGGTGGTGCATAATGGCGAAGTAGCAATCGGGGCGGATGGACAAGCAACTATGGGAACAACCGTTGCCAAAAACCACGTTAAGAAAATTAGAAAAATGTTGGACGGAAAAATCGTAACGGGTTTTGCAGGTTCAACGGCTGATGCTTTCACGCTCTTGGAACGTTTTGAAGAAAAACTAAATGCTTACGGGGGCAATATGAAACGGGCAAGCATTGAACTCGCAAAGGACTGGCGTACAGATCGTTATCTCCGAAAATTGGAGGCAATGATGGTGGTAACGAACAATGAAGAAGCCTTGATTATATCTGGAACGGGCGATGTTTTGGAACCTGAAAATGGGATTGCCGCCATTGGTTCTGGAAGCAATTATGCCCTTTCTGCGGCTTTGGCTTTGAAGAAACACGCCCCCCACTTATCGGCAGAAGAGATGGTGAGGGAAGGATTGAACATTGCGGCGGATATTTGTATTTACACCAATCATAATTTTGTAATTGAAAAACCTGTCTAAAATAGGTAAAGGGTGAACGGTTTTGAGGTAAGGGAGCATCTAATTAATAAGATACCTCCCATCTGAATTTGGATTCTTCAGATTTAGGGATTTTTTAGATTAAAAGTAGATTCAATCCAAAAAATCCTAAAATCTGACGAATCCAAATTCAGAAATTATGGGTATACTATTTTTTAGATGCTCCCTAACTTGCATATAAATTAATTTTTCAAATTTCATTTTGAACCAAATTTTATTTAATCTTGTAACTTAGTAGAGTAATAGACAATGAACTCAATAATTTCAAAATTTAACAATTCAAAACTGATAAAGCTATGTCATTAAGATTAGGAGATATTGCCCCCGATTTCACGGCGGAAACAACCCAAGGAACAATAAATTTTCACGAATGGCTCGGAGATGCATGGGGTATGTTATTCAGCCATCCCGCTGATTTTACGCCCGTATGTACGACCGAATTAGGCAAAACAGCCCTTTTGAAAGGAGATTTTGAGAAAAAAGGCGTTAAAGTAATTGCCGTTTCGGTAGATGATTTAGATTCTCATAATAAATGGGTACCCGATATTGAGGAAATAAATGGGGTAAAAATGAACTTCCCCATTATTGCCGATTCTGACCGTAATGTGGCTACACTTTACGATATGATTCACCCGAATGCTTCAGAAAAAACAACGGTGCGTTCGGTATTTATTATCGGACCTGATAAAAAAGTAAAATTGACTTTGACTTATCCAGCTTCAACGGGACGTAATTTTCAAGAGCTTTTACGGGTAATTGATTCGTTGCAATTGACCGCAAATTATCAAGTGGCAACGCCCGCAGATTGGAAAGATGGCGACGATGTAATCATTACCCCAGCCGTGAAAACCGAAGATGCGGCGGCAAAATTCCCCAAAGGATTTACCATCGTGAAACCATATTTACGCACAACGCCTCAGCCTAATAAATAGGATTCGTTAGTTCGAGATAAGGGATTAGGAAAATATTTGTAAATTTGTGCAAACGTTTTCTTAATCCTTTTTTTGTTTTATGAATTTCTTGAAATTATTCTTCCTAAAATTTTATATTCTCCCCAAAAAAATAAGGCTTTATTTAATCGTTTTTGCCTCTTTTCTGTTAATTATTACAGTTTATTACTTACTTCGCCCAAACCCAAATGGCTGGGAAAAAATTTCTAAATTAGGCATTACTTTGCCCCTCCGCTATAAAATTCACGGCATTGATTTATCGCATCATAATGGTAAAATTGAGTGGCAAAAAGTCAAGAAAATGAAGTTTTCGGAAGAAGGTTTACAAGTAGAATTTTGCTTTCTCAAAGCCACCGAAGGCATGACCCATTGCGACCGTGAATTTCAACGAAATTGGGAACAATTAGGTAAATTAGGCATTCGTAGAGGAGCATATCATTTTTTTATTCCGTGGCGTGAACCCAGAGGACAAGCCCAAAATTTTATCAATTCCGTTAAATTACAAAAAGGAGATTTTGCACCCGTTTTGGATATTGAACAAAACTCTTTAAAGACTGATAGTCAGATAGTTGAAGAGTTAGAAATATGGCTTAATATAGTTCAAAAGCATTACGGAGTGAAACCCATAATTTATACAAACCCCAATTTTTATAAGAAATTTATCAAAGGAAATTTTGACGATTATCCCCTCTGGATTGCAGATTATTCAAAGGAAACCTTGAAAGGCTACGGGGCTGGATTATGGTTTTGGCAACACAACCCAAAAGGCTGGTGCGAGGGGGTTAAAGGCACGGTGGACTATAATGTGTTTTTAGGAAATCAGTTTGATTTAGGAGAGTTGTGTTTGTAACACATCCAAAATAACTTTCCCATAATTCTCAGCACTGTTTAATTCAGCAAACTCTTTCATTTTCTCTTTATTTCCAATCTCCATATTTTCAGAAAGTAGCATTTCCATCTTCTTCGCTAAATCATTTTCCACAATCATTCCCAACTGATTTTCAGCTACCACTTTGCCCATCAAACCAAAATTATGAGTCAAAAATGGCTTCTGTGCCGCTGCAGCCCTCACCATTATGGCACTCATACCAATGTGCTTTGCATACAAAGCTAAAATATAATCTGACACTTCAAAATAAGATTGAATATCCTCATCTTGAATAAATTTATCTTTGATAACTATTTGAAAAGCAGAGCTTTGCATGAGTTTATCAATACTTAAATCAAATTTCTTCCTTTCTGATTCCTCCCAGGGTCCAACAATTAATAACGTTCCTATTGAAGATTTTTCTCTGGAAATATAAGAAATTGCTTCCATAACTTCCGAAATTCCTTTACGGGAATCCAAAAAACCAAAGATTAAAAAAACTTTTCGATTGGGTTCAATTTTTAACTCATTTTTGAGTTCATTAACTGATTTTGAAGACGGATAAACCTGCACGGGGTCAGGCAAGAATTTTACTTTATCGGTTTGCCAATTTTGATGAATATAATCCGTAGCGAAAGAGTCAAGATTAAAAAGCGAATCTAAGGCTTTATGTTGAACAAAATATTTCAAGGTCAGATTTTTACGCCAAGAATTAATCATTTCTTTCAAGGAATGAGCAGGATAATTAACTAAGGTTGGTCGGAACAAAATGCCCGAAACAGGACATGGAAGGGCTTTTTGAGTAAGTAAAGCTACTTGCAGATAATCAATATACATCAAAAAAGCATAGTCTGATTGCGTTTCAATAACGTATTTTCTGATTAATTCCCACTCAAAAAAAGAACGTTTTGTTACACTCCTTGATTTGATTTTTTGCCAGTCATTAAATTCAGAATCAGAAAATTTAAACCATTTTACTCTGGGTGAAAGCGTTTTTTGAATAATCTGAGGGTGCTTTTCAAAAAAATCAGGAGCAACTAAAACCACCACATTAAAGAAATAATCGTTTTCCAGAAAATAAATAATCAGATGATAAAGATAACCAGGATGATGCCCACTCGAATCAGGTTCAAAAAGTAAAATATTTTTGCTTGAAATCATGCTGTCTGAGGATTAGTTACTACAAAACACTTCGATAAACTTTCAAAGTTTCTTCGGCTTTTTTATTAATCGAAAAATTATTTTGGCGAATAAACCCTCTGTCAATCAAGGATTTACGTAATTCGGAATCCATAATTATTCTCTCAATTTGCTCACAAACTTCTTCATGATTTTCAGGGTCGAAGTATAAAGCTGCCTCACCTGCCACTTCTGGAAAACTGGATTTATTGCTCAAAACTACTGGACAGCCACAGGCAAAAGCCTCTAAAATTGGGATGCCAAAACCTTCGTAAAGGGAAGGATAAACAAAGGCAATGGCTTTCTGATAAAGTCCAAAAAGGGTATTATCGCTGTGAAAATTTTGATGAATCACCTGATTTTGTAATCCTAAATGATTGATTAATTTTTGCTCCTCTTCCGTAAAAATTCCTCCACCTGCACACAACAAAACAACATCTTTATGTCTTTTTAAGACAGTTTTTATAGATTTTAAAAAACCTAAAAAGTTCTTATAATCATTTCTTGCACCTACATACAAAAGATAATTTTCAGGAATCTTTAAATGAAAATTATGGGGTTGTTGATGATGAATAAAATTAGTAGAATGATGAACAACCGCAATTTTTTCGGGTTTGATTTCGTAAAAATCCAATAAATCTTTCTTGGTATTTTCAGAAACAGCAATGATTTTTGAGGCTCTACTTAATAGTTCTTGCTTTTGTTCGTGGCTGGCATTATCAATATGACTCAAATTAAATCTCTCCTTAATGCAATCATGATACGTCAGTACAAATGGCTTATTTCCAAGGGGTTGCAGAAAGTAATCATGGTAAAACGTTGGATGAAAAATATCAAACTTTCCTTTTTGTAATTGATAAATACTGTTCAAACGATTAGTGCGAGACACTAACATATTGGTCGGCATAAACCCAAAAACGTTTTTGAAAGTTAAAGGCTTACGGACGGTACTACTTTTGAGATATTCATTATTAGAAAAACCAATTGACAAATCTATTTTGACGTTTAAGGCAGTCAGCGATTCCATCAAATCGTGGAAATACCGAGCCACTCCGCCGTAGCGTTGCCCTGTAAATGCTTGATGGTCAAAGAGGATTTTCATATATTAATTCATCAACGCTTCAATCTCATCGGCATCCATCGGAATACTCTCCATGAGGTCAATACTGCCCATTTCGGTTATTAAAATATTATTTTCTAAGCGGATTCCTAAACCTTCTTCTTTGATATAAATCCCAGGTTCAATCGTAAAAACCATACCAGCCTCCACTTTGCGATATTTATTCCACACATCATGCACATCCAACCCCAAATGGTGAGAAGTTCCGTGCATGAAATACTTTTTTAATAAAGGTAAATCTGGGTTCTGTTTCTGTACTTCTCCTCTGTTCAAAAGCCCTAAGTCTATTAGTTCACTTTCCATATAATTCTCGACTTCTTTCTGGTAATCGTCCCACAAAATACCCACTTTTAAAATAGATTTAGCGTACTGAAAAGTTCGATAAACCGCATTATAAACCTGTCGCTGACGGGGAGAAAACTTACCGTTTACGGGAATAGTTCGAGTCAAATCTGATTTATAATTACCATATTCAGCCGCCACGTCCAACAAAATCAAGTCGCCATCTTTGCAGACACGATTATTTTCAATGTAATGTAATACGCACGAATTAACTCCAGAAGCAATAATTGGGCTATAAGCAAAACCTTTGGAACGATTCCGAACAAACTCATGAATGAGTTCTGCCTCAATTTCATATTCCATAACATTGGGTTTCACGAAGGTCAATAAACGCCTAAAACCCAATTCCGTAATCCTACAAGCCTCCCTAATTTGGGTAATCTCATATTCATTTTTTATTACCCGTAATTGGTGCATCAAAGGAGCAACTCGTTCAAATTTATGCAAAGGAAAATGCTCTTTTGCCCACAAAATAAACTTGGCATCACGAGTTTGTACAACGGAGTGATTGCGGATATGCTCGTTGGAATTTAGATAGATATGGTCAGCTTCAAAAACCAAGGTTGTCAAAATTTGTTCAAATTGACTTGTCCAGTAGATTTTTGTAATGCCCGAAACCTCCCCAGCGTGTTGTTTAGTGTATTTGTAGCCTTCCCAAATAGCAATAATTTCGGATGTTTCTCTCAAAAAAAGCACCTCTCGATGCTTTGGGTCAGGACAATCGGGGAAAAGCAAAAGGATGGATTCCTCTTGGTCGATTCCTGAAAGGTAAAATAAATCAGAATTTTGCTCAAAGCCCATCGTACCGTCCGCATTGGTGGGCATGGGGTCGTTGGAATTGAAAATAGCGAGCGATTTTGGCTTCAATAGTTTAGCCAAACGCTCACGGTTTTCGATAAATAAGTTTTTGTTGATGGGAAGGTATTTCATATTTCCAATTCGTTATTTTTTCTCACATAAATAAATAATCTCTTCTTTCGGCAAAGCAAAGTGTTTTACCTTTTCAGCGGGCATTTCCATCACAAATTTATCTTCCGTTACGTACCAACCACCTTGTTCGAGGCGTTTGTTATAATCTCTGCCAAAGATTCTAAAATGGTCGTCTTGCTTAAATAAACGTTCTCTTTCTTTGGGATCGGTGATGGTTTTGTCCTCAAAAGTTGTGGATAATTTCCAGTCTTGGGGCGACTGCATAATTGCCCAACCCGTCGGTTTCAAAACTCTTTTCATTTCATTCATGCAGCGAATGTCATCCTCCACGTGTTCCAGAACGTGATTACAAAATACCACATCAAAAGTATTATCTTCGAATGGAATATCGTGCAAATCCATTTTCACTTTTGCCAAAGGAGATTCAATGTCCGCTGTAATATAATCTAAATTCTTCATTTTCTCGAATCGGTCAATGAAACAGTATTCGGGAGCAACGTGCAGTACCTTCAAATTATCCGTAAAAAAGTTGGTTTTTTGTTGTAAGTACAGATACATCAACCGATGGCGTTCCAGTGCCAAACAATTTGGACAGAGAGCATTTTCCCGTGGTTCTAAACGTCCGTAAGGTAAAAATTTGCTAAAAGTAGAAGCACAAACAGAACATTCGACTGAGTTTCCAGAAAGGAATAAACCGTAAGTTTTAGTGGCAAAATGCCCCACTAATTGAATATATTTTCGTGGAATATTGCGGAGTGTCCAGCTAATAACGTGCTTAATCATATATGTCGTTATTGGTAATTAGTGATCGGTTGGTCTAAGTATCATACAAAGATAAGAATGTAGGGGCAAAGGAACAAAGGCACAAAGGAGCAAAGTTTACAAGCGATAAGAATTTCCCCTTCTTCACTTTTGTACTTTGCTCCTTTGTGCCTTTGTTCCTTGTGCCTTAAAATTATAATTCTCTAATCCATACATTTCTAAAACTCACGGCATTACCATGGTCTTGCAAATGGATTGGACCTTTGCCGTGAACGGGATTAGTGGGTTGTCCGATATAATTGGTTACTCCCTGAATTTTTGTATGATTCTGAACCACCACACCATTATGAATAACCGTGATATACGGAGGTGAATCAACGCCACCATTAACCGTGAATTTTGGTGCGGTATAAATGATGTCATACACATTCCAATCGCCTTGTTTTGACGTAATATTCACCAAAGGCGGGCTTTGCTTGTAAATTGAACCCGCTTGACCATTCCGATAAGTTCGGTTTTGATATGAATTTAAAACCTGTACTTCATAAATTCCATTAAAGAAAACCCCACTATTACCTCTCCCCTGCCCCTTTTTGTCTTCGGGTTCATTGGGCGAACGCCATTCGATATGTAATTGGCAATCGCCATACAATTTCTTTGTTGAAATTCCGCCCGTGCCACCAACAACGGTCATGACACCGTCTTCAATTTTCCATTTTGCGGCACTGCCATCTTTTGAACTTTCCCATTGGTCAAGGTTTTTACCATCAAATAAAACCGTTGCATCCGAAGGAACTGCCCCTGGCGTAATTACCTTTATTTCAGGATCCATATATTCAGTTACTTCTGGTTTATCGGGATTTTTTTGGTTAAATCTTGTGTCTTGACCGTTCATATACAGCCCTGTTACAGATAATAATACGGTAAAAATAAATTTTTTGTTGATTTTCATGGATACTTTTCGTTAGTTTATGGTGATATTGAAATATAAAATTATGTTTAAGCTAATAATTCGTCAAATAAACCCAATAAAATTATTTTTATTGTGCTTTTTAATTGCCCATTTTTCAAGTTCATACTCCCAAGTAAGCACGTTTCGTTACTTAGATTTGAATACTATCTTGAAGGATACAAAAATTTTAATGGCTAAAAATCAGCTCCTTGCTGGCTGGACAATGCGAGCCAATGGCAGTAACTTTTATATAGAAAGGCAAAATGAGGTTTATCTACCCCAATCTGCTCTGAAAAGTATGGAGGCAAATACTAATACCGTTTCCAAAACAGTAAATGGGAAAAAAGTATTGATGATGAAAACAAAGGCGTACTTTTTAATGACCATTGAAAAGCGGATGCCCAACGACAAAATTGAATTATTTAAAACAACCGCCAAAGCCATTTATCAAACTGATTATTATACCATATTTTTGTGGCAAGAACACGGATTTACGTATTCCAGCAAAACAATTCCAAGTAATCTGAATGAGGAGTTCCATCAAATTGAAATCTTATTGGGAGGACTGTGGAAATAAAATCAATAATCACTCTTTAAAACAAAACCAATATGAAACCCGATATTCCCAAAAAAACCCCAGGACAAAGATTAGTAAAAAAAATGCCTCTCAGAACAAAATGGTTGCTTTGTGCTTCGGCAGGTTTATTGCTTTTTGGCTTTGGTATTTCCGTAGTGGGCAATGCTTCGACTTTAAAAGCTGACCCAGCAGTAGCTTTCTCCCGATGGTTCATTTGGGGGCTTTACGGACTGATTTTAACCAATTTAGGCTTGGTTTGTTTTGGTCAAGCCATCCGTTTCAGAGTCTTGATGGACATTAATAAGAAGTTTAATCAGGGTGAAAAAGACCATCAAAAATTAGTTAAAAAGGTAAATCATTTGGGCGAAGTCCTTCGGAATAAAGAGGATAAAAAGGGGAAGTAACTTATGAAAATACACTTTCACAAATTACTGATTATCTGATTTTTAAACTTAAAATAATAGAAAAATTATTCGATAATAACTTTTCTATATAAAGTCTTTCGGTCTGTATTTACTCTCACAAAATGAAGACCTCTCTGAAAAGTTGAAACATCAACTTTTAAAGATACTCGGTTAGTGAAATCCATCGTAAATATACTTCTTCCTAACAAATCTATGAAATTCAATTCTCCCGAAGTTGGTTTGATGAATATGATATTTATAAAATCTTTTGTGGGATTTGGATATATCTCAAACACCTCAGATTCTTCATTTTGATTGGCTAAAATTACCAGTGTTTTAACCTCAATTTTTGCGAAATTTGATTCTGAGACATTACTAAAAGCTTTTAAACGATAGGCATAAGTTTGATTACTTTTCAGTTGAGTATCTACGTATTCAAAAATATTGTTTGTTTCCAATATTTTTTGAAAAGTTAAATCAATGGGCGATTGCTTTTCCAATACATATTTTTGAGCATTTGGGATTGCTCTCCAAATCAATTTGATACTTTCATTCGTAATTAAATTCGTTGATAATTCGGGTAAATTTAATAAGTCGGGCGTTTTAATATTGGTTTGTGCTTCCAAAACAACACTATTAACCGCCGAAGATTTAATTCTGTAATAATATTCAGTATTTGCTGAAAGCGTTGAATCCTTAAAAGTTAATGTGCTTCCAGAAACCCTTGATATTTCTGTGTATGTACCATTTTGTCCCGTCTTTCTTTCAATCGTATAAAAAGCTGGTTTTTGACTTATGTTTGAAGCAATCCAATTGAGCTTGACAGAATTATAATAATTTACTTGAGAATTTAATGTCAAGGAGTAAGCATTATTGGGAGTCTTTATTTTTAAAACAGTAAAGTTGGATTCTTGTAGGTTCGTTACTGCTTTTATTCTGTAAAGATATTCTTCACCAAATTCAGTGGTGGAATCGGTAAATGTATTTTGTCCATTAGAAAACTGTTTCATCAACTGAATATTCAGGGTATCTTTTGCTAATAATCTTTCTAAAATATACTCTTTGGCATTCGTTACGGTATTCCATTTCAAGGAAATCTTCTTGCCTTCATTGGCAGTATTGGTTAAGATAATTTTCTCAAATTCAACGAATGGAGCAATTTTCAGATGGTGAAACGCAAATGCTCTCATACCATCCGAATTTTTCAAAAATGGACCAATATAAATCCACGGAGCTTCTTTCAAAATAAACGAACCCGAAGAATATGGATATACCGAAGGCAAATATTTAATGAGCGTATCGTTTGCATCGGCGGGTTGCTTAAGCGTCAAAATAATTTTATTACCCTCTGCTCTTCCAGAAGCCACTTTTTGCCAAACTCCATTGAGATAAAAAAAATCTTTTAAGCTATACGTCCCGAACCCGCCACCAATATTCGCAACAATCGTATCTTTGGGATAAATCATTTGTTGCCCATTTTCAAAAGCCAAAGTGATTTCACTCCTATTTGCCTTAGAATAATACGTCTTTTGAATGTTTGGGGATATCAATGTTTTTTGCTCGCTATAAAAATCTTTACCGACTATTTTGCTGAGTTCATTCGCTATTTGCTTATAGCCTGCCAAATCAAAATGCCAGCCGTTCCAGCCCGTAATGCCAATTGGTGCGTAAGTGGTAATTTTGGGATATAGACTCCCCAATTGTCTCAAATAATCACGTAAAACACCTACTTCATCATTGTATTCACCCGCCCCAAAAAGTGGGATTTGGAAGGTGTAAATCTTTTTAACAGCGGGTAAATCTTTCGTCCAATAACTATACATTTTGTCAAAACCTGATTTCCAAAGGCTTGGCATTTGAACAGCGTCAGTTTCTGCTTGCCAATAAAAAAAACCTTTAATATTATTGATTATCCCCGATTTTTGAGCCAAATATATTAGTCTTCCGTAATGCGTATTAATGTCGGCAGGGTTATTTTCATTTCGGTCGGAAAGCGTTTTTATATTCGCTCCTGACGTAGAGGCATTGATGATACATGAAGGTATTCCATAATTTTCAAGGATATTTTTTTGGAAATGAATTCCCCACTCTCCTACTATGAATTGTTCTCCGTCAAATCCACCCGTGTAACCCTCATTTGATAAACCCCACGTGTAACCGTTCTGAAAAGAACCATATCCGAAGGTTCGGCAATACTCATTTTTGTAGTCATAAATTTCCTCCCAAGCCCTTCCGTTTGACTGTCCATAAACCAAGTAGGCATCTCCCGCAACAACATTTTTTCGTTCAAAAGTAAGGATTGAGTCTTTTCCTGCTTGACTGGCGTAAATCTTGAAGTCATATTCGGCTAATTCTGCCTTAATAATTGGTTTTAAAGAGAATGTACCTTTTTTGCCCGTATTATCATAAACAAAATAGTTTTTTGCATAACTATATAATTGCTTATTGCGATAAACGACCACTGACATATACGACCAATTTCCAACTTCGATTTGACCGCTTATTGGCACAATTGCCTGATTTTTATCATCACGTGGGTATAACTGAAAGTCTTGGGGAAGTTCGTTGAATTGGATATTATAGAAGCGTTGTCCAAAAGAATTTAAGGCAACGAGAGTGAGAAAAATTACCAACAAATATTTCATAGGGAATATTTTAAATGACCATTAGATGCCAAAGTATGAATACCTTATTAAAATTTGTGGTTAGGGCTTGAAGATTTCAATTAATACCATTATAATTTTAAATGAATTAATCGTATGACAAACTTACAAAATAGGATGATTACTTTTATTAAAGTGCAAAAAGAAAACCTCGCTTTTTGAAGACGAGGCTTTTGATTCTTAGAAGAAATTGTACAAAATTACTTCGCAGCCTTCGCCGCAAATTCAGCTTTGATTGATTCGATGTCCACTAATCTGATTTCAGGGACAGTCGTCAAAAACTTAATTGCATTGACTTTGTTAGTGGCTATAGCCTTGTTTCTTCTGTCTTTTCTCTTGAGTCTTGTAACAGCCATTGCGAACAGAGTTTTAAATTGAGGTGCAAAATTAGGGAATTAATCTTAGTTTCGCAAGCCAATTTGGTATAAATATGAGTTTCATTCGTTTTAATAGGTAGGAATGTTAGCTGCGTGACCTGATATTAGGTAGGCTTCCGCCCTAATTTCATACTCAGTTCCCAACATCACGTAAGCAGTTATATCTTTTACATAACTACCTCGGTTTGTGATATTGAAATTGATGAATGGCTGAAAGAAAGTATAACCATTATTAAATTCTGTCCCAGGTCCATTACCTGGATATACTTCTTGTTGTTTGTAGGTAAAATAAGTGCTGCTTCCACCTTCGGTATTATTGTAAACGCCAAAACCCGTTTCAGGACGTTGTGGGTCATAAACCATTCCCCAATGTTCGCTTGCTTGACTACTAATGGGAGTTCCCCCTGCATTAGTAATCGGCAAAACACTACCTTGACTCGGCGAAAATGTCCAGGCGTTATTACCAGTGTAAGTTCTATAACGACTAAGTGTATTAACGATAAAACACGCAGGAGCTCCTGCACCGTCAAAGCCTCCACCATTCCACTGTCCATCCGTTCTGAAACTGGTGTAACGATACACAATTTTAACGGATTGTCTAACTATGGTGTACCAAGTTTCAATGTAAGTTTCTGAAAATTTGGCAGTTAATGGATAATGTATGGGTCTTAATTTTACGTAATATCCATCTGGAATGGCGTGATAATCAATCAAGCTAACCGCATGATTGAGAAAATCTCCTCCATGTGTTACATTATAAGAAGTAGGCATTCCTGGTGATCCTGAACCCGCTACTTCTCCACCTTGCGAATAACCA
>JBBRMR010000054.1:0-35910 GCA_038230735.1 Cytophagales bacterium
AGATGAATATTCTTATCGCTTTAATCGAAGTCTGTGGAAAGAATCCATTTTTGATAATCTTATCCAAAGAATGGTTAAAGCAAAACCATTAACTTATAAAACTCTGATAATCAATGTCAGAACTTAAACCGTAAATTCTAAAAATTAATATAAAAAATTAAAAAAAATACGCTTGTGAATTTTAGAAATTAGTCAATTTAGGAATCCCTAAACTGACTAATTCTGAATTTCGGTTCTAATTTAAAATTGGGTTAGATTCCCATTGAACAAACATAGCCTTACGGCTCTCTGTTTTCGAGATAAATCGAAATAAATAAAAACGCTACTTGAATCCGATTTACTCAAATCCACTATATAAACATACAAATTATAAAATTGTCGGAAGACAATTCTTACATTTTGCTAACGTTTTCTGCGTTCAATCCTCTTTTGCCCTCAACAACGTCGAATGAAACTTTATCGTTTTCACGAATGTGTGTTCCGCCCAAAGCAGTTACGTGAACAAAAATCTCTTGTCCAGACTGATCATCAACGATAAATCCGAAACCTTTACTTTCATTAAAAAATTTTACTGTGCCTGTTTGCATGATAATTAAAAAAATTATGTGAAAAAATTACTTCATTGAGCAACGGAATTGTTGCTTGATGTGAATCAACAGCTCAAAAATTGAAGGGATTTATACTTTGGGAGTTTTAATCGTCAATGAGGAGGTAAATCTGAGGGAAAAACGTACTCTTGAAAACGGCACTACTTGGTACTAATAACTTGTTTTTTAAACTATTAACCCCCAAATGTAGTCATTATTTCATTCATTCCAAGTGTTTTAAAATTATTTTTCACTAAAAAATATAAATTAGTGGTATTTACTCACTATTTTTTTGTGCTTTTCTAACAAATTTAATTGAAAAATATTTATATTTGACAAAATCTTAACCTGCTCAATTTTGAACTACTTCTGATTTTTCGTAACTTTGAATTATATCAAACATAAGCCCAGTTAATATGGTACGTTTAAAATATTTTGTTGAACATCACGTTTTTGGCGTTTGTACTCGTTTGGGAGAGAAATTTGGTATTTCTACCGCCAGTATTCGCCTGTATTTTGTGTATTTATCTTTTATAACTGTTGGCTCTCCAATTATTATTTATTTGATACTTGCCTTTTGGATGAACATCCGTCGTTATCTTCGTCAAAGAAATAATCCTACGGTTTGGGAATTTTAATTATTTCATTTCGTTGAACCTTTCTTTACCCTTTACAAAGTGTTGCCAGACGATATTTTGTCTATAAACCTGTCCTAAATTATTTCGTTTCTGAATCTTCTGACGTTTTTTGTGCCATGTTCTAAAATGGAAATAGAAGTTAAAATGTGCCCTTGCCACTGCCCAACAGTCTTCCCAGGAATCAAAAAGTAGGAATTTTACACCCGCTACTCCATCCAAAATCAATCTTGTTAATAAAGTTCTATATAAGCCTTTATTGGGATGATTTTTATATAACATCACCAAGCCGTTTCTAAAATTCAAGAAGGTTTTATAGGGGTCTGATTTGTGTAACGTGCCTCCACCTACGTGATAAATGGTTGATTCTCCACAAGCAAATATCTGATAACCAGCGTGTTTCATTCGCCAGCAAAGGTCTATTTCTTCCATGTGAGCAAAAAAATCGCCGTCGAAACCTTCCAGATTGTGATAAATATCTGCCCTAACGAACATACAGGCACCCGTTGCCCAAAATACTTCTTTGGTATCATTATATTGTCCAAAATCTTCTTCGATGGAAAGAAAAACTCTTCCTCTACAAAAAGGATAGCCCAAACGGTCGATGAATCCACCCGCTGCTCCTGCATATTCAAAATGGGTCTTTTCGTGATAAGAAAGTATTTTGGGTTGGCAAGCGGCAATGTCTGGATTAGATTCCATGAGGAAAATGATGGGTTCAATCCAATTTTGGGTAACTTCAACGTCTGAATTTAGGAGAACATAATATTGAAATTGATCTTTAATTTGTGCTAAGGCTTCATTATATCCTTGAGCAAAGCCATGATTTTCAAAGAGTTGGATAATTTTTACGGAAGGAAAATTATTTTTCAAAACAGCCAATGAATCATCGGTTGAGGCGTTGTCTGCCACATAAATGGTTGTATCGGGGGAATTATTGATAACTGAAGGCAAAAAATCGGTCAGATATTTACGACCGTTGTAGTTTAAAATAACTACGGCTGTTTGATTCATTTAGCGTTTTTTTAGCGGTGAGAGGTGAGTAATGAGGTATGAATATTGAAGGCTTAGTATTAAACCTATTTAAACTTTTGTAATTCTTCAGCAACCATGATAAAAAATGCCCTAATTGTTGTCTATGGTCATAAAGTTAAAGGTAGAGACAAATATTTATGATATAACTCATACTCCATCCAACAAAGTTAATTTGAAATTTTTAGAAACTAATCTATTCCCTATATTTTCGATTTTTTATAGAATTTGAGTATCTTTGGTTTATTCTAAAAATTCATGTTACCCAACGATAAATCACAAACTAAATGCCAGAAAATTCTATTTTTAGACGTAAATCTATTGCTAATATTTTAAAACAGAGTGACGAATCGCATGATTCGGGGCTTAATAAGGTCTTGGGGGTTCGAGATTTAACTTCATTTGGAATTGCCGCTATCATCGGGGCTGGTATATTTAGCACGATTGGAAGAGCCAGTTTTGACGGTGGACCAGCCGTTACCTTATTATTCCTTTTCGTCTCCATTGCTTGTGTTTTCACAGCTTTGTGCTATGCCCAATTTGCTTCCATGGTGCCTGTTTCGGGGAGTGCCTATACGTATGGATATGTTTCATTTGGGGAAATTTTTGCTTGGGTTATTGGTTGGGCTTTGATTTTGGAATATGCGGTTTCTAATATGGTGGTAGCTATTTCTTGGTCAGAATACTTTGTTTCGATGTTGAGAGGATTTGGTATCAATTTTCCCGATTTCCTGACTTTTGACTACGGAACGGCACATCGAGCTTTCATATTGAGCCAAACCGAGAAATTAGTGGGTGGTGATATTGCAGCGGCACAGGCGTATATAAATGCACCGTTGATTGGCAGTATTCATTTCTTGATTGATTTACCTGCGGGAGTTATTACGATATTGGTTACGGCATTGGTGTATGTGGGTGTAAAGGAATCCCGCAATGTGAGTAATTTTCTGGTAGCCTTGAAGTTGGTGGTCATTTTATTAGTAATTTGTGTGGGTGCATTTTATATTAAACCCGACAATTGGACACCTTTTGCTCCCAATGGTTCAAAGGGCGTTTTGAAAGGCGTTGCTTTGGTGTTTTTCGCTTTTATTGGTTTCGATTCAATCTCCACGATGGCGGAGGAATGTAAAAATCCACAACGAGACTTGCCCCGTGCCATGATTTATTGCTTGGTGATTTGTGCAGTTTTATACGTGATGATAACGCTGGTTTTAACGGGGATGGTTAATTATACTGAACTTAAAGTGGATGACCCCTTGGCATATGTTTTCCAGAAAGTAAATCTTGATTTTGTGGCGGGAGTAATTTCAGTTTCAGCGGTGGTTGCCATTACGAGTGCCTTGTTGGTTTATCAGATGGGACAGCCTCGAATTTGGATGTCGATGAGCCGTGATGGATTGCTTTGGAAACGTTTTGCCAAAATTCATCCAACATTCAAAACACCCAGTTTCTCCACGATTGTAACAGGTTTTTTAGTGGCGATTCCTTCGATGTTTTTAGATATGGGTTTTGTGGCGGATTTAACCAGTGTAGGAACATTCTTTGCCTTTATTGTAGTGTGTGGAGGAGTTCTATACCTTGACCACAAGGGACTTTCAAAGGATGCCAAGTTTAAGATTCCTTATATGAATGGACAGTTTATTGTTGGGGTTCTATTCATTTTAGCGTTAGGATACACCTTTTATCAAGGAACATTTATCAGTGCCATTCAGGAAAAACCCCTTTTGGCAGTCTTTTGGTTGGTTTGGGGAGGTTTATCGGTATTAGCTCTCAAAATGAAATTTTCCATGTTGCCCGTTTTAGGCATTTTGACTAATTTATATTTGATGACTGAATTAGGTATTACCAACTGGATAATATTCTTGATTTGGTTAGCGATTGGGTTGGTGATTTACTTTTCTTATGGGTATAGCCATAGTAAATTGAGGAATGATTGACAATATATCTTCAAAAAAGCCCCTTGAAATCAATTTCAAGGGGCTTTTTTGAATTTATTCTGATACTTGTTTATTGGTAATACTAACTTCCGTAGCCATTTTGGCTAACTCTATAAATTCCGCCACTCCCAATTGTTCTGCCCGTTTACTCATGTATTCGTTTTCGGGTAATTGAAGGGCTTTTAGGGCATTTCGTAGCGTTTTTCTTCGTTGATTAAAACCCATTTTTACCACCGATTTAAACATACTTTCGGATACGCCTAAGTCGGTTACGTTATTTCTTTTCAAACGAATTACACCCGAATTCACTTTTGGTGGGGGAGAAAAAACTTCTGGTCCGAGCGAAAAATAGTATTCAATATCGTAAAAAGCCTGCAACAAAACACTCAAAATTCCGTAGTCTTTGTTGCCAGGTTTTGAGGCAATTCTTACCGCTACTTCTTTCTGAAACATTCCCACGATTTCGGGTACGATGTCTTTGTAATCCAAGACTTTAAATAGTATTTGCGAAGAAATATTGTAAGGAAAGTTACCCACAATCCCGAACTTTTTCCCACCGAAAAATTGGGCTAAATTAAGATGTAGAAAATCGGCAGAATGGATTCTTCCTCGCAGTTGAGGATAATAGGTATTAAGATATTCAACAGATTCGACATCCAATTCTACGACATCGGTCTGATATTCAGTATGCTGTAATAAAAATTGGGTCAATACGCCCATGCCTGGACCAATTTCTAATACTTGCGTATAGTCGCCGTGACCTGACATAGAATCAGCTATTCTTTTTGCAGCATCCAAATCTCGAAGGAAATGCTGCCCTAAACTTTTTTTTGCTCTTACGTCTTTCAATGATTGAATTTTGAATGAATTTGGCTACCTTACTCAATAAAAATATTTAACTCAAAATTACGTCTTATTTCTTTGTGAAACAGGGAAGTCTTCGTTTTAAAACGAAGACTTCCCTAAAACATGGTGGGAATATGCCGTTTACTAAATTAGTAAACCAATAAACTATTTGAGACACTTTTTTCGTTATCTTCGTATTAATCAACATTTTGCCTAAAAATTATGAAGCGGTTTCTATTAACTGCATATTACCTTACACTATTCTCATTTGTAACCAACGCTCAAAATTACGCCGATTCACTGATGCTTACCTATGTCAGATGGACTACTACGGATTTGGGAAATGGCTTGCAATGGAAATGTTACCACTTCAATCAACGTGAATTGTTTGCTTCAAATCAGCACGTCAGCATTCTTCAAACAAAACTCATTAACAAGAACGTTCAGTTTGCTTTTGGTTCGGCGGATGTTCAGATTCCCGAAGGTGATACAATCAGAAAATTAAAACCCACCAGTTTGTTGGCAATGGAAAATGATGCTTTGGCAGCCGTGAATGGCGGTTTTTTCAATACAAAGAGAGGGGGTTCCGTTGATTTCATTAAAATTAATAAACGGATTATTGATTCAGCTTCCTATTCACCCACCAAGGAAATGCCCGAGCATAGTCTTTCTGCTATTACCATTGATAATCATAAAATTCAAATTATAAAAGGGGGTGAAAAACATTATTGGGAAAAGTATTTGCCACAATCAAGTATTTTGGTAACAGGTCCTTTGTTGCTTTTTAATAATGAAGAACAAGAATTGCGGATTAACGCTTTCAATAATAATCGTCACCCACGTACTTGTGCTTGCGTAACGAATGATGATAATTTACTTTTAATTACGGTGGACGGAAGAAATGCGATAGCACAAGGTATGAGTTTGCACGAATTGACTTATATGGCTAAAATGCTAAATTGCAAAGATGTCATTAATTTAGACGGGGGCGGGTCATCAACGATGTACATTAAAGACCAACCCTTTAATGGCGTAGTTAATTATCCTTGCGATAATAAACAATTTGACCATTTTGGGGAAAGAGCAGTTAGTAATGTATTTATGATTTTAAAGAGGTGATGATTAATTTGTAGATATTCAAAAAAGCCGTTCCAGATTGTCTGAAACGGCTTTTTTGAATCTTTTACTATTTACCTATCGATTAAAATAAACGGAGAATGCAGGAGCATATTTAGTAGGATTTTTAGCATCAGTAGTTAAAACTCCTCTGACGATAAACGTAATAACTCTACCTGGAAATATAGTGGCAATATTCGATGCTGTGAAAGTAACAGGGGCAATTCCACCTGAGATTTTGGCATTGAAAGGCACGTTGATAGTTCCAGTGGTGAAAGATTCAATGGGAACGGCAATAAATGTATTATCCGTATTTTTGAAACCTACGCCCGTTGCAATCGTAATACCATTGACAATAAATTCTGCCGAGGTTGAATTTGGCACTAAATTAACTACTCTCACATAAATATTCTTACCAGTTGTTACGGGAAGTTTATCTTCCAAAACCAAAGGAGCATACGTTGGGGCAATGCCTGTGGCAAATACTGAATAATATTTACCTTCCTCCACATTCAAATCAGCCGCAATCCCTGTGGCATTATTTAAGGAAGGAACGACTACGCCAATTTTTGCTTTTCCTGCGGGTAAAGTTGCATATTCAGCCGTTGAGGGGTAGGCATTTCCAAAATTTAATAAGACTGGGGTTGCTCCAGTAGCAGTGTTTACCCCCGAAAATTTCTTATCATTTACGTAAATATCAATACCCGCTAAATCGGGAGCTGAATGTATAAATTTAACCTTTCCGCCCGTTGCGGGTGAGTATATACCGAAAGAGTTTGTTTCGTCTCCGCAAGCTGACATCATAAATAATGTAGCAAAAAGGGCGAAAATCGAATATATTTTATTTTTATGTTTCATATATGTATTATCTAAAAATGAAAAAAGTAAATTTATGGTTTCACAAACCATAGTTCAATGGTGTGATAATCTGGGTCATTGCCTTTGAATTTATCCAATGAAACCCGATTCCAAACGTATTCAGAATTGTATCTTGGGCGAACTCTTTGCACGGTTTTACCATTATTTTCAGTGGCTAAGGCTCTTGGAAGGGTTAATCCAGTATAAACGGTTGGGTCGTATTTATATCTCCGTAAATCAACCCAAGTTTCAAGATTTCCATGACCATACATCGAAATAAATTTCTGACACATAATGTCACTCAAAGTTAATTCTGCTCCTGTTTGTTTAACAGCTTTGCTGGCTAAGAAATCATTTTTAGCGGCAGTAGGAACGCCTACAAAGTCAAAATGAGCCACAATTGCTTTCTTGTACGCATCCAAAGCCATTGCTTTATCACCCTTTTTGAATGCGGCTTCGGCTTTGATGAATTGTATTTCTGAATACGTAATAATTGGAAAAGGAGCTTTATTCGTATAAATATATTTTCCTGGCGTTATGTCGTTTGGCGTTTTTCCCACTAAAAGTGAAGGTTGAACTCCCCATAAAATAGGAATACGTTTCGGATTATCAGTTGGCGTTGCATTGGGGTCTGAACTTCCAGGGGTCAAACCTCGGTAAACACCATCTAAACTTGCCGTAAACATTAAAGGCAATCGTGGGTCAACCACACCATTAAAAATACGACCATCCATTAGGCTAATGCTAAAATCTGTTTGGCGATACACTTGTAAATTATCTCTGATAGGACCAAAGAAATTGGCATCCGTGGTGCTGGTTCCAATATTCTGAACGTTAAAATTATCGGCATTTGAAGCCATTGCTTTATCGCAATATTCAATCACTTTATCGGGAGCATACGTTGCCTTGTTACTTAAATGGTTGGCATTTCGAGCTAAATTAGCATACACGAATCTTTTCCATTTATCCACATTTCCCCCATAGGCTTTATCTCCACGAGCAAGCGTGCCGACACCATCACCCGTTTTATTAAGATTTTCCAAGGCATCATTCGACAAACGCACCACTTCTGCGTACACATCTTCTTGTGAATCAAAATCAAACACGTAGCGATTTGGCTCCCATGCTTGTTTCAAAATCATTTCTCCATGCCAGTCGGTTGTACTTTGCCACGACCAGGCTCTGATAGCTTGCACCGCTCCAATATAATCCCATTTCTTTTTGGGTAAAGCATCGGCAATAATTAAATCAACGTTTAAGCCGATTGAAAAATAATGCGAACGCCATTTCTCTCCGCCAGCATCACTACCTGCCGCATAACTGTGCAAATCCCAGATATTTGAAGCACCCGTTGAAGACCAAATTTGTGCGTATTGCCCTGCATAACGACCATCAAATTGCTCTCCACGGGACATTTGAGCAAACAATGGTGGTAATAAAGCGTATCCCTCAGCAACCTGTGGATTACTTGGATCAACGTTAATATCAAGATATTTCTCACAACTACTGAATGTGATTGCGGTGAATATTAATAGAATATATTTTATTTTTTTCATCTTGAATGTATGTTTGCAACCACATAGGAGGGACAGCAATCTTAGAAAAGTTTAGGTATTGCTTCTTCTAATTTTTTTTATTGCTATCTAACTAAGTGATTTAATTATTTTAAAATATGTATTTATTCAAAGGATTTATAGTAATTAATTTTCGATAAAACCTAACTCCAATTAGAACGTAACACTTAAACCTGTGCTGAATGAACGGGGTAATGAGATAGTTCCAAAGTCAATTCCTGCCGCTCCAACGCCTAATGATGTGGCGGTTGTTCCGTTTACGCTTGGGTCTGCACCTGTATAGTTCGTGATAAGGAATAATTCAGTACCTCTTACAAACACAGAAGCATTTCTAACGAATTTCACACTACTCAATAATTTTTTTGGAATGGTATATGAAAGGCTTATATCTCTCATTCTCAACCAATTAACATTGCGTTCAACGAAATCTGACTCCGCCAAAGAACTATAAAATCCTTGATTTACACTGGTCGAAGGCGTAATTTGGATGGTATTTTGAGTTGGCGTTCCAGTATTTTCGTAACCGTCTCTCAACACGCCTTTATATACGATTGGTGTGTCTCTATCAAGTGTTTTTGTACTGATACCTCTTTCATACAAAAACATGGCTGTTCCGTTGAAAACATCCCCACCTTTACGAATATCCAACAGGAAAGAAAGATTGAAACCTTTGTGAGTGAATGAGTTACGCAAGCCAATGGTAAAATCAGGATTACGGTCGCCGATGGGAAGAAAGTTTGCATTCTTAATCGGTAAACCAGTTGTAGGATTGACTAAAACATCACCCGCTTTGTTTCTTAAATAACTAAATCCCCCAATTGAAGTGGCTGAACCCGCCCATTGCTGATAATATTCTAAGTTATCAATGTTTTTGAAATAAGATGACAAATCAGAAACGAAAGCACTGGCACGGGCATTGTTATACAACCAAGTATCTGAATTATAATATTCTGCCACATCCGCTGGAAGATTTTTCACGTTGGTTTTCAACTTTGAAAAGTTCAAATTAATATCCCACGTAAAGTTTTTTGTTTTAACGGGTGACCCAGTAACTTGAAGTTCGACCCCATTATTGGTAAAGGTTCCACCGTTCAATAAAGCAAGGATAAATCCTGTTCCGTAACTCAAACGTTGTGAAACAATTTGGCGAGAGCGTTCATTGCTATAAACGGCAACATCAATACCAAAACGACCTTTAAAAAACTTTAAATCTGCCCCTAATTCAATTCCAACACCTCTTTCAGGTTTCAATTCTCTGTTTCCACCAAAAACTCCGTAGGCAAATCCGCCGTCAGTAGTGGTTTGAGGAACGAGTGTTGATTGGATTTTATAAGGTAAATAAGGGTCTTTCCCTGTTTCTGCGTAAGAGGCACGAAGTTTGCCAAACGATAAAAATCCAAGTTCTTTAAAAGCAGGAATTTCTGTAAAAATGAAACTACCACTCACGGACGGATAGAAGAAATCGTATTTTGGCGTTCCAACCAATGAAGAAGACCAGTCGTTTCTACCCGTTACTCTCAAATACAGCGTTTCTTTATAGTTCAAGTCTAAACTACTGAATGCACTTTGCAAGCGTTTTTGATAAATAGTCGTTTTTGCTCTTTGTGTTGTTACATCAGTATTGTTGATACTGTTAAAATCTGGTAAGAATAAACGCTCTCCATAAATCGAATTTGTTTCGGTTCTGGTATCATCAACTGATGTTCCGAACAATAAAGCACCGTTGAAATTTCCGATTTTCGTTTTGGCAGTTGCCACTAAATTTCCATTAAAAATTCGTCCGCCGTCGGTTGCATTATCAATGTATCCTTTTGCGGTGATACCATTCGTACCACCCAAACTATTGCCACTACTTGATTCAGGGCTAATCAATAAATTTAAGTTAGTCGTGTAAGTATCAACTCCGAACCGTCCTGTAATATTAAACCAAGGTTTGATATCAGCACTTAACGAAATGTTTTCCGTAACTCTGATAGTACGTTCTTTATTTTGATTTTTATACAAACTAAAAAATGGGTTATCAAACTCACTATTATCCGCCGTTACTAATCTCCTACGAGTGCCATCTGGATTCAAATAAACTCGTATATCATCATTTGAGGGCCAAGCTAATGAACTTACATAAAGACCGTTACTTCCACGATATGCTTTTATAATGTCTGAACTTACTAAGGAAAAAGTATTCGTTAGCGTTACCCCTTTTGCCAGTTCAGCACTACCCGTCAAACGGGTTTGCAATTGAGTCATCCCCGTTGTAGGTACAACGCCTTTTTGGTCGGTGTAAGAACTTGAAAAACGATACGTTACCTTCGGCGTTCCACCATCTATGCTCAAATTATGACGTTGCAAAGTTCCAGTTTGAAAGAGATTAGCTGCATTATCAAAAGATTGATTGGCAGAATTTTCAGCATATCTTGGTCCACGAAAATTTAGAGCAGTTGGGTCAAGAACGCCATAAGAACCCCTTGAATAAACCTTTTGAGTTTCCACAAAACGGTAAAGATTTGACGCATCAAAAGAATTGCTATAATTGATTTTTGTAGCTCCTTGTTTTCCCTTTTTGGTGGTAATAATAATGACTCCACTTGAACCTTCTGAACCATAAAGAGCCGCTGCTTCAAGACCTTTCAAAACCGTTACGCTCTCAATATCGTTTGGGTTCAAATCGCCCATTCTACTCATATAGTCGTTGTTACGATTTGGTCCATCGGTTACTAATCCCCCTTGTGCGAAAGTATTATTACTCACAGGCAAACCATCAATGACAAAAAGCGGAGAGTTATTTCCCCCAATGGATGAAGCTCCTCTCAATTGAATTTGCACCGAAGAACCAGGCAAACCCGTTGAAGGAGTCATCGTTAAACCCGCCACACGACCACCCAAAGCCACTAAGGCGTTGCCACGACCCGTTTCAGCAATTTCATCGCCTTTCACTTCTTGGGTTGAATAGGTTAAGCCTCTTTTCTTTTCGCTGATACCAAAAGCGGTAACAACCACTTCATCCAAAGCCTGAATGTCAGTTGTTAGTTTCACATCCAAAACCATCTGTGTTCCCACTTTTATTTCCCTTCTTTCATAACCCAAAGAAGACAAAATCAAGGTTGCGTTGGGATTAACCGATATTTTATACGTCCCATCTGCCCCCGTGCTTGTGCCACGAGTTGTCCCTTTTACGATAATACTGACTCCTGGTAATGGATTTCCATCCTCCGCACCAGTAACCTTCCCAGTTACCTGTCTGTCCTGCGACCATCCCGTATGCGTAAGGCAGAATATGCTCATGATTAGGGATAGCCATTTTAATTTATTGAATAATTGTCTTTTCATGCTGAATTGGGTTGTTGATTAAAATTTGTTTTGATGAAATATTATACTAAAATCGGAATTTTTTATGGTAATGTCAAGCGTAAAGCCAAAAAGGGCGAGATATTGCTCGCCCACCCGGTCATAGATAGTCTGATTTCGAAGTGGTACAAAAAAGATTTCAATTCGCTGGGTCCGCAGGGGTTGCAGTATTATTAGACCTTTCTATCAGTGGAAAAGGATAATAGGTACGACTTCTTTCTGCCGCTGCTACACGCCCAAATCTACGTGCATCTTCCAAAGATAAACCCGTCATGAATAACTCAATTCTACGATTGCGATATATTTCTAACAGTAAAGCATCTTGGGTTTTTGCTCCTGAGTATGCACTAAGCCCCGCCGTAATGCCCCAAGCATCATTGGTCTTGGTCAAAATATTGTTGAGTTCTTTTTCAGCATTTACTAAATCATTTTTACGAGCATAAGCCTCCGCTTTGATTAGGAACATTTCGCTTGGCAAGTATAATGGAATTGGGTCGCTATTACTTTTGAAGAACCCTCTCCCTTTATAAGTATTACCAAATAAGGCACGGCTCAAAAAGTAAAAATCAATTCTCTTATCGGCATCAATTGGTTTTAACGATACTGGCAAACCCATATTCAAATCTAAGGGTTGCACAACATTTACATTACCAAAAGCCACATCCCAAATTGGATTACGAGTTACGTCATCAAAATTCAGTTGAGATTTTTTGTTCAAATCAACTTTTGAGGCTGCCGCTATCGCCTTATCAAAATCACCTATCATGATGGCGTAGCGAGCAATCAAAGCATTTAAGGTATTGGGAATATCAACACCTGCCACAATTCTACTGTTGAAATTTGTGGATACAGGATTGGCTGTCACACTTGCCGAAGCCGCTTCTAATAATCTTATTGCCTCTTTCAAACCATCTTCACGACTTACGAATGTTGCCGTTGGCGATGGTTGAATGACTACGTTTGTCCAAAACTGAGCGGTGACTCCAATGGATAAGGCTTTGTAGATGGAGGCATACGCTTGCAAACCACTACGAGTCCCTAATTCACCCACATTATTCAGATTATTCAAAATCAAATCACTATTGCCTCTGATTACGCCCAATTGAGACCATAAATTACTAACGATTGAATTGGTATTACTTACACTGGCACCGCCATCTTGAAGCGTTTGCTCGTCAGTATTACCCGCATTCAATACTTTTAACTCTTTGGTAGTGAGTCCATTAGCTACCGTCATGGCGTATATTGGGCTTTGACGACCAATCGAAAAACGATATTGCAAGCCGTTTGCCAAAGCCACTAAACCGTTTAAATCGGTAGTTACTTGTTTTTCAGAAGCCGCACTCGGATTTAAGTATTCCGTATCGGTTTTGCAGGAGTTCGTTCCGACTGTCAGTAACGAACCCAATGCGATATATTTTAGGATATTTTTGTTCATGTTTTCTTTTTCGTTTTTCGATGTTTGATTTTCGATGTTCGTATTTTTAAGTACGAATATTTCACATCGGTTTCCTAAAAATTAGCGGTCAAAGACAATTGATATGTTCTTGGAATCGGCACGTTTCCGAAGTCCACCCCACGAAGACGATCTGAATTACCTCCTGCATTGGTTTCAGGGTCATAGCCATTATATTTATCCCACGAAATCAGGTTACGTCCCGTTGCCGAAAGTTTCAACCCACTCATTCCTTTAATTATATTTGGCAAATTATACGACAATGAAATTTCACGAAGTTTCACGAATGAACCATCATCAATACGCCATTCTTGAGTCAAATACGTTGAGTAAATATAACCTCGAGGCAATTCGCCACGATATTCTTTCTCTGCCACATCACCAATACCAACGCCTTGACGAGTACGCTTATCAGCATTGAATACTTGCAAACCTTGAACAGCATCAAACAAGAATCTAAAACCAAGGTTTTTATACGTCATATTACTACTCAATGAAGCCGTATAATCTGGATTTGGATTTCCAATCACTTTGCTTAAACCAATTACACTATTTCCAGCTTCATCTTTTCCAGTTCTCACGGGTTGTCCGTTGGCATCACGGGCAGGTATTACATACGAAAGAGGGCTATTATTTACATTTTGATACCCAAATTCTTGTTGAACATATCCCGCACCATTTGTTGTATTGGTAAATGAACCATCTGGATTACGAGCAAAGAAAGTTCCAAAGAAAACACCCGCTGGCTGTCCGACAATATTGAATACAGGGGCTCCACTGGCAGTAGCAACAGATTGTAATTGTTGCCCCGTGGTGAAACTTGTGATTTTATTACGGTTTGAGCTATAAATCAATCCCAACTCCCAAGTGAAATCTTTGGTCTTGATGGGTGTAAAACCTAATGAGATTTCTACACCATTGTTTTCCATCGTACCAACGTTATTCACGATTGATAAACCGCCCGAACTTGGAGCTAAGGAACGATTAACAATCAAATCAGAGATTTTTTGTTGATAAACTGAAAAGCCCAATGTTATTCTATCTTTCAAAAATCCGAAGTCTCCACCAAATTCAAGTTCGCCAGTACGTTCTGGACGTACATCTGGATTGGCAAAAACGGTACTTGGTATAAAAGTATTCTGCCCTAAATATGGTGTTGAATTAACTTGATAAAAACGGTCATATGTGCCAATACCCGCCAATGCTCCTGATTCTCCGTAAGAAACTCTCAATTTTGCTGTACTTACAATATTGATAACTGGTTGCCAAAAACTTTCGTCAGATAATACATAGCTGGCATTAACTTTTGGGTATAATTGATTAATCTGAGAAGGCGAGAACAAGGTCGAACCATCTCTACGAATTGAACCCGTCACGAATAATCTATTATTAAAACCAAACGTTGCCTGTAAAAATTGACCCGCCAAATCAAAACGGTCAAGACCATAACCTGCCTTAATCGACTGTGAAGCGGCTGAAACAGTTGTCAATCCTGGCGTTAATTTCTCACCACTTGATTGGGTAAAATCTTTACGTGATGATTGATAATTTACCCCTGCCACCGCCGTCATTTTGATGGCTTTCGTTAGTTCTTTCACGTAAGTAATGTTCAAATCAGCATTGAATAAAGTTACGTTATTGGTTGCTGTTGCGGCATATCCGCTTGGATAATTACCCGCTGGAAGTCCTGAAATGGCTTGATATGGATAAGGCAAAATGGTGTTTTTACCTAATTGCGAATAATTATCAACTCCCATGACCAAATCAATACTAAAATCCTTGAAAGGCGTTAAATTAAACTGCACATCACTTATCGTACGATTTACAGACTGATTAAAATCCATGTCTTCAATCGTAGAAAGTGGATTTACACGAGTTGGTTCAACTGATAATAACTTTCCATTAGCATCCCGTTGCGTAATATCATAAATGTTATTAGTAATGTTAATGGAGTTAATTGGGCTATAAAAAACGTTTCCATTTGCCTTTTCGTTGGTATAACTATTTACATAATTCAAACCCGCCGAAACTTTCACCCAATTGGCTAAACGTTGGTCCACTCGCAATTTCAAACCGTAACGAGTAAAATCCGTTCCCTTCACAATACCTTCGTTTTTCAAATAAGAAGCCGAGGCATAATATTGCGTTCTGTCTGTTCCACCCGAAACTGAAATACTGTTATCATTGCCGTAGGCAGTACGAAAAATCTGGTCTTGATAATCATACCGAGTAACATCAACCAAACCCGAAGCCAATTTATTAATTCCACCATTACGGTCAATTCCGATAGTTTCCAAACCCGCTGGAACAGCCGCTTGAATAGTATTCAAACGCAATACACTTGAGCCAAACTGCTTCCCGTAGGTGCTAATAGCCACTTTTTTACGTAATTCATTTACACTAAAACTACTGGTAAAACTCACCTTAACAGCTCCTGCTTTTCCTTTTTTGGTAGTAATGTTTACAACACCATTAGAAGCCCGAGAACCATAAATAGCGGATGCTGCCGCACCATTCAACACGCTCAAACTTTCAATATCATTCGGATTGATGTCCGTTAAACGATTCTGACCAGGATTAGTTTCGCCAATATCATTAGCGTTTGCCAATTGCGAAACGTTGTCCGAAGCATTACTAATTACCAC
Source organism: Cytophagales bacterium (assembly GCA_038230735.1). Classification (GTDB taxonomy): domain Bacteria; phylum Bacteroidota; class Bacteroidia; order Cytophagales; family Spirosomataceae; genus Arcicella. Next base: position 16,032 of record JBBRMR010000054.1, read on the forward strand.
ACCGTCAATAACATACAATGGGTCTGAACTTCCTCGCAATGATTTTATACCTCGTAAACGAATCGTAATTCCACCCGCTGGATCGCCCGAATTTTGAGTAATTTGAGCCCCTGGAATTTTTCCTTGCAAAGCTGAAGCTAAGTTTGAAGAACCCGTATTTTGTAGTTGTTTGGAAGAAACCGACCCGAACGAATGTCCTAACTCACGGCTATTCGTTTTTATGGTTGAACCAATTACCACCACTTCATCCAAACTCATTCCATCTTCGGTCATGGCAATGTTTACGTTCAAATCATTGGAAGAACTCAAGTTGATTTTTTTTGTAACACTTGAATAACCCACCGAACGAAATTCTAATTCGTAATTTCCAGCTTTCACGGTGGCATTAAAACTGTAATCGCCCAAAGCGTTTGCCGCCGTTCCGAAGGCTGTACCTTTCAAAACAACCGTTGCTCCAATCATGGGCTGCCCGTTGGAGTCTGCAATTTTTCCTTTGATGGTATAGTTCTGTGCCAATGTCGCAAACGACATCAAGAAGATACCAATCATTCCCATTAAGAATGTGGATAGTTTTTTCATCATGGTATTTCAATAAATGGTTAAATGTTACATTGCCTGTTTATGCCAATTTTAACAAAACGAACTGCATCAAAACAAGCAAGTTCATGCAATTATTTAACAAAAATAATAAACAATTTCGTAAATTATCTACAAATTTGTTTAATTTTATCGCAATATTTTACAATTATTGAGTATAAATATTTGAAAATAGGATTTTGTAAAAGAAAAACCCGCAAAAACACGCAATGATTATTACTGAAAATAGACTCATGCTCAAAAAAGAGCGTCAAGCATTAATCATCAAGCAGATTAATCTCCATAACAAGGTGTTATCTTCCGACCTAAGTATTGAACTGTACGTATCGGAAGACACTATCAGGCGTGATTTGAATGAGTTGGCTTTGGAAAATAAAATTGTAAAAGTTCACGGTGGAGCTTTATCGAAATCCTATAATTTTACCGCTACTCAAGCAGAAACTTATGCCTTTGACGAGAAAAATATCATTGCTCAAAAAACCATTTCCCTCATCAAAGACGGCATGACAATCCTGTGTAGTGGAGGAACAACGATTCGGGCAATAGCCAATCAATTGCCTGATAATCTGAATGTTACCTTTTTTACGGTAAGCCCTTTGATTTCTTTGGAATTAGTGGAACACCCCAATACGGAAGTGATTTTATTGGGTGGAAAATTATCTAATTCTTCTAAAATTAGCGTTGGCGGAGAAGTGGTTTCTAAAATCAATGAAATCAAAGCTGATTTATGTATTTTGGGAATTAACGGCATTGACGAAGACGGTATTAGTGATTCTGACCACGAAATTGTGCAGGTAAAGAAAGCGATGATTAAAGCCTCCAAGCAATTAATTACGCCCATGATTTCTGAAAAACTCAACTCTACCTTACGCCTAAGTGTATGTTCACTCGAAGAAGTCGATTTTTTAATTACTGAACTTTCCCCCGACCATCCTTCTCTTCGACAATATGCTTCACGAGTTAGGATGATTTTATAATATCGAAAAAAAAGCCTTGTTTCAATTATTGAGACAAGGCTTTTTTGTAAATTGGACTTTCAAAAATAAAATCCAATAAGATGTATAAAAATATACGGTATTTTCTGGTATTAGCCATTTTTACTCAATCACTCAGCCAGTCCTTCACCACCAAGGCACAGCAAGACCAAATGTATATTACTTATCCGTTCATGCCGCTTAACGTTAATCCTGCTTATGCGGGCAGCCGTGAAGTGATAAGTTTTTCTGCCATTTATCGCCGTCGCCCTCTAATAGCGGCAGTGGGAGTTGCTACTACCTCACAGCAATACCTCAATTTTGATATGCCAATTGCCAATGAAAAGATGGCAATTGGTTTTCAGGCTTATAATGCCGACCAAGTTTTTGGAACAAATGTGGGCGGAGTTTATGGCACTTTGGGGCTTTACGGAGATTTTGCTTATCGGCTCTCTTTACCTAATGACGGCAAATTGGCATTTGGAGTACAAGTAGGTGTTACCCAAGTACCCGCTTTTGTTACGGGCTTGGGCGGAGGGACAACCAATTTTAATTCCAGTTTGGGAGCAGGAATTTATTACCATAACGATGATGCTTATATCGGGGTTTCCTTGCTAAATTTCAATGCAAACGTTAGTTATAATCGCCCATTATTTGCCACCGCAGGATATGTTTTTAGCATTGATGATGATTTTAAAATCAAAACGGGAGCTTTATTCCGAAGGATTTCTAATAATTCGGGCGGACGTACCGACATCGACCTCAATGCAACAGCGTGGATAAATGATAAATTTGGGATTGGCGTTTGGTATCAAAATACGGGTTCAGAATTTTCGAGTACCGCTTATTTAGGTTCTTTGCAGGTACAACTCAAAAAGCTCCAAATCGGGTATGCTTATGACTTTTCGGGGGGTGGAAATTCATCCGCTTTGGGCGTGAGTAACGAAGGCTTTCACCAAATTTTATTTCGTTACGAATTGGATGCGGGCAATGGCAAATCAGCAGTGTTTAAGTATTTTTAAGGGGATACTAATTTTAAAAAAAATAGTGCGTAAAACCTTATAGGTTTCAAAAATCTATGAGGTTTATTAACTAAATCAAACACGCAATTGAGAATTAAAATTGGTATTGGTTATTGGGGAATTGGTATTGGTTACTGGAAATTTTTCCCATGAAAGACCCTCTTGATAATTTCAAGAGGACTTTATATATTAAACCAATACTCTGAGATTACTTCATTTTATCCAAGGCGGCGGTAAATTTCTGGGTATCCATTTTTTCACGAAGGGCAACATCATACGCCTTTTGTTCTACGTTAAATGCCTCTTGTTTATCGCCCATTTTCAATAATAATTGAGCGTAAGAATGAAAATTATCGGGCGTTTCCACTAATTCTAAGGAACGTTTTGCCCATCCCACGGCTTTCGTTAATTTAGTTTTATCATCAATTTGTTCAATAAATGCCTTCACAACATCATTCAATTCTGCCGAAGTTTGGCGAGCCATTGTATATTTTCCTCGACGTTTAATGTCCTGATATAAAGCAGCTCCCGCCCCCACAGAATCCCGAATTCCCAATTTATAGGCTTGCATGATTTTCTCATATTCCCACAAATCTTGCTTTCTGATACTCTCAATTTGAACAAACATTACGTATTGGTCAAGATATTGTTCAGCCGCTTCCGTGAACTTATTAACGTCTTTCATCGCCAAATAAAAAGCCAATTTATTTTTGTCATTCACACGGTCTGCCGTATTCGGAAGGGACTTTAAGTTAGCAGCAATCGCTTGATCAAACAAGACCTGATTTTTGTTTTTGAGGGCTTCGCTAAATACTTCATTGATACTTTCTGAAAATGCACGGTTTACTTTTTCCACGCCACCCTCAAATAAACTCTCCGCTTTTTCTCTGAATTTCAATAATAAATCAAAGGCTTTTCCATCGATTCTGAAACCATTACTTACCACCAAACGCAAGGTTTTATCGGCTGAATATTGAATAGGATTCAGTGATTTTACGTATTCATCCACCAAGCCTTTGTTATCAATACCATTATAGAGCGAACGAACTGCGATATATTCGTATAAAAATTCAGAATCTTTTCTGCCTTCATTATACAATTTGTCCAGAGCAAAAAGTGGTTTTGCATTGGCTTGATTATTCAAAACCATGTCTGCCTCCTTCAACAAATCAGGAGCCCTCAATAAACCTTCTTGTTTATAAACTAAGTTTTCGTTGGCATCAACGAATAGACAGGTTGGGAATGCCGTAGCAGTGTATCGCTTGGCGAGGGTAATGCCGAAGCCTTTTTCGGCATCAATCTTATAGTTGATGAATCTGGCATTAAATTTGTCGCCGACCGCCGACTCTGTAAAAGTCTTTTTGTCCATCTCTTTGCAGGGACCGCACCACGTGGTGTAGATATCCACAAAAATTAATTTCTTCTGGGCTTTGGCTTGCATCAAGACATTCTGCCAATCATCTTGACGAAAAATGATTCCTTGGGCAAAGGTCTGATTTAATGTCAAGAAACTGATTATCAGACAAATGAGTGAAAGATAAAATCTTTTCATTTCTTTTAACGGATTAGATAAATTTATTTAGGCGAAGTTTCTGGCGGTAAACGTTCTATTTAAAGCAAAATGAAACTCAAAAAAAGTGCCAAAGTCAATTTGATGATTTGGAAATGCGATAATTTGAAAATTAATTGAATTGACAACAAAACCATGACAGTAAAATCATCAACAAATTTTCAAATTTATTTTTTCATGGTAGAAAGTTCATTTTCAAGCAGACTGACATAATCATTTTCAGATTTTTCTTGTTTGGCTAAGTCTAAAGCTCTCTCCATCAAACGGATGGCTTCTTTTCTATTATTCAAAGTAAACAAAATTTTAGAATAAATCTGATTATTATATGATTTTTCTTCTATTTCTAATGATTTTTTTATCCAAAGGGCAGCTTTTTCCAATTTTTCTCGCTCAGTGAAACGTTTCAATACAAAACGACTTGCTTTCTTGATTTTTTGCTGATACTGTTCCTTCAATTCTGGCAGGTTTCTGAAAGTCGATAAATCTTTCTTCAAAACGTAAGTATCCATAAAAAAATCTGCTGTGATAAAGAACTTTTCGGCTTGATTCGTCAGCATCAAATAATTCATTTTTGCCTCCGTATTCCACTCATTGGCTTCGGTAAAAGTCTTGCTCAACCTTCCATTAGTTGCTAACACATCATTCAATAATTTTTCGTTCTTTCGGTTTGCCGCCACGTTAAAATTTTGCGAAATAATACCTCTGAGTTTGCGATAAAATTTTTCTTCGTTTTTATGAGCCATCAGATAGTCAAAAGCTCGTCCATGGAGTAGAGACGCATTTTCTAAGATAAGTTGCTGAATGTTAGTAGAATTTTGTTTTTCGACAGGAATTTTACCTAAATATTCATCCAAAATTACACCATTATCCATTTTTTGTAAAGCCCTAACTTTCAGATAGTCCGAAAGAAAAGAAGCATCCCGTTGTCCTTTCAAATAGGCTTCTTCCAAATCATCATCCGAACCACTGATTTTGTTTCTGACTTTTACTTTACCCGCCGCTTCCAATAATCGTTCCTTTGGACGAAAACCCTCTAATTTCAAAACCACATTCCATTCGGTATCCACAAACATACTGGTTGGATAACTTTCGAGTTCAAAATATTCTACTAAATCCTTCCCTTCGCCTTTTTCTCCGTCAATTTTATAGCAAATAAAATTTTCATTAAACATTTTTCCAACGTCTGGATTCGTAAAAACCTCCGCATCCATTTGCTTGCAAGGTCCGCACCAAGTAGTAAAAATATCTACGTAAACCAATTTCTTTTCGGATTTCGCTTTATTTAAGATACTTTCAAAATTCCCCTTTTGCCAATTGATTCCTTGGGCTGAAAGGTGAAAACTTAGAAAATATATCGGTATTAAAAAACTTAAAAAATAGTTGGTTTGCATTTTCATAATTCCGATGTAAATAACACGGGAGCGAAACGCCGCCCGTGCTATATTTAACGATACTTTTTCTCCTGCGAATATATCGTTTTTATATCCCCTTTCTTATCAAATTCAAACATAAAGACCATAGCCTTTTTTGCCCATTTATTATCTTCAGGATTATTGCAAAAATAGCGTAGTTCAACCATAATACAGTTTTTATATAAATCTGAAAACATTATAGTGTAACCAATTTCAGGTTCACGTGCCTTTTCGTACATCACACTTTGATTAAAAGGAATGGGTGGTGTTTTTGACATTTCCTTATAGACTGAATCAGAAGATAATTGCATGATTCGCCCTTCCTTCATATTGATTTGTGAACAGGTCATTCCCGTTTTCTGAAACTTTTTTTGAATGAAACTGCACATCACATCGTTAATATCAAAAGGGATTTGTTGAGGGGAAACCACAATCTTCTGCGTTTTGATGACAGACTTGTTGCATTTTGCCAAAGCAGTATCTTTTTGTGCGTAATTCCTGACGTACTCGTAGGCTTTGGTAAATTTGGCATCGCCTTCTTTTTCGGGAGAATATGAAAAAAAGAGTAACAAGGAAATGATTGAAATGATGTGCATAGTATTTGATTTATGAGTATGTGAATAATTAGTATTGAGCAAACTTGTTCATAAAATATTGTACTCATAACGAGTAAATTAATTTTCAAGTATTCCTCAATACTCAACCACTCATTACTTAATAATAACTAACATTGTTTGCGTTGTATTTTACCAAGAAATAAAATCTTTTGAAAGTGATATTTTGTAAGCTATATAATTTTGGCAAAATAACAGTAAAAAACAAATAAAAAAGGTACTTTGTTTTGAAAGCAACCCTTAACTTTGCCTTTTGTAAAATAATTTGACATAAAACGTATAATCAACTCCGATTTACGACAACAATAATGGATCAATTTTCATACATTGCCAATGCTGATACCGCAGCGATTTCCGACCTTTACGAATCGTATTTGAAGGATATAAACTCCGTAGATACCAGTTGGCAAAACTTTTTTAAAGGTTACGATTTTCATGTCGCATGGAATGCGGGACTGAGTGGCTCAAATGGTTCTTCAAACGGACAACCAAAAACCGTTACTGCTCCCGTTGATTCTTCCATGATTCAGAAGGAAATGGCGGTTATCAGTCTCATCAAAGCCTTCCGTTCTCGGGGACATTTGTTGGCTAAAACCAATCCTATTCGTGAACGTAAAAACCGTCAAGCTCGTTTAGATTTAAAGGATTATTCACTTTCAGATGCTGACTTAGACATACCTTTTCAGGCGGGTAATTTCTTAGGAATTGGATCGGTTTCTTTGCGTAAAATCCTTGAATCGTTGAACAAGATTTATACAGGTTCAATTGGTTTTGAATACTCCTATATTCGTGAGCCAGAAGTGAAGGAATGGTTACGTTCAAAAATCGAAAAAGAAGCCCTTGCTTTTGCTCCATCCATTGATGAAAAGAAACAGATTTTAGAAAAACTCAATGAAGCCGTAGTTTTTGAAAACTTCTTGGGCACCAAATACTTAGGTCAAAAAAGATTCGGTTTGGAAGGTGGCGAAAGTACCATTCCATCTTTGGATGCTATAATCAATCGTGCCGCTGATTTGGGGGTTCAAGAGGTAATGATTGGTATGGCTCACCGTGGTCGTTTGAACGTGCTTGCCAACATTATGCACAAGTCGTATGATGCTATTTTTGATGGTTTTGAAGGTAATATTCCAGACCAAATTCATGGTGATGGCGATGTAAAATATCACTTGGGTTATTCTTCAAAACACATCACTCCTGCGGGTATTGAAGTGTCAATGAAATTAGCTCCAAATCCTTCTCATTTAGAGGCAGTAAATCCTCTTGTTGAGGGTTTTTGTAGAGCCAGAGCCGATGCCCACTATGAAGGTGATTACGACAAAATTCTCCCCATTTTAATTCACGGAGATGCGGCAGTTGCGGGTCAGGGCATTGTGTATGAAGTTACGCAAATGGCTAAATTACAAGGCTATGAAGTAGGCGGAACCATTCATTTTGTCATTAATAATCAAGTAGGATTTACGACTGATTTTGAAGATGCTCGTTCATCTATATATTGCACAGATGTTGCCAAAATTATTGATGCTCCCGTGTTTCACGTCAATGGTGACGACCCAGAAGCGGTAGTTTTTGTCTCTAAAATGGCGGCAGAATTTCGGCAGCAATTCAATCGTGATGTTTTTATTGATTTGGTTTGTTACCGCAGAAATGGTCATAATGAATCTGATGAACCCCGTTTTACGCAACCAACGCTTTACGCAAATATTACAAATCACATCAATCCTCGTGAACTATATACACAAAAACTGATTGCTCGTGGTGATATTGATGCTCAATTAGCGGCTGAAATGGATTCTGAATTTAAGAATGAATTGCAGGCTCGTTTGGATTTAATTAAGCAAAAAGTTCGTCCAGAATACCATCCCTTAAAATTGGATAATCGTTGGGCAGAATTACGTTATGCCCAAGATGGAGATTTTGAAAATTCACCAAAAACGGGCGTTTCAAAAGAATCAATAGATAAAATTGCCGTTGCGTTATCAAAATTACCACAAGGATTTACTGCCTTAAAGCAAATTGAAAAGGTGCTTTCAGATAGAAAAGCATTTTTTGAAAATGGTTCATTGAACTGGGCAACTGCTGAGGCTTTGGCGTATGGTTCAATATTGATGGATGGAAATCCTGTGCGTGTATCTGGTCAGGATGTACAACGAGGTACTTTCTCGCATCGTCATGCAGTTCTGCACGATGCGAATACGAACGAATCTTATACTTCAGTAAATCATATTGAGGAAGGACAAGACAAATTACAGATTTATAATTCTCTACTTTCTGAATATGCGGTATTGGGTTTTGAATTTGGCTATGCCTTGGCAAACCCCGACACTTTGGTAATTTGGGAAGCCCAATTTGGTGATTTTGCCAACGGAGCCCAAACCATGATTGATCAATTTATTGCCTCCCATGAATCCAAATGGGGAACAATGAACGGTTTAGTGATGCTGTTGCCACACGGTTACGAAGGACAAGGACCAGAACATTCAAATGCTCGCCCAGAAAGATTTTTGCAATTGGCGGCGGAGGAAAACATTATTGTTACCAACTTAACGACACCTGCTAATATTTTTCACGCCTTGCGTCGTCAATTGAAATGGGAGTTCAGAAAGCCGTTAGTAGTGATGTCGCCGAAGTCATTATTCCGTAATCCAAAAGTAATGTCGCCAATTTCGGAGTTCATAGATGGCTCATTTCAAGAGGTTTATAGTGATACTTTTGTAGATGCCAAGCAAGTAAAAAAAGTATTGCTTTGTACTGGAAAAGTATATTATGATTTATTGGAGAGACAAGAAAAAGACAATCGTAAGGATATTGCCATTGTGCGAGCAGAGCAATTACACCCTTTCCCAACTACAAAAGTAAACGCTGAAATAGCCAAATATCCAAAGGCAAAAGTTTATTGGGTTCAAGAAGAACCTGAGAATATGGGCTATTGGTCATTTGTAATTAGAGAATTTGGTTGGAAACCGTTTGAAGGTTTAGTTGCCCGTAAAAAATCGGCTTCACCTGCCACTGGTTATTTGAAAGTGCACAATGTGGAACAGGCTGAGTTGATGGATAGAGCATTTGCTTAGTACAGCTATCAAATTAAAAATATGTCATACAAGAATTTTCGATTTTCTGATTTGAAAGAACAGTTTGGGATTTCACAAAAGACAGCCAAATTATTCACCGAACCGATTAAATTTATTGAGCCGACAGACTTTTTAATTTCATCGTTGGAATTTGCCAAAGATATGCCTTTGACAACTGAGAAGGCAGTATCAGAAGCAATCGTTTTGCCCGTTTTACGTGAAATTAGAAATCGAAATAAAGAATTCATAGAATTATTTTCGGGTGAAAATCTTGATGCAGAACGTTCAAAGGGACTTAATGGTGAATGTGATTTTATTTTTGCAAAATCCCCAGGATCAGTTGAATTAACAGCCCCTCTGATTGATGTTTGTGAAGCAAAAAAAGGAGATATTGATAATCCCAAAGCCTTAGCTCAAAATGCCGCTCAATTATTAGGAGCAAGAATTTTTAACCAGAAAAGGAATTTGCCCCATACAGACTTATATGGTGTGTGTACAAATGGCTATGAATGGATTTTCTTATATTTGAAAGACGATGTAGTTTATATAGACCAAGACCGATATAATTTGGGAAACCTCCCTCAATTATTGGGCATTTGGCAATTTGTTATTGATGAAATGTTAAAATAAAAACAATCTTGCGGTATGTTAAAATCCGTAGTCCGAAATAAAAAATCCGAAATAGAGATATGGCAATTGAAATGAAAGTTCCGCCCGTTGGCGAATCAATAACCGAAGTAACCATCGCTGCATGGAATAAAAAAGATGGTGATGTGGTAAAAATGGATGAAGTTTTGTGTGAATTAGAATCAGACAAAGCTACTTTTGAACTTCCCGCCGAGGCAGAAGGAATCTTGAAAATCGTTGCCAAAGAAGGGGAAACATTAACCATTGGAGCCGTTATTTGTACGATTGAACCAAGCAATCAGCAGTCGGCAGTCGGCAGTCAGCCAGCGGCAGAAAGTAGTAAGCCAGTTGAAACTGCACCAGTTGTAGCACCTATACCAGCCAAAAGCCCACAGCCGACAGCTGAAAGCCCGAAGATGCCAGCCGAAAGCCCAAAGCCAGCAGGAGAAAGTCAAAAAGTTATTGAAATAAAAATTCCTGCCGTTGGCGAATCAATTACGGAAGTAACCGTTTCAGTTTGGAGTAAAAAAGAAGGTGATTCGGTGAAAATGGATGAAGTTTTGTGTGAATTAGAATCAGACAAAGCCACTTTTGAACTTCCCGCAGAAGCCGCAGGAACTTTACATATCGTTGCCCAAGAAGGTACAGTTTTAGCTATTGGAGCAGTAGTTGCCACCATTACGGTTGGAGTAGGTGCTTCAACGCCACAACCCGTTACAACGCCAGTATCTCCAACACCACAACAACCAGTTCCAGTTGCAACCCCATCACAATCAGATAGTTACGCAGCAGGACACGCTTCACCAGCTGCCGCTAAGATTTTATCTGAAAAAGGAATTGAATCTGTTGCAGTACAAGGTACGGGCATAGATGGACGTATTACCAAAGAGGATGCTTTGTCAGTTAGCAGTAAACAGTTACCAGTTAGCACTCCTGCACCTGTAACAGAACCTGCAAAGCCAGCGTTGCCAACTAATCACCAATCACCAACATCCAATATCCAATCCGAAGCTCGTTCTCAACGTAGAGAGAAGATGACTTCCTTGCGTAAAACTGTGGCTCGTAGATTAGTAGCGGTGAAAAATGAAACCGCTATGCTAACTACTTTCAACGAAGTAGATATGAAGCCCATTATGGATTTGCGTGGAAAATATAAAGATAAATTTAAAGAAAAACATGGCGTGGGCTTAGGATTTATGTCCTTCTTCACGAAAGCCGTTTGTGTTGCTCTCAAAGAATTTCCAGCAGTGAACGCTTCAATCGACGGTGAAGAAATGGTTTTCAATAACTATTGTGATGTTTCCATTGCAGTATCCGCTCCGAAAGGTTTGGTTGTGCCAGTAATTCGTAATGCTGAAACTTTATCATTGGCAGGCATCGAATCGGAAGTGATGCGTTTGGCTTTGAAAGCAAGAGATAATAAATTGACTTTGGAAGAAATGACGGGTGGAACATTTACTATTACCAATGGTGGTGTATTTGGTTCGATGTTATCAACGCCAATTATCAATGCTCCACAGTCGGCTATTTTGGGAATGCACAACATCGTTGAGCGTGCCGTAGTGGTTGATGGTCAGATAGTTATCCGTCCAATCATGTATGTGGCATTGTCTTACGACCATAGAATTATCGACGGAAAAGAATCGGTTTCATTTTTAGTAAGAGTAAAGCAATTGCTCGAAGACCCAACTCGTTTGTTGTTGGATGTGTAGATATTTGTACTATGTATTAAGTCCTAAGTATTAAGATTAGTTTGAGTAATCTCTTATATTTAGGACTTAATACTTGATACTTAATACTTCAAAATATGGAAAATCAAATTTTGAGTTTTGAGGAAATAAAGAAATTATTTCCCGATGAGTGGGTTCTTTTGGAGGAATTCAGAGTATACAGATGATGATAAGATGAAAGTTCTTTTCGCAACTGTTGTTTATCATGCACCAGATAAACGAGATATTGCTACATCAGGGGTAAGTTGGAGAAAGTCATTTGAGACAGCTACAATGCTTTATACAGGAACATTTCCCAAAAAAAGACGTATTTGGTTATGAGAACATATACATTTGAGCTTGATGAAAGCTATAATGTGATTATTGTCAATGCCTTTTTGGATGGCTGTAAAATTTGACTTATGGTCGATACTGGAGCATCAAATACAGTTATAGATTTAACCACATTGCTTGTCAATTATTATGAGTTTACCCAAAGAAAAGGAGAAGTGAAAGTTGAAACGGCTAAAGGAGTGGCTAATGCTTATATTTTTAAAACAAAATCATTAGAAAGTTTAGGAATAAAGAAAAGTAACTTTGAAATATGTAGTTATGATTTCCTTGGATATGGCATTTTGAGTGAATATGACGGCGTTTTAGGAATTGATTTCTTCCAAAATAATAAAATCTGTATTGACTTCATTAAATCTAAACTAACCATATCTTAATCCAAACTATTAAAAAATGAATCTAATCAAATGGGATTATTTAACTGTTTTGGCAGATGTTAAGCCGACAGTTTTTGATGCTGACGGCAATAGAAAATATGGACTTGATGCAAAAATAGTGAATGATATGCTGGCAAAATTTGGGGCTGAGGGCTGGGAATTGGTCAATACTACTTCCATCAGTGTAGAAGGTTCTACGATTCAAGTTTCGTTTATTTTTAAGAAAATAGGAACGCTGCAATCCCAAAGTGAATTTCGTAGAATTGGATTTGATATTGATGGCGATGGCGAGAATGATATAGTAAACAGAAATTAAAATTGCTTTCAACGAAATGCTCTACGAATATAAAAGTCTTATTTATAAACCAGAAATTGAATCTTGGAAAGATAAAGATTTCAAAACTAAATATTTTGATGAGTTTTTAAATAAATATGCTATTGATGGTTGGGAGGTACTTTCTGCATTTACAAATGCTGAACCAGTTCTTTTCACAGATAAGTATAAACATCAAATTGTTGTAGTTTTTAAAAGACCAAAAGAATAAAATCGAAAATAAATAACAATGCAATACGACGTAATAGTAATCGGTTCAGGACCTGGTGGGTATGTTGCCGCCATTCGTTCAGCTCAATTGGGCATGAAAACCGCCCTTATCGAAAAATATAATGCCTTGGGCGGAACTTGCCTAAATGTAGGCTGTATTCCTTCAAAGGCACTTTTAGACTCTTCCGAACATTTTTACAATGCCGCCCACACTTTTGCGGAACATGGAATTGAGATTCCCGCTCCCGTGATGAATATGGAGCAAATGATTGGTCGAAAGTCGGGTGTGGTCAAAAAAATGAATGATGGTATTAACTATTTAATGAAAAAAAACAAAATCACTACTTACAACGGTTTGGGTTCTTTTGTTGATAAAAATACCGTAAAATTAACGAAAGAAGATGGTTCTTCGGAAGATTTAACTGCCACGAATATTATCATTTCAACGGGTTCAAAACCAACCGTTCTGCCTTTTATGCCCGTTGATAAAAAACGAGTAATTACTTCAACCGAAGCCTTAAATTTAAAAGAAATTCCCAAGCACATGATTGTGATTGGTGCGGGAGTAATTGGGGCAGAATTAGGTTCAGTTTATGCTCGTTTGGGAGCAAAAGTGAGCTTTGTAGAGTTTGCCGATTCGATGATTCCAACGATGGATAAAACGATGGGAAAGGAGTTGCAGAAGTCAATCAAGAAGTTGGGCGTTGATTTTTATTTTAGTCATAAAGTTAACAATGTTGTCAATAATGGTGATGATGTAACGGTTACGGCAACGAATTCAAAGGACGAAACGGTTACCTTTACGGGTGATTATGTATTGGTTTGTATCGGTCGCCGTCCATTTACCGAAGGCTTGAATATAGAAGCCGTTGGCGTGGCAATGGATAGGGGAAGGATTGTGGTGGATGAGCATACTTTACAGACAAACGTACCCAATATATACGCCATCGGAGACGTAATTCGTGGGGCAATGTTGGCTCACAAGGCAGAAGAGGAAGGCGTTTTTGTGGCGGAAGTTATTGCGGGACAAAAGCCTCATATCAACTATAATCTGATTCCAGGGGTAGTTTATACCTGGCCCGAAGTAGCATCAGTAGGGAAAACCGAAGAGGAATTAAAAACTGCTGGAATTGCTTATAAAATGGGTTCATTCCCTTTCAAGGCATTAGGACGAGCCACGGCTTCGATGGATACGGATGGTTTGGTGAAAGTGTTAGCCGATAAAATTACGGACGAAATCTTGGGCGTACACATCATTGGTGCAAGAGCCGCAGATATGATTGCGGAGGCAGTTGTAGCGATGGAATACCGTGCCAGTGCCGAGGACGTTGCTCGGATGTCGCACGCCCATCCAACTTATACGGAAGCGATGAAAGAAGCCTGTTTAGCGGCTACTGAAAATCGAGCGATACATAGTTAGGATACGAGATAATAAAAGGAGAAAGGGAGATAGAATATAGGAACTAATATTCCAAAATTCTGTCTCCCTTTCTCCTTTTATACCTTTTTACTAAAACAATTTCAAACCCAAAGTAACCTGCCAAAGATTACCTCTTTGCGAGAAATTGACTTTATTCATGAGATTATCCTTAAAATCACCGCTCGAAATATCGGACAAACTGCCTTCGTAACGTAAATCAAGACAGAATGACCCTATATCAACTCCCGCCCCTGCCTGATAACCGTATGAAGCATTTTTGAAGGACTCTCCTACATTACTGGAATATTTTTTGAGCTCATCATTCAAACCTTTATCCGATATTTTAAAGGACGCCACTGGTCCCGCATTTAGCCTAAGCGGTCCAAATTTGAAACCAATCAATAGAGGAACATCAAGGTTATTGTATTCAATGGCAACCGTTTGGGTAGTAGTACCATTTTGCGGTAACACATTAATACTACCTCCCTTTGCCGAAAAAATCAATTCGGGTTGAACAAAAAACTTCGTGCCAAAGCGAGCATAAACGCCACCAACATAACCCGTTTTAGTATCTAAACTTTGTTTAATATTAACGCCTACGGATTGTTGAGAATCAGTTTTGAGTTGAGAGAAATTAACGCCTCCTCTAATTCCGAGCGTAAATTGGGCTTGACTATCATTCAATTTTCCCATTAATAAAATAGCCAAGAGGATAAACATTTGTTTTTTCATGTCGTAAAGATTTAAAATGTGTTTTTCAAGATAACGACCAAAGAGGCTGTTTATTAAGTTTGAGGTGAAATATTCAGTAAATGGTTGAATAATATAGGCAAAAAAATGTCATTGCAAGCGTAGTGAAGCCATCTGTACGATTGATAAAAAGGAGTTTGAAATCATTATCATCAATCTTAAAATTTACTTCACAACGTTCGCAATGACAAGCACTTACAATCTATATCTTTTACACATTTATTTCCCCAACCATTTCCTCTGGTTTCACCCATTCGTCAAATTCTTCTGCCGTTACATAACCCAAGGCGATGGCTGTTTCTTTCAAAGTAGAGCCATTTTTATGAGCCGTTTGAGCGATTTCGGCGGATTTATAATAGCCAATCTTCGTATTCAAAGCCGTTACTAACATCAATGAATTATTGACGTGTTTTTTAATATTTTCGTGCAATGGCATAATTCCCTCGGCACATTTATCATTAAATGCCACACAAACATCACCAATTAAACGGGCAGAATGTAAGAAATTATACGCCATCATGGGTTTGAAAACGTTGAGTTCAAAATGCCCCATTGAACCGCCAATACTTATCGCAACGTCATTCCCCATTACCTGTGCCGATACCATCGTCATAGCTTCACATTGCGTTGGGTTCACTTTGCCTGGCATAATTGATGACCCTGGCTCATTGTCAGGAATATGAATTTCACCAATGCCCGAACGTGGACCTGATGACAACATTCTGATATCATTTCCAATTTTCATCATACTTACCGCTACCGTTTTCAAAGCTCCGTGAGTCTCAACGATAGCATCGTGAGCCGCCAAAGCCTCAAATTTATTTTCGGCAGTGATAAAAGTAATACCCGTCAAAGTAGCAATATGCTTCGCTACGTTCTCTGAATAGCCTTTTGGAGTATTAATTCCCGTGCCAACTGCCGTGCCACCCAATGCCAATTCTGAAAGGTGAGCAAGGGTATTATTGATGGCACGTAACCCATGGTCGAGCTGAGAAACGTAACCCGAAAACTCTTGTCCGAGCGTAAGGGGCGTTGCATCCATGAAGTGGGTACGTCCAATTTTCACGACATCCTTAAATTGCTTCGCCTTAGAGTCTAAGGTATTTCTCAATTTTGTAAGACCAGGAATAGTTACCTCCATCAAAATCTTGTAGGCAGCAATGTGCATTGCCGTTGGAAAGGTATCATTCGATGATTGTGATTTGTTGACATCATCATTTGGATGAACGTATTTACTTTCGTCCATCAAACTACCACCTTGTAGTACATGAGCTCGATAAGCAATTACTTCATTACAGTTCATGTTCGACTGTGTTCCCGAACCCGTTTGCCACACTACCAAAGGAAATTGGTCATCTAATTTTCCTGCCAAAATTTCATCGCACACATCGCTGATGAGATTCATTTTGTCCTCCGCCAAAATACCAGCCTCGAAATTGGTAATGGCAGCCGCTTTTTTCAAATAAGCAAAGGCTTTAATAATCTCCTTCGGCATCTTATTGATGTCTTGGGCAATTGGGAAATTCATGATTGAGCGTTGAGTCTGAGCTCCCCAATAAACGTTGGCAGGCACATCCACCTTACCCATCGTATCTTTTTCTATTCTGTATTCCATTTTTTTAAAATTTATCTACACAAAGATAAATACGGAATAATTAAGGAATGAGAAATGGAAATAATTAGTTGTATAAACTGTTTAGGTGAATTTCTAAAAAAGCAGAATTTAGGAAGGAAAAGTGTATGAGTATTTTCGTAATTTTGAATAAACAAAAAAGAGTACAAACCACAAAGTTCATACCCTTTCAATGAAAACCTTTCAAAACACAAATTTTAAAACTCAGTTTTTACGCTTATAAAAACCAAATTTCTACTCTTTATTTAATAACTATAAAAATGGTTAATAGTTCTGATACAAATTTATGCAATCTTTTTTGTATTTTGCAAATAATATTGCAAATATTTGCAATAAAACCCATAACCTTACCAAATTCATTCGCTATGCTCAAAGAAGAAAGACAACAAGTTATTTTAGAAAAATTGGGAACCGATAAAAAAGTTACTTTAGTAGATTTAGGGCATATTTTGAGTGTTTCTTATGACAGCGTCAGAAGGGATATTATTGAGTTGGAAGATAAAGGATTATTAAAGAAAGTACACGGTGGGGCAATTGCCAATTCTTACCTTTCGATGAAAACAAGTCGTGGACTTGGTATTGTTAATACTGAATTTGTAGCGATTGCAAAAAAAGCATTAAGATTGATTGAAAATAATAAAATCATATTAATGGATGGCGGTACGACAAATTTTTATATTGCGGAGCAAATTCCTAAGAATCTGGAAGTTACCATAGTTACTAACAATCCACATTTAGCAATGGCACTTGGCGAACACCCCAAAGCTGAAGTAATTTTGTTGGGTGGTTCATTCTATAAAAGATACCAGATAACGATTGGTAGTAAGACCATTCAGGACTTGGAACACATTCAGGCTGATATATATTTTATGGGTATAAACAGCATCAGTATGGAGTCTGGTTTGGCAATTCGGCACTACGAAGAATCTATTTTAAAACAGAAAATGATGGAGATTTCACGTAAAACAGTAACGTGTGTATTGGAAGAAAAAATTAACCGACAAGAAAACTATAAAGTATGTAATTTTACAGATTTGGACTACTTAATTACAGGCTTAAATCCTACGGATGAGATTTTAAAACCGTTCAGAAATAAAAGAGTCGAAATACTGTAAAATTGCAATACATTGCAACAAAAAAGCGTAGAGCAATTCTACGCTTTTTTGTTGTTTGTGAAATCTATATATTTTTTAAAACATCAATAAAATACTGGCTGCCAATAATCCCGCACCCATAAAATAAAATACCGATGGTTTGATTCCTGGCACGTTACTATCGCCCAAGGCTGAATCATAAGGATTTTCTGGGTTGTAACGCACTGGCATTTTCTGACCTACTTCGCTCAAAACGGGCATTCCTTTGTCTGATTCGATTTTGAATTGTCTGCCATTTACTAAAAATGAAACCACTGGAAAAAACATGGGATGCTGTCCACGTCGGTCGCTACGGTCATAACGGCGACTTATTTCCACAATTTCTCCCTGTGTCATTAATGAATGGCGATACCATTCACGGCGTTTTTGGCTTAGATATATTCCTAATACAATAAGTGCCGCAGCCACTACTGTAAAAGCCGCCATCACCGTTGGTGGAACTCCTGTGTAAACGCCATGTTTACCAGAAATTAAAAATATTGAATTGAGATTATGTAACATTATGATTTTATGGCTTTTGCTTCTGTTTCAGAAAGAATTATGCTTCTCACATAATTAATACGTAAAAATCGTGCAAAAGTTGCTAATAATCAAGTAGTTATACTTAGAGGGGAAATTTTGGGAATTTGGAAAATAAGGCTAATAGAGCGTTGAAATGAACTTTTTAAAGATAAAGTTTTTAAATTAAAGCTTGTTTTTTGTATTTCTGCATTTTTTTTGAATAAATGACTTATTTTATAAACGAGCTTTGTCAAAAAAAGTATTTTCATAAATCACAAAACTTTTTTTAGCATTATTTCAAGGAAAAAGTTAATTTTTATGAGAAATAAAAAGTAAAAATGTAATATTTGAGAAATAAGGTTTATAAATGTCCTTCTTTTTTTGAAAAGACTGATTTTATTGGGAAAATAGGTTTGAAATATAAGGTATTTATTACAAAAAAGTATTTTGTAAAACAATGGTGAAACTAATGCTTGAAGTTCAAAATTATCTCTAAAAATGGAAGGCTTTGTTTGAAGGAGATACCTAATCCGAAGCCTTTCGTAAAATATCATAACCAGTCTTTTTTTCTAAAATAAATTAACATTCCAATTACCGTCATGATGATGAACGCCCAAACGTAATAATACCCATATCGCCAATGAAGTTCGGGCATATTGTCGAAATTCATGCCGTATATTCCTGCCACAAAAGTTAGTGGCATAAAGATTACGGAGATTCCCGTCAGAACTTTCATCACATTGTTCATTCGGGTGCTGGCTTGCGAGAGATATAAATCCATCAACGAAGCAACCAATTCTCGGTAAGAATCAATCGTTTCCAAAACTTGCGTAACGTGGTCTTGAACATCACGCAGGTAAAGAGCAGTGTTGGGTGTAATGAGTGGGGCTTCTTCACGAATAAGATTCAAAAGCATTTCACGGAGTGGGAAAACTACTTTTCTAAGCAGTGTCAATTCCCGCTTGATGCCGTAAAGTTCGGTCATTGATTTTTGCTTGGCAGTTTTGATGATGTCTTCTTCCAAACGCTCCATATTTTCGGAGATTTGTTCCAAGACTACGAAATAATTATCAACCACTAAATCCAAGAGAGAATAGAGTAAATAATCCGCTCCGTTTTTACGAGTCTTCCCCGCTGAGGCTTTTATTCTTTGCAAAATCGGGTCAAAAATTTCCCTTGAACGCTCTTCTTGAAAAGAAATGACAAAATTTTCACCCAAAATAAAACTTAAATGTTCTACTTCAATTTCACGAGTATAGGGGTTAAACTCAATCATTTTGAAGGTGATAAATAGTTGTTCTTCATCGTAATATTCAAACTTGGGCTTCTGTTGCGTATTCAAAATGTCTTCCATTACTAAGGGATGCAAATCGAATATTTTACCAATAGTTTCAATAACTTTGGGTTCGTGAATACCGTCCACATTGAGCCAATAAGTATGGTCGGCGGCTAACTCGAGCTTAAAATCGGTGAGTTTGGGGAAATTATAAGTTTTATAATCTGTAACATTAAACTGTGTCCAGTAAACTTTAGTAGCAAATTTCACTTCCTCGCCC
>JBBRMR010000055.1:0-35023 GCA_038230735.1 Cytophagales bacterium
ACGGAAGATATTTTTGCTACGCAAGGTACAGAGCAAGACGTTGTCAATTCATTAAATACTTTCTTCGCATCAGCTTCCCAACAAGGGCGAGGCGATATTGTCATCAACGACCAGCACCTTAATTCTTACGATGCTTCGGACAATCGAGGTCTTTTCTTTTACGTGTCGGGTGATATATTTACCGCAAAGTGGTCGAGAAGAATTTGTAACATCCCTTTGATTCGTTTATCCGAAATGTATTTGACCCGTGCTGAGGCAAATTTTCGAGTTGGAGGAACACCCCTTGGAGCAACTCCTTTATTAGATATAAATCGAGTTCGTGCCAGAGCAAAAGCAAAATTATATACAGCCGTTGATTTGCCTTCAATCTTGAAGGAAAGAAGATTTGAATTAGCTTTTGAAGGACATTGGATTCATGACGTAAAGCGTAATAAACAAACGATTACCAAAAAATCGGGTAATTCAACGCAGACTTATGCTTTTAATTCGCCAAAATTAATTTTCCCAATTCCTTTGCGGGAGACTGATGCTAATAAAAATATGGTACAAAACGAAGGATATTAATTCTTTTTTAGATTTCAACAAAGGCGAGCTAAACGTGGCTCGCTTTTTTTATTTGAAAAAAAATGCGTTTCCCGACAATTTATAATTTATCATATTCGAAACAAAATACTATGAAATGAGTAAAAATGTCTATGAGTTAGACATATTTTGAGACTAAACCAAATTTTATTTTGATTTTTGCTTTGTTTCATAATGCCAAATTTGTTATTTTTACGTATTAATCTTAATTAACATAAAACAAATTTTTAATCAAACTAAAAAGTACATGAAGAAACAACTACTCATGACTTTTCTTATCGTTTTTAGTTTTTGTGTAAATTCTTTTGCACAAGATAGAAAAATAACGGGAAAAGTAACCTCAGCCGAGGATGGCTCGGGTCTTCCAGGTGTATCAGTCCAAGTAAAGGGTTCAACGAAAGGAGCTACTACTGACGCCACAGGAAATTATTCATTATCTGTATCACCCACAGATACAAAACTTACTTATTCATTTGTTGGAATGACATCGCAAGATGTAGAAATTGGGAACAAAACTTCAATCAACGTTAATTTAGGTACTGACACCAAGCAATTGACAGAAGTTGTGGTAACTGCCATCGGTATTCAACGTGATAAGAAGGCTTTAGGATATGCTGTTTCGAATGTTAAAGGTGATGCTTTGGCTCAACGTTCTGAACCAGACGTTTTGCGTTCATTAAACGGTAAAGTTCCAGGGGTGAACATCATCGCAGGTGGTGGAGCTCCGGGACAGGGAACAAAAATCACAATACGTGGTAACAACTCATTTACGGGAAACAATCAGCCACTATTTATTGTGGATGGTATTCCATTTGATAACTCTGTAAATGCCGTTGACGGTTACTCTTCGAATACTGTAACTTCGAATCGTGCCTATGATATTGACCCAAACAACGTTGAGTCAATGACAGTATTGAAAGGTGCTGCAGCTGCCGCACTTTATGGTTCACGTGCTTCAAATGGTGTAATTGTAATTACTACAAAATCAGGAAGTAAAACTGCTAAAAAAGGAATTGAAGTAACGGTTAACTCTTCCATGTCAGTTGAAAATATTTCAACCATTCCAGATTATCAGAACACTTACACACAAGGTTCAAACCAAAATTACAACGGTGGATTTATTGGAAACTGGGGAACAGTATTCCCTTCGGAGGTAGATAGAATTAACAGTGCTTTAGGTTTCAACCGCTACTCAAAGACTATTGTTGATGGTTATCCAGAAGGGACAGTTCCTCATCCATTAGTGGGCGTTGCTTATGGTGCTGCTCGTTATAAAGGAGTTTTCCCTGAGTTGTTAGATGCTAATGGGAAAGCAATTGGAGTTCCATTGCAACCTTATGATATTATCGGCGGTTTCTTTAAACAAGGTAGGGTAATTGAAAATGGAATTAGTATCTCTTCAACAGGAAACAAAACTTCATTGAATGCTGGTGTTTCAAAAACAGTTAATGAAGGTATCATTCCAAATTCGCAATCTGCAAGAACCAGTTTGAATTTTGGTGGAAATGCTAATTTAACGAATGGATTACTTCTGAGCGGTAACGTAAACTTTGTCAATACTACTCAACAAAGCCCACAATCAGGTGCTTCATATTTTACGGATTATGGCAGTGGTTCATCGGGTTCAATTTATGACCGTTTATTTTATTTACCACGTAACTTCAATTTGAATGCTTATCCTTTTGAAAATCCAGTTGATGGAACAAACGTATTTTACAGAAATTTAGATAACCCCTTACGGGTTGCCAAATACAACCTTTACAACAGTGATGTTAATCGTGTTTTTGGTAACATGGCATTAAGCTATGACGTTACTTCATGGTTGAATTTGCTGGTGAAAGGGGGAGTAAATACCTACTCTGAAACTCGTACCAGCGTTGTTCGTCCGGGCGGAAGTGCAATCCCCTTGGGGTCAGTTTCTAAAATTGGCTTAGTTAATACTGAAATTGATTACACATTCTTAGCTTCTATCAATAAAGATTTTAGCGAAAAAGTCGGGTTTAAATTTTTAGTGGGATTGAATGCTAACCAGCGTGAGTTTAGCCGTGTAAGTACAACTGGACAAGATGTTATTGACCCAAATTTCTTAACATTGAATGGTACAAAAAAACAAGCTGCCTTTCAATATAGCTCATTGCGTAGGATATATGGTATATTTGGAGAAGCGACTTTTTCTTATAATAACTATGCTTTCTTGACTGCCAGTGTTCGTAATGACCATTCATCTACTTTGCCAACTGCCAATAATAGCTATTTGTACCCCGCCGTTAGTGGGTCATTAGTATTTACTGACGCTTTCAATTTACCAAAAAATATTTTAAGCTTTGGTAAGATTAGAGCAAACTACGCTGTGGTAGGAAAAGATGCTGCTCCTTATCAAGTGAATAATACTTACTCTTTAGGAACCCAATATTTCCAAGATAATGCAACGGCAACTGCTTCGGTATCTTCTTTTTTAAATAATCCCGATTTGAAGCCAGAATTTACGGCAGAGATTGAGGTCGGAACGGAATTACAGTTTTTAAATAACAGAATTGGAATTGATTTAGCTTATTTTGATAGAAATTCAACCGATTTGATTGTTCAAACCCGAGTGCCATCATCATCAGGCTTTGCTTTCAAAAATATTAATGCTGGTAAAATCAACAACAACGGTATTGAATTAGGCTTAACGCTTGTTCCGATTAAAACTAAAAGCGGATTCACTTGGACTTCGTTCGCTGCCTTTACTCGTCTGCGTTCAAAAGTTATTGATGCAGGAGCAGCTGGTGAAATCTTCATCGGTGGTTTAGGTGGTTCAAATTTAGGTACTATTCACCGTGTGGGCGAACCTTTCGGTATGATTTTCGGAAGTGTGAATGCTCGTGATGATAAAGGAAATTTATTAATTAATGAATCTTCTGGACATCCATTCACAACTGCCCAATCTACTTTAATCGGAAATCCAGCTCCCGATTTTACATTAGGTTGGACGAACACTTTTACTTACAAAGGATTTACGCTTTCGGCGTTGATGGATTATCGTAAAGGTGGTAAAATGTTCTCAGTAACTGCTGCATCACTTATCTTACGTGGTCAGTTGAAGTACAGTGAAGACCGTGAAGGTTTGAGAGTAATTCCTGGTGTTTATGGTGACCCACAAACCTACAAAGCCATATTAGATGGTGAGGGCAAAACAATTCAGAATACTACTGGTATGACCGCTTTTCAGTATCATTTCACTAACGGTTTTGGTGCTTATGGTGCGGATGAAACTAACGTTTATGATGTTACAACGATTCGTTTGCGTGAAGTTACATTAGGCTATAGCGTCCCAAAGGCATTTTTACAGAAGAACGTTAAATTCTTAGGTTCGTTGAGACTATCAGCCTCGGGACGTAATCTTTGGTTCTTTGCTCCAAATATGTTGACAGGCTTGAACTTTGACCCAGAAGTATTATCAAACTTTCCAGATTCAAACGTTCAAGGTTTCGACTTGGGTTCAGCACCATCAACTCGTCGTTTTGGACTTAACTTAACTGCCACTTTTTAAGATTATTGCTTTGGTTTACAAACGATAGTTTTTATAAATTTAAAATAAGAATATAAATGAAACATACATATAGAACACTAATAAACATTGTTTTGGGTTCGACTCTGTTTTTATCAATAAGTTCGTGTAGTATTACGGAACTTGACATAAATAAAGATCCAAACAATCCGACCGAAGCATCAACTTTATTATTACTACCAACCGCTGAGAGTGCTGCAATCGGTAGTGTTGACCTATTCAATGCTTCTGGTTTCGTAGGTCAGATAAATTCAGCAACAGATTTTAACTTAAATAACAGTAGTTATAATGGTACGTGGAACTTTTTTTATCAAAGCACTCAAAATATTGAGGAAATAATTAAAGCAACACAAAGCATTAACAGTCCCCATTACTTAGGAATTGCTCAAACTCTGAAAGCGTTTGCAGTGGGTAACTTTGTGGATCAATTTGGTGATATTCCTTACACAGAAGCCTGGAAAGGGAATTCAGCAACTCCAAATTTTGCCGCAAAATTTGATAAAGACTCTGATGTCTATGAGGATTTAATCAAACTTTGCGATGTAGCCGTTGCCAATTTTGCCAAAGCGAGTCCCGTAACTGTTAAGAATGACGTGATTTATGCGGGTAATATTTCAAAGTGGGTTAAATTAGCAAAATCTGTAAAATTACGTTTGTTATTGAATTCACGCAAAGGGCGGGCAACGGGCAACGCCGATTTAGCTGCTGCATTTAATGCAGGTGGCTTTATTACTGCCCCAGCGGATGATTTTACTTTCAAATATGGCTCTCAATTGAATGCTGATGGATCAGACGGTCGTCACCCATGGTTTCAAAATGCTTATTTAGGAGACAATGGTTTCAGTCACATTTCGCATCAAATGATGTCTGAAATGATTTTGAGTAAAGATCCACGTTTAGCATTTTACTTTTATCGTCAAACAGGGACAGTTTTAGACCCTTCTAATCCAACTGATAGAGGTACAATTCCTTACGGTGGAACGTATTTGCCATTGAGAGCGACTTTTTTGAATAATTATAAGAGAGTATTCGGAGCTGTTACCGCTTCGGATTTATCTTACATCGCAGGTTTCTTTGGTCGTGACCGTGGTGATAATACGGGTATTCCACAAGACGGTGCGTTACGTACAGCACCAGGTTGTTACCCAGCTGGAGGCTTATATTCGGGTAGAGAAATTGCTCCAAAAGCACTTACTGGTGGCACGAAAGGTGGAAATGGTATTACGCCTTTAATTACCAGCAATGACATTAAATTTTATCAAATTGAGGCAATTTTAGATGGTGGTTTAGTCGGTGATGCAAAAGCAATTTTTGAAGCTGCCATGCGTGAGCATATTTCGAGAGTTGTGAATTTAGGTTTATCGGTTGATCCTAATAATGCAAAAGCACCTGCTGCGGCTGATATTACAGCTTATGTAAACACATGGTTAGCACAGTATGACGCTGCACCAAGTAATGCTGCTAAACTGAACGTGGTAATGAAGCAAGCATGGTTTTGTCGTTGGGGGCAAGGAACTGAAACATGGAATGGATTACGTAGAACAGGTTATCCAACTGCTATTGCTAACCCAATTTTGAAACCCTCTCGTCAATTTGCTTTACGTTTTCCTTATCCTTCACAAGAGGGCAACTTGAACCCGAATGCGGCAGAAAAAGTTACAAACATCATTTTTGACCGTGATCCAATTTTCTGGGATAAAGTTAAATTGAAGTGGGAATTCTAATCACAAAATAGCGAGTTTATTCATTATATTTTAATGAATAAATATCTTAAACATTATAATTATCAATACAATGAAAAGATTAATAACATATATATTTTTAGCAGGCTTATTCGCAACGATATACTCGTGTAGAGATGAGAGCTTAAATCCTGTGCCAAAATGGGATTCTGCCGTTAACGGTTTTGGCGTTTTTGACGGAATTCCTTTTGATGGAAGAGTCAATTTTCGCCCTCAAAAGTATGAATCTGATTATGCTAAGAACTTTCCAACGAAAGATCAGGATAAAGCAAAAATTGATTTTAAACTACGGTGGGTATCTTTGGATAATAAATTAACCGTAAACAAAATTGAGATTTACGTTAATATGACTGAAAATTACAACGACCCCGATGGAAACCCTAAAACCGCAAATTTAGGTGGTGGTTCTCCTAAGTTGATACAGACTTTATCAACGGTTGCGGCTAATCGCCAATGGAACTCGTTCAGTATAACGCCCTTGCAAGTTTATAATTTGTTCAAGGATGCTACGGTAAAATATAACAAGGTGAATGCAGTTAAAGTATTTGAGAATCCAGACCACAAACGCCCAACTGGGCAATGGTTTGACGGTGCTACTGATAACTTCATCGTTTCTTGGAGATTATACACAACGGATGGAAAAGTATTTAAATCTTGGAATCAAGATTCCGTTTGCGGTGATATTACTTCGGTATCAGAAGCAAATTCAAACTGTCAATTAACTTTTAAAGCAGAATGATATTTGTTATTCATTAGTTAAAAAAGGCTGTAGCAAAAATTTGTTACAGCCTTTTTTTATCTTACATATTGAAAAATAATGTTCAACATTTCCGCAGTTGAATTCCAACCCTTAGTGATTTTTTGAGGAGGACTAAATCTATTTTCAGGATTATTTTTGGTATTATCATAAGTGGCTTCGGCAAAAATGATTGAACCCATTGGAATTAAAAGTGGCTCTTTATACTCATAAGTCATTTGCCAGTTAAAATCCCATTTTGATATTTTTATCAAAGGAATCATATCTCCGCCAGGCGTTATAGCAAAACTCCTTAGACTTTTTCCTAAAAAATGTTGATGGGGTAATACCGATAATAAATAGATGGGAAAAGGTAATTCAGGCGATTTTGCGTAAAAAGTAATCACCGTGTCAGCCGCAATTTCAAAAGGTTGATTAGTTACATCACTTTCTTGGAGAACAAATGTTTGTACTTCCTTCACCACGGGTTCCTTGCTAAAATAGAGATTAACAATCGAACTATCAGTTTCATTTTTCAGAACATTTGGAGCGTAATGAAGGTTGACCAACAAATCACTATTTGCTTGTAATCGTTTGGCAAAACCATCGGGATATTTGATAGAATTATTGTTAGGAACCCACCCCGACCAATATTCTTCCTTCATACGTATTTTACCGTATTCTCGAATAGTAGTATCGTCAATGGATTTTGCATCGACAATCCGCATGATTTGTGTGGTATCCACTGAGATTCGGGCATGATGTACCAATTTCTTGTTTCCAGGTTTAAATTCAATTTCTTTAATAAAAGTATCATTGGGGAGATTGGTAGGCATGGAAAAAAGAATATAATCTTCCTTCAAATCACTGGAAATGGAAAACGCATTTTTGAAAGATAACGTCAAATCTGGTTTTCTTGAAAATCGACTATCTGTACTGAGGTCAGGCATTTTAAAATCACTTTTATCTCCTTCGGGCATTCCGTTTTCTACCCACAGCCGAATTAGGGCAATTTGTCCAACCGTTAATCTTCTAACGTTTTTAAATTCACCAAATTCGTGGTCAGCTCTCCACGGAGGCATATACCTATTGGCAGTAACTTTTTGGATAAATTTTCCCCGCTTTGAAACGTCTTGATAAGTAATTAAACTGAACGGTCCAACTTCGTTAGGGCGATGACATGGGGTACAGTTTTGATGAATAATTGGGGCGATGTGTTCATTGAAAGTAATGCTTTGCCCATTGATAAGATTGGTGTAAAGTATTACTATCAAAAACGAATAACTTTTAATTGTGCTGCTATTCAAAAAAAATCCGTTCATCTTTCTATGTCGCAGCCAACGGCTTGTATTGATTTAATGGTTATTGGTTGATGTTCAATAATATTATTTAAAGCATTTTTGAGGTAAAAAATGCTTGCTTTGAGACGTTTTTTTCCTAAATCATAATATAGATTATCAATTGCTCCCTGATAGAAAATTTTATTCTTATCATTCACTATAAAAACTTCGGGAGTTGTTTTAGCATTCAATCTTATTGTTAATTTCTTATCATAATCAATAATGCACTCATACAAAAAATTGTATTTTTTTTGAAAAACAACAACATCATGCTTCGTTACGCCTTTTGTTGGGAAAATTGCACAAAAATGGATATTTTCTTGACTAAATGCTAATCTTAAAGTCTCCAACTCACGTACATATTGCTGACTAATTGGACATTCCGTATCAAGAAAAACAAGCACATTTACAGCATTTTTGATTGGTTTATAAGCATTATTTTCAAGGTCTTTGAGGTGAATTTTGTTCTGAGATAATATAACAAAATGTGCGTTCCATAGAGATAAAGCTATGATAAGTACCTGAGTTTTGTATGAAAGAAAAGATAGTTTACTCATAAAAAATGTTAAAATATTGCCTCGAAATTAATCAAAAAGATTTATTTTTTATCATAAAGTACACATTGATAATGGATAATAATTTTGTAAGCTCAAAATTCGTTGTTATCTTTAAAAATAAGTAATTTTAGCATTTTAACCTTGCAATGGACACATTGCAAAATCACATTTTTCATTCAGTATTAATCATGAAATTAAAAAATCTTTTACTTTGCACAGGCATTGCCCTCACTCCTTTCTTTGTAAACGCACAAAACAAGAAAAATTATCGTTCCACTAATAAATCAAAGGTGGTTACTCGTAATGCGGAGGTTATTACCACGCCTTCCGCCCAATCTGGAACTCCAACTGCCTTAACAACCCTCAAAGACTCAGCCAGTTACGGTTTGGGAATTTTGGTGGCACAGAATTTTAAGACTCAGAATATTGAAATCAATGCGGAGTTACTCCAAAAAGGCTTCAATGAAGTTATGAAAGGTGACAAGACTCCTTTCAATGATATGATGGCGAATCAGTTGGTGCAGAAGTATATGCAACGTGAACAAGCAAAAGCTTTTGAACCTAACAGGATATCGGGTGAAAAGTTTTTAGAAGAAAACAAAAAGAAAGATGGTATTGTTACGTTAGCAAGTGGATTACAGTATCAAATAATGAAAGCGGGCGATGGTTCAAAACCTGCTTCAACGGATAAAGTGAAAACGCATTATCACGGAACATTGATTGATGGAACGGTCTTTGACAGTTCGGTACAAAGAGGTGAACCAATTACTTTTCCCGTTACGGGTGTAATACCAGGATGGATTGAAGCGTTACAATTAATGCCAGTTGGCTCAAAATGGAAATTATTTATCCCACAAAATTTAGCGTATGGAAGTCGTGGTAGTGGACCGACCATTAAACCATATTCTGCCTTAGTCTTTGAAGTTGAATTGTTAGGAATTGAAAAATGAAAAATAATATGACAAAATACCTGCTTTTGATTCTGCCAATTTCGCTTTTGGCGTTTTTTGGCTTGAAATCTTATTCACCAACTGCCCAAAGTCATACAACTGTTGCCTACAAATATGCGGCGGATGATTTGCAACCTACCGCTACTCAGAAAAAAGTAGAAAACATGGTTTCAGAGATTTTGAGTAACTATCATTATCGCAAAGTACCTTTAAATGACTCTTTGTCATCTAAGATATTGGATTCGTATATTAAAGAATTGGACTTCAATAAAATGAATTTTACTGCCGATGATATTACGAGTTTTGAAAAATTCAGATACGAATTGGATGACCAATTGAAGGGTGGCGACTTATCAGCAGCTTATCAAATCTATAATGTTTACCGCAAAAGAGCTAAGGAACGTTTTACGTTTGTAACGTCGCTGTTGAATAAACCCATGGATTTTAAAGTGGATGAAACTTATACACCCGATCGTGAGAAAGCTACTTGGGTAAAAACTTCAAATGATTTGGATGATATCTGGAGAAGGGCGGTAAAAAGTACCTTATTGGATTGGAAAATTAGTGGCAAGGCAGATTCATCAGCCGTTAAGGATTTGAAAGAAAGATATAAGCGTACTGAAAAGTATTTTGACAAAACGAAAAGTGAGGATGTTTTCCAACAATTCATGAATGCTTTTACGGAAAGTGTAGATCCGCATACAACCTATTTTATTCCAAAAACTGCCTCTACTTTCAATCAAGAAATGTCGCAGTCGTTGGAAGGAATTGGGGCAACTTTGAGAAATGAAGGTGATTACGTTCAAATTGTGGATTTAATTGTGGGGGGACCCGCTTACAAAAGTCATCAGCTGACGGCAAAAGATAGAATTACTGCCGTTGCCCAAGGCGATGATAAACCATATCAAGATATTGTAGGTTGGTTTACGGATGATGCCGTTAAGTTAATTAAAGGACCTAAAGGCACGATAGTTCGCTTGAAAATTTTGTCGATTGATGCCCCGACTGGTTCAATTCCGAAGGAAGTTCGCATCGTTCGTGAGAAAATTAAATTGGAAGAGGGAACCGCCAAAAAAGAAATTATCAATTTCAGTCGTGATGGAAAAAATTATAAATACGGGTTGATTACGATTCCACTTTTCTACCGTGATTTTGAAGGAGCAAGAACTGGTGAACAAGGTTTCAAAAGCACAACTGCCGACGTAAAACGTTATTTGACTGAACTCAAAGCGGATAAAGTGGATGGTGTAATTGTTGATTTACGTAATAATGGTGGAGGCTCTTTGACCGAGGCAGTAAGTTTGACGGGTTTGTTTATCACCCAAGGTCCTGTGGTTCAACGGAAACAATCAGATGGTGAAATTTCGGCAGAATATGACCGAGATGCTTCCGTTACCTATGATGGACCAATGTCTGTACTGGTGAATCGTTTCTCGGCTTCGGCTTCTGAAATCTTTGCTGGGGCGATTCAGGATTACAAACGTGGTTTGATTATCGGTGAACAAACATACGGAAAAGGAACGGTTCAGAGTTTGATTGACTTAGAGCGCTTCTTGAAGGGCGAACCCGAAGGCGTTGGTCAATTAAAGATTACGATGGAGAAGTTTTATCGTATCACGGGTAGCAGTACACAACACAAAGGCGTTACGCCCGATATTGAATTACCTTCGTCTTTCAGTGCTTCTGAGTTTGGCGAAAGCTCACAACCCAGTGCATTGCCTTGGGATATGATTGCGACCACCAAATATACGCCCACCAATAATGTTACGGAAAAAGAATTGGCTTTGCTTCGTGGAAAATACCAAGAAGACTTGAAAACGCAACCTGATTTGAAGAAACTTTTGACTGAGATAGAAAACTATAAAAAGGCAAAAGAAAAGAAAACTGTTTCTTTGCAAGAAGATAAACGCAAAAAAGAAATCGAAGACCAGAAGAAAAAGAATCTTATTGACGCTTCCGACGATTTGGCAAGCGAAGGTACTACTAATCAATTAATTCTGAATCCTGCTGAGACAAAACCCGCAATTCCTGGAACAAAAACTCCTGTTGCACCAAAACCTGCAACTGACTCAACCAGTATTGCTCAGGCAAAAATCAAAGCCTTGAAAGATAAGCGTGAAAAAGACACTTACTTGAAAGAAACAGAAAGATTGATGACTGATTTCATTATAAGTATGCCTACCAATGGTGTGAAGGTTACACAGGTTGAAAATAAGAAAGAGTAGAATTTAGAGAAGATACTGATGCTTCGCACCACTGTACATATTTACTAAAAAAGCCACTCAATTGAATGAATGGCTTTTTTAGTAAACTAATAGCATCAAATAGTCTTCTTTTGATGAGTACATTATTTAAATGGTCAAAATCTTCCTTGGTAATCAGCGTGAATGTAGCATTGCTATTCGTTTTTAAGTCTATTACGAATGTAAATAAATTACTGCAATTTTTTCTAAATCAAATTAAACAAACTCTATTGCTGATAAAACTACAATCAACAGAGGCTTAACCATTTTCATAAATCCCAAAAAAGTATAACAAATCAACTCTTTTTATTCTTAAAATCATGGAATTGTGAAATTTCTTCCATAATTTTGCACCCGAAAATATAGAGTGATTTGGTGATGGAGTGACGGAGTGAAAAATCTTTCCACTAATCTTAAACCCTAATACCTGACACCTCTAAAAATAGACAAAATCACAAAACAATTTTATTATAATGGCATCAGTCAGACCAGATGAAGTATCGGCAATTTTGAGAGAGCAACTCTCGGGAGCAAAATCCGAAGCTGAACTTCAAGAAGTAGGTACCGTATTGCAAATCGGTGATGGTGTAGCCCGTATTTACGGACTAACGAAAGTACAAGCGGGTGAATTGCTCGTCTTTGAAAACGGCTTGAGAGCCTTAGCATTGAACCTCGAAGAAGATAACGTTGGGGCAGTATTGTTGGGAGACGCTTCGGGCGTAAAAGAAGGCGATACCGTAAAACGTACCGATGAAATCGCATCTATCAAAGTAGGCGAAGGTATATGCGGTCGGGTGGTAAACACACTCGGCGAGCCAGTTGATGGCAATGGTCCAATCTTAGGCGAGTTGTATGATATGCCTTTGGAACGTAAAGCTCCTGGGGTAATATACCGTCAGCCAGTAACCGAGCCTCTTCAAACGGGTATCAAAGCGATTGATGCGATGATTCCAATTGGTCGTGGACAACGTGAATTGGTGATTGGTGACCGTCAGACGGGTAAAACTACCGTTTGTATTGATACCATCATCAACCAAAAAGAATATTTTGAGGCAGGTACGCCTGTGTATTGTATTTATGTTGCGTGCGGACAAAAGGCTTCGACTATCAAGCAAATTGAACAAACGCTTCGGGCAGCGGGTGCAATGGCATATACAACTATCGTAGCAGCGGGTGCATCTGACCCAGCTCCGATGCAGTTTTTTGCTCCATTTACGGGTGCGGCAATCGGTGAATTCTTCCGTGATACTGGTCGTGCAGCCTTAGTAATTTATGACGATTTATCGAAACAAGCGGTTTCATACCGTGAAGTTTCTCTTCTTTTACGTCGCCCACCAGGACGTGAAGCCTATCCAGGAGACGTTTTCTATCTTCACAGTCGTTTGTTAGAGCGTGCTGCCAAGATTACAAACTCTGATGCTATTGCCAAAACGATGAATGATTTACCTGATTCAATCAAGCATTTGGTAAAAGGCGGAGGTTCATTAACGGCTCTTCCCATCATTGAAACACAAGCGGGTGACGTTTCTGCCTACATTCCGACAAACGTAATCTCTATTACAGATGGTCAGATTTTCTTAGAATCAAACCTTTTCAATGCAGGTATTCGTCCAGCAATTAACGTAGGTATTTCGGTATCTCGTGTGGGTGGTAACGCTCAAATCAAGTCGATGAAGAAAGTGGCAGGTACTTTGAAACTCGACCAGGCTCAATATCGTGAATTAGAAGCGTTTGCTAAATTTGGTTCAGACCTCGATGCGGCAACAAAATTGACAATCGAACGTGGCAAGCGTAATTTGGAAATGTTGAAACAACCAAACGGTTCACCACAAAGAGTTGAAGAACAAGTTGCAATGATTTTCTTAGCGACCAAAGGTTTATTAGATAATGTGGCAGTAAGTAAAGTTCGTACCTTCGAGAAAGATTTTATCGGAGTGATGAAAGCTACTCAAAAATCAACAATGGATGCCTTGAAAGCAGGAAAATACGATGATTCTTTGACTGATGTTTTAACAAAAGTATCAAAGGAAGTAGCTCCGAAATACGCTTAAATTATAGTTATGAGTTATGAGTTATGAGTTATGAGGTTTTGACATCGTAAATCATTTCTATATAACTTGTAATTTTCAAAATCAGATTATGTAGTAAAGATTATGAAATGTGTGGTATGAGTTCTTTAACTCATACCTCATAACTCATACCTCATAACTCAAAAAAAAGATGCCTTCATTAAAGGAAGTCCGTAACCGAATTGTATCGGTAAATTCCACTCAGCAAATCACCAAAGCCATGAAAATGGTTTCAGCAGCCAAACTTCGTCGTGCCACAGACGCTATCGTACAGATGCGTCCGTACTCACAGAAATTAACTGAAATGATTGCAACTGTTTCGGCAAATGCTGAGGATTCAAGTGAGAACCCGTACACAGTTGTACGTGAAATCAACAAAGTTTTAATCATCGTGGTAACATCTGACCGTGGTCTTTGCGGTGCATTCAATGCCAACGTTGGTAAAATGACTATTTCTCTTATCAACGAAAAATATGCTGCTCAACAAGCCGCTGGTAATGTTGAAGTAATGGCAATTGGTAAGAAAGGTGGCGAATATCTTGCCCGTCGTGGCTATAATGTAAACACAAAATTTGTTGATATTTACACTCGTTTAAGTTTTGCGGCAGTTCGTGAAGCGGCTGATGAAGCGATGAGTGGCTTTGCAATGGGTAAATATGATGTAGTTGAAGTGGTTTATAATCAATTCAAAAACGTAGCAACGCAAATTTTGACCACCGAGCAAATGTTGCCAATGGTTGAGAAAAAAGAAGTGGCTACAAAAATAACATCATCGGTTAATTACATTTTTGAACCTTCGGAAGCAGAAATCATTAATGAATTGATGCCAAAAGCCTTGAAATTGCAAGTTTACAAAGCTGTTTTAGAATCGAATGCTTCTGAGCATGGAGCCAGAATGACGGCAATGGACAAAGCAACTGACAATGCAGGTGAGTTGATTAAAGAATTGAAATTACAATATAACCGATCTCGTCAGGCAGCAATTACCAATGAAATCCTTGAAATCGTAGGTGGAGCAGAGGCTTTGGCAGCGGCTTAGGCTTTTAGTTAATAGATAATAGTTATTGTCTAAGTATCAAAAAGGCTTTTCAAGAGATTGAGAAGCCTTTTTTATTTAATAATTGTCTCAATTTTGCACAATAATATTTTACTATTTCCTTTCCTCCCATCTCCTTTACTACCTTCCTCCTACGAAGATTTTAACAATTCCTTCTGATATATCGAAGGAGAAATATTCATTAACTCTTTGAATTTTCTGTTAAAATTTGACAAATTATTAAATCCAGATTCGTAGCAAATTTCGGTAATTCCCATTTTGTCTTCCACCAATAATTTACAGGCGTTAGCGATACGTATTTGAGAAAGGAAATCGGAGAAATTTTTATTAGTTCTACTTTTGAAATACCTTGAAAAGGACGTTTCTGACATTGAAACCAACTCTGCCACTTCCCCTAATCTTATTTCCTCTTTGAAATTTTGCATTACGTATTCAAATACTTTATTTACTCGGTCAGAATCCTTAATATTTATTCCAAAACTATTGCCCGAAGTCAAAAAAACATATTCCTCTGAACGGGCAAGGTTATCTAAAATCTCTAATAATGACAGTAAGCGTCTGGTCGGATTTTCATGAAACATTTCAAATAACTTGTTGGAAATGAATTGGTTAGAATCTCCAACAATATCCAAAACTCGATTTGATTTTTCAAATAGTGTTTGAATATGTTTCATTTCAGGGATTTTAAAAAAGTCTTTTCCTAAGAAATTATCGTTAAAATGAATTACTATTGACTTGGCTCTCAATTCTGAATTTAAGGCATAATATTCTTCATGGCTACGGTAAAGATGCGGCACATTCGGACCAATTAAACATAAATCTCCTGCCTTGTATTCCTTGATATGTTCGCCCACAAATCGTTGTCCCGTACTTTCTGTTACCAAAACTATTTCATATTCTGGATGAAAATGCCAAGGTGTTTCATAATAGGACTTATCAAAATCGACCAATACAAAAGAAGAGTCAGCAGGTAAAGGGAGCTTCTGTAATAACGGTTTCATATTCAGCTACATTTATTAAATAGTATTTATATGACAAATATATAAAACAATAACTCCTAAATATGCAAAATAGTATCAATATTGAGTATAAAAATGATTGACTCTATTTTGATAATAGTGCAACTTTACCTTATAAATCTCATAAAATTATCAATATGTCAAATTCAATACTTTCACCCGAAGAAATCGTTGCTTATCACCGTGATGGTTATATAATTAAGAAAAATCTTTTTTCAGAAGATGAAATAAATAAATTGTACAGAATAGCTGTTGAAGATGATGCTGTTAGTAAAAATGCCATGGATTTGAATGATCAATCTGGCAAAAAGACTAAATTGACGTTATGGTTTACGCCAGGCAATGACACCTTTGGATACATGACTCGTAGCGAAAGAATTATTCATTCGATTGCAGAATTATTAGATGCAGAAGTTCCGATTTGTCATTTTCATTCCAAACTAATGCAAAAAGAACCACGAGTTGGCGGGGCTTGGGAGTGGCATCAGGATTATGGATATTGGTATAAAAATCAGTTCATGTTTCCCGACCAATTAATTTCAGTGATGGTGGCTTTGACGGAAGCAAACAAGCAAAATGGATGCTTGCAAGTCATAAAAGGTTCGCATAAATTAGGCAGAGTCAATCACGGTTTTGCGGGTGAACAAGTCGGGGCGGATATGGTTTTTGTAGATAATGCCCTCAAAACCATGGACTTAATCTATGTAGAAATTGAACCAGGTGATGTACTTTTTTTTCACAGCAATACGCTTCATCGTTCAGAAGCCAATCTTTCTGATAAACCCCGCTGGTCAATTATATCGTGTTATAATTTACAGACTAATTTGGCATATAATGAAAAATCAACGTCTTATCATACCCCTGTGGAAGTTGTGCCTAACGAAGCTATTTTAAATTGGGAGGCTATGGGTATTTCTCAAAATGATTTTTTAAAAAAAGAACAAGACCCCGCTTTAAAGGAAACTGGATGGGAAGTGGATGTTACCGTTTAATAAAATTAAAATTCATGAAAGAGCTTCTCATTCAATCTGAGAGGCTCTTTTCGTATAGATAGGTGTTATAAAATATTTGAAATGTTAACAAATTTAAAATTTTGCTTATCTTTCAAAAATTAATCACATTTAAACATACCACAAATGAAATCAAACGTAATTATTGTTAATGTCATTTTCTTAATTGGACTCATCCCCGCTGGTTTTGGGGCTATCATGTCGGCTTTTTTATTTGATGCTCCTGGCTCGGAAAATAATACCAGGACTTGGATATTAGCGGGCAGTCTTATGGCACTTCCCGTGATGATTGTCATCACTCAAATTATTTCTTGGATAGCGTTTAGTAATCAAAACTTTGACTTAGCCTTGAAAATCAATGCGATTCCTGTTATTAATGTTGTATTTGTTGTGTATATGTTTGCAACAATTGGCAACTTTTCGGGAAAATAATTTCAGAAAATACATCCAAATCAAAGGCTAATTTCTGAAGATTAGTGGGCATCGGATTGGTACTGTACCGAAAATACATTTCAAGCAATTAGGACGTATTTTTTGTTAATCGAAACTGTTTGTAACTTTGTACAATTTCAAACTAAAACTTACCTACGAACTCAAAACATTTTGAGTCAAACGGTATTAACAAAAACATCATGAAAAAGTTATTTTACGCATTCTTAGCGTTAGTATTCGTAAACGCTGGTGTATCGGCTCAAGCGGTGAAAACTCCTGCCCCGAGTCCAACTCAAACCATCAAGCAAGACTTTGCTTTGTCATCCATCGAAATCGTTTATTCACGCCCAAACATGAAAGGGCGTACTGTTTTTGGTGATTTAGCTCCTTACGGAAAATTATGGAGAACGGGGGCAAACTCTGCCACCAAAATAACGTTTGGTGAAGACGTAAGTGTAGGCGGAGTGGCTGTAAAAGCAGGTTCTTATGCACTTTATACGATTCCAAACAAAGACGAATGGGAAGTTATTTTGAATAAAGGTGTCAATAATTGGGGCATTGATGGTTATCAAGCGACTGACGATGTGGCAAAATTCAAAGTAAAGCCGATGACAATACCGATGGCAATGGAGACTTTTACGATGCAGGTTGCCAATGTGATGCCAGCAAGTGCCGAAATCCACATCATGTGGGAGAAGACAGCAGTTTCGATTCCCGTTAC
Organism: Cytophagales bacterium; assembly: GCA_038230735.1. Lineage (GTDB taxonomy): Bacteria > Bacteroidota > Bacteroidia > Cytophagales > Spirosomataceae > Arcicella. The sequence continues at coordinate 18,009 of JBBRMR010000055.1, forward strand.
GGCGGATATTGATTCAAAAATTGCAAAGTCGATTGATAATGCGATGAACGTTGATAACCGTCCGTATTTTCAAGCGGCAAGTTATTATTTTGAATCTGGGAAAGATTTAGCAAAGGCTTCGGTTTGGGCTGATAAAGCTATCGAAATGAACCCAAAGGCATTCTGGATTATGCACTTAAAAGCTAAAATTCAGGCAAAATTGGGTGATAAAACTGGTGCTATGGCAACGGCGATGAAGTCAATTGAATCTGCCAAAGAAGCTAAAAATAATGATTATGTGGCTTTGAATGAGAAATTAATTGCTGGGTTAAAGTAATTGGCGGTAAATTAAATTGGTCAGAATAAATAAAGCCTTCGCCATCACGAAGGCTTTATTTGTTTTATGGAATTATTGTCCCTAAAAAACGTTTCATTTTTGGGATAACTATCTCTTTCAAAACATATTTGGTACATTTGCATTATGATTAGTATGAAATCATCATTAAACGAAAATCAGGATAGAATCTAAGCCTTATAAAACGTAAAAATTCATAAAAAATGACCGTACAACCAAAAATACATATCAACCTCGAAGAGATAAATACGAAAAAACAACGCTTAGAAAATGTCAAAGCGGAGTTGAAAAGTGAATTTATCGGGATAGATTACATCATTGATGAGTTGGTGGACTATATCCAAATTTGGTATTTAATGCCCGAAATTTTGACTCGCCCAATCATTGTGAATTTGTGGGGTATGACGGGCGTGGGTAAAACCGATTTAATCAGAAAAATGGTCTCGAAATTAGAATACCAAGACCGTTTTGTGGAAGTTGAACTCTCCAATGGCGAAAGCACTTGGAGTAGTAACGTATCTTCTATTTTGGATAGTAACGGCGTGAATGATGCCAAACCATCCATCGTGCTTTTTGACGAAATCCAACGTTTTTATACCATTGATTCCGAGGGGAAACCGCTTCTAAATACTCGATTCCAAGATTTCTGGGAATTATTATCGGATGGAAAATTAGCAAAACGAGATTCCAAAGAGTCGATTGATGAATATTTGCAGCGATATTTATACGCTTCGATGCAACGCAAAAAGCGAATTCAGAAACTGAAAGATGCTCCGCCAATGCCCCCCGACCCCACTAATCCGATGATTACTTTAAACGGAATCGAAGAAGAGGAAGATGCTACGGTGGGCGTTTGGGAAGCACAAAGTTTGAAGAAAATCTTTAATCTGAAAGAGACGGTCAATGAAATTGCGGAGATGCGGGAGGAAGATGTGTTGAGAATGATGCAGCAAACTCGGGATAAAAAGAAGGTTTATGAACCTATTTCACACGCCAAAACCTTGATTATTATTTCGGGAAATTTGGATGAAGCCTATTCCATGGCAAACGAAACGGGCGAGACGGACATCAACGCCGATATTTTCAGAGCCTATACCGAAAAAATTACGATTGTTGATATAAAAAATGCTCTTTCAAGGAAATTTAAGCCTGAGCAAGTTGCTCGTTTTGGCAATATTCACCTGATTTACAAGTCTTTACGAAAAGTTGATTTTGAGCAATTGATTGTGCAAGAATTACTTTCCATCGTGAAGAAAAATAAAGAACATTTCGGGGTTGATGTGGAGATTACGGAAAATTTGAATCAACTCATTTATCAGAATGGCGTTTTCCCAGTTCAAGGAGTTCGTCCAGTTTTTTCGAGTATAACCGATATTGTGGAAGCCAATCTTTCCAAATTATTGTTTGAAGCCTTCATGGGAAATCTGATGCACATCAAGATGGATTATGATTTTAAACGTAAGAAAATTGTAGCGGTTTTAGCGGGAAAGAAAACCATTGAGTTGGATTATGTAGGTAAAATCGACCAAATTCGTGAAAATAATTCACCCGATATGGTGGCGAATATTGCCGTTCACGAGTCTGGACACGCAATTATTTATGGGTTACTGTTGGGACTGGCACCCTTGCAATTGAAGGCACGAGTAGCCTCACGTTATGCACAAGGCTTTGCATTTCCTCATTTGATACATTTGTCGAAGGCAAATATTTTATACAAAGTCAAAATTTTCTTAGCGGGAGGCATTGCCGAAGAAATTGTTTTTGGCGAAGACAACGCCACCATTTCCAGAACATTCGACCGTGAAGAAGCTACTTCGATGGTGATGGAATACATCAGAAAATACGGTTTTGACAAAAATTTCTTAGCCTACTACGCCCACCAAGGTCCATACAGCATGGACATCAGCGTTACCGATTGGGCAATAGAGCGAATGATTCGTGATTTGAGCAAAGAAACTCGTGAATTATTGGAAGCCAATCAGGAATTTTTAGTAACCTTAGCGAAAGAATTATCCGTAAAAGGAAGCCTAAAACCAGCTGAAGTAGTGGTAATTGCCAAAGATTTCGGGCATGAGTTTTTAATAAAAGAAGAGAATTATTTGCATTTGGCAGGGTATGAAGGAATGTTGGATAATTCAAAATAAAAAAATATGCACAATACAGAAGAATTAAGAGAAACAGCCGTGTTGGTGGCGGTGCAAACGCAAAAACAAACTAACGAACAAACGAAGGAATATTTGGATGAATTATCGTTTTTGGCAGAAACTTCCAACATTAATACTTTACATACTTTTACGCAAAAGCTCGAAAAACCCGACAACAAATTATACGTTGGCAAGGGCAAAATGGCGGATATTATTGCCTTTGTGATTGATAATGACGTGGATATGATTATTTATGATGACGAATTATCAACCATTCAAATCAGAAATATTGAGGGTGAATTTGATAAATTTCAGAAGGAAGTAAAAGTGCTTGACCGTAGTTTGTTGATTCTTAACATCTTTGCAATGAGAGCCCAAACCGTTCAAGCTCGCACGCAAGTTGAATTGGCTCAACAGCAATACGTGTTGCCTCGACTGACCAATATGTGGACTCACCTTTCCAAGCAACGGGGTGGTGTGGGTATGCGTGGACCAGGTGAAAAGGAATTGGAAACTGACCGCCGTATTGCCAAAGACCGTATCGTGTTTTTGAAAGAAAAGTTGGATCTCATTGATAAACAGTCACATACGCAACGCAAAAGTCGTGAACGGATGGTGAGAGTTTCCTTAGTGGGCTATACCAACGTGGGTAAATCTACTTTGATGAAACGTTTGGCAAAGGCGGATGTTTTCGCTGAAAATAAACTTTTTGCTACGGTAGATTCTACGGTGAGAAAAGTTACTATTGGCGATGTACCATTTTTACTTTCGGATACCGTTGGATTTATTCGTAAATTGCCTACGAAGTTGATTCAGGCGTTTAAATCTACCTTGGATGAGGTTCGGGAAGCGGATATTTTGCTGCACGTGGTGGATATTTCTCATCCAAATTACGAAGAACAAATTGAGGTAGTGAATAATACCTTGACGGATATTAAAGCGGCTGACAAACCTATCATTTTGGTTTTCAACAAGATAGATTTGTTCTCAACCGAAGAAATTGAAATTAAAGATTGGGAAATTGGTTCGGGTGATGAGCCTGTTAATCAACAAAGTAGAATTGAAAAAGTAACTGAGCTTTTGAAAAAATCGTATATGCACACGCCCCAGCCTTTAACGGTTTTTATTTCGGCAGAGCAAAAAGAAAATATTGACGAATTGAGAACAGCAATTTTAGAATTAGTCACAGAAAAACATTTGAGTATTTATCCAAATTCGCTTCAAAGTTATCAGTAAACAATTATCAGTTAATTACACATTTAAAAATAATTAATCAATTGATAATCAAACCTATAAGGTTTTAAAAACCTTATAGGTTTATCAGAAAAAAGGCACCATAGTTCAACGGATAGAATAGACGTTTCCTAAACGTTAGATGCGAGTTCGATTCTCGCTGGAGCCACCATTTTTATTTCAAGAATAGACGTTTTCTAAACCTTAGAGGTGAGCGGGCGGCGTTCCGCTTTGATTCTCACTGAAGCCACAAAATTTCAATAAAAGACGTTTACTAAATTAGTGTTTCTTCACCAATCCTTGCACTTGTCGTTATGCACTCAGCACTATTCTACGTTTTGGAAACTAAACGACCATACCATACGCCACCACGGTTTGATAACAGTCATATTCAAGGGTGAATTCTTTGGGAAGGCAGTTTTCTACTTTCATCAATGAGAAGACCGTTCAGTAGTTACTCTCGGTAATTTTCATCCCTAAATCATTGTCCATTTTGTTCAAAACACCTTGTCCGTTCGTACTCAATAAGTGGATTTGATTTCCCTCATTAATTTCGAAAATAAATCAACGCTATTTTTATTGATTACAACCATTTTATTGTTGATCTCGTCTCTTTATTTGTTCAATTTTAGATAAAAGCTGTGAGAAAAGCACAGTTATTTTAAGAAATTTACGTACTTTGTAAGTAATATGCTTTCAGAACTTAATAAATTTCTAATGATTAAAAATGTACCTTTCATTTTTCGAAAACTACTGATTTTTCTATTTTTAACGGTCTTTATTGGAAAAATTTCTGCCCAAAATCAAGAGATAAAACTGCCCATGTTAGAGGGAAAAGTAACCGATTCCAAAACGGGTGAGGTTATCGTGGGTGCTACTATTTCCTTAGATTTCAAAAAATCGGGGATTACTACCGACTCAGCGGGGTATTATCAAATTTACCTTCCCACGGGCGAATACATCGTTAAAGTCAGCCATGTGGGCTATAAATCTTTTAGGGTAAAGTTATTTCTTAATACAGAAAAACGCCTTGATGTACAATTAGAAGACGTTTCCAAGACTTTGGAGGAAGTAATTGTTTCGAGTCAAGCTACCCGTAAGGACATTCAAACACCATCATTGGGCGTAACCATCTTAAGCATAAAAGGCATCAAAAAACTTCCTGCCATGATGGGTGAAGTGGATATTATTCGTTCTTTACAATCATTACCAGGGGTTTCGTCGGTGGGCGAAGGATCAAACGGAATTAATGTTCGGGGAGGTGCAATTGACCAAAACTTGATATATATTGATGATGCCCCCATTTTCAATCCAACACACCTTTTTGGCTTGTTCTCTGTCTTTGCTTCGGATGCCATTCGGGAATTGGAACTCTATAAAGGGGGAGTGCCTTCACGCTTTGGTGGAAGAACCGCCTCAATTTTGGACATCAAAATGACTGAACCCAATATGGAGAAATTCAAGATGTCGGGGGGGATTGGTTTAGTTTCAAATCGTTTGATGGTCGAAACACCCATCATCAAAGATAAATTGTCAATTTTGGCGGCAGGACGATTATCTTTCAATGACTTTTGGTTCAAATTAGTGGGACCCGATAACATCAAAAATACCCGTGCGAACTTTTATGATTTGGCAACTAAGGTTTTTTATCGCCCCAATAAAAGCAATACCGTATCGCTCTCTACGTATGTCAGCAACGATTTTTATCAAGTTGATTCACTTTTTAGTCTGGAAAACGTAGTGGCAAAGCGTACTCAATTTGACTATGGACACTTGAATTTTTCGACTCATTGGAGTCATTATTTTAATACTCGATTGAGTATGGATGTTGTGGGCGTGCTTACCAATTACAAAACTCGCACCTACGCCCCCGATAGCGTAAACCGCATTGATTTGACAAACCGAATTGATTACAAAAATCTAAAAATCAATTTTGATTATAACCCAAATGACAAACATAAATTCAACTTTGGTGTAACGGGTGTTCGCTACGATATTTCGCCTGGGACTTTAAATAAGGATGTGAAATCAAGAATTTCAACCGTCATTCTACCCGATGAACAGTCTTTGGAATTAGCGGGCTACGTTGATGATGAATACAAAGTTAATGACCGATTCACCATTCAGGCGGGTTTGCGTTATGCCCAATATTTTAGTTATGGACCCTATTCCCTCCGCAAATATGCTGAAGGATTACCCCTAACCAATAATTCACTAATTGGAACGGAAGAAATTAGCAGCGGTTCCATTGAGAAAAGTTACGGTGGTTTTGAACCCCGTATCGCCATGAAATATTCTTTCGGCGAAAATACTTCACTCAAATTTGGCTATAACCGAATGCAACAATTTATTCAATTACTTTCCAATAACACCACACCCTTGCCAACAGCTCGCTGGAAAACGGCTGATTCATTCATCAAACCTCAAATAAGTGATTTCGTTTCATTGGGATTTTTTAGAAATATCAAAGAAAATATCTTTGAATTCTCTGCCGAAGGTTATTATCGAGATACCAGAAATGTTTTGGATTATATTTCAGGGGCAAATTTACAATTAAACAAAGCCATTGAAACACAGGTAGTTAGCGGCATTTCAAAGGCTTATGGTTTAGAATTGATGATGACCAAAAAGCGGGGAGAATTGAATGGTTGGGTAAGTTATACATACGCCCGTTCCTTGCAACAAGTGAAGGGCGATTATCCAGAATTACAACAAATTGCCAATGGAAATTGGTATCCATCCAATTATGATAAACCGCATACTTTCAATGCTGTGTTGAATATTCAGCCCACGATTCACCATAGTTTTGGGTTTACTTTTGCGTATAACACGGGTCGTCCGTTTTCATCTCCTTCGGGTTTATTTCAATTGGATAATAAAAGATACCCCGTCTATGAGACTCGTAATAATGACCGAATTTCGGATTATCACCGCTTAGATTTTTCGTGGACAATTACAAATCCGAGCCTGGAAGTGAAGCGTTGGGAAGGAAGTTGGACTTTTACAGTTTACAATATTTATGGACGAAAAAATGCGTATTCAGTCTTTTTCAAACCGAGTCCAGGAGGCATAAGAGCGTATGAATTAAGCGTTTTTGCCGCCCCATTTATCTCATTAACTTATAATTTTAAATTTTTGTAAGGTGTATTAAGCAAGTAAGTAATGAGTATTGAGTAAATAAAAAGAACGGTACTCATTCATTGGGCAACTACTCATGGCTCATTTACTCAATATTCACCTCCTCATTACTCACTCACTACTCATTTCCATGAAATCAAAACTCCAGTCATATATCATAATTCTGATTATCCTTACCAGCTCTTGCATCACACCAATTGCTAATTTTGAACAGGTAGCCAATAAAAGTTTTCTAACTGTCGAATCCTTCGTTAATGATGAACAAGGGCAACAGCGTACCCGTATATATATGTCGGCGGATAAAATATTGGGCAGTTATTTTACGCCCGTTACCAAAGCAAAAGTTTATTTTGTTGATGAAAAAGGTGTTAGGGAAGATTTGGTCGAGCAATCTACGAAAGGTACATACTTAACATCGGCAAAATTTGCGGGTAGAGTTGGTGGAACTTATACCCTAAATATTGAAACAATAGATGGTAAAAAGTATCAATCCACGCCCGAAACGATGAAACCCGTTCCAGAAATTGAGAATTTGATTACGCAATTTCAAGTCTTGGATAACTATGCCAAAGGAGATTCCCGCCGCACAGGATTCAATGTTTACGTTGATTTGCAAGACCCCGCCACATTAGGCGATAATTATCAGTGGTACTGGAAACACTATGAAAGAGCCAGTATTTGCCAGACTTGCGTGGGAGGTTCATACAACTTTTTCTCTAATGCTTGCGTATATCCAAGAGTACCAACCGACCAAGTATTGAATTATCTCTGCGATGGCGATTGTTGGGATGTTTCATTTTCAACGGATTTAAACATATTTTCTGACGCCTATTTAAACGGTCAAAGGATTACGGGTAAGCAAGTAGCCCGAATCCCATTTGATGGCGTTTCAAAGTATTATTTACAATTTGAGCAAAGAGCCATCACTCGTGATTCATACAATTATTACCAAGGTCTCAATGCTCAAACGCAAAATACGGGAACACTTTTTGACGTTCCCGCCGAAACAAGATTCAGTTTCAATATTAAATCAACCAGCAATCCTGATGAAAAAATATTGGGGATTTTTGATGTTTATTCGGTTAGAAAAAAAATTTTTTACATTGATAGAAGCGTAGGAATCCCCTCTGGCGAAGCACCCACGACTATCTTCGTGTCTGGTGATATTTTCAGCTGTCCTCCTGGCGGACCGCCAACTTGTAAGGACAAAGTTCAATGTGCCGAAGGACTGTTCCGCACCCCTTTCAAACCAACGGGGTGGAGAGACTAATTTGTTGAACAATATACGATTGCAGGGTGTTATTTTGAATATTATTAAATTCTTCTCCCCAAATTCAATGATAACTAAACGGTGGGTATATTTCATTTTATTACTACTCTTGATTTCCTCGTGCATCAGTCCGATTGATAATTTTCAACAAATTACGGTAAAACAATTTTTGACAATTGATGCCAGTTTGACCGACCAAGCAACTGCTCAAAAAATACGTTTAAGCTATTCTGTAGGGGATTTTAATGGCAATAGTTATTTTGCTCCCGTAACTAAAGCCAAAATTTTCATTACCGATGAGTTGAATAATAGGGAGGATTTTATTGAACAAAAAAGTAAAGAAGAGGAAGGTAATTATTTAAGTTCCTCCAAATTTAAGGGAAGAGTTGGAGGAACATATATCCTGAATATTGAAACTGAATCAGGAAAAAAATACCAATCTTTGCCCGAAACGATGAAAGCCGTTCCAGAGATTGAAAACCTGATTACTCGCTTTGAAACCAACGAAATTTATGCTCGAGATGACCCTCGGCGAGCGAGTTTTAACGTTTATGTAGATTTTCAAGACCCGCCAACCAAGGGCGATAATTATCAGTGGAATTGGAAGCATTACGAAAAAGATTCCATCTGTAAAACCTGTGAGGCAGGAAGTTATGACTTCAAATTGAAAAGATGCGTCGATGCCACAGGAGGGATGATTCGAAGAACTTTAAGTTACGTTTGCGATGGAAATTGTTGGGGAATTTCATTTTCTAATGACATCAATATTCTTTCCGATAGTTACTTGAATGGTCAGCGAATAACGGGCAGACAAGTCGTCAGAATACCTTTTAGTGATTATACTCCCTATTATTTGCAATTGGAACAACGAGCCATTAACCTGAATTCCTATAATTATCATCAAAGTCTTGCCGTCCAAACGCAAAGTAACGGAACACTTTTTGACGTACCCGCTGAAACGAAATTTAGCTATAATATTAAATCCCTTACTAATCCTGAAGAAAAGATATTGGGGATTTTTAATGTCTATTCCGTTCGGAAGAAAATATTTTATATCAACCGCCGTGAGGGTGTACCAAAGGGCGAACTACCAGTTTATCCAGTTCTGAATGGCGAGGTTGTGAGGTGTCTTCCCCAAGAACCTTGCCCCGTGCCGTGTATTGAAAGTGCCAATCGAACAAAAATAAAACCCGAAGGTTGGAGAGAATAGTGTTATTTTTGTGAAAATTATCTTAAAATCTTATTCCGTTAAATTGTTAATCTTTTAATTAAAATTTGGCAATTTAGCATTTAGTAAAAAATGCAAAAAGTATTATTTATCGACCGTGACGGTACGATTATTATTGAACCACCCACCGATTTTCAAGTTGATTCTCTGGAAAAATTAGCCTTCCTGCCAAAAGCCATTTCAAATCTCAGAAAAATAGCTGAAGAGTCTGATTATGAATTGATTATGGTAACAAATCAGGATGGATTAGGTACGGATTCTTTTCCAGAAGATACCTTCTGGTTGCCTCAAAACAAAATGATAGAGATTTTGGAAGGTGAAAATATCCACTTTGCTGACATTCACATCGACCGTACTTTTGAACACGAGAACGCTCCCACTCGCAAGCCAAGAACTGGATTATTAGAAAAATATTTTGATGCTGAAAAGTACGATTTGAAAAACTCCTTCGTCTTGGGCGACCGTTTAACTGATGTTCAATTAGCCATAAATTTAGGAGCAAAAGCCATATATCTTGGCGAAAAACCTTTTGAAAATTCAGCCCAAGAAGAGGCAACCATCTTGCAATCAAGTGATTGGGATGAAATTTATCAGTTCCTGAAATTACCCGAACGCAAGGCATCGGTTGAAAGAATTACCAAGGAAACCAAAATTTGGATTGACTTAAATTTAGACGGAAAAGGCAAATCAAAAATCGAAACAGGTTTAGGTTTTTTTGACCACATGCTCGACCAATTAGCCAAACATTCAGGGGCAGATTTAATTGTAAAAGTAGAAGGCGACCTTCATATTGACGAACATCATACCATCGAAGATACGGCTCTGGCACTCGGAGAAGCATATTTGAAGGCTTTGGGCGATAAAAAGGGCATTGCAAGATACGGCTTCCAATTATTACCGATGGACGAAGCCTTAGTTCACGCCGCCATTGATTTTTCGGGCAGAAATTGGCTGGTTTGGGATGCAAAATTTAGCAGAGAAAAAATTGGAGAAATGCCCACGGAAATGTTTTTCCACTTCTTCAAATCATTTACGGACACTGCCAAATGTAACCTAAACATCAAAGCCGATGCCGACAATGAACATCATAAAATTGAAGCCATTTTCAAAGCCTTCGCCAAAGCCATCAAAATGGCAACCAAGCGAGAAATCAAAGATTTAGATATTTTACCCTCCACAAAAGGAGTTTTGTAATCATCCACTATTATCTTTGCATCATAATCAAGAAATCAAAAATAAAACATACAATTATGGGATATTCAGGAGCAGCATTTTTCATTATTCTTTTAGCCGTATCGGCTTTTGTAGGAATCAAATTACAAAACATTTATAACGAAAGAGGTAAGTAGCCTAATGAGTTAGACAAGTATAAAATGCCAATGTTTTTCAACGTTGGCATTTTTTTGTTTGGAAGCCGCTGTTTAGGATTATTATTTGGGGAAATAAAAATAATTTGTTTGATATTTTTTACATTTGTGTATAAACTAAAAAGGTATGACAGTAGCAACACAACCATTCGACCCGCCTTTAAAATTGAATCGTCCGATTCATAGATATACGCTTGAACAATATTTAGAAAAAGAAGCGAAATCAATCGGGCGGCGTTCCGCTTATAAACACGAATTCATAGACGGTCAAATTATAAAAATGCCTCTTTCAAATGGTTCAAGCAATATTATAAAAGCAAATTTTACGGCAGAAATGTCAAATAATTTGAATAATTCCAAATCAAATTGCATTATTTTTTCTTCAAACCAAAAGGTGTATTTCCCAAGTATTGATGCGGGCGTATATGCAGATGCCTTGGCAGTTTGCGAGAACCCTTGTATTGGGATGACAATCAGCTTCTGTTAATTAATCCGATTGTGGTAGTTGAAGTCTTATCAAAAAGCACTTCTAAGTACGATAGGTCGGGTAAATTCGACAAGTACAAAACGTTAGAATCCTTCAAAGAATACGTTTTGATTCATCAAGATGAATGTTATGCCGAAGTTTGATATCGTGAAAGCCCTGGACGTTGGCAAGAGACCATTGTCACGGATATGCAAGGAAAATTACCTTTGCAATCAGTCGGTATTTCGATTTCGATGGAACGGATTTATCGGAATGTGGAGTTGAAGGGGAAGTGAAAAAGCATTGTTGAACAATTATATCCAATTAATTTTAATCTTCAAAAATTATGAAAGCGGTTTTAAGTGTAAATACGAATATTCAGCTAAATTTTAATCAGATAATTAATTTAGCGAAGCAGTTGCCAAAAAGTCAAAAGGCAAAATTGGTTTCTATTTTAGTTGAAAGAGAAACAGAGGAAGTAATAACCAAAGCTGAATTAGTGGCTCAAATCAAAGAAGGTTTGGAGGAGGTAAAACTTTATAAAGAGGGGAAAAAACAATTTAGAACTTTAAAGGAATTTTTAGCCGATGTATAGAATAATTCCATCAGAACGGTTTGAGAAGTCCGCTAAAATACTACTCAAAAAATACAAATCCCTACGTAATGAACTTTTAGAACTTGAAGAAGAACTGGCTGAAAATCCTGATATGGGCATCTCGCTTGGCAAATCATGCTATAAAGTTCGTCTCGGAATTGCAAGTAAAGGAAAAGGGAAAAGTGGTGGAGCAAGGGTAATTACTTATGTTATTACCGAGAATGAAGAAGTTATCTTATTAACCATTTATGACAAAAAAGAAAAAGACAGTTTACTTCCTAATGAATTAGATGAGTTGCTTTCAGAAATGGAATAAAACATATTCTAACTTGAGTTTATATCGTGAAAACTGGGACGTTGGCAAGAAACTACTATTACTGATATAAAACGAGAATTGCTTTTGCAATCAGTTGGTATAACTATTTCGATGGAACGGATTTATCGGAATGGGGCGTTTAAGAGGAAATAAATTAGCTATTTAAAGTATTCGACGAGCCTAAAAATTGTGTTGTTGAATGGGAAGTTTCGGTTGAAGATTGAGTGAGAATCACCGTACCCAATTCAACTGTTTTTCAAACGTATATTTCTTTCGTCTTGAAGTATTGACTATATGATTATCAGTAAGTAATACTTCACCCAAAGAAGCATTATAACTCATCAGATGAGTTCTATTTATCAAAAAAGTTCGATGAATTCTGTAAAATTGATTATTGTTTAAATTTTCTTCCAAAGATTTTAAAGTCTTGGCAATCATCATTTTTTTTTTATTTTTAAGGTGAATAAGCGTATAATTTCCTTTAGCTTCCAAAAGGATAATACTTGAATGTTGAATACGCACTTTTTCTTTGAATAAGTATAAAATATTGCTTCTAAGCGACCCCATTTGAGTAGTTGGATTTATCATTTTGATAAGAGATAAGGCATTTCAAGAATTAGGTATTTTCAGATTTTTAGGCTTGAAAAATACCTAATTCTAAACATTATTTAAATTTTATAGATTACTTAAACTTAACATTGGCTTTCCATATATTATAATTTTTCTCGGCGTTTGAACTGAAAAAAATCATATTGCCAATTCCCCAAGCGGGGTCGCTTTCGTCGGTTTCTCCTTGGGTTATTTGCACCAAATCCGTTCCGTCAGACTTCATAACGTAGATATGCTTATTTTGTTTTTTGGGATTTTCACGGTTACTGGCAAAGGCAATATATTTTCCATCACGTGAAAATCCAGCATCACGATTGTTGTATTCGCCAGTCGTAAGTTGAGTTTTTTCACCCGTTTTAATATCCATCGTAAATACTTGGATAAATTTTCCGACTCTCATGTTGTAGATAATTTTGTTATTATCACTCGGATTCAAACTTATATGACTTCCTTCGCCAATTACTGAGTAATTTCCCCCTTTCAAATCCATGGAACAAATCATACGGGTTCTACTCATGAGGGTTGTGAAAAGAATTTTATTGTCTCTTGTAATAACGGGTTCAACATCGTCCTCGCCCATTGCACCCTGCGAGACGTAATTTAGCCCAATGCCATTGATATTCGAGCGAACAATAACCGATTTTTCGGGCTTGATATAACTGAAAATAATCCCTGAATTATCAGGCATCCAAGTCGGAAAAGCGGCATTATTGACCAAAGGATTAGTAATAGGCTTACCAATTTCCTTTCTGACAATGCGATAATTTTTGTTGGTTTTTACTTCAATTCCGTAGTTGGTCAAACCCAATGAATACGAAACTTCGAGGGCATTATACAACAAGGATTTTCCATCGGGGCTAACTCGGGCAAAGAATTCTTGGGAGGATTCAGAGGTTTCACGAATAAGGTTTTCAGCGTTTCCAGTTACACCTGGAACGGAAGGGATTTGAGCAAATAATGTATTGCTACAAACAATTAATGCAAATAGTATACTTGCAGTTAGTTTTAATAAATTCATTATCAATTTGTTTAAGGGTTAAAAGAAAAATTGAGGACTTGTATTTAATGCTACTCCTCTCATGATATTATCGGTAATCATGTAACCAAAAGTTGGTGAATTCTGAGTTATGCAATACTCAATAACATTTAGTATCCTCTACACATTTAGATAAAACTGTCTTGGCAGAATTTTCCGTTACTTCTTGACAATACAAATTATCTATAAAGAGGCCAGATTGAAAAACCATTTGTATATAGTACGTTTTTCCTTCTTGAATATTTATGATGATAGGTTCTGCTTTCTTTTTGGATTTTTTCCCAGCAAATTGAACGGAGAAAGAATGTTCGCCAACGCTTACGTCGTGAATAGAAAATTTCTTTTCGTTTAAGTTACAGACGAATTGTTTGTCAATAAATGCCGTATAGTAAGAAAGAATGGTATTGTAGCCTGTTGATCTAATAAAATAGACTTTCGCCTTTTTATCTTGCGAAAAGCAGGTTAAAGATATTGTCAAAAAAAAGATTAGAAGTGTTATAATTCTTGGATTCTTCATGGGTTTAATTTTAAAAGTGATTAATGATGTATAAATGAAAATATTTTCGATTTTATCCTCCCCCAAACATATAACCGATTGAAATACCAATCACTCTATTTTTAATATTTGGAAAGCCTGGTGGTGGTGCTATATTAGATAAACCTAAACCGTACTGAAGCCTAAATTGGATGTTGTTTAATTCAATTCCAGCACCAATATTTAACCCAAAATCATCGCTCGTGTAATCGCTACCCGCAGTTGTTCCAAATTGGATGTCTTTTGATTCATCTGGAGGCAAAAGTACTGTTAATGTTGGTGATACGTTAAATGCTTCATTTTTCTTTTTCATAGTACCAGCAATTCCATAACCGAAATAGGGTCCAGCAAATAAGAGTAATTTTGAAGAACCAATATCAATTTTATATAAAGCATTAGAATAGGCTTCAAGGTATAGGGGTGAATCTGTTAATGTTTTAGTATAAGTAAAACCAGTATATTGCTCAGTTATTACTAATTTGCCCCCTTTTCCACTTAGCAATAGACCTGATTCAAGGTAAAAGCTTTCAGAAAAGCTGCGTTCTACAGTAATACCAATGTGAAAAGATGGGTTCGTCTCTTGTTGAGCATTTTGTTTAAGAACTACATTGATTCCGAATGTGGCAAGATTTAAGCCCGCTTTTACGCCATATCTAATTTGGGCAAAAGACTGAATTGAAATAAATAACAGTAGTACTGTTGAAAATAAACTAATTTCTTTTTTCATTTTGAAAAGATTTTTAGGGTGAAAAAATATATTTGATTATAAAATACGCTTTGTCAAGTTGAAGTATCACGGATAATAATTTGTTCTGGTGGTCTTTATTTTTTATGTTTTATTTACTTCGGGTATGTTATGATAAATCGTTTTACGGTCATGGCAACTAACACTCTAATAACTCTTAAATGACCAACGATAAAGTTTGACCTTGGAGTCGAAACTGAGATATACATCTTGCTGAGGTGTAAGAAGTACATCTTGATATTGATAACGTCGTATCGCAAAATTTACCCTTTCCTTCACTAATACATCATCGAAAAGGACTTTGTAAGTGCTGGTCTTGTCGCTTAAATTAATAGCCGATTTAATTTCGACTTTGTGAGGTTTTCCATCGAATATGGCTATCTTAGAATCAATAGTTTCAAAAAGATAGTACAGTGGGTCATAAAAGCGATACCTGTCGGATAAGTTAGTTGAAGTGACATCCCAGCTCCATTCAAACTTTCTGAGATTAAATGAAAGTCCAGCGTCAGGAGTTTCAGAGGCAAAATAAATTACAGTTTCAAATCCCTTCATTATAGAAATAGATTTGTTGATTATGGGGTATATATTTCTTTCACAAAGAAGATAATCAGGGCCATATTGACTGGCAGTAAATGTGTTTTTCAACAAACTCTTATCATAATTTGCCCCAAATTGTATATCAAAACTTCTCACGATACTTTCATCTTGCAATCCCTTTGCTCTTTGTGCTATTGAAGCATCGCCCGTAGCAACCACATCATTGATACACCCTTCCAAGAAGGGAGCAGCAACTCCTGCATTTTTACAAATTTGTTCAGCGTTGGCTCGTTGGCTGGCAGTTATTACCAATAGTGCACGAGGGAATCCTTTATCAGTATATGAGGAAGTATTTTTACCAGCATCATACACAAATAATGATTGGGCTTGGGCTATTCGCCAACTATCCGAAAAGGTTGGGTAGAGAGAACTATAAGTTCCGTCAATTGTAGCTCCGTTTCTGATTTGTAGGTCATTATTGATATTTTTATTATAATCGCCAAAGAGACCAATCATTTTTCCTTGTCTTTGAATGCTTGGAATAATTGAGTAGTCAAGGGCATCATTATAATTAATGATTTTTATAATATCACCACCATTAGCATTAATGGTTAGCGTTTTTGCATCACCAGTAACGCTTCCACCGTTTTGCAAACCTAGGTCAGTATTAGATTTATAGGCGTATTGTGTGCCATTGATAAAATATTTGTTGGGATAAAAACAAAGTTTATCACTACTCGTATTGATGGCTAAACCCGTATTCCACGAAACACTGCTTGAACCATTACGATTTTTAATTTCTTCTTGGCGTACTTGTATTTCAAAATTATCAGTCGTTGATTTTACCGCTACAAATTCACCTACTCCATTAAAAGTGTAGGCTTTCCCATCAAAAGTTACAAGGTTGGGGTCGCCGAAGCTTTTACCGCCTTGGTAAACATCGGATGAAGAAAATGGGACATTAGGTAGTGATGGATATTTATATTCATTCCATGTCTTACCCAAATAATCAATTATGCTTGCTACACATCCTTTTATTTTTTTTATTTCAAATAAATCTTTTAATTTCTTCGGATTTTTTATTACGCTTTTTATATTCAATACATTTAATACTTTTGCACAATCGGAAGATGTGGATAGCCCATCAAGCCAACTATTTTCGTCCAAACATTCACCTTTAAATATTGATACAATACCCAGAACTCCATCGTTACAAGTTTTTGTAGTTAAAAGTAAATTAGCAGCAAAGAGTGCAGTTCCTATGCCCGTGAGTGAACTTAATCCAGTAAGAGGTAGTGCAACAATACCGACAAAACACCCTATTCCATTAGAAGCAGTAATAATTGAATTTAAAAATGGACTACATTCTTCATTAATGTTCTCTGTTGCTGCTAAACGCATACCTTTTTTATCATCAAGCTGTTTTTTTGCTTCTTTAAATTTTAAAATAGCATTGCCACAC
>JBBRMR010000056.1:0-34544 GCA_038230735.1 Cytophagales bacterium
CGCCCTTCCCCCAGTCTAAAAGAATGCTATCAGAAGTGTATGTAAATCCACTTCCGCCTGGATAATCCTTCAATTTTTCGATTAATTTTCCAGTTGTATCCAATATGAAAATGGGACTTCGCTTAGCATTAACGTTAAATTTGACAAATATTTTGTTTTTATGAATCCATGTCAGAACGATCGAATTATTTTCTAAATGGTATTTCTTAATATCATCTTTACTAAGCCAATGTTCTGTATTTGAGGCATTTAGATTAGTAAAATCTATGCCAAAGCCCATTACATTTACAAATAAATTGTGTTGTTTATCAATCATTACATCTTCAACCCAATTGCCAGTAATACTTTTAGGATTGGTAAAATTTTGGCGAAATTGCTTAATAAATTTACCTTCCCGTTTATCAAATACTAAAATACCAAATTGATTAGAACCAATGAATAATTGCGGTGAATTTGGACGAAAGGCAATGGAAGTTAGTAATTCTAATTTTTGATTTTGAAAATTTGGGTAATTCTGAAAAATATTTTTTATGAAGTTGAATTTTATCAATCCATAATTATTGTTAGTAAGCCACACCAAAGAATCATTTTCGATAAAAAAGTACCTTGCTAAGTTTAAAGCAGGTTGATTAATTCCATTAAAAAATGATTTTTCTGATAAAATTTTATCATCTTTTACCGTAATAATATTTAGTCCTAATTCACTACCTGAATAAAATATTTTTGATACTTTCTGAAAAGGTTTGTCACTTATTTTAACATAATTACTATACTTTTTAGTGATAAATTTTAATTTTTTATCCCTTGCGTTGTAAACAAAAATCCCTTTTCCAATCACAACAACCCATAAACGGTTGAGATTGTCCACGTATATTGGTATGTATTGAGTTATTCTACCATCTTTAAAAAATTCTTTATTTTCGAAAGTATCATTTTTTCTTATGTAGTGGTTAAGACCCGTTTCGGAAGTAAACCATAGATTTGAATTTTGGTCTTCAATAAGGTTTGAAATGAATGCACCTTTTATTTTAGAATTATAGCTCTTGTATGTTCGACAGATTGAACCATCAAAACGATTTAACCCGTTTTGCGTAGAAATCCATAAAAAACCACGAGAATCAGGCAACATTGAAACAGGATTATTATTTGATAATCCACCTTCCCGAGTTAGATGATTGAAGGAGAGATCGATACTTTGTCCAAAAGAACAAAATCCTGTAAAAAATAATAGTAATAATGTTTTCAAAATGTTTTTGTTTAAAAATCCAATTTCAAAAATAATATCAAGAAAACAAAGCCATTAAATCAATGATTATCAGGAGGTTTTTAATCAGTTGAACCAAATCCCCCGCCACCAGGAGTCCAAATCGTTAAAATATCTCCTTTTTCAGCCGTAAATTCATTGCTCGAAAACTCCGTTCCGTCAGTTTTTTGCAGTAAATGTTTTCCAACTTTCGCTTCGCTTCCACCGTTCATTCCATAAGGTTTTTGGATTTGATGCTGTCTCAATAATGAAACTTCCACCTTATCCATGAATGTTACTTCCCGAATAATTCCATCGCCACCTTTGAACTCCCCTTCACCCCCAGAGTTTTCTCTAATTTCAAAACGATTTAAGTAAACTGGATAACGTAATTCCATTACTTCGGCATCCGTGATGCGGGTATTTGTCATGTGTGTATGTACTCCCGAAGTCCCTGAAAAGCCTTCTCCCGCACCGCTACCGCCACAAATGGTTTCGTAATAGCCAAAGTTCTTATTGCCAAACAAAAAATTATTCATTGTTCCTTGCGAACACGCCACAATGCCAAAAGCCTTTAAAATCGTATCGGTCAATCGCTGACTCAACTCCACGTTTCCCCCCACCACGGCGGGACAATCTTCGGGATTATCGGGAAAATCAGGATTCAAAATGGATTGATTGGGAATAACTAAGATAACTGCCTTCAAGATGCCATCATTCAGGGGAATTTTCTCATTCAATAACAATCTCAATACGTAAACCACCACCGAATTCACAATTGCAATATTAGCATTCAGATTCCCTTTGTGCGTGTCGGCACTGCCCGAAAAATTGATAATACAGTCATTATCAGTGATTTCTATTTTAACTTTTAAGTTTGAACCATCATCCAAAAACTCCTCGGCTTCATAAATTCCTTTGCCAAAAGTTTGTAAACGTAATTGCATTTTTTGGGTGGAATAATCTTTCAATCGTTTCATATAAAAATGAACTTTCGATAAACCATGTTCTGAAACTAATTTTTGTAAAGCTAATTCTCCATTCCGATTAGAAGCCAAAGCGGCATTCAAATCCGCCAAATTTTCTTCCAAAGCACGAGTTGGATATTTTGAATTCATCAAAACTTCCTTGATTTCTTCCCAACGTATTTCTCCATGTTGAACCAAATACATCGGCGAAATTACTACCCCTTCTTCTGCCAGATTCTTGGAATAAGGAGGCATAGAAGCGGGACGAATCCCCCCAATTTCTGAATGATGACAACGATTAACAACGTATCCAATTAGTTGATTATCAGTAGAGTAAACCGAAGAAACGAGTGTAACATCGGGCAAATGTGAACCACCATATTTAGGATGATTAGTGATAACAACATCACCTTTTCCTATGGGAATATATTGCAAAATACTCCTCACACATACGCCCAAACTACCTAAATGCACTGGAATATGCGGGGCATTGGCAATTAACTCTGCCTCTGCATCCAATAAAGCACATGAAAAATCTAAACGTTCTTTGACATTCACGGAAAGAGCCGTTCTTTGCAACAAAACACCCATATTCTCCGCAATTGACATAAAACGATTGGTAAATAATTCTAATTGAGATACTTCGTTTTCAATAATGTTTATAGCATCATTTACCTGATTTTCAATTTTTTGAATAATCCCCGTTCCATTTTCATCCAAGATAAATTCCCAATTTTTTTCAATAACTGTTGTACTAAATCTATCTAACAACAAAGCGAAACCAGAAATTTTTGCTCCACTTCTTAAACTCTCTCGTAACAAAACAGGTACGGATTGATAAGAATTTTCAAAATAAGATTGAATAAAATTTGAAGGTTCTGGAATATAATTTTCTATGTTTTTATTTGATGAATTTTCAGAGAACTGTTCATCTATTTTCTCATAACCAATAACCCTCAAACTTTCCACTTCAATCGCCCGATTTGCTACCCAATGCCCAAAAATATCAATATATTTTTCTTTAAAGTTAATTATAACTTCCTTATAATCAGTCCATTCCAA
Source organism: Cytophagales bacterium (assembly GCA_038230735.1). Classification (GTDB taxonomy): domain Bacteria; phylum Bacteroidota; class Bacteroidia; order Cytophagales; family Spirosomataceae; genus Arcicella. The sequence goes on from JBBRMR010000056.1 coordinate 3,274, forward strand.
TTCAATACTCGAATCTTGCCCTTTGAAACGGAGATAAATAAAATGATTTTTGAAAGCAATATCTTCTGTAAAAATATTATCTAATTTTAGTTTATGAATGACGTTTTCCCGTAAATTTTCAAACTGAATTTCTATATTTTTTACAAATCCTTCCTCAAAAATCTGCAAAATAGAAGCCTCCGAAAATCGCTCAATATTAGCTTTTGAAATACCATAAGCCGATAGGATTCCCGCATCTTTGGGGAGTAAAATTGTTTTAATATTCAATAAATCAGCCATTCCACAAGCGTGTAATCCACCTGCTCCGCCAAAAGCGACAAGGGCATATTCTTCCGTTGAATATCCTTTGGTAATAGAAATTTTCCGAACAGTATCCGCCATTTTTTCATTGGTAATAGCTCGGAATCCTTCTAAAACCTCTTCCTTTCTTGTCTGATTATCAAAAGATTGTAACATTTCATTCAATCTTTCTTCGGCTTTTTCAATGAAAACGGGAATACCAAATTGAGAGGTATCAATTCTGCCCAAAAGCAAATTGACATCCGTGATTGTCAAAGGTCCACCCGCCCCGTAGCACGCAGGACCAGGCCTTGAACCCGCACTTTCTGGTCCAACGGTGAGTTTGAAGCCATCATAATGACAAATTGAACCACCACCCGCCGCCACGGTTTCAATGGCTAAGGATGGACTAAATATTTGAGCATTACCTATTTTTTGAGAAAATTGATACTCAAATTCACCATCAAATCGAGCAACATCGGTACTCGTTCCACCCATATCAAAGGCGATAACTTTCTGATAATTAGCTTGTTGAGCAATATTGACCGCCCCCACAACGCCCCCAGCGGGACCAGAGAAAAGGCTGTCTTTGGGATAAAAATTTTCTGAACGCACCAAACTCCCTGCACTGGTCATTACTTGAATGGATTGATTGGGTAGTTTGGCTTGAATATTTTGGAGATAATCGTGAATAATGGGGGATAAATAAGCATTCACCACCGTAGTTTCCGCCCGATTCAGAAACTTAATTTGCTGACTTAATTCAGTAGAAATATTAACAAATTTGAAATATTTTCTCAGAAGTTCTTTCAATTTTCTCTCATGAATATCATTCCGATATGCATTTTTTAAACAGATGGCAATGGATTCAATTCCTTGGTTTTTAAGAGATTGAATTACCCCACCAACCACATCTGACATTTTCGCTTCGTGGTTGGTGTCCTCACCAATCACCTCACTGTATTTCATTCCTTTAATAATTTTCCCCTCAAAATCAATCTGTTCATCCATCTCAATAACAACCTGGGGTAAAGGTTCAGGACGAACAACATTCAACGCAAAAATATCTGGACGAGCCTGATTGCCAATCACCAATAAATCCTTAAAGCCTTTCGTAACAAAAAAGGCAGTTTTAGCCCCCTTCATTTCCAACAGTGCATTCGTGCCTTTGGTCGAGCCAATTCGTATTGAAATAGGAGGGAAATTTTCCGATAAGGCGGTTTCGGTAATTAGTCTTGCCGCCAAAACGGGAGCTTCTTCATTTGAAGTCAATTCAAAACTAAATATTTGGTTTTGAATTGATTGCGTTATTTTTCTGTCAATTTCAAGAATAGATTTTTCAACATCAAAAGCAATAACTTTGGCAGAAAACGCTTCTCCTAAAAGCAAAAAATCATAGTCTCTAAGAATATCTTTTCTCAAAAACCATGATTGTTTTACCTTAAATTTTGTCTCAGAAATATGCTCAATTACTTCTCCACGGATGGTACTATTTGAAAGGATTTTGCAACGATATTCCGTTCCAAAATTATCCGTTGCGATGCAATCCGTAAAAGTCCCGCCCGTGTCAATTGAAATTTGAAAAGATTTAGTCATTTTGCTGTAGCTCGAAGTGGCACTTCGAGACCTCTCTTTTTGATGCTCGAAGTGCCACTTCAAGCTACAGTAATTATAAATCAATATGCACATTCAACCATTCCTGCTCAAACCTTGCTCCAAATTTTTTATAGAAGTTAATGGCTGGTTCATTCCAATCCAAAACTTGCCACATTAAGCCCGTACAGGCAGTTTTTCGGGCTTGCTCGATGGTAGCTTCCAATAATTTTTCGCCCAAACCTTTTCCACGCATCGTTTCAGAAACGATTAAATCTTCTAAGTATAATCGTTTGCCTTTCCAAGTGGAGTAGCGAAAATAATATAATGCCATCCCCACCACAATTCCATCCACTTCGGAAATAATAGTTCCAAAAATTGGATTTTCTCCAAAACCATCCACATACATTTGTTCGATGGTATTGGTTACTTGTTCGGGGGCTTTTTCATACAAAGCCAATTCTTTGATTAGCTCAAACATGGCTGGTACGTCTTCACGCACACTTTCTCGGATAATTATCGACATTGCTAAAAATTATAAATTACTTCATTATTCAACCCCAAAAATATGAGATTTTTTTCTTCCATTTCTTTAATCACTTCGTGCGAGTTTACTTTGGAATGTTTAATTCCTTCGTAATATCCCGTAATATAGTTTTTTAGGGATTTAACTTTCTTGGGGCGATTATCACGTTCCATACCACCCATGAATTCGATAAAATCGTTAAAATCATTTAAAATTTCCATAGCCTTTCAATTTTCAGTTATCTGTTTAAATTCAGTTACCTGTTTTAATTGATAGTGGTTATTTTACTCATTATTGACATACCCTTCCCATTTCTCCATTACCTGCACCATTTCAACGGGAAGTTCGGTGTCAAATTGCATAAATTCTCCTGTTTTTGGATGAATAAATCCCAATGATTTAGCGTGTAAAGCCTGTCTGGGGCATATTTTGAAGCAATTTTCCACAAACTTCTCATATTTAGAAAAAACCGTTCCTCTCAATATCCTGTTTCCACCATACGTTTCATCGTTGAAAAGTGTATTACCAATCGACTTCAAGTGTACTCTAATTTGATGCGTTCTGCCTGTCTCTAAATTACACTGAACCAATGAAACGTAACGAATTTTTTTCAATACTTTATAATGCGTAACTGCCTCCTTTCCTTGCGACCCATCAGGGAATATTGCCATAATTTTACGGTCTTTTAGGCTTCTGCCAATATTTCCTTCAATTGTTCCTTCGTCTTGTTTGGGTTCACCCCAAACCAAAGCAGAGTATGTTCTTTCGATAGAATGGTCGAAAAACTGTTTTGCCAAATGCGTCATGGCTTGGTCGGTTTTGGCAACAACCAACAATCCAGAGGTATCTTTATCAATGCGATGTACCAAACCAGGTCTGATTTCCCCGTTGCGATGAGTTGGTAAATTTTGAAAATGATATACCAAAGCATTCACCAAAGTACCATCCCAATTCCCGTGGGCGGGATGTACTACCATTCCCGCAGGTTTATTTACGACCAATAATTCATCGTCTTCATAGACAATATCCAAAGGAATATTTTGTGGAATAATCTCTGTATCTCGGGGTGGTTCATCCATCGAAACCGTAATGACATCCAAGGGCTTCACTTTATAATTTGCCTTTACCACTTCATTATTCACCATTACAAAACCCGACTCAATACCATCTTGAATTTTATTCCGACTGGCATTGGCAATTTTAGTCATTAAAAACTTATCTATACGTAGTGCCGCCTGCCCTTTATCTGCCACAAAACGATGTCTTTCGTATAATCCATCAATGCCTCCTTCCTCTTCTTCTAATTCCTGCATAATTTTATAGTATTTTAAAAAATAAACAAATTGTGTATTGACTTAATCGTAATTTATCTAATTAATTAATTAATTTGCTATTCAATTTCTTGCTAAATTTAGCCAACCCCCAAATTTAAAACAAATAATTATGTTTCAACTACCGCCTTCTCCTTTACAGTTAATAAATGACCCGATTTTAAGTAAATTCAACATTAAACTCTACATTAAAAGGGATGATTTAATTCATCCAGATATCACAGGCAACAAATGGAGAAAATTAAAACATAATCTCATTGCCGCCCGTGAACAAGGATTTGATACGTTATTAACTTTTGGAGGGGCATATTCCAATCATATTGCGGCAACGGCAGTGGCGGGTAAAACCTTTGATTTTAAAACAATTGGTTTAATTCGTGGACAAGAACTTACGCCTACGTCAAATCGTACTTTGATGTATGCTAAACTCAACGGAATGGATTTGATTTTCTTGCCCAGATTAGACTATGGTTATAAAGATAGACTTACCCGTGAATACAAAAAAGACCATTACGTTCTGCCCGAAGGTGGTACTAATCTCTTGGCGGTTAAAGGTGTAATAGAAATGGTCGATGAAATTTATGCTGAAATTACACCCCATTATATCTGTTGTGCCGTTGGAAGTGGCGGTACCTTGGCAGGGATTGTCAATGGTTTGAGAGGTAATACTAAAGCCATTGGAATCTTGGTTTTGAAAGACGATATACGAAATTTAGTTTGGAAAGCGGTTACTAAATTAATCCCAGAAAACGCCGAATTTGATTTAATAAAAGACGATTATCACTTCGGTAATTACGCCAAAACTACCCCCGAATTAATGGATTTTATCAAAGAATTTGAAAAAAGAAACCCAACCATTCAATTAGAACAAGTTTATACTGGCAAAATGATGTTTGGGATTTACGATATGATTCAAAAAGGCAAATTCAAAGAGAACTCAACTGTCGTAGTCATACATACGGGTGGAATGCAGGGGCGTTCGGATGAGTTGGATAGATGATTACTCTCTTTCCTCCGTAATTTTTTCTAATTCAGCCACTACTTCATCATAATTTTTGTCGGCAGGGACGAATTCGTAGGTCTTAAGAATTTCCTTAGCAATTACTTTTGCTTCTTCGGTATGCCCAATTTTACTCAACAAAATTGCTCGATAATATTTGTAAATTCTTTCTGGATAAACCCTTTCAAAATTGGCATTTTGTACATTAATTTGGTCAAGCGTTTGCAATAAAGTTTCGGAGTCGGCAGTGCGATAATATATTTCGGAAATTGCTCGAACAAATTCCGAAAAAACCACGCCCGTAAACTGAAAATCTGCGAAACGGTCTTTGTTCGAAGCTAATTCTGAAAGGTACTTTTTGGTATTATTTGCATCGTTTTTTTCTAAGAAATAAAACAAATTTATCATGGAAAGTTCACGTTCCCCAAAACCTATTTTTTCTGCATAAATGCCTACTTCGTTCAATAGAGCCACATTATTTGATTTTCCCGCTTTTCTGGCACAATTCGATAGCACACCAAAAACCTCCAATTTATTGGCTACTCCTCTGGGTTTGAAATTGTTTGCGGTATAAAATACCAAGGCTAATTCTGGTTTTGATAGTAAGTAATTAAAATTATAGGTTGCCCAAGAATAATCGTTGGGGGTTTTTGCGGTGGCATTAAATCCAGAGATTGTCTCTTTCTCTAAATTTTGATAGCCCAAAGGTTCACGCATGGCATCTTTCAAAAATGAATTAAAAGCATCCAAAGAGACTTCTCCAATTCTTAATCTAACAACTTCTCCATCTTTATTGATAATTAGATAAGCTGGCAAAGCGGCAATGCCAAACTGCTGTTGCATTAATGTGCCTTCTTGCGAAGAGGCTTCTAAACGTAAAGGAATAAAATTCTCAAGTATCTGACTATCAATAACTTGATTGCGAAAAACATATTTTTCCATCCGATTGGACGCACCACTCCACGTGGCAGCAATATTTATGAAAATTAGCTTGTCGTATTTCTTAGCAGAGTCAATGGCGGCTTTGAAACTCCCATCAAAGTAATCAATACCAAAAGAAGTGAAATGAAATGGCGGAAGAAATAGTATAAAAAATAATATTTTCTTCATAAATAGTTAGGGTTGTGTTTGTGCAAATATACAAAAAAAGGTGAACGATTCACGTTTAATCGTGTTCCGTTCACCTTTCTTTAAGTTTAAAATTTTATCCTACTGAACCCTCCAAAGAAACTGCCAATAGTTTTTGGGCTTCAACGGCAAATTCCATTGGTAATTGGTTCAAAACTTCTTTGGCGTAACCGTTTACGATTAATGCAACGGCTGCCTCGGTTGAAATTCCCCTTTGGTTACAATAAAACAACTGGTCTTCGCCAATTTTTGAAGTCGTTGCTTCGTGTTCAACGGTTGCCGTTTTGTTTTTAACCTCTATGTACGGAAAGGTGTGAGCCCCACAACGGTCGCCCATCAAAAGGGAATCACATTGCGAGAAATTACGGGCATTATCAGCACGTTTCATCACTTCCACTAAACCTCTGTATGAATTATGTGAACGTCCTGCTGAAATACCTTTTGATACAATTCTCGACTTGGTATTTTTACCAATATGAATCATTTTCGTACCCGTATCGGCTTGTTGCATATTGTTGGTAACGGCAACTGAATAAAATTCACCGATTGAATTGTCCCCTTTCAAGATAACTGAGGGGTATTTCCAAGTAATTGCCGACCCCGTTTCTACTTGTGTCCAAGAGATTTTTGAATTATCTCCATCACAAATCCCCCGTTTGGTTACAAAGTTATAAATTCCACCTTTTCCTTCTTTGTCGCCAGGATACCAATTCTGAACGGTTGAATATTTCACCTCCGCACCCGCATGAGCAAAAATCTCAACGGTGGCAGCGTGCAATTGGTTTTCATCACGCATTGGAGCTGTGCAACCTTCCAAATAGCTAACGTAAGAACCTTCGTCAGCCACAATTAAAGTACGTTCAAATTGACCCGTGTTAGCGGCGTTTATTCTGAAATAAGTAGATAATTCCATTGGGCAACGAACCCCTTTGGGAATGTAACAAAACGAACCGTCCGAGAAAACCGCAGCGTTGAGAGCCGCAAAGAAATTGTCTTTTACGGGTACAACCGAACTCAAATATTTTTTAACTAAAGCAGGGTGTTCTTGAATGGCTTCCGAAATGGAACAGAAAATAATGCCTCTTTTTGCCAAATCTGCCTTGAAAGTTGTTCCTACCGAAACTGAGTCAATCACAGCATCTACGGCAATTCCAGATAATTCTCTTTCTTCACCATCTTTTACATTCAATAAACGTTTTTGTTCGGTCAATGAAATGCCCAATTTCTCGAAAGTTGCTCTCAATTCTGGGTCAATGTCATCCATTGAATCCACAACTTTGGCAGCTTTGGGGGCGGAATAATACTTAATCGACTGATAATCAATGGGTACGTAATTCACATTTGACCATTTGGGTTCTTTCATGCCCAACCAAACGTTGTAGGCATTCAAGCGATATTCCAACATCCATTCGGGTTCATTTTTCTTGGCAGAAAGCTGACGAACTGTGTCTTCACTTAAACCAATGGGAAACTCGTCAGCATCAAAATCATTGTGAAAACCGTATTTGTATTCCGATGAGGTTACTTCTTCTAATATGTCTATTTCTTCTTTTGCCATGATTTGTGGTGATAATAATACTACAAAAATAACCCCAAAACAGGTGTAAAGGTTCTGCTGATTTAGAATTATTTTAAATAGGCTGTCGGCTGTCAGCAATCAGTAAGTTAAAATGGTTTTTGGGAAAGCCGATAGCTGACAGCTGATAGCCGATAGCTAAAAAGGTACTGGTCTATTCAAGGATTCTTCCAAAGAAATAAAAGTCTCTGTTCTCTGAATTCCCTGCACTTTTTGAATTTTATCGTGTAAAACCTCTCTTAAATGGACAGTATCTCGACAGTATATTTTGGCAAAGATTGAGTAAATTCCAGTCGTATAATTAATACTGACTACTTCGGGAATTTCTTTCAATTGTTGGGCTACTTCCTCATAAAGCGAACTTTTGTCCAAATAAATACCCAAAAATGCCGAAATGTCCCAGCCTAATTTGGTGTAATCAATCACCAATTGAGAACCCGTTACGATGCCTGCCTCCTCCATTTTACCCATCCTGACGTGGATTGTTCCGCCCGAGAGGTTGATTCTTTTGCCTATTTCAGTGTAGGGCATATTGGCGTTTTGCATCAAAAGGCTCAATATTTTCATATCAACCTCGTCAATTTCTATGTTTTTCATGTTCTGAGGAATTCATTGAAAATTTGTCAATAAAAATACTATTTAAAATTATATTTTTATCATTTTATTAATAAATATACTAATATTTTAAAATTATTGAAAATATTATTTATTTTTTATCAAAAATTTGTAAAATAATTGTCAATATACTAATTTTGTTAGGTCGTAAAGGCAATCATATTGTAGGGTGATGAAATTTGGCAGACGTACCCTCCTGTCTCGGGGGTGGTGATAAATAAATAAAGTAAGTATAATGCCTATCGCAAGATAGACTGGGGTGGACCACCGCATTTTTGTACTTTACCTAATTACGCCGTGGAGGTTCGAGTCCTTCTCCTACAGCCAATTATTTGAATAATTTGGGGGTAAAACCATTGACAAAGCATTATTTATTCATTACCTTTATTCTCAAATACTCAGATTAATTACTTTGATTTTTTAAAGTAATTTATTTTGTTTTTAGTTTGTTGATGAAGTGTAATTCAAAAAAGCAGCCTTTCTGAGTCTGCTTTTTTTGTGTTTACAAGCGATTGTCCTGTCCTGAAAAATTGATACAGTATTTGTGAAAGTTTAACTTACTAAATTTAGGCAGTAGTAGTATTTTTGTTACTACTGTTTTTTGTTTTATAAGTTCTCATTTTGATAATATTCTGTTGGTGCATTTGATTGGGTGTGAGTAAATAATTAGAAAAATGAGGTCTTTTTTCGTTGTAAATTTCAATAGCTTCTTGGACAACTATTTTCATATTTTCCAGACTTTGTTCGTACTTGTCAATCCTAAATTCCTGTTTCAAGATTCCGTTAATTCTCTCAGCTACCGCATTTTCGTAAGGGTCGGAGGGCGTTTGGGATGAACCAGTAGATGATTTTCCCGAAGAATAGCAAAAAAACTTATCTCTACCCACTTCCAATAATCGCAATTTATCAAGCAGGATATGATACAATTTCTTGGTGCCAATACGGGGCATTGATACTCTAATTTCTCGCACCATCTCAACGACTTGCTGAGCTTTGTTTTGTTGAAGAACTCGCCTAACTATGCTACGATAACAAACCTGTCTATCAATCCCGAACAAGTGACAGGCAAACCCTATGGTTATCTTTTCCTGTTGGATGAACGCTTCGATTGTTCGGGAGAAGAGTTTTTTCGGATGTCAATCTGATACTCTCTTTCGGCTAAATTAATCATCATATCGAAGATAACTGCTTTTTTGTCTGAGACCTGAGCTTGATGCTCCAAAAAAGATTTTTGCTTCTCCAAGAGTTTGACTTTGGCTTCCAACTCCATGATTTTTTGCTCGGGGGTCTTTGGCATATGAGAGGGAGTTTTATTTTCCCAGCTTAGGCAGCCCCATCCAAATTACCATATTTCCGCAACCATGTCATCAAAGTAGAACGGGCTTGTATCCCATACTTACGTTGAGCAGAAATGGTGGACAATTCCCCACGCTCAATTTCTTGAACAATTTGTAGTTTTAGGCTCAAATTGTAATCTTGCTGACTACGCTTTACATAACTTGTTTGTGTTTCCATAACGATGCTTTTTTTGTATCGCTATTTCAGGACAAGACAATCTCTGAATAACTAATTCCCCACAATTTACAGAAAAGCACTTAAAAGCTAAACATCATTGCGTAATTTTGGAAAAATAGGTTATTAGTTAATAATCAACAACCAGTAAAAATAACGAAAATTGGATAGTATTTTAAGAATTGCCGTTCAGAAATCTGGACGATTGAGTGAGGATTCCCTCAATTTATTTAAAGAATGTGGTATCAAGTTCGATAATGGAGCTGGAAAATTAAAAGCTACTTCTTCAAACTTCCCCGCCGAATTTTTGTTTCTAAGAGACGACGATATTCCTGGATATGTGGAAGATGGCGTGGCGGATATTGGTATCGTTGGGCAGAACGTCCATGTAGAATCACATAAAAATGTTTCGGAAGTTAAATTGTTGGGCTTCTCAAAATGTCGTCTTTCTATCGCCATTCCTCGTGAAGATGTTTATGGAGGCGTACAATCTTTGGAAGGAAAAGACATTGCTACTTCATATCCCATTATTCTGGGTAACTTCCTAAAAGACAACGGAGTAACGTCTCATATTCACGAAATTTCGGGTTCAGTTGAGATTGCTCCGAGCATTGGTTTAGCTCATGCAGTTTGTGATATTGTTTCTTCTGGTGGTACGCTTTTGAGCAATGGATTGAAGGAAGTGGAAGTAATTTTTCTTTCGGAAGCCATCATGATTGGGTGTCAAAACATAAGTAGTAAGAAGCAAGATATTTTGAAACAAATTTTGTTCAGAATTGACGCTGTTCAACGAGCAAAAAATAATAAATATGTGGTTTTGAATACGAAAAACGAAAATATTCAAGCCATCTCAAAGTTATTGCCAGGTATGAAATCACCTTCCGTGATTCCTTTAGCACAAGAAGGCTGGTCGGCAATGAGTTCGGTTATTAATGAAAACGATTTTTGGCAAAACATTGAAAAACTCCGAGAAGCTGGTGCAGAAGGAATTTTAGTAATGCCGATTGAAAAAATGATTTATTAGAATGAAAATTACAAAACACCCCAATAAATTAGAATACAAAACGCTTTTAACTCGTCCAACGCAAGACATTTCGGTGATTGAGCAAAGGGTTGCTCCGATATTAAAAAAAGTAAAAACCGAAGGAGATTCTGCCCTTCGTGAATTTGCCTTGCAATTTGATAATGTGTTTTTGGATAATCTGGTAGTAAATCCCGATGATATAAAAAATGCAGGTTCATTACTTTCAGAGGAATTAAAAATTGCCATTCAGCAGGCATATAGCAATATTTACAAATTTCACGAAGCCCAAAAGTCTGTTCCCGAAAAGATTGAAACAATGGCGGGCGTAACTTGTTGGCGGAAATCTGTGGGTATTGATAAAGTGGGCGTTTATATCCCAGGCGGTACTGCTCCTTTGTTTTCAACGGTTTTGATGCTGGGAATTCCTGCCCAAATTGCGGGTTGTCGTGAGGTGATTTTATGTACACCTTCCAATCATCCAGCCATTTATTACGCTGCCTCTTTGTGCGGAATCACGAAGGCTTTTCGGATTGGTGGGGCTCAGGCAATAGCGGCAATGGCTTACGGAACAGAATCCGTACCACAAGTCTATAAAATCTTTGGTCCGGGAAATCAGTACGTTACTGCCGCCAAAATGTTGGTCAATAAAGAAGGTGTGGCGATTGATATGCCCGCTGGACCTTCGGAAGTAGCCGTTTATGCCGATGACACCGCCAATCCAGTCTTTGTGGCAGCCGATTTATTATCGCAAGCTGAACATGGAATTGACTCGCAGGTTTTATTAGTTTCTACTTCCGAAAAGATGGTAGAAGCTGTAAATCAAGAACTTGACAAGCAATTAGCGGTTTTACCAAGAGTGGATTTTGCCAGAAAAGCCCTCGAAAATAGTCAGGCGATTATTGTAGAAAATCAAGAAATTGCCTTGGATATGTTGAACCAATATGCGGCTGAACATTTGATTATGTCGATTGAAAATGCGGAAGATGTTTCAGAAAAAATAACGAATGCGGGTTCAATTTTCTTAGGGAATTATACCCCCGAATCCGCAGGAGATTATGCTTCGGGAACTAATCATACTTTGCCCACCAATGGGTACGCAAGGGCATATTCGGGCGTGAGTTTGGATAGTTTTATGAAGAAAATTACCGTTCAAAATATTACTCAACAAGGCATCAACAATTTGGGTAAAACCATTATCGAAATGGCAACGGCTGAATCTTTGGAAGCTCATGCCAATGCGGTGAGGGTGAGATTAGTTTAGCTATGAATTATGTAATATAAATTATGAGTTGTGTAGAATAATTATTTCCTAAAATTTTGAAATATGGTACAGACATCTGAACTTTTACATGAAATTCGTGAGCGGCTTTTAGTAGAGCCTTTCCTTAGAATCCCTGCATCCCTGGAGGAATACGAGAGTGTTGCGTATGAAAGAGATTTAAAAATTGAATATCATAACGAAGAAATTATTGCCACAATGGGTCAAGTTACGCCAAATCATTCGAGACTTTCCTTCATAATAGGAGTTATTTTACACAACTTTTATTCAACTTTTGAAAATGAATTCGATATTTTAGAAAGTGGAGCGTGTATACATATTCCAAGCCTAAAAAGTTATTATCAACCAGATATGACAGTAATAAATGGGGAAATAAAATTGAAAAAAGGCTCAACAACTGAAATACTGAATCCATATATTGTCGTGGAAGTTTTATCAAAATCAACACAAGATTTTGATATGAGCGAGAAATTAGTCAATTATAAATCTATTGAAACGATTAAACAAATTATTTTTGTCGCCCAAGAAAAACCTTGGATTTCTACTTTTACACGAACTAACGAACCAAATGTTTGGATAAATACTGATTATAATTCACTGGATAATGTGGCGATAATAGATAACTTAACTGTCTCATTAAAAGACATTTACAAGAAAATATTTTAAAATTTTGAATTCATTTAACTTACAAACCATAGTGCGTAAGCACATTTTAAATCTTGCTCCATACTCATCCGCACGTGATGAATATACGGGTAAGGAAGGTGTATTTTTGGATGCCAACGAAAATCCGTTGGGTTCGGCAACGCCTGAAAACTGGAATCGCTATCCCGATCCATATCAGTGGGAAATTAAGGAGAAATTAGCTCCCATAAAAGGTTGTCGCCCGACTCAAATATTTTTGGGAAATGGCTCAGACGAACCCATTGACTTGATTATCAGACTCACTTGCGAACCTCAAGAGGATAATATTATCATTCTTCCGCCCACTTACGGAATGTATGAAGTGAGTGCTTCGGTGAATAATGTTGAGATTCAGAAAATCAACTTAACGGCTGATTATCAATTAAATACCGATAAAATCTTAGCGTCTATCAACCCTAAAACAAAGCTAATTTTCATTTGTTCGCCCAATAATCCAACGGGTAATGTTATTGATAGGGCTTCGATTTTTCAAATTATTGAGAACTTCCAGCAAGGCATTATAATTATTGATGAAGCCTATAATGATTTCTCTGACGAGCCTTCTTTTATTCCAGAATTGGATAACTTCCCGAATGTGATGGTTTTACAGACTTTCTCGAAGGCTTGGGGTTTGGCTTCTTTACGTTTAGGAATGGCATTTGCGAGTGAAGAATTGATAAAATTATTGAATAAAATTAAATATCCATACAATATTAACGGCTTGACCCAGAAAGCTTTAATAGAAAATATTGGTAATATTGAGTTCGTTAAAAAATCTGTTCAAACTTTAACGCAAAATAGAAAAGAGTTGAGTAAAGAACTTTCAACATTAGAAATTGCAACGAAAATTTTCCCTTCCGATGCCAATTATTTATTAGTAAAATTCACGGAAGCTAAAAAGATATTTGATTATTTAATTGAACATAAAACCATCGTCAGAGACCGCTCTAAGGTAGTTTTGTGTGAGGATTCATTAAGGATTTCAGTTGGAACTGAGGATGAAAATAAACAACTTATCAACCTTTTAAAGCAATACGAACCATTAAATATTAAAATATAATGAAAAAAATATTACTTTCAATTATGCTGATTTTCAGCTTCTTGACCAGTTATTCACAAGAAAAAAATTGGGCAATTGGTGGAAAAATTGGTGACCCCATTGGGCTAAATATTCGTCATTACTTATCCAATGATAAAAATTTGGTAGAACTAAACGTAGGTGTTTACGGGGGAATTTGGGGTTTGCGTGGAAGCTACAAAGATGGAGTTTTTGACGGGGCAGGCTTCTCATTCAGTGGTTTATATATGTGGCATAATGAAATGACGAGTAACCTCAAAAATTATTATGGATTTGGTTTACAATACACCACTCGTTCGTATTACGTATCGACTGGCACGACAGGTGGACGTAACGAAATCCCAACTACGGGTTTAGGGGGGTTAGGACAAGTTGGAATTGAATATTTTTTACCAAGTTCGCCGATTTCAATTTTCTTGGAAGGTGGAGCTTATGTAGAACTTGTCCCTTCCATTTTATACTTTCACCCACAAGGCGGGGTGGGTGTTCGACTAAATTTTTAAGATATTTTACAGATTGATTTTGCAGAACAAGGCTTATTGCCTATTTTTGTACAACTAAAAGGGGGATTAGCTCAGTTGGCTAGAGTATTTGCCTGGCAGGCAAGGGGTCATCGGTTCGAATCCGATATTCTCCACTTTATTTTTAAAAGGCATTACGTTGTTCGTAATGCCTTTTCCATTTTTATGCTTAAATTAACCTTTTAATTTCATCCTAAAAATAAATAGTTGTATGAAAAAACTTTTTGTCAGTTTAATTATCAGCATTTTGTCATTTTCGATAAATGCTCAAACCTTCACGGTAGCTCAACAAGATTCCGCTTTTATTCGGAATAATTATGTAAAAACACAAGTTGAAATCGCCATGCGAGATGGCATAAAACTATTTACGAATATCTACATGCCAAAAGATGCTTCACCGACCAATAAATATCCAATCGTGATGCAGCGTACTTGTTATGATGTGTCGCCTTATGGTAAAGATGAAATGCCGAGGATGTTGTATTACTCACGTTACATGATGCGGGAAAAGTTTATCTTTGTGGATCAAGATGTTCGAGGGCGTTGGATGTCGGAAGGGGTTTGGACAAATATGACTCCCCAAATCCCCAATAAGACTAAAAATACTGATGTCGATGAATCCTCCGATACTTATGATACGATTGATTGGTTAGTCAAAAATCTTCCCAACAGCAACGGTAAAGTTGGTCAATACGGGATTTCATATCCAGGATTTTACACCACGGCAGGGATTCTTTGTGGGCATCCTGCCTTAAAAGCCTCTTCGCCGCAAGCACCCGTTTCAGATTTTTTCTTTGAAGATTTTCACCACAATGGAGCCTTAACGATGGGTTATGGGCTGACTTACCCCGTTTTTGGCAAACAACATCCGAAGCCTATGGCGGAGTCTTGGTACGATAATGATTATCCCAAAATCAATACTAAGGACGGTTTTGAGTGGTATAAAACGATGACTCCTTTAAAGAATTTTACCAAAGTGTATGGCGATAATTTCTTTTGGAAAGAAATGATTGAACATCCCAATTATGATGAATTTTGGCAAAAAAGAAGTATTCTTCCTCACCTCAAAAACATTAAAAATCCCCCCGCCGTGATGGTAGTAGGGGGTTGGTTCGATGCTGAGGATATTACGGGACCTTTGGCAACTTATAAAACCATCGAAAAAAATAATGTCAATAATTATAATACTATCGTGATGGGACCTTTCGGACATGGCGATTGGGCGAGAGAGCAAGGACATCATTTTCATTCCAATATTTATTTTGGGGATAGTATTTCAACCTATTTCCAGAAAAATATGGAATTAAAATTCTTCAAGCATTTTTTGAAAGAATCAGGTGATGGCAAATCGGGTTTACCAGAGGCGTATTTGTTTGATACGGGTAAAAAAGAATGGCGTGAATTTGCAGAATATCCTGCTAAAATCGCTAAGAAGGTTGATTTTTATCTAAATCCTAACGGAAAATTATCAAATGGACAATCGGCTTCTGGCTTCTCAGAATACGTTTCAGACCCCGCAAAACCAGTACCATATACCGAAGACCCAAAGCAGATTCTGGGTTTTTCTCCCCGCCGATACATGAGTGAAGACCAACGTTTTGCGGGACGAAGAACGGATGTTTTGACTTTTGAAACGGATATTCTAACGGAAGATATGACCCTTGGCGGTGAAATTAAAGCAAATCTAAAAATCTCTACGACAGGCACAGATGCAGATTTCTTTGTAAAACTGATTGATGTTTACCCAGGCGATGAGAAGAATTCGCCCTATACTCCTGCAAATATTACCTTGGGAGGTTATCAGCAAATGGTGCGTAGTGAGGTGATGCGTTCACGTTTCAGAAACTCATTTGTGAAGCCCGAACCTTTGAAAGCCAATCAAATAACGGATATTAATTTTCGTTTGCAAGACGTATTGCATACCTTCAAAAAAGGGCATAAAATCATGATTCAAGTGCAATCAACGGCTTTTCCATTGTTTGATATCAACCCTCAGAAATATGTAGAAAATATTTATAAAGCCAATGAATCTGATTTTATTAAGGCTACTCAGAAAGTTTATGGTAATAGTAAAATTGTGGTAGAGGTTCTTTAAATTATCGGACTCAAATGTAGCTCGAAGTAATACTTCGAGCTACATTTGAGTCCGATTTACAAAATACTCGAAGTGCCACTTCAAGCTACTTAAAAATGAAATTACTCCTTATCTTTTCCTTCAAACTCTTTTTCCAACAAACACAAACCACTGATTCATTGAAGTTTAGCTCACCAACAGAGTTGATCCGAAAAAAAATTGATAGTTTAGTAATTTCTCCTTTTCTCCAAAATGGCTTTATCGGTGTAAGTATTCGGGCAGTAAAAAGTCAGCAAAATTTGGTAGAATTCAATGCAAAAAAGAGTCTTTCCCCCGCCTCAACTATGAAGCTAATTTCCTCCGCAACAGCTTTTATGGCTTTGGGGGAAAATTACACTTATTCAACCATTTTAGAATATAGCGGACAAATCAAAGACTCTGTTCTCACTGGTAATATCGTCATTAAAGGCTCAGGCGACCCATCTTTGGGCAGTTGGCGATTTAAGAGTTATCCCGATTACAAACAATTAAGCGATAATTGGGCAAAAAAAATTAAAGATTTAGGTATCAAAGAAATCAAAGGTAGAATTTTTGGCGATGGCAGTTTTTTTGACGAAAACGTTACACCAGATACTTGGTCTTGGGGCGATATGGGCAATTATTACGGGGCGGGGGCTTCTGGACTCAATTTCAACGAAAATCTATATCGGGTAACTTTCAAACCTGCTAATTATTTGGAAGGGGCAACATTACTCAAAACTACTCCCGATTTGCCATACTATCAAAAAATCAATCGAGTCCTCACGGATAAGGCTGGCACGGGCGATCAAGTGAATATTTATGCAACACCCTACCAAGATGTGCTGATAATGCAAGGCTACGTTCCGATGGGTGAAAATTTCTCAGTAAAAGGCTCAATACCCGACGCTGCCTTATTCTCAGCCTATTTTTTACAGAAGAAATTAGAAGAATTTGGAGTAAAAATTTCTGAATCTCCGATGTCTTACTTGGAAGCCAGTAAGAAGAATGTTTATATTCAACGCCCTTCGCAAACAACGAATATTGATACGTATAACTCTCCATCACTCAAAGATTTAGCCCGTGAATGTAATTTTCAAAGTATCAATTTATACGCCGAAGCATTTTTGAAAACTCCCTCCGTTTTGCAAAATTTAGGTAACTCTACTGATGCAGCTATCAAGGGTTTAAAACAAATTTGGCAAGAGAAAGGCTTGAAATTGGAAGGTTTATGGTTGAAAGACGGCAGTGGACTTTCAACCACTAATGCTATTACGACAAACAATATGACAGATATTTTAAGTGCCATGACATCCGAAAAATCGTTCAATGCTTTTTATGAATCTATCCCTATCGTGGGTGTATCTGGGACGGTTCAGAACTTAGCCAAAAAATCAAAAGCGGTTGGAAACGTCAGGGCAAAAAGTGGCTCAATTGATGGTGTAAGAGCTTATGCAGGTTATTTTACTAATAAAAATGGGGAAATGATGTGCTTTTCGATGATGTTGAATAAATATAATTCAGAATACGGTTCAGCAACGAGAGAGTTGGAGAAATTGATTGTTTTGATGATGGAGTTATGAAATTCACTCACAAAGATTTCCGTTCAATAAAGCTACTTTTATTCACAAATCGTCCTTTTTCTTTGGATAAAATCATTTCGGCAGCACGTTTACCCATGAGTGCAAAGTCATTGGAAATCACTGAAATACCTTCTGAAAGTATCTCTTTAATAGGCGTGTCATCATAAGAAATTAGTCCAATATCCTCCCCAATTTTTAAGCCCTTTTTATTGGACCAGTTGATGGCTCTTACTAAATCATTTTCCCTGAAAAGCAAGTAAGCATGGTCTTTCTGAAGGTGTTCTGCTTCTTCTAAATTTGAAATTATTTCGTAGCCAATCCCTTTTTCCTTACAAAAACGCTCGAATCCATTGATGATTCCTTCGGGAGTATATTGAAAATTTTTACTACTCAAAACAAGGGTAAAAGTTTTATATTTTTTTACCAATAATTCCGCTTGTAACAATCCTTGATAGATATTTTGCTCAAAATCTTGGTGTAATATAGCATAATCGCTCCCAAAATTTGGTACATCAATATCCAAAATCAGTAGTTTTTCTTTGGGAATCTCTTTTAATATTGAAGTTACATCCTGATAAAAATGGGGCATAATTACGTAGAAATTATACGCCCCGATATTGTTCAATATCAAGTTCTCAAAAACCTTGATGTTGTGATGATGAAAGAAAATATTAATGTTTACTTCATCACCCAAGGCAGATAACAAACTATCGTATAAAATTTCTTTATACGGCGTTAGGGCATCAAATAAGACAAAAATGTTCAACTGACTTCGGGTATCAGTACTTGCCACGTAAAAACCCTTTCCGTGGTGCGATGTTACCAAACCCAATTCTCGTAATTCGTCATACGCTTTTGTAACTGTCATACGGGCAATACCCGACGATTCAGACACCGCATTGATGGAAGGCAAACGCTGCCCACGCACCAACGAACCGTCCTCAATTGCATGAATAATGAAGTCAATTAATTGTTGAAATTTTGGTTTGCTTGAAGTAGTATTAAAAATGATATTGTCCATTTTTTAGCATATTTGTAGTAAATAAGGTACACAAAATTACGTTTTTTAAGCAACGTAAACTCAAATATTATATTTAATGGTAAAAATTTGACAATTAATTTTGAAAAGGAGAATTTATTTTTAAATTTGTATTACAATCAATTAGCATAGTATAGCATTGTTCTGGAATTTTAGAATTTTGCAAAAATGATATAAAGCAATTCCTTGAAAATAGGTTATTGCAAAGTTTTTGTTTATAAAAATGGTTAATGGTGTACAGTGTCTGCGGGAGACATAAACTTGTCTCCGCAGGTAACTGTCTTAGAAAACAAAAATATGTTAAACTGAATCGTACTTCTGAATACCTTAACGTCAAGCTGTTTGTCATTCAAACGGCTTTTTTTGTATCTTTCCTCCAAAATTCAGCTTAATATCCATGAAAAAGCTCATATCAATCCTCTTTTTATTTATTTTTACCAATACTTTTTCTCAAAGTATTATCGAAAATTATCCCATTGACTCGGCTTCGGTTGAACATAAAGGTGTTCCAAAAGGAGAAGTTTTGAAGTTTATTTTTGAGAATTCAAAGATTTTCCCTGGCACAACCCGTGAGGTAACGGTCTATATACCAGCACAATACCGTGCCGACAAACCCGCTTGTGTGTATATAAACCAAGACGGAGTTCAATGGAATGCCCCAACGGTTTTTGATAACTTGATTCACCAAAAAGAAATGCCGATAATGATTGGCGTATTCATTATGCACGGACGAGTGAAAGCCGCTAATCCCGATGTTGCTCTCGACCGTTTCAATCGTAGTTTTGAATATGATGGTTTAGGAGATAATTATGCTCGATTTGTTTTGGAAGAAATTTTACCTGAAGTAGAAAAATTAAAAGCGAGTGATGGAAGAGCGATTGTTTTATCAAAATTGGGTAATGACCGAGCGATTGGCGGAGCAAGTAGCGGGGCAGTTTGTGCTTTTACTGCCGCTTGGGAGTATCCAGAGGCATTTTCAAAGGTTTTTAGTGCCATCGGAACGTATGTAGGTTTGCGAGGGGCGGATGATTATCCAACGCTCATCCGCAAGTATGAACCTAAGCCCATTCGAGTATTTTTGCAAGATGGAACAAACGATTTGAACATTTATGGGGGTGATTGGTGGAAAGCCAATGAGATGATGGATAGGGCTTTGGAATTTTCAGGTTATGCCGTAAAACACGTTTGGGGTGAAGGAGGACATAATGGAAAACAGGGAACTGCCATTTTTCCAGAAGCCATGCGTTGGTTGTGGAAGGATTATCCAAAACCTACTCAATCTGGAAAGACTAAAAATCCCTTTTTGAATGATATTTTACTTGAAAATCAAGGTTGGGAGTTGGTAGGAGAGGGTTATACCTTCACGGAAGGAACAATTGCAAATTCGTCAGGGGAAGTATTTTTTGTGGATATTGCCACCTCAAAATCGTATAAAATTGGGTTGAACGGCAAAATTATAATTTTGAATGTCCCAGAAAAAAAATCAACGGGACAAGCCTTCGGAGTGGATGGAAATAGATATGTGGTTTCGAGAGGGGCATTGCAGATTGTGAAATTTGATGGTGATAATAAAGAAACAGTTATTGTTGAAAATCAAACTGGAAATGACCTTATAGTTGCGAAAAATGGGAATATTTATCTAACCTCCCCCGATGGTAGGGAAAAACCGAGTAAGCTATTTTTGATAAGACCAACGGGTGAAAAAGTGGAGGTAGATAATGGTTTGATTTTTGCCAATGGAATCACTTTATCGCCCGACCAAACGCAATTATACGTTACCGAATCCATGACGCATTGGGTTTGGGCGTACCAAATCCAACCTGATGGAACGCTGAAACATAAACAAAAATTTGGATGGTTACATACCCGAGACAACGAAGATTTTGCGTGGGGAGATGGTTTAAAATGCGATAGAGATGGAAGAATTTATGTAGCTACACGCCGTGGAATACAGGTTTTAGACCAATTAGGCAGAGTAAATGCTATCATTCCAGTTCCAACGGGGACATCTTCAAATTTATGTTTTGGAGGAAAAGATTTTGATACTATTTATGTAAGTAGCGTGGATAAAGTTTACAAAAGAAAAGTAAAAACCCGTGGCGTGAATACTTTTGAAATGCCTTCCAAACCGAAGCCTTCGGGATTATAAGAAAAATAAAAATTTAATATGATAAATAAAGTAATAAAAAACGCATCAGAAGCGATTGCGGATATTAAAGACGGGGCAGTTTTAATGCTTGGCGGTTTTGGTTTGTGCGGAATTCCTGAAAATTGTATTGCCGCCTTGGTGAGTACGGGCGTAAAGGATTTGACTTGTATCTCAAACAATGCAGGAGTGGACGATTTTGGCATTGGATTGATGCTCAAAACTCGTCAAGTCAAGAAAATGATTTCTTCGTATGTGGGTGAAAATAAGGAATTTGAAAGGCAATTATTATCGGGAGAATTGGAAGTTGAATTAATTCCACAAGGCACCTTAGCCGAAAGAATCAGAGCGGGTGGGGCGGGGATTCCTGCGTTTTTTACCCCCGCTGGCGTTGGAACGGAAGTTGCCGAAGGAAAAGAAATTAGAGAATTTAATGGTAAAAAATACTTACTGGAAAATTGGTTAAAAGCCGATTTTTCTATCATCAAAGCTTGGAAAGGGGATAAATCAGGCAATTTAATTTTTAAGGGAACAGCCCAAAACTTCAATCTAATGATGGCTTCCGCAGGCAAAATTTGTATTGCCGAAGTGGAGGAGTTACTTGAAATTGGTGAACTTGACCCCAATGAAATTCATGTACCAGGGATTTACGTTCAACGTATTTTTGAAGGCAAAAATTATGAGAAAAGAATTGAGCAAAGAACGATAAATCAGTCGGAAAATGAGCATGATCTGCAGTTGTTTGAGTTCGGAAAAGGACTAACAAAATTTGGGATTGCCAAACGGATTGCCCAAGAATTACAAGACGGTTATTACGTTAATTTGGGTATCGGAATTCCCACATTGGTTGCCAATTTTATCCCCAAAAATATCAATGTTGTCTTACAATCCGAGAATGGTTTACTTGGAATAGGTCCATTTCCAACCGAAGAAAATGTGGATGCTGACTTAATTAATGCGGGTAAACAAACTGTAACGATGTTACCAGGTTCAGCCTTATTTAGTTCCGCCGAAAGTTTTGCCATGATTAGAGGGGAACACGTAAATTTAACGATTTTGGGAGCGATGGAAGTTTCTGAAAACGGCGATATTGCCAATTGGAAAATCCCCAATAAAATGGTGAAAGGTATGGGAGGAGCAATGGATTTGGTGGCTTCTGCCAAAAATATCATCGTAGCGATGCAACATATTAGTAAAGATGGAAAATCTAAACTCTTGAAAGACTGCACGTTACCCATCACGGGAATTGCCTGTGTCAAAAAAATCGTTACGGAATTGGCAGTATTGGCAGTAATGCCCGAAGGTGGTTTTAAACTCTTAGAAATTGCCCCTGGCATTAGCATTGAAACGGTTATAAATGCTACGGAGGGGAATTTAGCTATTGATGAAAATGTGAGGACGATTGAATTGTAATTTGGTAAAATGTAACTACCCAAAAATCTACTTAATTTTCGTAGTTAAAAAAGCCCCAACTAATCCCAAAACGATTAAAGAAGATAAGGCAATGCGAAGGGACGAAAATTCTGAAAGATAGCCAATCATAACGGGACCAATTAAAAAACCAGCCATGCCAACCGTTGTAATAGCTGCCAAAGCTACTCCTGCCGACATCGTTTTTGAGTGTCCCGCTTCGGAATATATCAAGGGAACAATGGTCGAAAGTCCTAAACCCGTAATGCCAAATCCAAGTACAATAACGTAAGAATTTCTCAAAATTAGGGCAATACTCATGCCTAAAAAAACGATTAAGCAATTGATTAACAACGTTTTGCGTAATCCAATTGATTGAACAATTCTATCGCCAAAGATTCTACCAAATACCATCATTACTGAAAATGCGGTGAAGCCAGCGGTGGTAAAGCCTTGCGGATTGTTCAATACTTGTTTGTAATACAGTACGCTCCAGTCTGCCATTGCACCTTCAGATAACATTCCACAAAACGCAATTATTCCTAAGAGCATCAGTGATTTGTCGGGTAGGGCAAAAAGGGGAAAGGCTTTATCAGATTTTTGGTCTTGAACGATTAGAAAACGGTAAACCATCATTCCCATGATGGCATCAATAATTCCGATTGCCGTTAGATGTTCAAAGGTATTAATGCCTTGTTTGGCAATGAGCCCACCCAAAGCTGCACCCACCATAAAACCAACACTAAAAATGGCGTGAAAGGATGACATGATGGAACGATTTTGAATTTTTTCCACATTTACTGCCTGAACATTCATTGAAATATTGAGCATATCGCTGCCAAAACCAAAGATGAAAAGTGCCATGGCTAAGGATATTGGTGTTTTGGCAAATCCTAAAAGTGGTAAAGCTAATAAATAAACCAGTATGGCAAACATCGTAACTTTTTTACTACCAAATTTACCAATTACAATTCCCGCAATGGGCAATGCCGTAAGACTGCCAATGGGCATGGCAAATAAAACTGAACCCAAAGCCGCATCACTCAGCTTCAAAAATTCTTTCACATCAGGGATACGAGAAGCCCATGAGGCAAAACTGATACCACACATAAAGAAGAGAATGTTTGTGGCAAAACGAGCATTTTTGCCTGTATAATCGGTACGTATTAGTATATTTTCCAAAGGCTTAAAGTAATATTTTCTCAACTTCTTTCCAAGAATTAACTCGTTGAAAATCAGTTACGTGTTGATTATGCGGCGCATTGAATAAGAAACCCTTTCCCTCAAATTTCTCTAAATTTTTCTCGTGGTCATCAATGATATAGTCGGCTCTAATCATCCATTTGTGTCCACAGAAAACGGTATGAGTCCATCCGATGTAAGGAAAATAATCCGCTAACCATTCCAATTTTTCGGCTAACGAAAGAGGAAATTCTGTGGCGGCTGACACGACAAAAATTTCATATTTTTGATATAATTTCTCAATAATTTCTTGGGCATCAGGCATTAAAGGAATATCCCTGAAAAATCCTTTTTCCCAAAGTCGATGGCGAATTAGTAAGAATTTTTCAAGGTATTCTGCTTTAATGTTAGGATTGGTAATTAATAATTCTTTGCTGTATGAAGTTCCATAATTTTCATTTACCATATTGATAATCTTTTGACCCGTATCAGCCATTACATCATCCATATCTATTAATATTCTTTGCATATTTATTCGGTTTTAATATTTTAACAAATTTACCAAATAAAAACGCAAAATTTCAAAAATGGGGAGATAGAAGAGGCAAGTGAAAATGGCGGAGCATTCTTAGAATTGATTGCCTTGGGAACGGCAGATAAGTGCGACACTTCTGAAAATTACGTAGTTTATTCGCACTCACAGATAGATGTAATGCTGAAGGAAAATACAATTACGAAAACGCAATTGCTTGACTATCAGGGGAAAGGAGGTCAGGTTTTGTGAAATTATAACCGAATTAAATTTTTCCGCTGTCTTCTCGAAATGGTCAATTTTGTGCCACCATTCAATAATAAATATTTAGGAGATTGGGGTTTATCAAAACCTGCAATATGATTTTTATTGACACAAAAAGTACGGTGAATCCTGATGAAGGATTCGTCTAAATAATTATTGACATGAAATAAAAGTGTTTGGGCAGATAATCTAACTTTTCCGTCTTTCAGGTGAATGATGGTGTAATTCAAATTGGCTTCTAAATATACAATATCGTGTAAAGGAATTTTTTCGGCTTTTCTAAATTTATTGGGAAGGGTTAAGTAGTTAATTTTAGACATAAATTTTTGAGGGTATGTTAAATTGTGGTACTTAATAAAAATTACAGCCCTAAAATCCTACATTCTCTTCCAGATTTGCATTGAAGAAGACATAGGACTTTTGTGTGTGGGCAAATTTGATGGTCAGTGATTTAGGTAAACATGACTTTCTTAAATGCTTATTACCATCACAAATGTATGTAAAATTGAAAAGGAGTAGTACAGCCAACTAAACTTATGATTGAACAAATGGAAAAGGAGTTTCTTGAATAATTTAAAGTAAGTAATTGATTATCAGTGAATTGAATCCAAAAAATGTATATTTTTAGTAATCAATAGTTTCAGTTTTATTGATAATTGTCAATCTTTATTTTTAGCAAAAATGTACGTCCTGAGAAATTACTCTTTCTTTCCCCTCAATCTACTCAAAGTTTCAAGGTTTATCCCCAAAAAAGAAGCGATGTATTTGACGGGTACACGGTTAGAAAGATGTCCGTAGTGTTTCAAAAAAAGCTCATACTTCTGGTCTGCTTTTTTCAATCTTACAATGTAGGCACGGTGTTCAGCGTGCATATAATATATTTCGGTCAATTTGCGGACAGTGATATTAAAAGAAGGAAATTTTATATACATTTTTTCTAAGTCATTGTGAGATAAAGAAATAAGCTCACAGTCTTCGATGGCGTGAATATTTTCATTGGTAGGTATTTGTAAAATAAAACTACTAATGGCCGATACTAATTCACCATCAGCACTAATCCAAGTAGTGATGTCCCTTGTATCATTTTTGACAAATCCTCGCAAAACACCTTTGCGAACAAAGTACATATTCGTACAAATTTCACCCGCTTTCAGCAGTAATTTTCCCTTTTTGATGCTTCGAGCATAGGTATTTTTTAGGAGGAATTGGTTAGCCCCTTCGATGAGGGGAAAAAGGCTATTCGCCAAGCCAATCAACGGTGCTGCCTCTTCGGGAGTGGTATGTTTTAGTGGTTTCACGAAATTGTTTTTTGGAATAACAAGTTCATGCAAATTACACGTTTTTATGAATTTAATTGAAGTCTATTGATATTTTCTATAATTTTTCTCTAATTACATCCTCCAATCTGTGCCTTGAAGTAATTAACCGATTTTATTTCAAAGGGAGGATTCAACGTAATAGCATTCCCCGCACCAATATTTACATTACTACTATTCTGATTTGCTCCATTTTGTAGATTGACCGTATTACTTGATTGATAAGTTCCAGAAGTGATAGTTCCCGAAAGATTAACATCACCCACACAAGGCACAAAAGGATTGCTCCAGCGAGCTTCAGTAGCTATCGAATTATCCGTAAAAGTTTTCAGAAAAGCAACCATTGCCGCTTTTTGTGCAACAGTGAAATTTAATCTGACAGGTACTCCATTTATTTTCAAGGCATTTGAAAGCGTTGGATGATTTTGAATGCCACTGTTATAATGTTCTACCACTTGTTCCAAAGTAGCAAAACGTCCATCGTGCATATAGGGTGCGGTAAGTTCAATGTTTCTGAGGGTGGTAGTCTTGAATCTTCCTCTCAAATTAAGATTTTGTGGAAATGTTTCGCCAGCCCCCAAGTCGGTAGTTGAAACTGCATCTATTCCATTGTTTTCTGGACCTGGATTCGAATTCACAAAAGCCTCTGTAGTATGACAACCGACACAGCCCCCACCACCATTTCCGATGGGCTGCAAAAATAAATTTTTCCCTTGGTTTTCTTGTGCTGTAAAATTTGGGAAATTTGCTCCCTGATTTGCCACTTGCCCTCTACCAATATCGTATTTACTTTGATAACTTTCAATGCTCCTGATAAACTGAGCCAGAGCCTTTGAAACTCGGTCATTGGTAATCGTATTATCACCAAAAGCATTGATAAACAGTTGGTTATAATATCCTTGATCTGAAACTCTTTGCGATATTTGAGCGGATGTTAAACCCATTTCAATAGCATCTTGCATCGGAATTAATACTTGGGTTTCCAAAGTTGCGGCTCTTTCATCCCAAAAAAATCGACCTCTTTGATAATATTTGGCATCAATAATCGTCATAGCGTGTCGGCGAGTTGTACCTCCCGCAAAGCCAACGCTCAACGTTCGGGAATCACTAAAACCATTTGCTTGAACATGACAGGATGCACAAGCAATGGTTCGGTTGATACTTAGATTTTTGTCATAAAAAAGTACACGTCCCAAAGTTGCTCCATTGTTTGTGATTGGATTATTGGCAGGGGTATTATCTAATCCCGTAATAGACGTAGGCGGTCCACCTCCACCCGTATTGGTTGTGAAATAAGCAGGCAAAGTAATAGTATAATTGTAGGGAGTATCTGGCAAATTGAGGTAATCTGTTACCACAACTTGTTTGGCGGCTATGGTGAGCAGTAAAAAGACAATGGCGATTAAAGATTTTTTAGTGGTCATGACAGGAATAACATTTGATTATTATTTATCTACAATTATTTTCCTTGATAAGTTGTCATCGTTACCTTCCCATCAGTTCCAGTAAACACAAAAGTATATTTTTTGGCGTTATCCCAACTATAACTTATTGATGCTTTTTTGCTATTCAAAGTATATTCTAAATTATACGCATTTGTACCCGCTAAAATAAAACTGGTGATGGATGCCCCATTCAAGGGAGTTCCAGATGGACGAATTGGGGTTGTTAATGCTTGTGGCAAAATCTGGTTTTCGGGGGCAGAGGTATTCGGGTCAAGCGAAACTTTTCCTCGCATAGAGCCTATCATGTAGGGATAGGTAAGGTTGCCGTGATAATGATATACGCCCGTGCCAATGGTATGCCCGTGGTATTGGTCGAGTGTTTGCATGGTTGTTCCATCGGCTTCTTTTGAGCCATAAACCGCATACCCATCCAATGCCCAAGCGATGGGTTTATTATTCATTTGCGATTCTAAATGCAAGGGTGGAACGTGATAATGATAGTCATCCGCTTTGCCGCAATGTCCACCCCATTGATCCAATTCGCCAATTAAATAAGAATCTTCGCCTCTATTATTCAAAGGATTAAATATCGGAATTCCATTTGCTGCAATGGCAATTGCTCCTTTCATAAAATTGGTTTTCGTACTCAATGGACTCGTAGCAAACTCTGGTTTCAGGGGAATTGACCAGGCATTTATACCTGCATAATTTTGCGGAATTGGCACTTGTTGTTGCCAGTTTGTAATGCTAACCATCATATTATGCGTAGGCAAACCGTTGGATTCAATGTAATAGTAGGTATTATCCGAACGGGTTGTAACATTGGGTTTGAAAACCGAATAGGAGGCATCAAGGGAAGTTGGATTAGTTACCGTTGCAATTGTACCCGTAGTTGTCGTGGTCGTAATGGTATCAACCACATCTTTTTTACAAGCATAAAATACACAGGTTACTAATACAAAACTGTACCTTAAATATGGCATTGGATTTGATTTTTTTAGGAAAAATAAAATCAGTCCTAAACCCAAAATATAGAGTAAAGTGTAATCTGAACCACTTTTTTGAGGCAATGGGATAGCTTTATTATTCAGATTCCCAATCTCAGTCATTCGTCTATTGACAAAGTTTTTATCCATCCAAGACAATTTATTTATCTCGAAAGATTGAACCTTACCCGCCTTATTTTGAATAAAAATTTCGTTGTTTTTAGCCAATAAAAAGCAGCCTTCGGTAGCAATTGTTTTATCTTGAAAATGCCAAATTTTGCTATCAATTTGATTGTTTTGATGTTCGCCTACGTGTGCCTGAATGGACAACTTGAAGCAAATTAGTAATAATATAATGAGTGATTTTTTCATGGTTACATTGTTTTAAGGTCTTGTATAAGTTACCGTCAAAGTTGAAGTACCTAAAGTTGTGGATTTGATGGCAGTTAGAAAAACATCCATTGTTGTCGCTGAGGCAGCCGTTGTGATAACAGGTTCAGCCGATAGAGCATAAGCGGTTAAAATATAGGTTTTTGCACCTGGACCTTGCGAACATGGTGGTGAGTAAGTATTTTTCCCATTCACGGTATTGACTCCGAACTTTCCAACGCCTGAAACATTCGCAGGAATACTGGTTGTAGTTATAGGAATATTGTAAAGCATTAAGTAAACGTGTTTCACAATTTCTGGTGGAATGTGGTGCATGGTAATGGCTACACTTTTTGTACCCGCTGGTAAATTTTCCCAACTTAAAGGTGGGGAAGTGCTTGCACCGTCACAAGTATATGCTTTGGGTAACGTTCCATTATCCGTAAAAGCGGAGCTTTTGAAAGTAAATGGTGTGTTTGTGGGAGTAATTGCCGTTACTGTTTCTTCTTTTTTACAAGAGAGAAACATAAAAAGTGGGGCGATGAAAAAGAGGCTTTTTATCATGGTGGTTTTAATATTTCGTCCGTTTTTTTTTAATTAAAATGAATATATTACTCAATCTTCTTTCTCAACAAAACCAAATTATCCAACAACAAATTACTTGACCAGATGAAAGTGGCATCGTTACTTGCATTGTCAAAAACATCGGTAAAACTGGTGTAAGAGGGTTTATTGTCCACTCCAACGGTGGCATTGGTGAAAAGTGTAGCGGCTTGCCAAGCAGAGTCATCAAAAGCGGTACTAAACCAATCGTTCGGTATTGTCCAATGCACACCATAACTTGCGGTTATAGATGCATTTTGAGTAGCACAAGTAGATGAAAGCCTGTTTGTACCACTTTCAGTTAAACAAGCTAAGTCTGCAACTGGGGCGGTATAAAACGTTTGGGCTTTCCATGTATTATTGGTTACTGCCACAATCTTATTGGTAGCATCTCGTATCGTTGCCACAAACCCCCCGTCGCCAACTTTGGTGCCATCCTCCGTACCGATGCCTAAATTCTCTTCCCAATCAACGCATTTTACTGCAATTGTAAATGGTTTTTTTGCCTTAAAACGAACAATATTAGAGTTGAAGTTGGTGAAAGGTACAGGGTCTTTACCCACAGGTATGCCATTGACATACATTTCAAAATAGTTATCGGCAAAGATAAACACGGTGTAAATATCCCCAGTGGCATCAACCGTCACAATATCGCTCGTACCCGTTAAACCCGCTAATGCCGCAGAGGTACTGGCGTAAGAATGACCTGAAACGTAGCTATTATTCAAATCGGAAGCCGTTGGAAATGAGGCGTTTGTAAAGTTTACCTCGGCAGGGACAGTCCACGTTTTATTATCAGTAGAAGTTATTGTACCTAAACCCGCTACTCTCATTCCCGATGGAAATAAATTGGCAGTCGTAGTTTTACCAACGCCTTGACTAACAGAACCTGTGCCTTTATAACTACTTGTTGATGGGGTTGTTGTGGTCATTGAAGTGGTAATATCATTTGTTTTACAAGCTGCCATAAAAATGGTCAGGAGGGTTGTAATAATAAAAAAATTGTTTTTCATGGTATTATTTTTCGATTAAAAGAGTGTTTATATTTTGTGTAATTCTGTCAATTTCATCAGGATTAGTGGCGTTATAAATTCCTCTAATTCTGGCATTTCGGTCAATTAATAGCATGGCTTCGGTGTGCAAGAAATCATCTTTTCCTTTTTTTAAGCCTAACGTATTCTCTGCAAAAAAAGATTGTCGTCCTAATTTATAAATTGCTTCTTTCTGCCCTGTCAATAAGTGCCATTGATTAACATTTACATGGTGCTTTTTACCATACTTTTTCAAGGTTTCTACGGAATCAATCCAAGGTGTAACTGAAAATGAAATCATTTTAAAATCCATTTCTTGGGTAAATTTTCCTTGTAAAATACTTAAATTATTAGTCATTTTAGGGCAAATACTTGGGCAAATCGTAAAAAAGAAATTAGCCACATAAATTTTGCCTTTCAGCGAATCTGAACCATAAAGACTGCCTGTTTGGTCTTGAAATGTGAAGGGTTTTATCGTATGAATTTGCTTGTATTTCGGGTTATGTATATCAATCCATTCGGCAGTAAAATTAGCGGTATTATAAAATGGTAAGGTTTCTTTTTTACTTTGACAATTGAGCAAAAGCATCATCAAAATAACCCCCTTAATGCCCCGTTGGAATACAACTTTTAACCGTGATAACGCCATAAAGTTTCTTGTTTTTTAGAGTATAATTTGAAATTAGTAAGCCTTTTCCATTCCATACTCGCTGGATTCCCTCTTTTTCGCCTGATTGATAATTGCTTTCTTCTCGTGTGTTGCCATTGGGAAAATAAACGATTTGTTTACCCTGAAATACATCATTTTCGTAATTAAACAAATATCTTAGTTGCCCATTGGGCCACCATTGTTTGAAAATCCCTTCACACTTTCCATTAATATAAATCCGTTCTAATAATTTTTCGCCCGAATTATACCAACCTATCGCTATGCCCTGCTGCTTCCCTTCTAAAATTGGCAGTTTATATACTAATTGTCCATCACTTTCTTTTTCTACCATGTATCCAGAAAATAGATTTCCTTCGTAAAACCAGTTCTCATCGGTCTTAATTAGTGCAGCATTGGTATTTGAAACTTCAAAATTGGGGATTTCCTTTTGCTTATTTTGGCAACAGGCAAAGCACAA
>JBBRMR010000057.1:0-34248 GCA_038230735.1 Cytophagales bacterium
ATTCTGCAACATATTGCCAGAAGCTAAATTGAAAACACTCATTACAAGCTGGTTAAATTCATCTACCACAGTAGAACCTGTAGTTTGAATATCACCAATTTCTACTTCGATATTGCCAACCGTCCAAGCATCATTATGAATAGCAAAATCAGGACTTTTGAACAAAGTGGTATGACCGTCACGAATTTGAAAAATGGGCTGATTAGGATTTCCAGATAAATGTGTATTTACTCTTATTGCATTTGCTTTATCAACAGGAAAAGGAAGGTTACTATTTCTACTAAAAAAGCTCCAAAACACTTCACCTATGATGCTAAGTTTTGTACTGGGGCTAAACCATATCTTACCTTCTACACTCATATCAGCAGCTAATTCTTTGGTATTCTCATCTACCCAACCTCTCTGTCCGGTAACGGTAATTTCTACATTAAAAGCTCCAATGTTGTTAATCCAAATACCTTGCTGAGGGCAAATAATTTTGTGCCGTTGTTGGTGTTCAATTTTAGCAAAAGTCTCAGCCTGCCGTTGTTGGTGTTTTTTCCACCAACAACACGTGAGTAAGCAACTCTCCAACTACGAAGACTATCATGTATCTTATTGATATTCAGCACATTAATTAGTATTTCGTTTTCATGTTTGGCGAGTTGCTGACGCTCGTGTTGTTGGTCAAAAGACCGAACAACGGCAGGGCAGTTCATTGCTAATTCAGAAGTTTTTCTGTTTCGATGCTCCTATTTCCCTAACAATCCTATTTGTGCCGTTGTTGTTGTTCAATTTTAGTAAAAGTCTCAGCCTGCCGTTGTTGGTGTTTTTTCCACCAACAACACGAGCGTCAGCAACTCGCCAACTACGGAAATCAGAATGTATCTTGTTGATATTCAGTATATTATTCATAACAATTTATTTTTAAATTTTCATATTTGGCGAGTTGCTGACGCTTTTGTTGTTTGTCAAAAGACCGAACAACGGCATGGGCAGTTCCTTACTAATTCAGAAGTTTTTCTGTTTCGATGCTCCTATTTCCCTAACAATCTTCCAAATAATGTGTTAAAAAACCAAAATCATCAACACCAAACTCATAAAAACGTTAAGAAGAAAACCAATAATCTTCGGGCTTTTCAACTAATTGCCATTTGTCCTGCAAAGGGTTACAATGAATATACACCAACTTCTGATTAACAACCTTCCGTGAATATAAATCTACACTCAAAGGATTACGTTCCCAAAACTGATATTTTCTATCCTTCAAATTAACTTCAAAATGTGGCAAAACGGCAGGATGATTCAACTCTAAGTCTTGTTTGATTTGTTGAGCCGTAAATTTCAAGAAATCTCGTTGTACATCTTCTCGTTTATGGTTCTCATTGATTTTCCAAACAATATGAATATGATTGGGCATTATTACGAATCCATAAACCTTAACTCGCTCATTTTCAACCAAAAACGCCAAACTATCTACAATAATTTGTTTGTATTTATCGGGTTTCAGGAGTTTCTTCCACCACAAATTAGTAGCGGTAAAGAATTGGATATAGTGGTTGTGCATTTTGTAATATTCCATAAATCATCTTCAAAACCCAAATATATCCAAATTCCCTCCAACAAAAAAATCCCCCAAGAATCATTCTCAGAGGATTTTTAAATTTATGCTTGAAACCTACTTCCCAACATTAGCCCGAATAATATTCAAAGCACCGCCCGCTTTAAACCATTCCACTTGTTGTTCGTTGTAAGAATGATTTGCCATAATACTTTCAGAAGTTCCGTCTGCGTGATGCAAAACGATTTCCAAAGGTACGTTTGGGGCAAAAGTTGTTAAGCCTTTGATGTCAATAACATCATCTTCTTGGATTTTGTCATAATCGGCTTCATTGGCAAATGTCAAACCTAACATTCCTTGCTTTTTCAAGTTGGTTTCGTGAATACGAGCAAATGATTTTACTAAAACCGCTCTCACACCCAAATGACGGGGTTCCATAGCTGCGTGTTCACGAGATGAACCTTCACCATAGTTTTGGTCGCCCACCACGATTGAACCAATACCCGCCGCCTTGTAAGCACGTTGCACCGCTGGCACGGGACCGTATTCGCCCGTTAATTGGTTTTTGACGTTATCCGTTTTATCATTCGCAAAGTTCAATGCCCCAATTAACATATTATTTGAGATATTATCCAAATGTCCACGGTATTTCAACCAAGGACCCGCCATAGAAATATGGTCAGTTGTACATTTTCCTTTGGCTTTTATCAATAATTTTAATCCTAAAATATCCGTTCCTTCCCAAGCCGCAAAAGGGTCAAGTAATTGCAGACGGTCAGAAGTTGGCGAAACTTTCACTTCCACCGATGAACCATCTTCGGCAGGTGATTGATAACCCGCATCTTCCACCGCAAAACCTCTCAATGGTAATTCAGTACCAACGGGTGGGTCTAATCTCATTTCAATCCCTGATTCATTCATCAAGAAATCAGTTAATGGATTGAAAGTCAAATCTCCCGCAATTGCCAAAGCCGTAACCAATTCAGGCGAACCCACAAAGGCATAAGTGTTTGGATTTCCGTCCGCACGTTTCGCAAAGTTTCTGTTAAACGAGTGAACGATTGTATTTTTCTCTTGTTTCTCAGCACCCGCTCTTGCCCACTGACCGATACATGGTCCGCAAGCGTTGGCGAATACTTTACCGCCAATTGCCTCAAAATCAGCAATAAACCCATCACGTTCGATAGTATAACGCACTAATTCCGAGCCTGGGGTTACGGTATATTCCGATTTTGCTTTCAAACCTTTGGCAGAAATTTGTCTTGCCAAAGAAGCCGCACGAGAAATATCTTCGTAAGATGAGTTGGTGCATGAACCAATCAAACCTACTTCTATTTTTGTGGGCCAACCATTTTTCTCGGCTAATTCTTTCATTTGAGAAATAGGTGTGGCTAAATCTGGCGTGAAAGGTCCGTTTAAATGTGGTTCAAGCGTATCTAAATCAATTTCAATTACTTGGTCAAAATACATTTCTGGGTTGGCATAAACCTCTGAATCTGCCGTTAAATGTTCTCTGATTCCATCCGCCATCGTTGCAATCTCTGCACGACCAGTTGCGATTAAATAACGAGCCATTGAATCATCATACCCAAAAGTTGAAGTCGTCGCTCCAATTTCCGCTCCCATGTTACAGATAGTTCCTTTTCCCGTACATGACATTGAAGTTGCTCCTTCGCCAAAATATTCAACGATGCAACCCGTTCCGCCTTTTACGGTCAAAATA
The DNA here is from genome assembly GCA_038230735.1 of Cytophagales bacterium. Taxonomy (GTDB): domain Bacteria; phylum Bacteroidota; class Bacteroidia; order Cytophagales; family Spirosomataceae; genus Arcicella. Next base: position 3,264 of record JBBRMR010000057.1, read on the forward strand.
CCTGCAACTTTCAAAATAACGTCTTTGGGGGCTGTCCAACCGTTTAATTTACCCGTCAATTTAACGCCAATCAATTTTGGAAACTTCAATTCCCAAGCCAAACCAGCCATTACATCACAGGCATCTGCCCCACCAACTCCGATGGCAACCATACCCAAACCACCCGCATTCACCGTGTGAGAATCAGTACCAATCATCATTCCGCCTGGGAAAGCATAATTTTCTAACACAACTTGATGAATAATTCCCGCCCCTGGTTTCCAAAAACCTAAGCCGTATTTATCCGAAACCGAAGATAAGAAATCGAAAACTTCTTTATTTTTATCTATTGAAATAGCTAAGTCAATATTGGAAGAAACTTTCGCTTCAATCAAGTGATCGCAATGTACCGTTGAAGGAACTGCCACTTTCGGACGACCCGCTTGCATAAATTGCAACAATGCCATTTGTGCAGTGGCATCTTGCATCGCCACACGGTCGGGGGCAAAATCAACGTAAGAGTTTCCCCTTTCAAAAGTTGTTTGGGGATTTCCTTCCCACAAATGAGAATATAGGATTTTTTCGGTAAGCGTTAGCGGTTTTCCTACTAATTTACGAGCTGCCTCAATGCGTGCGGGCATTCTCTCGTAAACCGCTTTAATCATTTCTATGTCAAAAGCCATAATATTTATTTTTATTTTACTACAAAAATAACAACGAAACCTCAAAATCGGTAAACAATAACATTAAATTAAAATTTGTCTAAAAATTCTTTGAATATTGATAAAAATTAATTTTCTGTTTAATATACTCCTTCTTGAAAAAAGTATTCTAATTGTTCAATATACCAATAATCCAGATTATTTGCTCTGAAAATCTTCTTACACCTATCTTCAAAATACGACCTCAAATCATTCTCATTTATTAATTTCATAGCTTTTTTGAAAGAAGTAATAGAGGTGTTGTAACATCCGTCCGAAGTTCCCCCAAAAGAATTGGCATGGTCGGTATTGGTTTCAACTCGATAAATCAGGAGGTCAATAACGTCATAAGGGAAAACGGAGATTTTTTCATATTCCTCTAAAATCTTCTTGATATTAGTATTATTCGGGATTTTGGGACTATTTTTTGATGCCCAATATTGCTTATAAATTTTAGTTTTATAAGATTTTAGCACTTCTTGACGTTCTGCTTCCGTCATCAAATCTTGGTTATAAAAATCTTTGACCAGCGGTAATTTATTGTAAAGTTTCATCAACTCTTCTCGTAGTTCATTTTCTTCCATTTGAGCCAATAATTGCTTGAATTCTGAAAGTTTTGATTTTGCCATAGTTTATGATGTGATTTGTTTTATAAAACTCTATTTACACCTTACATTTGCCAACATACGTTTATAATTAATGGTATCGCTTGCAGTGATACAACCATTGGCGTAGCTAACTTTGATAAAATTTTGCAAGGCAAGTCCATAAGCGATGCAACTGGCTTTTTTACGAATAGTATCTTGCAATAGTTTAGAGGTAGTATCATAAGTTTTTGTAGCCCCATTCAAAGTTTCTAAAACTTTTAAACAAACATCAGGGCTTAATTCCTTTTCTTTGCAGCCATCGAAAAGCATTAAACACCAGATTAAACCAAGAAATATAATTCTAAAAAAAGGGAATTTCATGACAAGTAATTTCGTTATATTAATTTACAAATATCTGTAAAATTCAACAAAATGCCTTGTTTTTAAGTCATTTTAACGGAAAAATATAATTTCAAAAAAATATTAATATTTGAAACAAATTTATAAAACGCTACGTTTTTAGTATATTTGTGGGAAATTTCAACAGTTCACGAAATCCTTATTCATAAACAATAAACACTATTACAATGGCTTATCAACAAGACTTTACCCGTGTAGAAGGAAGCGAACCGCATCGTATGCGTACTCGTGAGATTCTTAAAGCACATCCCGAGGTAAAAAAATTAATCTCAAAAAACCCCATGACGGCAATTTGGATTTTGGCTTGTGTTTCAATCCAAATCTTGATGGCTTATTTAGTAAAGGATCAAGCTTGGTACATTATTTTGGCGGCAGCTTGGTTTATTGGAGCATTTCCTGTGCATACATTGTTTATTTGTATTCACGAAGCGGCTCATAATCTTATCTTCAAAAAGCCTTCATGGAACGTTTACGCTGGGATTATTGCTAACTTTCCATCCTTGGCTCCAACAGCTATTTCATTCAAAAATTACCATTTGAAGCATCACGCTTTTCAAGGTGTTCATGAATTGGACGCTGACCTTCCAGATAAGTGGGAAGCCAAATTAATTAATAACTTCTTCATTGGAAAGGCAATCTGGTTATTATTTTTCCCAATTTTTCAAGGGATTCGTACTTTACGTTGCTTGGAATTAGCCATTGTTGATAAGTGGGTGGTGATGAATATTGTGGGTCAAATTGCCTTCAATGCGATTATTGTCTATTTCATGGGCTGGTCGGCATTGGGATACATGGGAGCAAGTTTTATGTTCTCGGTTGGTCTGCATCCTCTTGGAGCAAGATGGATTCAAGAGCATTATTTGGTATTAGACCAAAACCAAGAAACGTACAGTTATTATGGTGGTTTGAATGGAATCAACATGAATGTTGGCTACCACAACGAACACCACGATATGCCATCAATTCCTTGGAATAATTTACCAAAATTGAAAGCAACAGCTCCTGAGTTTTATGATAATTTAAAATATCACACCTCGTTCGTGAAATTGCTTTTTACTTTCTTATTTAGTCAAGAAGTTGGACTTTATTCAAGAATTGTAAGAAACGAAAGAGGACGTGTTGGATTGGATGATATTTCAATTCCAGATGTTCAATTAATTCAGCAAGAAGCATAATTTCGATGTTTAATGTTCGGATATTAAATAAAAATAAAGCCTTCGCAGATGTTCTGTGAAGGCTTTATTTTTGTTTATACCAACGTTGAGGAGGTTGTAAACCTCCTCAACGTTAATAAATGATTACATTAAACTAAAACCACATCCTGTTGTTCAATCACAATTTTAGATTTTTTTTCAATGATGTGTTCTTCGTTGTAAATAAAAATGGAAGTATTATTTCCTGACAAATTCTCCACAGTTACTTCGTCTGCTGTGGTTTTTATATTCAACAGATTTCCTCTAAAACGTACTTTAAATGAGAATGAAGCCCAATTATCTGGCACAAAGGGTGAAAAATAGGCTTTGTCTTCACGTACTCTCATTCCACCAAATCCTTTCACTATTGACATCCATGTTCCAGCCATTGAAGTGATATGACAACCGTCTTCGGTATCGTTGTTATAATCGTCCAAATCCAAACGAGCCGCACGATTATAAAATTCATACGAACGTGCTTTATCGCCTAATTTACCCGCCAAAATTGCGTGTACGCACGGACTCAATGATGATTCGTGAACGGTCATGGGTTCATAAAAATCGTAATTACGTTTGATGGTTTCAAGGTCAAAATTATCTTCAAAGAAATACATTCCCTGCAAAACGTCCGCTTGTTTGATGAAGCATGAACGGAGTATTCTATCCCAAGACCATTTTTGATTGATTGGACGGTCGGAAGCGGGCAAATCTTTTACATGTATAAGTTCTTTATCTAAAAATCCATCTTGCTGCAAATAAACGCCCAACTCTTTACTTTCGGGGAAATACATATTCTCAATAATATGGTTGAATTTGACAAATTCATCGGTTTCATTGAGATTTATTAAGGAAATTAATTCATGATAACGTGCTGAATCAGAAGATTTTAGGTATTCAGAAACTTCCAAAACGTATCTCAAACACCACGTAGCAAAATAATTGGTATAGAAATTATTATTGACATTATTCTCATATTCATTAGGACCCGTTACGCCCAACATTACATATTGTTGCTTGTCGTTCGACCAATTTACCCTTTGCGACCAAAATCGAGCAATGCCCACAAGTACTTCAAAACCATACTCAGCTAAATATTTTTTATCGCCCGTATAATTCACATAATCATAAATGGCATAAGCAATGGCTCCGTTTCGGTGAATTTCCTCGAAGGTGATTTCCCATTCGTTGTGACACTCTTCGCCATTCATCGTAACCATTGGGTACAAGGCTGCACCGTCTTTGAAACCCAATTTTTGAGCATTTTCAATGGCTTTCCCCAACTGTTTCCATCTGTAAATCAATAGGTTGCGTGAAACTTGTTGATCGGCAGTTGCTAAATAGAAAGGAATACAATACGCCTCGGTGTCCCAATACGTTGAACCGCCATATTTTTCACCCGTAAAACCTTTTGGACCAATGTTCAAACGGGCATCTTCGCCCGTGTAGGTTTGATTCATTTGGAAAATATTGAAACGAATGCCTTGTTGAGCCGCCACATCGCCCTCAATCACAATGTCGTTCATTTCCCATTTTAAAGCCCATTTTTTGGTTTGCTCAGCCAACATTTTATCGAATCCTTTTTCAGCAACTCGTTTCAAATAGGCTTTTGAATGGATTAATAAGTCTTCAACTTTATGATTTTCAGAAGAAAGATTACAAGCATATTTCACTAAAACGATCTCTTGGTTAGCGGTAACATTCAAAATTACTTGACTCGCAATGTATTTCTCTGCTTTAATGGGAAGGCTCTGAAAATCAAGCGATTGCCCATTTTGAAAAATCTCAAAACGTTGTCCCGTTACTACATGAAAGCCCGTTTTCTTGGTAACTAATTCAATGTAACCCTCAGCAAAAGACGTTTCTTTGTGAACTTCATCCCAAAATTTATCCTCATAATTGGCATCCTTATTTTTGATGTCGCCATCAACAAAAGGAATCAAAGTGATTTTACCATCAAAATTTAAGGGAGTAATTGAATATCGAATCACACCTGATTCATCATCAACGATTGAATTTAGTCTTTTGGAATTAATTTTTAATTGTTTTCCAGAAGATAATGTAGCCACAAAAGAACGCCCTAAATAACCCTCTTTCATATTTAGAACACGTTGAAAATCAGCAACTTCGCAGGTATTCAAATCTAATTCTTCATCTTCAATCTGAACTTTTATACCTATCCAGTTGGCTGCATTAAGCACTTTTGCGAAATATTCTGGATAGCCATTCTTCCACCAACCCACACGGGTTTTATCTGGATAATAAACGCCTGCCACATAGTTTCCTTGAAGGGTTTTGCCCGTAAATGTTTCTTCAAAATTACCCCTTTGTCCCATCCGACCATTGCCGAGCGAACAAACTGATTCGGTAATTTCATTGAATTCACGATTGAACCCGTTTTCGATGATGCACCATGCATCGTGCTGTAAATAATTTTTCATGTTTATAAAATAGCTTTGAGCCGTGAGGTTTGAGCCATGAGAAATTAAGTTCAAAGTTCTACGGCTATTTTAACTAAAAATGGTTAATGGTAACGGCAAAATTAAGGCTATTAAACAAAAATACCTCGCTGTGCTAAGGTGTTTTTGTAAAAAGGCTATCCCAATTTTTCAAGTGTCATTTCTTCAAAATTGTTTATAACGATATCGGCTTCCGTCAAAATTTCGGGCGACCCCACTCCTATTACTCGCATTCCTCCTGCTATACCCGCTTGCACACCCGCAACCGCATCTTCAAAAACTACACAATCTTCTGGTTTACAATGAGTTGCTTCTGCCCCCATCAGAAAAACTTGTGGGTCTGGTTTACCTTTGGTGATGTTATTTCCATCAATAATGGCATCAAAATAATATAGCATTTCTATTTTTTCTAAAATCAATTTAGAATTTTTACTGGCTGAACCCAGAGCAATTTTTATGTTATTTTCTCTCAATAAGACCAAAAAATCTTTTACGCCTGGCAGGACTTCATTGGGAGTCATTTCTTTCACTAAATCTAAATACCAATCATTTTTGCGGGTTGCCCAACCAAGTTTTTCTTCTTCGGATAGAGAAGTAACATTTCCCCATCCTAAAATTAATTCTAAGGATTCCATTCTGGAAATGCCTTTCAATTGTTCATTTTGGTGTTCAGTAAAATCGAATCCTAATTCATTTGCCAATCGTCTCCATGCGTGAAAGTGATAAACGGCAGTGTCAACTATTACGCCATCAAGGTCAAAAAGGCAGGCTTTTATTTTTGTCATGTTTTATTTTTATAATTTACCTTAATTCAAATAAATTGAATGAATTGGCTTTTATTTTTATAGATTTTAAATCTGTAACATTTTCATTAGACATAACACTTTTTGCATTATTAAAACCAGTCATATTTTCTGCAAATCTTTGCATATCAAGCGTTTTGTCTTCTTTATTTTGACTCATCACAATCATCAAAGTCTTATTTGTGGTATGCCTAAAATACACGTATAAACCATCGTAAGGTAGATATTGAGTTAGTTTTCCCGATGTCAAAGCCTCGCTTGATTTACGATAATTTGCCAAATTTTTCACAAAGTTAAAGGCTTCGTTCTCTTTTTCGGTTCTTCCTGACGATAAGAATTTATTAACTTTATCATCTGCCCAACCACCTTCAAAGTCTTTTCTAACCTCGGCATCGGATGGATTTTTGAAGTTTTTAGTGAGATTTTCAGTTCCGTAATACCAATGAGGAACGCCACGGGTTGTCAGTAAAAACCCTACGCCCAATTTATATTTGTTCAAATCCTCACCAATTACTGAAAAGAATCTATCTTGATCGTGGTTTTCCAAAAAAGTAAAATTTAGGTTTGGGTCTTGATAAATAATATCCTGAGAAAGTGCTGTGTAAAGTTTGTTAAAGCCTTTTCCCCAATCAAAAGTTTGATTCAAAGCATCATTAATTGCTCCGTACAGTACGAAATCGTTTGGAGATGGGAGATTACTTTTAAAAGGAACATTCAAACTATTTCTCGTAAAATATGCCTGTGAAATACTACTCTGCACCGCATTTTCACCCGTGATAAACATCTTTGGATATTCCGAAAGTAGGGCTTCGTTGCAACGATTCATGAAGTTTAAATCATTGTATTGATAAGTGTCAATTCGCCATCCATCCACGCCAAAATTTTCAACTGTCCATAAAGCGTGCTGAATTAAATAATTGGCGACATAAGTATTTTTATGGTTCAAGTCAGGCAAAAAAGGCACAAACCAGCCGTTCTGCTGGGTTTTAAAATCAATTTCGGCATGGTGCGGGTCATACATTGGTTCATCTCGGTAGGAAGTATTCGTGTATTTATCCCACTGATTCAACCAGTCTCTGGAAGGCATATCTTTCAAAAACCAATGATTTATCCCCACGTGATTATAAACAGCATCTTGAATAATTTTGAGTCCTTTGGTATGGGCGGCATCAATTAATTTCTTGTAAGCATCATTTCCACCTAACCGTTTATCTACATTATAGTGGTCGGTAAATCCATAACCGTGATAAGCTGAACGCATTGCTCCCCCTTCGTTAGTTTGAGGTTGATTATTTTCGATGACTGGATTTAGCCAAAGTGCTGTAACGCCCAATTCTGTAAAATAATCCAAATGATTTTGAATACCCAAAAGGTCGCCTCCGTGACGTAGGTAAGGATTTTTACGGTTAGATTCGGAGTCTGCCATATCCGCAAATTTATCATTTGAAGGGTCACCATTTGAAAATCTATCGGGCAAAATCAGATATACAAAGTCCTTTGCATTGATTTCTTGGGGATTTTGAGTACGAGGTTTTAATTGATAAGGCTGTGAAATTTTAACGATTTGGTCGATAAACTTCTTCTTGCCTTTTTGTACTTGAATGATTTTGGAAAGTTCAACCGTAAATTGACCCGCTTGGGTTTCGGGAGCAATGTTCAAATCCAAAAATAAATAATTAAGGTTTTCAACTTTATTAACTTTTTCGAGTGTTACGCCAGGATAATTTATTTTCACTTCACAATCATTGATATTTTTACCATAAACTAAGAGTTGTAATTTCGGATTTTTCATACCCACAAACCAATTGGTTGGGTCAATTCTTTGAACAGAAGGGCTTTGCGAAAAACCCATAAAAGTACCTATTGAAAAAATTAATAAGAAAAGTTTTTTCATGATTTGTATAAATTTGGTTAATGTATATTCGGAGAAAGAACAAAATAAAGCAATCACAGTATTTTATCATAGAAAAATGATGCTTACTTTTGAAGTATTACTTATTCATCCAGACAAAATCGACCAATGTCCCTAAATATCATCAAGAAAATCGTAGTTATTATTGTGCTTTGTTTAAATACTGAGACATTTTCTCAGCAAAAACTTCCATCATTGCCAACCAATAATTCTTCCCAAAAATCAAGCAATAAATCTGAAAATTCTAACTTAAAGTCGAATAGAAACGGAAAAAGGTCGTCTAAGCCTTCCCAAAAGGCTAAAACGGACAGCACTTTAAATACTAAATCAAAAAATAATCAAATTGAGAAAACCACAACGGATTCTCTAAAAATGACTAAAAACAAGCAAGTATTTATCAATGATGGTATTAAATTAAAAAAACTCTCTGAAAAATTAGACAAACCAACCAACAAACTTATGACTAAAAGAAACGATAAGATTATCATTCATCAAATGATGTTTCACTTGTGGGGAAACAAAAATACCACCAATAAAGAGAATGGTTCGGCAGAGGAAAATGGTGTAACAAAATTTAAAGACATTAATGATTTGGCTCTACAAAAATTAAAAGGTTTTGGGTACAGCCATCTATACATGACGGGCTTGATTGAACACGCAACGATGGAAGACCAAACTGCCATCGGGATTCCCAAAGACCATCCAGAAGTGGTGAAAGGGCGTTCAGGCTCTCCATTTGCCATCAAAGATTATTACGATGTGAATCCATTTTTAGCGACTGACCCTAAAAAACGCATTCAAGAATTTGAATCTATGGTTGGGCGAGTGCATAAAAATAAATTGAAAGTCATCATGGATTTTGTGCCAAATCACTTAGCGAGGGTTTATCATTCAGATATGAAGCCTACCAATATCAAAGATTTTGGTGAAGATGATGATAAAACGAAATCTTTTGCTCCGTACAACAACTTTTATTACTTACCTAATACGCAATTTCAAATTCCTCTGGGAGTAAATCCGCCCGTGAAAGTTGATGCTCCATACCTTGAAAAACCCGCCAAAGTGTCTGGGAACGATGTTTTTACGGCAAAACCATCCATTGACGATTGGTTTGAAACGGTTAAATTGAATTATGGCGTTGATATTCAGCATGGAAAAAAAACGTATTTTTCACCCACCCCTCCTACTTGGATAAAAATGGTTGGTATTTTAAAATATTGGGCTTCCAAAGGCGTTGATGGTTTCCGATGCGATATGGCGGAAATGATTCCCGTTGAGTTTTGGAAATATGCTACTGAAGAAGTGAAAATTGATTATCCAAACACCATATTTATTGCAGAGATTTACAACCCCAAAGAGTATCATAACTACATTAAAGTGGGTGGATTTGATTACTTGTACGATAAAGTGGGTTTGTATGATGCTTTGAGAAGATTGGTTGAACAAAAACCAGAAGCTACGGTTGAGGATATCACGAAGGTTTGGCAGAATGAATCGGGTGATATTTCAGAAAATATGCTTCGTTTTCTGGAGAATCATGATGAAGTTCGTATCAATACGCCTTCATTTGCCAAAGGCAACCCTTTTGCCGTGATTCCTGCGATGGTCGTTACGGCAACTTTACATTCTGGACCTTTGATGATTTATTTTGGACAAGAAGTTGGAGAATCTGCCGATGACAAAGAAGGCTTTAATCAAGCCGATGACCGCACGACCATGTTTGATTTTTGGGGCGTAAAATCGCATCAGGCTTGGATGAATGATGGGAAATTTGACGGAGGAAAATTAACGCCAAATCAAAAGTATTTACGTGAATTTTATGGTGATTTATTAAAATTTGTCAATGGTTCGGAGGCCGTGAAAAAGGGTGGATTTTATGACCTTCAATATGTTCAAGGTGATAATTATGATAAAAAGAAAGTTTATAGTTACGTAAGATTTACCGACAAACAAAAACTCTTATTCGTTTGTAATTTCAACCATAATCAAGAACAAAACACTACTTTAAATATTCCAGAAGGAGCTTTTGAAGCAATGAAATTACCAAGTTCGGGCAAACTTTATTTGAAGGGAAAATTTAATCAAAAGGCAGTTTTAAGTATCGAAGCCGACAAAGCCATTCCCCTAAAAATTTCTCCAAATTCGGTAGTTATTTATGAAATTTCGGAGAAAAAATAGTAATTTTCCAAATCCATTAACCAACCATTTATGACAACAGTTAATAAACCCAAACTAAGTCTTGCTCAGATTTTGAATATGAGTATGGGCTTTTTAGGAATTCAATTTGGATTTGCTCTTCAAAACGGAAACGCTTCCAGAATACTTCAAACATTTGGTGCTGACGTTGAACACCTCTCCTATTTTTGGTTAGCCGCACCACTTACGGGAATGATAGTTCAGCCCATCATTGGGCATCTTTCTGATAACACTTGGGGGAAATTTGGTCGGAGAAAACCTTATTTTCTGATTGGGGCTGTCTTAGCGGCAACCGCTTTGGTATTCATGCCGAATGCTTCATTTTTAGCGGGTGTTTTACCCGCCGTTTTTGTCGGTGCAGGGATATTGATGATTATGGATGCCTCTTTTAATGTGGCAATGGAGCCATTCCGAGCTTTAGTTGCGGATAATCTTTCTGAAAAACAAAATACGTTGGGTTTTTCCATCCAAACATTTTTGATTGGAATTGGTGCCGTGGTTGGTTCAGCTTTACCCAAATATATGGCAGAATGGGGCGTAAATTCAACCGCCCCAGCGGGTCAAGTTCCAGATAATGTGGTTTACAGTTTTTATGTGGGGGCGATAGTTTTTATTGCAACAATTTTATGGACGGTACTCACGACCAAAGAATATTCTCCCGCCGAGCGAGAGGCAATGGGTTTTGAAAAACAAGACGAAGACCATTCTATTTTAGACATCTTCAAAGATTTTAAAACAATGCCCGTTGCCATGCGACAATTGGGCGTGGTGCAATTTTGCTCATGGATTGCCCTATTTTCCATGTGGGTTTACTCAACGCCCGCCATTGCCCATCACATTTACGGAACTGCCATCAATGATAGCTCTTCAAAAGCCTATCAAGATGCTGGAAATCAAGTAGGTTATATTTTCAGTATTTACAATGGTGTGTCGGCAATTTATGCTTTGATGTTGCCGACAATTGCCGCTAAAATTGGTAAAAAAGCCACTCACGCATTATCATTAGCTTGCGGCGGCATTGGACTAATTTCAATCTACTATGTACATGACCCCGATATGCTCACATACAGCATGATTGGCGTTGGAATGGCTTGGGCAAGTATTTTAGCCATGCCTTATGCTCTTTTGGCAAATAGTATTCCTTTGAAAAAGATGGGCGTTTATATGGGCATTTTTAATTTCTTTATCACATTCCCACAAATTATAAATGGTGTTTTTGGAGGGTTGATTGTCAAGTACATTTATGGCTCAAACACCATTTACGCACTTGTTTTTGCGGGTATTTTTATGATTATTGGCTCTTTTTCAGTTATGTTTGTAAAAGAAAACCGAGTTTAACGTAATTTGATAAAATGGAAATTCGTTAATGAGGTATTCTTGCAAATCAATAGAATCCTTACCAAACGAAAAAATGACCGTAATCAATAGAAAAAATATGGACAGACTTATTAGAACATTAATTTCTAATAAATCTGTCTTTTTTTTGTGCATTTTCATAATGTGTTCCTTCCAACAAGGAGAATCTGATGAAGAAATTTATAATCGAAAAATTCTGAACGTAAAGGGTTCGTCTTTGGACGATTTCACCTTAACTATTGCCAAAAGTTTTTTGAATAGACCCTATAAAGCTCATACTTTAGAAGGAAATACACCCGAAAAATTGGTAATAAATTTAAGAGAATTTGATTGTTTATCGTTTGTTGAAAGTTGTATTGCGATGGGGCTGACTTATCGGAAAAATGATATTTCTTTTGACAAATATGAAGGCTACTTAAAGCGGTTAAGATACTACAATAAAGGTAAAATTAAAGGGTATGAATCCAGAATACATTATTTCTCAGATTGGCTCTATACTCACGAAAACGATGGATTAATTGAAGATATTACACCCACTTTGGGAGGAATTGAATGGAAAAAAAATGTCAATTTCATGAGTACGCATTGGAATAAATATCCATTTTCCAATAACACCAATCTTCAAGAAAAAATACAAAAAATCGAAACGAAAATGAATGAGCAAGAATACAGTTTTGTTCCAAAAGCCAATGTCAAAAGTATTGAAAATCAACTATTGAACGGAGACATTATCGCCATCACCACCAACATTGAAGGTTTGGATATCACCCACGTAGGATTCGCCATTCGTTTGCAAGATAAAAGGGTTTATCTGCTCCACGCCTCCTCTGATTTTAAAAGAGTGATGGTAACGGATAAACCCTTGGCTGAATATATGGCAAAAAATAAAACGCAAACAGGAATTATGGTGGCGAGACTTAAATAACCATCAGAACCACCACGGGTCATTAACCTGCTTACTATTAATGAGATACGCTTTTTGTTTCATAAATCTTTTGATGGCAGATGCCCCCATTCTTGTACCACCAATGCCTGACATTTTGAAGGAATTTTTCTCTCCTTCGTGCATTACAGCCGTCAAAGCCGCATCATTGATGGACACAGCACCACATTTCATCTTACGAGCAATTTCCATAGCCTCTTCCTCCGTTCCCGCAAAAACTGCCCCACTTAAACCATATTGAGTTCCATTGGCTAATTCAATGGCTTCGTCGTTCGTGGTAAAAGGCATGACGGGTAAAATCGGTCCGAAGGTTTCCTCTGTCATAATTTTCATGCTGTGAGAAACATTAGTCAGCACCGTTGGGCGACAATAATAACCCCCTTTTTGTTCATAGCATTGACTCGAACCCGCCACAATTTTCGCTCCTTTTTCAACTGCATCCCTTAATTGTTCATCAATAATAGCAACTTGCTTTTCCGAAATGATAGGTCCAACTTGCCCAGAATCTACGGTTGGATAAGCTAAATTCAATAAGTTTGCTTTACCGACTAAACGAGAAAGAAATTGATGATAAATATTTCGATTAACATAAATTCTTTCGATGGATAAACAAGATTGACCCGCATTTGCCACACTTCCCCAGAGAATGGCAGAGGTTGCTCTTTCAATATCGGCAGTTTCAGTAACAATGACGGCATCTTTACCCCCTAATTCCAAAAATACTGGAATAAAATTATCACAAGCAGCTTGGTAAACCTTGCGACCCGTTGCCGTTGAACCCGTAAAACAAATCAAATCGGTTAATTTACAAAGTTCAGCACCCGTTTCTCCTCCACCTTCCACATAATACATAATATCATGTAATTCAGGAACTTGGCAAATGGTTTTTTCCATTACTTTGATAAATCTGGGCGTAACTTCGGAGGGCTTAACAATTACGGCACATCCTGCCAACAAAGCGGGAATCGTATCAATTAGAGATAATAATAAGGGAAAATTCCAGGGGCTAATTACGCCAATGAGCGGATAAGGTTCTAATCCTTGTTCGATTTCCAAGAAAGGAATTGATGAAGTTTTTCTTTCGGAATAGTTAAAGAATTCTTTTGAAATTTTACTCCAACGGTCGATGGAAGAAGCTACTAAATTAACCTCCAGAACGGTCTCCCATTTTCTGCCCGTATCCATACAAAGTGCTTCGATTAATTCATCTTTATACTCCTCCACAACTGCTTTCCAAGCCTGTAAAGCCTTGATTCTAAACTCAATACCATTTTCTTTCCATGCTATTTGGGCACTTCGCATAGTATCCGTTTTTTCCTTTAATGCTTGATTGGTTAAAGGAAATATTTCATAATCGTATTCTCCTGTTCTTGGATTTCTTATTTGCATAGTAATGTAAATCCTATCGCAGAGGCGAACCGTATGGTTTCAAAACCTTATAGGATTAAAATTCTAAAATTTATTAATAATATTTTTGATAACTTCCACTTGCGTTTCGATAAAATGCTGACGGGTGGCTATTTTTTCTAAAAGCGTATTGGGTGGATAAAAACTGTATTTTGCATAACTTTCAGCGTATAATTCAAAACGTTGTCTTGCCAAAAGATTTCCCATGGCGGGGCGGTTTCTAAAATATTTAAGAGCCTCCAGATCTATGTCTGCATTGGCAACCATACTTTCTCCATAACCCGCCTCAGCCAACACAAGTCCCTTATAATCAACCACTTTACTGGCTCCATCGGTTGAAGCAAAAGGAATGGCGATACCGCCCATACCCGCTGAATTAGCCGAAACTATGTATGCCATTGACTCAATGGCACGGGCTAATTTTGCTACATTTTTTTGAGTCAATAAATTACTTCCAACTTCTGAAGATGAATGACAAATTACCTCTGCCCCACGCATGGCTAAACATCGGGCAATTTCTGGATAAAGAATTTCTTCCGAAGCAATACAAGCCAAATTACCAATTTCTGTTTTCACCACGGGAAAAAGGGCTTCGTAGCCATATACTTCCAAGTATTTATCCCAAACATCGTGTGGCGTTGGGGCAAACATGGAGTTTAACCTTCTATATCGCAAAATCACTTTTCCTTCGGGAGAAATAATAAAACTGGTTTGGAAGTAAATTTCTGGAAAATGTGGGTCTAATTCATAAGCATTTCCCGATAAATAAATCTGGTTTTGAATCGCTATTTTCCCTAATTCATCGTATTCTACTCCATCAATTTTCAAACAGACTTTTTCACGCCACTCCTCAATGGTTTCCCCCATCGGGAAGCCCGTCAAAAAGTATTCTGGCAAGACTACCAATTTCAAATCTTGACCAATAAACGCCTTTGAAGCTCTTATTTGAGCATTTATTTTAATAAAAGTTTTTTGATTCACACTTTCAACGTCTTGTTTGGTTTGACAAGAATTGATGGTATCACAAGTTATTTGTAGGGCAAGGGCTTTGTATCTCATACTTTTTACAATCTTTTATAAATAATTGGAGTCGTATAAGACGTTAATAATTTCCCCTCTTTTTCCAAGGACTCCATCACTTCAAAAGTATCTTTTCCAATGGTTTCTTCCAAGGTGAATTTCATGCCATTGGGTAAATCAACGGGAGCTTTGATATAAAATCCTTTGTCAGTTTTAGTATAAGTTGCGGGTGCAAAAGTGGGCGAATCCTTCAAATCAGCGTATTCTACTACAAATTTGAGATTATCATTTCTCATATCTTTCTTTTCCCACCCCTTTGGAATTTCCAATGAATGAAGTTTTATTTTACCCATCATCGTTTTCTCAAACCAAAATAAATACGGTTTCATTTCCATTAGTTTGTTGGGATAGGTATAATAGCTTTCCTCCAAAATGTAAAAACCGTTATGATTTTTGGGTAAATTTTTGATTTTACCATCAAATAAACGAATCACGTGTTTGGCGTAAGGATGTATTTGTTTTCCCGCCTTCACCTCCGCATTTACCTGAGCAATATTATCCAAATCTCCTTGAATATATGATTTATACAAGTCAAAATCAGACATTTTACTTTGAATCTTTACCGTACAAGACAAACAAAATACGCCACTAATAAACGCCACTAAATGTTTGATTTTCATGCCATTAAGTTTTTATTGGAATAATTATTGATAACTAATGGAAGGTTTTTTGATTAAAAATGTAGCCAATAAAGTAACCCCACATAGTATCATCATACTATCAAATGCGTGCAAATAAGTACCCGACATCTGACGATTTTTCCCCACTAATAATATCCCAGCACTACCCGCCAAGGTATCAATCATCGTGAAAATACCCAAGATTATTCCATAATTTTTACCCATATAAAAATCGGCAATTAATACTTGAATCATCGTAAATGCCCCGCTATATCCAAAACCATACACAATGGCTACCCATTTAACCAGCTCAGGATTTGAAATCGAATTCTTTAATAACCACGAACCCAATAATAGGTTTGCAATTGAGATTAGCATAATCCCTTTTTTATTAAATCTATCACTCATAAATCCAAAGAAAATTTTACCCAAAAGTCCACACAAAAAGAATAATGAGGCAAAAGCCGCCCGTTCTTCCACCGTTTTTTGGAGGTCATTCAAATAGGTATCTTTATTGAAAAGTAAGCCATTGATGCAATACCAAAGTGTTCCAGTGATTAAAAGTAAAATATAAAAACTTGGCGTTTTTACCGCTTCTTTTAACGTTATATTTTGTGAATTATTTTCTGAGACCGTGGAAATGCTTTCTGTTTTGACATTATTCCTAATAAAAATCCACGGCAAAATCAAGAGGGCAACCATCACAAAAGCCATTGTCCATTCTGCCTCTCGCCAACCTTTTAAGCCAATTAACCCTCCCGCCCATGTATTGAAAATAACCGCCCCCAAACTGGAAGCATTCAAGAAAATACCGACTGCAATTCCTCGATATTTTGAAAACCATTTATTAATCAAATACATACTGGTTAAAATTCCTCCGAAACATAGAAACACTGCGTAAAGAGCATAGAATACCTTTAATTCACCAAACGAAGCTATTTTTGAAAAGCCTAACAATAAAATCGAAAGCCCAATTACCCCAATTAACATCATCGTCTTGGGACTCCATTTATCCAACATATAGCCAAAAATAGGAGACAGAAAAGCCACCAAAACTAACATAATTGTTGGAGCTTGCTGGATTTGTCCTTTGGCTAATTTAAACTCAGCCGTTAGCGATGGATACCAAAGGGGAAGGGTATTAAATCCAAAACCATTACTGGCAAGATAAATAAAAAAAAGGGCAAACAAGACAACCCAAGCATAGTTAAGTTTTTTCATGCGGTATTTCGGGATAATGTAATTTAGTAACAATATACGCAAAAAACACAAAAGGCTCAATGATGAATTGAGCCTTTTGATAAATTACTACAAAAAATTTAAAAATTAAACGTCAAGTTTGTTCCCAATGAGAAGTTTCTTGGTAACGATGGGTTGAAATATGCCCCGTTGTTATCATTCACACGAACGAACCCTGAGTATTGCGTATCGGAAAGATTATCAACGTTTGCATAAACTCGCAAACCTAATAAACCAAATGTTTTTTGGTAGCCTAAAGCTAAATTAATGATTGAATAAGCGTCACGGTATGTACGAATTACTTGCGATGGAATTTGATTCGGTGCTGTGCCTAATAAAGTTCTTTGTCCAGTTAAAGCACTTCTCAATGTAAGAGCCTTATTACCATCGAAAAGTTCGGTCTTATCAACAAAGTTATAATTTACCGTTGCATATAATCCCATGGCTGATTCAACATCAAATCCTAAGTTAAACATAATTGGTGCATAACCAGGGATTGCATTTCCAGAAAAATCTTCCGTCAAAACACCTCTGATGGCATTTACATCTTTATAAGTTCCATCCACTTGCAATTGTGATTCTACCCCTTCCTTTCTAACAGGCTCATCTGCCTGACCGTATCTTGCGTATAATGAAGCGGGAAAAGCAGTAACGTTATAAACTGTTTCTTTTTGATATGATTCATACTTGAAGTTCTGTGAAGTAAATGAAGCACGGTAGCGTAATAAAGTAATTGCCTGTTTATCCTCGGCTTTTATGGCATCATAAGATAACGAAACTTCCACACCATTACGGCTCGTCTTTGCTGCATTACGAGCAATTGGCGTGAAATCACGGGTTTCAGTAACCAATTCATTATCAATCAACATATTATAATAAGCAACATCATAAGTTAAGCGTTTTTTGAATAAACTTCCTCTTGCTCCAAACTCAATTTGTTGAGAAGTGGAAGCATCTAATGTTGGAATGAAGTTACCTGAAGTTGCACTAAATACCGCTTCATTCAAGATTGGAGGCGTAAAGCCTTTACTCAACGAGGCACGCAAAGCAAGAAAATCGCCAAAATTATGATTTAATGCAATTCTTGGAGCAAGTTGATTATTGAAATTTTTCCTATCAGTGGCATCTCCTTTTATTCTATCTGTTCTAAAATAGTTGTAAGAAATGAAACCAACTCCAGCCGTTAAAATGGTTTTAGGTGTCAATTCGATATCTGCTTGAACAAAATACAAGGTATTATCCCCACCATTCACCACACTTGCGGCAGGGCTAGCAGCTTTTGAATTGTCGGCAGTGCTAACACTAAAATTCTTTCCATCCTGAGTGAATGTTTGATACTCAACCCCAGCATTGAAAGCCATTTTTAGCTTATCCATTTTAGGTCTGAAAGTAATGATGCCACGAACCCCTTCACTATTTCCGAGGGAAGTAAACGTAGTGGCTGGACCCGTTAGGCTGTTACTAACTTGGTCATTTTTACCCCCAAAATAACTTGCTGAAACCTTTAAAGCGTCGGAAATTTCATATTTTGCGTTGATACCCCAACGAGTCCAAGTTTGATCACGCCCTGCACCATAGAAGGAAGCTCTTCGACCATTTGGTAATAAAGCCGAAACTGCGGTAACCAAAGCATCTTGTGAAGCATCAGATTTTACTTGATCATAAGTCAAGCCTAACGGATAACGTACATTATCATGCAAACGAGCAAAAACTGTATTGATTGAGAATTTTTCCGTCAAAAAGAATTGTCCCGCAAAATTGACATTATCTCTATCAGAACGGTTGTTGGCACGATAGCCATCAGAACCTTGTGAAGTTGCCGAAGCGTAGATATTTGCCTTTTCCGAACCGTGTTTGAAAACTAATCCACTTCTTCCTAAACCATACGAACCGAATACGCCACCGTATTGGAGGCTTGTACTACCATAAGCGGCTTTTTCTGTACTAAAATTCATTACCCCACCGTTTGCCGTTCCATACAATGATGAAGCAGGTCCACGAATAATCTCAACTCGACCAACGGTTGTGAAATCTAAGGCTTCCATACGGGTATAACCGTCTGGTTCAGTCAAAGGAATGTCATTAAAATAAACCTTAATTCCACGAACACCCAAATTCGAGTTTGCCCCAATACCACGAATGGTAACACGCTGATTATCAAGACCTGATTGATCAACTCTGATACCAGCCAAGTTATTCAATGACTGAGCCAATGAAGTTGCATTGGTTTTAGAAAGGTCTCTTGAAGTTAGCAAAGAAATTGAAGCAGAGGTCTCTTGCAAAGAACGTTCCGTAGCAAAGCCGATTACTTGGACTTCGTTCAAATCCTCGGTTGAGGGTACGAGCGAAAGTGTTAAATTTTGCGTAATTGCACCTAATTTCACTTTAATCGTTTCGTATCCTATAAAAGATACTTCAATACTTTCGGCATTCGCATCCATACGAATCGAAAACTTGCCATTATTATCTGCAACTGTTCCTTTATCAACTTTACCTTTCACCACAATATTGGCTCCAGGTAGAGCTTGCTGAACATCAGCATCAACTACTTTTCCTGAAACAACTACTTGGGCAAAAGACGAAAACGAAAGGACAAAAAGGAGAAGGGTTAGGAAATTTTTCTTCATTTCTCTGGGGTTTGGGTGGTTGATTTTTAAGTATATATAAATTTGATGATAATGGCTATTTTAAATTGATTTCAGCAATTTACTTATTGTTTTGCCTTGAAATGTCTAACTTGAACAAAATTACACATTACTATTCAAAACAAAAAAGTCCGTCTTCATTAAATAATTGATATTTTATCTTTTCTTTACGGAATAATTTCTTGCAACATTAATAAACCACATTTACGCTATCTTCCCAATACGATAAACCATGAAGAATGTTAAAGATTTTGATAAAAAAGAGGCTATTTTTCAAGCCATGTTAGAGCTAATTTCTAAGCATGGCTTTCACAGTTCACCGATGTCAGAAGTGGCAAAACAAGCGGATGTGGCAGCGGGAACAATTTATCATTATTTCAAAAGCAAAGATGAATTAATTTGTGCCTTATATTTGAGGTTGAAAGAAAAAACCGTTGAGTGCCTTTTTAATAATGATGATACTACAAAGCCCTTCAAGGAACGTTTCCGTCATTTTTATCTGCAAATGATTGACCATTGTTCCAAAAATCCCAAAGAATTTTATTTTTTAGAACAATTTGCCAATTCTCCTTTCATCAATACAATTCCGAAAGAAGAAATTCAAAAGTTAGACCAACCGATTTATGATTTCCTTAGAAAAGCCGTTTTCACGCAGGTTTTACGTGATATTCCCCCAAAAATATTAATTGCCTTCGTGATGGGCAGTGCCAATGCTATTACAAAACTTCAATTATCGGGCGAATTCAAAATGACTTCCTCAGATTTAGAATTAGCTTTTTTCACTTGTTGGGATGGCATAAAAAAAGTTAATTAAGTTTCAATTTGTTAAATTGCTAAGTTTAGCTTTCCATCAACTTTCAAACATAGTAACTTAACAACTTAGTAACTACTTCCTTTTCTTCTTCTCCGCCATCCACTTTTTATAATACGTCCACGAAGTTTCATTCGGACGGGCATCATCTAAGGGAGGTGCTACTTCATAACCAGCGTATAAAGGATTAGTTTTTATTTCAGATTTCAAAGTCTCGGGTAGTTTATCAAAAGCATCTACTTTCTTACCTAAACCACTGAAAATCAACTGTCCTGCCCTATCCCCATTTTCCATCCAAGGCAACCATTTAGACATTCGACTCCAAGCCACAATTACATCATCACCCCTGTCTTTATCGCCCCTTACAATTTCTTTAACTGGTCCAGCAAAATTAAAAATTTCAATGGCTTGATATGCCCCCCCAATTTGGTCTTGGTAATCTCCTGCCAATGGATTTGAATAAAACAAAGGCACTTCAAATAGTTGATAGAAATACCCATCATTCACTCTTGCACCAAATTTGTATTCACGTCCAGGCGTATTAGCATACATCGGAGGCTGATTTACGGGGTCATTCGCAATATGAACCACTTCAACTTCTTTGCCCGTGAATGGATTTTGCCATTTATTGACCACTTGCTTAGTTTTTGGATCCATATACAAAAGAATTTCTTTTGAAACCTGACGATAACCGTATCCTTTCACTGAATCTTGGAAAGTCTTCGTAGCACGGACGTTCATGGCAATGTAAGTAAAAAGCTGTCGATCTTTTTCGCCAGGCACTCGGCTATAAACGTTACCTTCCCAATAATACCAACAATTTTCGCCATCTTTTAAACTTGCTTGGATCTTACGATTAGCTTTCATGGCACCTTCGGGTGAATTCAAATCTAAATCTGGCATGGAAACCATCGCTGGTGCATCACTTTTTTTAGCTTTCTTTTGTGCTTCTGCAACGAGCAAACATACTGATAATGAGAAAGTTAGTAAAAATCTTAATTTCATGTGATAAAGGGTTTTATTTTTGTTTATTACGATTGAAAATTTTAAAAGCAAAATAAAGTGCTACTAAGAGCAAGATAAAGAAACCCAAAGAAAACAGAGATTCCGTGAATTTTGAAAGCTGAGGATTTTGAGTTTGGAGAAACATCATTTTTAAGAATTATTAGTTGTGAAATATGAATTACGAGATTATCAGACCGATTTTGTTACATTATCAGCACATTGCTACACTAAATCCTAATGCCTAAATCCTACCTAATTATTTAGAAATTTAAACTCTAATTTTATTACGGGCTTATTACTTACTTCTTTCTTTTCAATAATTTGCCAACTTACCCCATCTGGACCTTTGAAAAAGAAAGATTGTTCATTAAACTCATTTTTTTGAATTTTTGTTGGAGTTATTCCTTGCTTCTTAATCAAGTCATATACCACTGATAGTTTATTGGTAAAAAGTGAATGTAAAGTCATCCCTAATTCACCAACTCGTTGATGTTCAGACATATCGGGCTTGTTGCCACGAGTTACAAAGAATTTCAATTTACCACAAATATTATTGGGAGAAACAAATCCACGGTAATAATGTGAATAACCATCAGGCATTTGGAAAACTTGTTTTGGACCTTTCAACCAATCTCCATCAATTTCAATCGGTTTTTCGGGTTTCAATCCCAAGGCTTCTGAATAATATTTTGTTACCTCCGCCATGTCGCCTTTGATGAAAAAATCGTGATGCGTAAACTCCGATGTTTGTAAAGGAGCATTTTTATTTACCGTTCCGTAGCCTGGAATATCATATCCGTAACGTTGAAAAAATACGTGGGTGAACCAATCGCCATAAACCGCCGTTTCTCTTACACCCACGGGGCGATTGAAAAAATCTACTTTCTGACCATCTTTTACGTGCAGAGGGTCATCAAAAATGGGGTCGATTGGAAGCCACTGTTTACCATTTTGACGTTCCAATTTATAAATATCCACCAAACGAATAATGTCTTTGGTCAGCATTACTGCCATTCTCGACCCAACGGTCTCTGGAATATTAAAACCAACGCCATCACCCAAAGGTTTTTCCCAAGCTAATATTCTTAGCAAACCGTGTGAATCAATATCTCCATTTTGTAGGCGATAAGATTTTAAGGCAGATTTAACGCCATAAACCTCAAAAGCCTGATTTTCAGATAATTGTGAAGAATCTTTAACTGTAAAACCGTATTCTCCAAAATATTTAATCATGGTTTGAGGGTTTTTCACGCCCACCATTACTTCATAAACTCCGCTAATGCCCGTTTCGGGTAATTGTGAATATGATTTCAGAGATAATAAGAGGATAATTAATACGAGTTTTTTCATTTGACGTAGCACGGGAATCCTTTCCCGTAATTTATTTAGTCTATACACGGGAAAGATTCCCGTGCTACGTTTACGTTTTAATCAATAATTTACCAAAATTTTTCCCTTCAAATAACATTCTCAAAGCCATTACAAAATTTTCAATTCCTTCAATAATATGTTCTTTGGAATGAATTTTTCCTTCCAAAATCCACGTTGAAATTTCTTCAACCGCTTTTGGAAAACGGTCTATAAAATCAAAAACGATTACACCATTCATTTGACCCCTTGCCGTTACGATTTTCATGTAATTTTTAGGTCCTTTCACATCCGTATGATTATTGTATTGAGACATTGCCCCGCAAATTACTACTCTTGCTCCTCTTGCCAAATTTGCCAAGGCAATATCTAACATTTCTCCGCCCACATTATCAAAGTACACACTGATTCCTTCTGGACAATGTTTCTTCAATTCTTCATCAACATTTTGAGATTTGTAATCAATTACAAAATCAAAACCAATAGATAGTAAATAATCACATTTCTCTTTACCTCCCGCCGCTCCAATTACCTTACAACCTTTTATTTTAGCAATTTGTCCTACCGTTGAACCCACTACACCCGCCGCACCCGAAACGAAAACAGTTTCACCCGCTTTGGGTTGTCCACGTTCTAACAAACCAAAATAAGCCGTCATCCCTGGCATACCTAAAACTCCTAATTGTTGAGGAATGCTTCCTTTTGCTAAATCCAAAATTTTCAAGCCTTTACCGTCTAAAATAACGTGAGAAGTTGCTCCTAAAAGTCCTTCTACGAATGTACCAACGGGAAGATTTTCGTTTTTGGAGTCAATAATTTCACCCGCAGAAAATGCCCTCATTACGCTCCCGATGGCAACGCCTGGAATGTAAGTTGTACCCGCATTCATCCACCCACGGATGGCAGGGTCGAGCGAAATGTATTGAATTTGGATAAGGACTTGACCGTTTTCAAGGGTAGGGATTTCGGAACTGATAATATCGAAATCAGAATCCTTGACCATTCCTGCTGGACGGTTGGCTAATAAAATTTGTGTGCGTTTCAAAAAGAAGATATATATATTCAAAAATTGGTATTTCATTAAACAAATTAACGAATCTTAGTTTAGAACTCAAAGAAAAAGGGTGTATTTTTGAAGAATGGAACAGAAATCTATTATCGCAAACGGAATTAGAATTCATTACCGACAAATGGGTTGGGGCAAGCCAATCATATTGCTTCATGCTTCGCCACGGTCGGGCAAAATGCTGGAAAATTTTGGTAAAATGCTTGCGGAGACGTTTCAGGTCATTATTCCAGATTTACCTGGCTACGGTTTTTCGGAGGCAATTCCCAAAAAAGTAAACACGCTGTATGAAGTTGTCCCTTATTTAAAAGCCTTTTTTGAAGCTATACACATCAAAAATCCAGCCATTTATGGAACGGCAACGGGGGCTCAGTTGGGAATTGCTTATGCTTTAAAGCATCCAGCGGAAGTGAAAAATCTGTTTTTAGATAATACAGCCCATTTTTCAGAAAAAGAATATCGTCAAATTTCAGCAAAATATTTCATTGACCTTTCACCCAAATCAGATGGAAGTCATTTGGTAAATCTGTGGAATCATGTGAAGGATTCCATGATGTATTTTCCTTGGTACGACCAGTCAGAAAAGGCACAATTTAGTAAAATTATCCCTTCCAATGCTTTAATTGCCGATGTCGTGCAAGCATATATTGTGGCAGGAGAACGCTATGATGAATTATATCAAGCCGCATTTTTGCATGAAAGAGCCGAAAAAGTCCAACATTTAAAAGTTCCAACGGTCATTTTTAGATGGAAAGGGAGTGTTTTACTAAAATATATTGATAAGCTCTTGGCTTTTGAACTGCCTGAAAATGTGAGTGTAGTGGAAGCGGAGAAGGATATTGTAGAACGGTATTCAAAGATGGTAGAAATAATAACAAATAAATTTAACTGAGATAAACCCTTGCAAGCGTTTTGATTTGAACACCTGTAAGGGTTATCTTGATAAAGAAATGACCATAAAAATTGGCGTAATTAACGTTTCCGACCGTGCGAGTGCGGGTATATACGAAGACATTCCAGGCAAGGCAGTCGTGGAGACTTTAAAAGAATATTTAATTTCAGAATTTGAGACAGTTTATCGAGTAATTCCCGATGAACAAGATTTGATTTCAGCCACATTAATTGAAATGGCGGATGTTCATAATTGTTGCTTAATCGTAACAACGGGCGGAACGGGACCCGCAAAACGTGATGTAACACCCGAAGCAACGGAGGCAATTTGCGAAAAAATGATGCCAGGATTTGGAGAATTAATGCGGCAGGAAAGTTTGAAATATGTACCAACTGCGATACTTTCCAGACAAACTGCGGGGATTCGAGGAAGTTCATTAATCATCAATTTGCCAGGAAAACCAAAGGCAATTCGGCAATGTTTAGATGCTGTTTTCCCTGCCGTTCCGTATTGTATTGACTTGATTGAAGGAGCATA
Source organism: Cytophagales bacterium (assembly GCA_038230735.1). Taxonomy (GTDB): domain Bacteria; phylum Bacteroidota; class Bacteroidia; order Cytophagales; family Spirosomataceae; genus Arcicella. The sequence continues at coordinate 28,480 of JBBRMR010000057.1, forward strand.
TTTAGTTTGTAATCAGGAAGTTATGAAAGAATTTAGACCGAAATGAAAATTAATTATGAGTTATGAATGATGAGTTATAAATTAGTTTGACAAAATTCATAACTCATAATTACCTCAGTCTATCCAACTCATGCGTTAAATCGTCCACTAAATCTTTGACTCTTTCCAAGGAAATATGGGGTTCGGGTAATTGTTGGCTGATAAAAGAATTTACTTCCCAAATTTCTACCACATCCTTAATCGAAATTTCAAAACTTGGAATCGTTGGATTATCAGAACTTAATAATAAAGCCCCTTTTATTTTTACCTGATTATAAACCCTTCGATAAATAACGCCTTGTTGGGCGGTTAATAACACATAAAATTTACCATCTTTCACCTCCGACCAATCCGAAATTCCATTTCCTATTACAATAGAATTTTGCAATGGAAAATCATTACCCATTTCAAAAGCTCGACTTCTTTCTGAATTAATGAAAGGTAAAGAAATTGTGGGTAAACTGCGTAAATAATCCACCTTTTGGCAATTTGCTAAATAATCTTTAATGGCATTGGCTTTCACTAAGGGCGTTAATTTATTGGCTACTTTCTGGATAGCTTCAAATTCACTTTTAGTAGGATTACTAATCGTATGTAGATGATTATCAACGAAATGCTGAAAAGAAGTTTCATTATCCGCTAAAAAAATTCTGTGATTTCCGTTTTTGTGAATCTCATCTTTCAACTGAAAAATATCATCCACAATTTTAGCAATCGGAGTGGGTTCGGGGGCGTTTGTGAAAGTACGTGATTCTGTCATTTGCGGCTCAAAATTGTTTTGAGGAACATTATTGGCAATAATCCCCGTGGTGCTTTGGGATAAACTGATGCCTGGGGTTTCACGAATTTTCCGAATATCGGTCTTGATGAGCGAATCAACCGAAGTACCGAAAACTTGGGCGATTGTTTTTAGATTTTCTAAATTAGGATTAGCTCTGGCTTCTTCATAAGCCCCTAATAATGAGCGTTTTATACCTATTCTTCGAGCAAATTGCTCTTGCGTCAAACCATTCAGGCGGCGAAGGTATTTAATGTTATTACTAACAATTGACATGATTGGATGGGTTTTAAAAAATGTCCCGATTGGCGACTTGACATTTTATATGTTTAAAATGGTAAGGATTTTACTAAATAAATACGATTGATTACTAATCTTGTTGTAAAATAACTATATAAACTCTGAAAAGACAATATTTCGTGATTTTTTTGTAATTTAACCATTATCATTTTAGTAAACAATAGTATTTTTATCCAAAAAAAATTCATTATGGAAACAACAATCACTGATAATCAGACTGAAATGGCCATTTACGCCATTTTCAAGGCACAAAAAGCGAATACCCAAAATGTGGCGAATTCTAATGCCCAAGAACGGAAAGCTAAACTCCGTAAAATTTTGGATTGGACTCTCGCCCATGAGGTTGAAATTGGCGAAGCATTGTTTGCTGATTTCAAGAAAAACCCAGCCGAAACTAATTTGGGAGAGGTTTTAGGGGTTGTTGGAGAAACCAAACACTTGATGAAACACCTTAACTCATGGATGAAACCGCAGTCTGTTCCTACGCCCTTGAACATGATTGGTTCGTCTGCCCACGTAAGGTTTGAACCCAAAGGCGTTTGTTTGATTATTTCGCCTTGGAATTATCCTTTCAATTTGTCCATCAAACCATTGGTACAGGCAATTGCGGCTGGAAATACCGTCATGTTGAAACCTTCTGAAATGACTCCGCATACTTCGGCATTGATAAAAAAAATGCTCTCTGAATTATTTGAGGAAAACGAAATTGCGGTTATTGAAGGTGATGCCAACGTTTCAACGATGCTTTTGGAACAACCTTTCAATCATATTTTCTTTACGGGAAGTCCAGCGGTGGGTAAAATTGTGATGTCGGCGGCCGCTAAAAATTTGACTTCCATTACCTTAGAATTAGGCGGAAAATCACCTTGCTTAGTCGATGAAACTGCCAATATTAAAAAGACTGCCGAGAAAATTGCATGGGGGAAATACATCAATAATGGACAAACTTGCATTGCTCCTGATTACGTTTTAGTACACAAAAGCGTTGAAAATGAATTAGTTACGGCTTTGAAATCTTCTATCGAAGCCATGTACGGAAACGATGCAAAAACTTCGGCAGATTATTGTAGAGTGGTTAATAATCGACATTTCAATCGTTTAAACGGATTATTGAATGAAGCCGTTGAAAAAGGGGCAAACGTACAAGCGGGTGGACAAACCGACGGGACAGAAAACTACATTGCCCCTACCCTTTTGACGGACGTTGATGATTCGATGAAAATTATGCAGGATGAAATTTTTGGACCAATTTTGCCAATAATGACCTACAACACCAACGAAGAAGCCATCGCCCATATCAAAAGCCGAGAGAAACCTTTGGCGATGTACATAAATTCGAGCAAGGAGAAAAATATTCAGTATTTCATGGATAATTCTTCGGCGGGAGGCACCGTAATTAACGATTCTATCATTTATTACGGACATACCGAATTACCATTTGGGGGCGTAAATAACTCAGGAATCGGCAAATCGGGCGGAATTTGGGGCTTTACTGAATTTTCAAACCAAAGAGCCGTAATGAGACAACGCTTCGGAACTTTCAAAATGATTTATCCGCCTTATACGCCTTTTGTGAGTAGATTAGTGCGTTTTTTTGTTAGGTTTTTGTAGAAGTATTGAACTAAGTTAGTATTGATTTGGCTAATTTTTTTGCCAAAACTTAACCCTCCCACAGGCATAAACTACTATCATCCATTATAATGAAATACCACATTCAAAAACTTCAACCATCCGATAATCATTTCATTTCAGAATTAAGTAAGAGTATTTATCTTCAAACATATACATCACTTTGGGATGACTTCGGTGAATGGTACGTAGAAACCATGTATAGCCCTAAAAAATTATATTCTGAATTGATGGATAATAATTCGGAGTTTTATTGTTTTATGGTTGAAGAGAAAGCCATAGGATATTTAAAAATCAATCTTCAAGTTAATTACGATAGTAGTGGCTTTGAAATTGAGAGAATTTATTTTGAAGAATCTTCATCTGGAAAAGGTTATGGAAGTATTTTGTTAAATTTTGGCATTAACAAAGCCAAGCAATTAGGCAAAAAGAATGTTTACCTTAAAGTTATGAATTCAAGTAAAAATATTATTAAATTTTATAAAAAACATGGTTTCCAGAATATCAGTGAATACAATTTAGATTTTGAAACCATGAAAGATGAATTTAGGCAAATAAACACAATGAAGTTAGATTTGAGCAAAGAAGGATAAAAAAACATCATTTTTCCCCAATTCCATCAATAAACCTAATAACTTATCACTATGACACAAAAACTTCGCTCACAAAATTGGTTCGGGAAAACGGGCAAAGACGGTTTTATATACCGTGCTTGGATGAAAAATCAGGGGATTCCCGATGATATGTTTGACGGTCGCCCCGTCATTGGGATTTGCAATACTTGGTCGGAACTTACGCCCTGCAATGCCCATTTCAGAGACTTGGCAGAATCCGTCAAAAGAGGCGTTTATGAGGCGGGTGGCTATCCCGTGGAGTTTCCCGTCATGTCTTTGGGCGAGACTTTGATAAAACCAACCGCCATGCTTTATCGCAATTTGGCAAGTATGGACGTGGAAGAATCCATCCGTGCCAACCCGATTGACGGCGTTGTATTATTATGCGGTTGTGATAAAACCACGCCTTCGCTCATCATGGGGGCGTGCAGTGTGGATATTCCTACGCTCGTGATTTCGGGCGGACCGATGCTGAAAGGACATTGGCGAGGTAAAGACATCGGAACATCGGACGTTTGGCGTTTTGATGAAGCCTTTAAGTTAGGGCAAATAAACGAAAAACAATTGACCGAAGCGGAGGGCTGCATGGCTCGCACGCAAGGGCATTGTGCCGTGATGGGAACTGCTTCCACGATGGCTACGATGGTGGAGGCGTTGGGACTTTCATTACCCAATAATGCGGCAATTCCTGCGGCTGATGTGCGTAGAAAAGTAATTTCTCAATTATCGGGTCGTCGCATTGTCGAGATGGTAAAAGAAGACCTCACTCTATCAAAAATCCTGACTCGTGAGGCTTTCGAGAACGCTATTATGGTCAATGCTGCCATAGGTGGTTCAACTAATTTTGTAATTCATCTTTTGGCAATTGCGGGACGAATCGGCATTGAATTAAACATTGATGATTTTGATAAATTTTCGCATAATATTCCCCTAATTGCCAATTTACAGCCATCTGGACAACATTTTATGGAAGACCTCTATTACGCAGGAGGTTTACCAACGGTGATAAAAGAACTAAAATCCGTGCTTCATAATGATGCTTTAACGGTGAACGGTCATTCGATTGGGAGTAATTCGGCTGATGCGGAGATATTTAATACAGATATTGTTGGTTCGATGGAAAAGCCATTCAAGGAGAACTCTGGAATTGCCGTAGTACGTGGAAATCTTGCTCCAAATGGTGCCGTTATCAAGCCTTCTGCCGCCACGCCAGCACTGATGGTTCATCGAGGAAAAGCCGTAGTTTTTGAAACTATTGAAGACTATCACGCCCGCATTGAAGACCCCGATTTGGACATTGACGAAAACTCAGTCATGGTGTTAAAAAACGTTGGACCAAAGGGTTATCCAGGCATGGCGGAAGTGGGAAATATGGGTATTCCCAAAAAATTATTAGAAAAAAATATTCACGATATAGTTAGAATTTCGGATGGAAGAATGTCGGGAACAGGTTTTGGAACGGTCGTACTCCACGTTTCACCCGAAGCCGCAGCAGGAGGGAATTTAGCCTTAGTACAGAACGGAGATTATATTAGCCTAAACGTTCCAGAACGCACTTTGCATTTAGAAGTATCGGACGAGGAACTCGCTAAAAGACTCAAAAATTGGAAACCTTATGATTTGAATGTCAAACGTGGCTACGTGAGTCTATATATCGACCATGTTGAACAAGCCCACTTAGGAGCAGATATGGATTTTTTGAAAGGGAAGTCGGGGAGTATTGTTACGAGAGATTCACATTAAAATATGAAAACCAATCAATACGACATCATAATAGTGGGAGCTGGCAGTGCTGGAATGTGTTGTGCAATTCGGGCTGCCGAACATGGACGTAAAGTTTTAGTCATTGAAAAAGATTCTATCGTGGGTGGCACATTGCACCTAACGGCGGGACATATCAGTGCGGGTGGCACCCGTCGCCAGCGAGAGAAAGGCATTGAAGATTCTCCTGAAAAACATTATGAGGAAGTGATGAATATTTCCCATCAGACCGCCAATCCAGCCATTGTAAAATTAGCGACTGACCTCGCCCCAAAAACCATTGATTGGTTGGACGATTTAGGCTTTGACTTTGCCCCCGAAACCCCCGCAATTATCTACGGACACGCTCCTTACGCCACACCACGCACCCATTGGGGCGTGGCTGACTATGCTGGAAAAGACATCAAGACCACGGGGATTTCAATTTTCAATACCTTAAAACCCGTGTGGGATTCATTGGTTAAGGAACGGAAAATTAAAATTTTGTTAGAACACAAATTAACAAACTGGTTCTCTGACAGTTTTTGTGGATTCAGCAAGATATAGCTAAAACCCTTAATTTTAAGTTTTCAAAATTAGTCATTCCAAAAGCCGTTCTTCGGACACTTCTTATGAGGTTATTGAGTCCTTCTGTTACGGCATTTGAAA
>JBBRMR010000058.1:0-34139 GCA_038230735.1 Cytophagales bacterium
TCTTCTTCTTCTTCTTCCTCTTCCTCCTCTTCTTCTTCCTCTTCCTCTTCTTCTTCCTCCTCTTCTTCCTCTTCTTCGCCTTCTTCATCATCATCCTCTTCATCTTCCTCTTCATCATCCTCTTCATCTTCTTCACCCTCCACGTAATACATACTCACTAATTCATCATAGTCTTCTGGGTATTCATCATCGTATTCATCATATTCTAAACTGTCAAATACGTCAAAATCTTCGTAATCGTCTTCGTTATAAAATACATAATGACTACGGTCATAACCTCTACCATTATCAATAATAGATTTTTTGTCATCAACCCACGTATCATCATTATCAGGAATTGGAGCAGTACGAGCAATCATCCAACTATCATCCATGTTCAATCTGGCATTGATAACATAGTCGTAGGGCATAAAGCAGTAGCCCTTATCACCCCATTTATCACCCCAAGAATTTCTGACGATAAACATTTCATCCACATCCGAATACCCTACACAGAGCATTGCATGGAGTCCATGTGCTGCTCGTGAAGCCTCGTCTGGCGATGGCATTGGTACTATTCCTTTGTTTTTACTGGCATCATCAAAGCCCTTGAAAAGAGCAATACCAAAAATAATTGGATAACCTTCTGCCAAACATTGTTTCCAAGATTTTAAATCCAAACCAACTTTGGCACTTTTTTGAACTTTGAAATTTACGGCTTCTCCATAACTTGGCTCGTGAGGTTTATTATTTACTTTTTTCAATTCGTAGGGCCAAATATCCTCAGTACAAGCTCCTAATTTGTGCAAACTGTCGATGGCATACTGAATATGACTTCCCGCATCTTTGATTTCTGAACCAGCTCTTAATCGGGCATTGTAATACACAAATAAACGACTTACTTCAAAAGCTCTGTTTTTCAAGTGTTTTTTTGCCAAATACTCAAATGCCCCAGCCGTTGCGTTGGCAGTACAGCTACTTAAAGATTGTTGATTTTCGACCGCCGTCATGTACGGACGCAAATCTACTTTGGCAGGAAGTTTACCTTTTTTGATGTCGGGTGAAGGTACGTAATCGTTTGAATCAGGGTTGGCAGACATATACGAATACCCTTTCACGGCAGCGGTACTGCCATCTTTTTGCTTGAATTCTAAGCCCATTGTGGTTGAATTTTGTTTTAGTTAGTGATAATTACAGGTAATGAGTGGAAAGTTATGAAGAATAATTTATACGTAAAACAGATATTTTCCGAATATTATTAAGCGGTCTTGAAGAACTACAAATCTGTACGCAAGTACTTGACATTGATGTATTTAGAAAAATATATTATTTTATTATATTAATTCTTATTCCTAAAACCACCACCCCCATTTTCCCTTAATCGTGGTCGTTCATTACCATCTTCTGATTTATTCCTTTCCCTACGTTGCGGTTGTCCGCCCATGCCAAATGCCCGTAATGTATAGGTGAATGAGAACATGACATATTGTTTCAAAACCAATGAATTTACGTCTTCCAAATAGGTTGCTGTGGTGTTTCGGGCAATGCTGGTATTTTGTTTCAATAAATCAAAAACGGTTAATTTAAGCTCTCCTGACTGTTTTTTCAAAATCTTTTTGGCAAAAGCCATATTCCAAAGGGTGAACTGTTGATTATAAGAATCTGCCAAACCTGTGTATTGCTGATGGGTCAAGTCAGTTTGAATAACCAAGCCTTTGCCCAACGTAAAATCCCCCCTAATTGATGCCGTTTGATTATAATATTTATTATTAAATTGCGGTCTCAAACTGTTTTCTACGTTATTAAAATTGAAAGTATAACTGAATGTAAAATCAATATTTTCGCTAATATTACTGCCCACCACAATTCCCTGACTAAAATTGGTATTGTAACTATAATTTACTTGATTATTAATTAAACCTGGCGATTGGGTGTAGCCAATGTTGGTATTGAGGTTAAAATTACTTTTTAAGGACTTAACGGGAATTCCGAACGTAACAAACCCACGAACATTATAGGCGTTTTCCAAATTGACAGGACGAATCAACTGAGCCCCTTTTCCCAAGAAAAAACCCTCAATTGTAGTGGGTTGGTCGGCAATAAAAGTGGAATTTCCGATGGGATGCAAGGTATAATCTGCCGATAATAAAGCTACAAAACTGGATGCTTTGGCGGGATTTGTGGCGGTATAACGGGTACTTAAAGAATGTCCGTATTCTTGGTCTAAATTTGGGTTTCCTGTTGAGATTAATAACGGGTTTGAATTATTAATAACGTTTTGTAACTGAGTAATAGAAGGGGCTTGGGTAGAAGTATTGTAATTAAATCTCAATTTTTTCTCCGCATTAATCTGGTATTCAAATAGTAAAGTTGGAAGTAAATTCGTAAAATTTCTATTCACCATATTCGTTTTCGGAAATAACTGATTACCCTCCAAATCCGCAATTTGATAAGCCAGTGTACTACTCAACCTAAATTTTTTGGTTTTCACTAAATTATAACCCGCCCCGATTCGTTGCGTGATATAATTATTGTCAAATTTATTACTCAATAAAGAATCCAAACGGTCATAATTTTCATTATTGATGTTATATCTATTCACAATTCTCGACGAAATATTGTTATTATAACTTACATTATAAGTAAGTTGCAGGATAGAATTCTTGCTCAATTGTTCCGTAAAAGCTAAATTGCTCGACAACCGATAACTGTCCGTAAAACTGTTGGTTCGTTGATTAATAATCTGCTCCGTGTTCCTTGTACCAAAAAATTTATTTTGCGACATCAACCCCGAAAGCCCTTCTCGATTATTTAAGTCAAGCGATGTTGATAAAGAAAAAGAACGTCCTTTTTTAGCAAATTTATGCCTAAAAAGTAAGTCCCCATTGAAATTTACTACATTATTATCGGACATACTTTGGCTTTGAGATTTATTCAAAAGCACGTCCGAAAGTGCATTCTGGCTTTGACTTCGAGACGAAGATTCTGTTACCTGCCAACTCAATTGAGGCGTAAAAACAATTGAATTTGCCGAGTCAATGGTGTATTCCAAACGCATATTTATCCGATGGTTGTAATTTACGTTCTGTCCACGAGTGGTGTCTTTGTAAAACTGATTATTGCCATTAGTCAAAAAATATTGTCTTTGCGATGTTCGGTAGGTTTGGGTATTGGTTTTATTGAAAAAGTAGCTTGACCTAACCGTGATTTTCTTGCCCCAGTTATCATTATAATTAAACCCAATTGCATTGGTTACGTTGATGCCATTGGTTGGTCCAAAAGTCGTATTTCTGTTTACATTGGCATTATTTCCCCCGCCTCCACGCTGACTATTCGCTCCCGTGTTTACACTAAATAAATCCTGATTCGTAAAATTGAGTTGATTAATATTATTGCTCATCCCCAACAACGAAAACCTTCGATTACCCTTAAATTGATTATAATTGAAATTGGCACTGTAAGTTTCATTCGTGCCATACCCCGCTGAGGCACGTCCAAATTTACCATTCCGTCTATCTGTACGAGTTACGATATTGATGGTTTTGGTGGTATTTCCATCATTAAAACCCGTCAATTGCGACTGTTCGCTGCGTTTATCGAAGATTTCTATTTTATCAATAATTTCGGCGGGTAGGTTTTTGAGGGCAATGGCGGCATCATCGCCAAAGAAGGCTTTTCCGTCCACCAAAATTTCTTTAACATTCTCCCCCTGAGCTTTCAAAATCCCATTTTCATTAGTAATTCCAGGGATTTTCGACATCAAATCTCCTGCCGCTGCATCTTTATTTACCTTAAAAGCCGCCGCATTAAATTGTAATGTATCGCCTTTCTGAATAGCAGTTGCCATTTTGGCTTTCACCTGAACTTCATTCAATTCCGTTGAATTTTGGGCTAATTGAATGGAGTCAAAACTAATGTCTTTTTCAGAGGATAAATCAATAATTTTGTTGAAATCTTGATAGCTAATGAAGGTAATTTTGAGCGTATATTTTTGGGGAAATAAATTTTTCAATACAAACTTACCCTCATTATCTGAAGTGCCGTAGGCGAGAATTTTTGGAGAAGATGCTGAATCAGAGAGCGTTATATGTCCGCCAATGATGGCTTCTTTTTTTTCATCAAGAATTTTTCCCGAAACTTGAAGGTTTTGGGCAGAAAGGTATGAACACACTGAAAATAAGATGATATAGGTAAAAATCAGGTTTTTCATAAGCGAATCAGGGGTTGAATTCGTTGTTAGACCTGTTAAAGATGCCAAAGGTTTACAAGAAATTGTTCAATCACGATATAAACAAATAATTCGTCTTTTAATAGCAAGTTTGTGTAGATAAGTATGAAAGAAAGGTGGCGTTTCACCGTACTAAAATTTTATTGCTAAAAAATCAAAACCAAAGTCCCACCGATAATCATCAAAGCTCCAATAATCATCTTCAAAGTGAGCGTTTCACCTAAAAAAACTACGGAGAAAATAATGGCTAAGGCAACGCTCAATTTGTCCACGGGAGCTACTTGCGAGACTTTGCCCATTTGCAGAGCTTTGAAATAAAATATCCAAGAAAGCCCCGTGGCAATACCCGATAAACATAAGAAAATTAGATTTTTTTTGGTCAATAAATGAATGGTATCTATTCCTCCTCGTGAATAGGCAATCCCCCAAGTGATGATTAAAATGACAACGGTTCTGATTGCCATTGCCAAGTCGGAATCAACATTTTTGATTCCAATTTTGGCAAAAATAGCGGTCATTGCCGCAAAAAATGCCGATAATAAAGCGTATATCCACCACATGAGTAATAATTATGAATAATGAGTTATGAATCAAAAAAATAAATCAACACTGTGCAAATTATTTTGGTAATGATATTGGAAGACTACAGAGATATTACTGATTTTTTAGTAAAAATGAAACCTTCATAAGAACTCGGCGATTACGCTCACGGCGAGTGTTGGGGAGACAGCCGAACCGCCGATGCAATAGTTGTTATCTTAGAATGGTATCATCTACAAAATTCAATAATCTATATTCGTATTCTGTTCCTAATCAAACAACAACCAATGCACCCCAAATGCTAACACTCTACCCATTCCTGCGAACCCTGGGGCGGCATAATATCCGTTTCCCATCAAAGGAAGTTTATGGTTGGCGTGGGCAAATTTGAAGAATAATCTCACCCGATTGATTCGTAAATCAGCAAAAACGTCCGCTTGCACATACCCCTGAACTTGTTGCTTGTCCTGTAAAAAAAATTGTTGCGTAACGGGCATATAAGCATTTCCATTGTAGCCAGATTGATAATTAAGCTCAATACCCGTTTGGATAAAAAGTTTTTTTCTGAATAATAAATCAATGGCGAATCTGGAATTGATGAAGGTATTTGGAAAGGGAATTACCTTGCTTTCGCTATTGGTGATATAAATTTGATTAGTAGTTGATAATTTCCTCCATCTATAATCTATCCCTAAACCTATTCGGGCGATGAAAATATCAGATTCATTTTGTTGGACAAAAGCATTTTTATCAAAATAAATATAATCCGAAATCTTATTTATTTCAATACTTGGATGTAAACTAAGATTCTTAAATTTCAGATTTGTATAAGCATAAGCATTCAGTGAAGCTACATTTGAGACTATTGTATTCTTCCACCTAAAAGCATTATTAAGCATTTTTTGTTGCACTAAGGTTGGTGTGGTGGTAATATAACTTCCACCCACGTTTAGCCAATTGCCTTGAAACTCTCCATTAATTCTTACATTTTCCAAATCTAATGAAGTTTCTACTTCTCCAAAAGCCCTTGTGCTATCCTTAAAATACTGATTGAGCCAAAGCCCTAAATAATTCTCATTTTTCCCCAAGATTGAATATTCTTCATTACGAACTGAAGTATTTAAGGAATAAACTGAATTAGAAAAAAACCGTTGCCGAAAGTGAGCCCGATAGTTAAAACCCTTGTAGAAACCCTTTAAACCCGTTTTTATCTCATAATTGGTATATACATTTTCATTATACACCGAATCCAAAGCCAACTTCCTGAACGTTACCGTATCAGTTGGATACATAACTCCCTTCGCTCCTAAATCCACCTTCTGATACGCAAAAGGATAAAAACCGCCTTGCCAGTTGGTCGTAAAATTCTTATCGCCAAACTGCACTTTACGAGTCTGCAAATCAATGGTTTGATAGACTTGAAAGGCTTTATAACCCACATATTCGTGATAAAGATGGAGGTTATAAGATTTATCTCGGGAAGATGCCGTTGTCAAAATGGGCTTATTACCATCCAAAGCCAACATACTTGGATAATCTTTTCCCGTCTCCAAAATTACGCCTCCTTGATCAATACTATTGCGGTCGGCAAGGTTTAGGAACGCCAGCAAGGAATACTTCCCATTTTTTGTCTGATAATTGGAATAAATCGTGAAATCCCAATGACTGATGGCAGTATTATCGGCGGTGGCAGATTTATCCACTAAGGTTTTATTGGCAGAAATTCGTTGTACATTTATGCCCACATTCCACAGTGAGTCTATGTTACGGCTCAATTCAAATTGGAGTAAATCTTGGTCGCCTCCGCCTGGAATATATGTGATGTTCGAGAAAGGCGATTTTGTATTATAGTACCTTACCTGTGAGGGTTTTATGTCATAAAGTGTATAGGCATCATAGCCCAATAATGTACCGATTTGTTCGGGAGCTTTATAAAAAACGGGGTGAATGGCAGTACCGATATTACCCAAATCTTGGTATAAGTTCTTATTCCGCTGAACAAAATTAAAATTATGAATTCCCGCCAAAGTGGTATCAATGGTATAAAGTCGTTTGCGATTATTGACCACATCTTCTTCCAAAAAAAAGCGAGTGGAAGTCGGTCCATAAATCACTTTGGTGGAATCATCCAAACCCGTCCGTCCACTTGCCGTTTTAGCTTTCGTGTCTTTTTGCGGGAAAGTTCCGTTCGGATTGGCCGTTGGAAAACCCGATGAAGAATTGGGAAATCCGCTACCATTTCCGCCCTGTTGGGGTAAATTTGTAGGAAATTGGGCTTTCAACGAGCCTGAAAACAACAATGCAAGGGTGGTAATGATATATATTTTTACTTTCACAATACAAATTTAGAGATGATTACTCGAAATAGCGAAAATTAGCGAATTGCGATTAGTAATTTAAGGAAAATTAAGATTTGAGATTTACATTATTTTGAACCAGATCATCAAAAAATAACTTTTCATTTTCATTCAAAAAACCAATTTCAATCGGTAAATAAAAAAGTAAAATATCTTTTAATAAATCATGATTGAGCAATGGTCTGAATTTTACCATATCTTTCTCCGTCATCAAAACCGTAAAATCAGGCGATTCTTGCTGTTTTTGGATAGAAATTGAAGTCAAATCGGACTCATTATAGTGATGATGGTCTTTGAAAATCAGATGATTAATTACTTGAAAATTCTTCTGACAATATACCTCAAAAAGTTCAGGTTTAGCAATTCCTGAAACTAATAATGTCTTTTTCGTAACATCGAATTCTTCTGATTCAGAACGGCAATTTAAGGGATTTCCGTACAAGATATTGGTAAATAGAACGGGCGTATTTTCCTTTAAATACGGTTTTAATCTATTTTTTAAGGAAATTTGTTCTTCCAAAGTCAAGCCATCTGGACATTTTGTTATAACGACTAAATCCGACCGTTTTGCCCCGTGTCTCCGTTCTCGCAAGCGACCCGCAGGGAAGGGATAATCTTCATCAATCGGGCGGTTATAATCAATCAGTAAAATATTAAAACTCGGTTTTACGGCTCGGTGCTGAAAGGCATCATCTAAGATAATTACTTCTGTATCAGGCTTTTGTTGCAGAATTTGCTCAATGGCTTCAACTCGTTGCTCTCCTACTGTAACGATAATTTTATTGTTAAATTTCTGATAAAACTGCATGGGTTCATCGCCAATGATTTCGGCATTTGAAGTATTGTCCGCCAAAATAAAACCCTTCGTTTTTCGTCCATAGCCTCTACTAAGCGTTGCAATTTTATATTTAGCTTTCAGTAATCGAATCAAATATTCAACCTGCGGCGATTTTCCAGTTCCTCCCACGGTAATATTTCCCACGTTGATAATGGGTAAATCAAAAGCCGTTGATTTGTATAAACCTTTATCATACAGATAGTTACGTATATCAGTTGTTAAACCATAAAACCATGAGAAAGGAAGAAGGATGTATTTCATTTAAGCCTTTTAATAAAAATTCTAAAAAAATGTACCACAAAATTCAGAAAGATTTACGGAATTTAGTATATTCACAACCCTTTTAAGAAACTTTAACGATTACTTATTTCGTTGAAAAGCCTTTCCAAATTCCTAACACACAGATAGACAGTAGTTTAATAAAGATTCATTCTTTGAAATTCAAAAGATTTTAACAGACCATACTTTGTCATTACCGCCTAACCAAAAGTTTTTTCTTTACCATGAGTCTCAGAGCCGTCTTTACTAAACATACGCTTGATTTCAAATTCGAGGCAGGAACGTCTCGGGGAGTGCTTACGCATAAAGATAGCTACTTTATCAAGATTTTTGATTCTGAAAATCAATCTGTTTTTGGTTTGGGTGAGTGTTCTCCCCTCAAAGGACTCAGTTTAGACGACCGCCCCGACTTTGATTTACAACTCCTCAGTATTTGCGAAAATTTCAATACCCTCGACCTTGAAGTATATCCTTGGAATCTGAGTATCATTCTCGACCAAGTTTTAGATAAAAAATTCCCTTCCGTAGTTTTTGGTTTTGAAACTGCCCTCCTTGATTTAATGAATGGGGGCAAACGTTCCGTTTTCAACAACGCCTTTGATAAAGCCGAAAGAACCATTGACATCAACGGTTTGGTATGGATGGGGAGTAAGGATTTTATGCTTAATCAAATTGATGAAAAATTAGCTTCGGGTTATAATACCATCAAAATGAAGGTTGGTGCAATAGATTTCAAAAAAGAGTTAGGGGTTTTAACAAACATCCGTGAACGCTATGATGAGTCTAAAATCACGCTCAGAGTTGATGCCAACGGGGCTTTTTCAGTGCATGAAGTGATTGATAAATTGGAACAATTGTCAAAATTCAAACTCCATTCCATCGAACAGCCCATCCGACAAGGCAACGAAGATTTGATGGCAGAACTTTGCCATATCACGCCCATACCCATTGCGTTGGACGAAGAACTCATCGGAATTCGTGAATATACCGATAAATATAAGTTGCTGAAAAAGATAATGCCGCAGTATATTATCTTGAAACCAACGCTTCTGGGCGGTTTCCAGCAATGCCGTGAGTGGATTGAAAACGCCAATCGCCTGAAAATTGGTTGGTGGATGACCTCCGCTTTGGAGTCTAATATTGGCTTAAATGCTATCACCCAATTTACTGCTGAATTCAATAATCCCCTCCCGCAAGGACTTGGCACGGGGCAACTTTTCCATAATAATATCCCTTCCCCCCTCGAAATCTCGAAGGGTAAAATTTTTTATAATCCAACTCAAAACTGGGATTTATCGGTTTTGGAATTCTTGGTATAGGTTTTTCTACATAGGTATGATAGAAATGATAGAAAAAAATCTAATTAGAAATTCTGCCAAATGTTTGAGTTTAATCTTAGGACTTTGCAAATTTGCATAATTATTCAAATACTAAAATCATATAAAGTCGTAGGAAACTAACCTTTCTATCATCCCTGTGTGGTAAAATAACCTTCATGAATATTAAAATACTTGACCAAGAACTTCTTTCATTATTTGAAAAACGGGTTGAACTCAGCCAAATGGGCTACGACCATAGAGATTATGATGACGTAGAAGAAGCACTCCACGATTTAGAAGATGAATTCAATGATAAATACGGCGATTATTTAGAGAAAATACTCGAAGGCATCCATAAAGAACACTGTCCAGAATCGGATGTTTTATTGCCAACGGCATATTTGGCAAAATCCTTCAAAATTGCTACTGATGGCAGTATTGAAGTAGGAAATAATGCGGGTGTTGAAATAGAGTTAGAAGTCAATCCTTCTGCAAAAGCTAAATTATTGCTCCTGCCTACGCCCGTGAGAGTTGTTTTGCAGGTTGGGAAGAAGAAACAAATTGTTTGGAAAGCGGAGTAGGTTTCAATTATTATTACCACATAGGAAATATAGAAATGTTAAGGATTTAAGGATTTTTTTGCTTAGTATTATATCCTACTCTATCATTTCTATGTGGTTACAATTCTATAAAAAAACTTCCGCCGAAAT
The DNA here is from genome assembly GCA_038230735.1 of Cytophagales bacterium. Taxonomy (GTDB): domain Bacteria; phylum Bacteroidota; class Bacteroidia; order Cytophagales; family Spirosomataceae; genus Arcicella. Next base: position 10,251 of record JBBRMR010000058.1, read on the forward strand.
CTCGACAGAAGTTTGAAATACTAACCATTTTTATATCTTTTAATCAATGTAATCATTTACTGAACACCATCCGTTTGAGCCCTCAAAACTGCCTTTGCTCCTACTGCCTCTCCAATTTTCAAACCCCCATCGCAATCCATTTTGTAGTGAATGCCTCCCAATAACCTTGATTTTGAGGCTTCATTGGCTTGACTTTTAAAATTACTTGCTCCTTCGGGGAAAATATAACTCAATACCGTACAAGCCGCCGCTGAAAACGTTGAATGTCCCGAAGTATAGGATGGAAAGTTGGGTAATCCCGTTAAAGTTTTTATACTATTATCAATTTGTGAAGGGCGTGGTACATAGAAATGACTCTTGGTGTACCAGCAACTTATGGCAGCATCCATCATGGCAGAATTTAACAAAGCATAGTTTCTTGCCGTTCTTACTTCCGACATTTTTGCCTCAACGATGTATTTCTCCGCAATCTGATTCCAGTGTCCAGGTGGGGTATGTGTCCCTGCACCATCCGCCCAAAAATTAACAATGGCAATGTTTTCACGGGTGGGATTAGTAGTATAACTTTTCACTTCTGCCACTTGTGCTGCAAACTCCGCAGATTTGGTACTCAATGGCGGAACGGATGTACTAATACTGTATATCGTAGCCCTATCAGTATTCCAAGGCATTACATTTCCGTAAAAAGGCAACATCATGGGTCTTGGAGCATCTTCCATTGATTTCCAAGCGATTTCTCCACGCTCTTCACAGCGTTTTGTGAGACTATCCCATTTCACTTGTGAACCAATTGAGTTTGCCATTCCGTCGGCACGATAACGAGCAAATACTTTGGCAAAAACGGCTTTTCCTAATTTCTCTCCTGCCTCAATATCCGAGCGAGTAGAAACCCCTGCCCATAATTTAAACCATTTTTGTTCCTCCTTTTTCTTGTATAAAAACAAGGTATCGGCAGTTTTAGGGAACAAACGTTTCAAAAATTCATAACTGACCGCCGCCATCACTGCATCTTCAGATGGATAGGATGATAATTTGGGAGCGGACACGATTACAGGCGTGATAGTAGCATCCACTACATTGGGAGATTTACGGTTATATTGCTTTTTCAGAGCCATTGCCATTACGAGGGCATCATACTGAGCTACCGATACATACGCATAAGCACGAGCTGCATAAGGAGGATTTGAAAAAGGAAAACTGGTGCCAGTTCCGTTCAAATTATCGGGGTCTGCCGAAGATGGAATTGGGTATTGTCCATTGGCATCTTCAACGGGTGGTAAATTATTTTTTGCCACTAATTCACGCATAATCTGATTCCAACGCAAGACTCCACCACCATTCCAATAACGAATGGCATTACGGCGGGAATCATCAATTTTAACAACTTCCGCTTTCACTTCTTCAATCTCTTGAAGGTATTGTATAGATGTTACTGTTGCAGGAGTTGGAGTAACAGCTGCCACAATGAAATCAGCTACGTTCAACGTTGTGTAAGTCTTCCAAGTGGCAGCCTCAACGTCCGTTTTGGCAGGAACTAAGGGAGCAAGTTCCGTACCTTCTCTTTCAAGCGTTTTATCACAAGCAATCATTCCAAGCATTAAAGCAATTATGGAAAATAATATTTTTATATTTTTAATAAACATGATTTTTAATTATTTTTTGTGCAAAACCTTACAGGTTTTAAAAACCTATAAGGTTTGAGTTCATCGAAATTAATGTTTTTCTTCCACCATATTCCCCGCATGACTTTTATCTCCTGGGCGACAAATTGGTCCTGACTGAATACCCGCCACTTTGTTTTTACGCAAATCAATGAATTTGGCAATTCCAATTGAAAAAGTGGTTGATTCACCAACGTTTCGTCCCGATAAAATCCTACTCCCCGTAAATATCACTTGCAAATCTTTCAATTGTGGAATACGATAAGCGGCAATAAAACCGACTCTGGTATAATCAAATTTATCACAAATTTGTGGCATTGAATTCCTACGAATATCGTTTGTTCCGTAAGTAATTTGCTTGTCTAAGGTTGCTTCTAATTGCCAACGGAAAGAATAATGACCAAATTTTCCGCCAAAATTAGCGACGTCAGGCATCGGCATTTCCGAAACAAAATATGCCTTGTCGTTAGAATAATACATTCCCGCATCAACTTTTACGTTTGAACGTGCCGTGTAAGTAGCCACGGCGGTGAAGGCTAAATCTGCGGGCAGAGTATAATACAAAATTGCTCTCCCAAAAAGTGTTTTTGATTGATTGCCGATGGAGAAAGGCATGGTTTCCGCTACGTAATTATTAGTAGGAATTGAACCGCCCAATGACCCAATTACCGAAAGATTTTTGGTCTGAGCCAGACGATATTTTACCGACATTGTTAAATCTTGAATACCACTAAAACCCTGTGAAGTCCCCGCAGAAGGATTTACAGAAACGTAGGGCAACATTGCCATCACATTGAAACGGTCTGAGATACCGTAGTTTCCTGCCAACGTAACCATTTCAGTTGTTAGCGTTCCCATGTTTTTATTTTGACGGTAAAGCGTACCTTCCCAATAATTTTTCCACGAATCTTTGGAATAGGAAACGCCTCCGCAAAGATTCCCTTTTGCCATAAAAATACCGTCATTCATCATTTGGGCATTGGCAAAAAAAGTAGTGAAAATGAGAAATGCCAGTAGGCTGAATTTGTAAATTATTTTCATGAATTACAGTGATTTTAGTAAACAGAATTACATAATTACGATTTCAGAACCATGAAAAGTTCCTATATTTCCTAAGAATGATTAAATTGCATTACAAAGAAAATAGCTTTATTAATAATTTCCAAATAAATGGAAAAGTAATACCAATAATTCCGAATTAATGGAAAATAAGTTTAGTGTCAATCTTAGAATTCTTAGGAAAAAGAATAAATTAACCTTAGAAATATTGGGAAGAACGCTCGGAGTGAGCAAAAGTGCCTTGTCAGATTATGAGAATGGACATACTATGCCATCGTTGGATGTATGTGAAACCATCGGAAATTATTTTGGCGTGAATCTGGATGATTTGCAAAATTCCGACTTTGCGGAAATAAGTTTGGAAGAAATTCAACAAAATTCGTTTTCTCGGAATTTTACCAAAAAAGAAGAAGACAAAAATGACCTGAGCAATCCGACAAAACAGCTGGAATTTCAAAATAAATTATTGAATCAACAAGTGGAAGGTTTACAGATACAGTTGCAATTGACCAAGCAATTGACAGAGAGTAAGATTTCAGAAATAAAATCCTTACAGATTCAGATTCGGTTGTTGGAAGAGAAGTTGAATATGGAAAATGGATAATTGTAAAATATAAGATAAAAGTCTAAACAGTTTAAAAGGAAGCCTTCGTTTTGAGCGAAGACTTCCCTAAATAAATCCTTACTATCGCACCTTAATCACTTTTTTCACACTGTCTTTCCCATCCTGCAAGGCATGAATCAAATACGTCCCCGCAGGCAGTTTTTCCAAATCAATTATTTCTTGATTTTGCCCTCCTTTTATGAAAGATTTTTGAAGGATTTTCCCTTGTAAATCAATCAATTCTAATTGCGTTACTTTGGCAGATGGTATTTTCAAAGATACCGTAACGCTTGCTTCGGTCGGATTTGGGAAGACATTGAAAATCGAATTGGCTTCCTCTTCGGCAGAAAGCACTTCCAATACTGTAATGGTGGTTGAGCCTTTTACCAAACCTTCTCCGCAGACATTATCCTTCACAGATTTCAAGGAAAATATTGTGGTTTCAGTTGGTTTCAAAGTCAATATTTGCGGACTTACATTAGCAGAAACCGTCTGGTTATCAGATGTTTGAATAGACCACGGTGCTTCTCCCGTAAGTGTAAAAGCCACTTTTGCACTTGAATATTTATTAATCGTGGTGTCTTTACTTATCATTGTTCCAACCGATAGGGCTTTGATGTTAAGCGAATCAGTCGAGAGTTTTCCTACCAAAACAGGATTTGAAGCCAATACTCTTACCCGATAACGATTGCTACTTTTCAAGTCTTTCGGTAGTACAATTTTCAAGGGATTTGTTGTTCCCGTTGAAGGAATATCTTTAAAATTCCCTCCTGTTTCATTCGATAATTGAACAGTGTAAACGTTATCTTTTTCTGGATTCCCGTCAATAGTATATCCTACTGAAACCTCAGAATTGGCACAGTTTGAAGGTTTCAAATCAGACACTGAACTATTCAAAATCAGGGGAATAACTTTTATTTCTGGTTCACCCACTCCTTTACCAATTCCACATAAATTACTTACCGAAGAAACTTTGAAAGTACCCGTTTTCTTGGGACTTACCGTTAGAGTTGCCACGCTATCATTAACGATTATTCTCTGATTATCAGACAGCGTTACTTCAAAAGGTCGATAAGTATTTTTATTAAACGCTAAATTTAACGTGGTAGAATTGCCGTATTTAATTTCCGAAGCACCTTTGATTGTTAAAGTTACCACGGGTAGTTCTTGAAGTTTAAGGACAATTGGACGATACACGAAACTGCAACCAGACGTTTTTTGGTCAAGACTAACATCAAACGAACCGCTTTCAAGGGCTTGAAAAGTCGATGAATTTATTTTTGAAACAACATTTAGTCCATTCCTGCGCCATTGATAATTAAAAAATGTCGTATCAGTAATGGGGGCTAATAAGGTAACCCCTTTACCTTCACAAGCCTTGGTTATATCATCCAATGAACTCACAGAAGCCGTTTGTAAGAAAGGGGAAGTGGTTGAGTATGAGACAGTTCGGTTGGCACTCTGATTAGTACAGCCGTTTTGAGTTACTTTGAAAAAATAAGAACCCGCCCCAGTTTGGCTCTTTACAATCAAAGCACTACTATCTGCAGAGGTGTATTGTTGCAAAACGGGTGTGCCATTCGTTACGTTTTTATACCACTTAAATTTTGCTCCTTTTTCGGCAACCGCTTTTATCGTGATTGCTCCGTCAGTTTTACAAATGGTATTACTTGGGTTTGAAATCAAAGCCGCTTGAATGGCTTTTACATTGAATTCCTGCGTATTTTCACTCTCAAAAGCGGGTTGAGAAGCCACAATTTTTATTTTAAACTTACCTTCTCCCAAGAAATTTCCACCCACCAGGGCGGTCTCACGCACGAAAGTTAAGGGCAATGTTCTCGGCAAAGTTACTCGCACGGGAGAGGTGAATCCAGTACCAATCAAAGTCTCATTTTTGAAAGTTCCGTCTTCGCCCGAAAGAATTACTTGGTAACGATTATTTGCCCCAAAATTGCCCGTAGTTGTGAATGATACATCGAATGTACTATCGGCACAGGCACTTACAAGGCTCATTTTACTAATATTGATTGTTCCCTTTTCTGCTTTTTTGGCAAATATATCCGTTGTATAAAAACCCCTTCCACCCGTGGCAAGAGCAATATTTCCATCGGCGGGGCGATAATTCATCATGCGGCAATCAGTCAAAGCCAACCCTTCACTTGATAATTCCCAAGCGGGATTTTGTGCCGTAATATCATTGGTCGAATATACCCCCATACGAGTTGCGGTGATGACTTGTTTGGTATTTTCTGGGTTAAATAATGTCCATCGAATCTGCACATTTGGCAAACCATGACTGACTTCATCCTTACTAATCCAGTTCTTACCGCCATCGTTAGTGTACCAAACTGAAACAATATTGGAAACTGTCGAAAAGTTTGAATACGTAACCATGATTTCATCATCATTCGCTCCGATGTCAATATTTGAAGTCGTCAAAAATGCCGCTGACATGGCAGGATTGCTGATTAAGATTGTTGTGGCGGTATCTTTATCAATATCCGTTACTTTATAAATACGCCCATCATTACCCGTTCCCATAAAAATGGTATTTGGGGTATTTTTTGCCACTTTCAAAGCATTCACAAAAGCGGGTAATGCTGTTTTGAAAACTACTTGTTTTACCGTTGGATTCGCAGTAAGATTCGTACAACGGGCGAAGGTCTTATTGCCATTATTGGCATACAAAATATTCTTATCGCTGTCATAATCGGCAGGGTTTACAAATGCCCCACTTGTGCCACTCGAAAAACTAAGAAAGGCTTTGCCCGAACGGTCATTTACGTACCAATTGCCATTTTGTGTGGAAGATATAACCGTATTAGGGTCGTCTTTATCAATGAAAACAAAGCATCCATCGCCCGTAATTACACTTCGTCCGTCCGATTTTCCTTCTCCGTTGGTATTGATTACCGAATTATCCTGAGCCCCACCAATCAAAAAATTATCCCCAATTACGTTTCTTTGAGCTACTGAATAAAACTGGGTAACGGTATAATCTTTATTGCGTGCCTTGAAATCTGCCACCACTTTCTGAGGGTTTGCCGCTTGGGTAGCAAAATGAATTCCGCCATCATTTGCCAAAATCATTTCACCATTATTCAATGGACTAAAAATGATGTTGTGTTGGTCGGGGTGGATGTACCAATAACCGTATTGTGTCCATTTCTTACCGCCATCTAATGTATAAAAAATGCCCGTACCGCCCAACCAAACGAAATTTGGGTCTTTGGGGTGAACACTCATCGTCATATTGTAGGTTACTTGGGCAGAGCCATATTTTGTGCCATCATCGTACAAAGGCACTGTTAAATTCTCCCAATTCTTACCCCCATCCACGGATTTTTTGAACCAAGTATCACCCGAAATGGCATACACAACTTGGGAATCACCCTGTGTAGATGGTGCCAAGGCAATTTCAATCCGCTGATTGACAGTTTCACTGGTTTTTAGGTCTGTCCAAGTGATTCCATCATCGGTTGATTTAAAAACTGAACCTCTGTCAAAACCTGCGTAAATCACATCATCCGAGGCGATTTCAACATCGGTATTTCCCCCACTTGACCCCACCATGACCGAAAAAGTATTGCCACCATCCGTTGAACGTTGCAATCCTCGGATGGTACTGGCAAGAACACTACCTTTTTTAGTAACCACTATTTCCTTAATCCATGAACCTAAATTGGTAGGTAGTTTTATCCAATTCTTTCCATTATCCGTTGATTTCCAGACGTTTCCCCCTGGGATATTAGGTCCACCCGAAAGTTCGCCCGTGCCAACGTACATGGTCTTTTTATTGTTTGGGTCAAAGCAAATGGAGGTTACTGAGATCACTTCGGGCAAATCTACTCTTTGCCAAGCGGAGTTTATGTCTGCAATGTTATTGTTATAAAAAATCCCTCCCGCAATACCGCCCGTCCACACCTTACGAGCCGTTGAATCATTGGGGTCATAAGCAAGTCCCCGTGAACGCCCACCAACGTTATTGGGTCCTCTTTCCGTCCATTTTACGTTAGGGATTCCAACCATTTTACGGGCAGATTTCTGCATTTTTATTTTATTTTCCGTTTGTAAACGAGCCACTTCCATTGCCTTTCCCAAATCCTGAACTTGATTTGGCACTACCGATTGCAGATATTCAAACATTTCTCTCCGTAAATACTTGCGGTGCTGCTGACTGGATGGCACGAGTGAATTATCAAAGAGATACTTGAATTCTTCGGCTAATTCATCATAAGGCTTCTTTTCGAGTTGGCTATTTGAATATTGGGGTGCTTGTTGGGCTTGGGTTAAGATGCTGCAAAAGCATAAAAAGCAGACAATCGGTAGGATTTGTAGTTTTTGTTTCATGATTATTATTTAAGTTTCTGTAAAAATAAGGCATGAAATCTAAAAAATATCACCTTCAAATAATTTTTATTTCCTTGAATAATTCTAAATTTTATAAAAAAGTAAATACGCCTTTAAGAATTTTTGAAATTTAGTTTCGTCTAAAATTTTCTTTCCCGACCTTTGCCAAAATTTTAACAAAAATAGAAAATGGCACAAGCAAAAGCGGGCGATAAAATAAGCGTCCATTATACAGGAAAATTGACGGACGGAACATTATTTGACAGTTCGGCAGAACGTGAACCTTTGGAGTTTGAAATCGGTTCGGGCATGGTCATCAAAGGGTTTGACGAAGGCGTTACTGGCATGATTGTGGGCGAAAAAAAGACCGTTCATATCCCAGCGGCAGAGGCTTACGGCGATATGAATCCAGAACACATGGCAGTTTTCAACAAGGCAGAAATTCCTTCGGATATTCCTTACGAAGTAGGAATGCAACTAAATATGCACCAAGACGGCACTGGACAGGTAATGCCCGTTACGGTTGTTGAGGTTACTGATTTGACGATAACCTTGGATGCCAATCATCCATTAGCTGGAAAAGATTTGATTTTTGATTTGGAATTAGTTTCGATAGGATAAAGGAAAGAAGGAAGACAGGAGAAAATCGCATGAAAATCTTCCTTTTCCCTGTCTCCCTTCCTCCTTTTCTCTTGTCTTCTCAAACAGGAACAATTCCCAATTTCATTGCCTCCATCGCTATTCCCACACGGGTTTTTACGTTGAGTTTTTGGAAAGATTGTTCACGGTAGCCGTCCACGGTGCGGGGGCTGCAACACATTTTATCGGCAATTTCGGTATAGGTTAATTCCGTACACGCCATTCGGATAAATTCCATTTCACGGTCGTTTAAGCCTAATTCTAAGAGGGGATTTTTGACTTGTTCGGGATTTAGGCTTTTTAGTAATTTATCGGTAATGTATTGCGTATAATAAAAACCTTTTTCAATAATGGAATCCAATGCTAATTTAAGTTCAGAAGAACGACAGCCTTTCAATAGATAACCCTTCGCTCCGTTTCGCAACATTCCCACGATTGCCTCCTCTTTATCATACATCGAAAGAGCCAACACTTTCACTTCGGGATAATTATTTTTCAGCCACAAAGCCGTTTCATAGCCGTCCATTTCGGGCATATTGATATCCAAAAGAACGATGTCGGGAATTAGGTTTAGTTTAAATTGTTCGATTAACTCCACACCATTTTCCACTTCGTACATTACCTCATAATTGTCCATCCGTTGAACCAAGCCCGATAAAGCCTGAGCCACCAGAGCATGGTCGTCCGCAATTACTATTTTGTGTTTCATAGCTCTAAAATTACCTCCGTTCCCTTGCCAATTTCCGAAGAAATTTTACAATTTCCTCCAATCAATTCCATACGTCTTTGCATATTGCGTAGCCCTGCACCCGATTGCGAAAGGCTTTTTTGATTGATATTTTCAAGGTCAAAACCTTTACCATTATCATTGATATTAAGGGAAAATGATTGAGAAAAATAATGCAGAATAATGGTCAAATTCTTCGCTTTGGAGTGTTTTAGGGCATTATTAAATACTTCCTGTACAATTCTAAAAAGGACAATTTCACGCTCATAGCCTAACTTTCTTTTCTCGCCCAAGACTGAAATCTCCGTTTGAAAACGGCGGGTTTTACGGATGCGTTGCAATTCGTGCGAGATACTTTCTTCCAAACCAAAATCCTTGACAAAATCACCGTCCAGACTCTTCGTCAAAGCCCGTAAATCGCTGATGGATTGCGTGATAATCTCATTGGTTTGTTTGATAAAATCGAGTTCTGCGTTATCAGATTCCTCCAAAATATTCAAATTTATCTTCGCTACCGACAGCAACTGCCCAATATTGTCATGCAATTCTTGCCCAATATGTTGCAAAGTCTGATTCTGGACTTCGATTTGAGTTTTTAGGATTTCTTGGTCGTAGGCGGTTTTTAGGGCGGCTTTTTCTTGCAAAAATTTTCGCTGCCTATTTTGAAAAAAAAGAAAAAAGGCAAATAGAAATGTTATCAATAAAAGTAAAATTATTGTACCTCCTATTATGGTAACTAAGAATTGTGAATCAAATTTTGACATTTAAAAGCATATATAAAACTACTGTACATTATAATATTTAAGAATAGAACTAAATTCCAAAGAGATACGGCTAAATCTTTGTCCGTTTTGAAGACAAATTTTATCATTGATATTACCAAAAAACTTCCGACATAGTAAAAGACCAAACCTGTACATATCCAAAAATTAGGATTTCGCCAAAAGTCAATATGTTGCTCTTTTGTAAGGAGTTGCCAAAAATAGGTAAACGAAAATATTAGGATAAAAATGGTGTTCAAGTTAGTTACAAATGGGTTATTCTCATCTATTCCAAAAAATAGAATTGAACTTATAACTTTTACAACAAACACAATTAGTACACTTGATTTAATATAAATCTTTACTTTATCATTCTTAATAATATTTGAAAAATATAATGATAGCAATGTGTATTCTACTAATAAAAATACCCAATACAGCTCTTTGGGACTATTTCTATAATTACGTAAATGCCAATCCGCATATACTTCAATGGGAAAAGTCATCAATATTAAATAAAATAAATGTGGCAATTTATGTAATAGACTTTTTCTGAAATATATTGCTGATAAAGCACAAAAACCCAATGTTATTAAATATGGTATTTTTAGTATCATGTTATTGGGCAACAAGTTGAGCCTTGGTCATATAAATCAATATCTTCACTTGGTAAAACAGTTGAACAAAGATTTTCTGGTAAACTGGCATCTGCAAATACTACTGTCCTCCTTCTATAATCATCCTGTACAGGATATATTGCTATTTCGTCTGGTATTGAGATGAACCAATTTCTAACTTCTGCTATCGAATGAGCTACTCCTTCTTTATCATTATTAAAATCATTAGTTATTTTTTTTAATTCCTTCATTCTTTCAGAATAATTATTAGTCACTTTTGTAAAATCTGTATCATTCACAAAACTGTCTATTCCTCCAATAACATCATGCCCTAAATAAATATTTGAAATTATAGTATCATTGAGAACACCTTTCTTTTTAAGACATAAAAATACACCAACTCTGTCGAAACTATGAGATTTTGATGAACAAAAAAACTGAGCAACTAAAAAGCAATTATCTGGATCATCAATTTCCTCACTTTCAATTAAACTTTTAAACGTTTCTCTTTTAAATAGTACCCTCTTATGTTCATTCGCTACATCAACTATTTTTTTTGAAGGAGTCGTAGCTGAAATGTTATTACGATTATTCAGTAAATCAACATTCCTTTTTCCGTGGTTATCTTTCCAATCACAAAATTTCCCTACTGGAATATTACTTGAGAATTTAACTTTATCAACTATTATTACTGGCATGATTTCTATGGTTTTAAGATTATAATTTATTTATTTCCCTAAACCTAAATATTAAATCCCACATTCCCAAAAAATCTTATTATTCGGTCATAATCTGCCCAAAACAAGCTACTTACCCCAAAATACCGTAGAATTACGGTACACAATACCGTAATTCTACGGTATCCTTTCTCCCTAAAAATCTTCAACTTTACTCCCAGAATTATCTCTAATAATATACAGCCCTAAGACCATGTTACCAACTACTAATTACTTCGGAAACCCCTTTGTATTGGGAAAATACACAACCCTATTTGCTAATGAAGTTCTCTATTTTGAGGGAGAAATCAATTATACTAATATTCATTTCATCACTGGCAAGCGAAAGCTACTCGCCAAAACGCTTCTGACCATTGAAAATACCATTGATTCTGATGCCTTCGTCAGAATTAGTCGTAAGCATTTGGTTAATCGGAGATTTATTGTGGAGATTAGACGAGACTTTGTAGTGTTGTCTAACGATTTGATGTTGCCCATTGCTCGGCGGCGGAGGGGTGTTTTGCATTAGGCTTCCATAATTGTTATTTTCATCAAAATCCTGTGAGTTGGTTTTTGCAGGATTTTCTGTTTTCCAAACCATTTCCCAAATTCTTATGTTAATTTTGAAGATACAAACCAATCTTTCAATTCCCCTTGAAAAAAGAAGAAAAAAGCGGTCAAATATTTGACGTACAGATACTCAAACGAATTTATAGTTTCTTGAAACCTTACCGTTTACGGTTTTGGTTACTGGTTACACTCATCATGGTTTCGGCTTGCGTAGTGCCGCTCAATCCTTTACTAATTCGCTATACTATAGACCATTACATCTCAATGGGCAATTATCCCAAACTCGCTCAAATGCTTTTTGCGATGATTGCGGTGTTGCTTTTGCAGGGCTTTCTCCAATTTATTAGTGCCTTCAATGCGGGCTGGTTGGGGCAAACCGTTATTCGTGATATTCGGGTAACGCTGTACGCTAAAATCCTTCATCTTCGCCTAAAATTCTTTGACGACACGCCCATTGGTCGCTTGGTAACTCGAACAGTATCGGATATTGAAACGCTCAATGATGTTTTTTCGGAAGGATTAGCTGCCATTGCGGGGGATATTTTGCAGTTGGTTCTCATTACGGGCGTAATGTTTTATACCGACTGGCAACTGACTTTAATTTGCCTTTGCACCGTGCCTTTCATGGTTACGTCCACGTATATGTTTAAGGAATATATCAAAAAATCTTTCAATGAAGTACGCCTTGCCGTTGCCAATCTCAATTCTTTCGTGCAGGAACATATTACGGGGATGAATATCGTGCAAATTTTTAATGCCGAGAAATCAGAGTATGATAAGTTCCTCAAAATCAATGAAGTACATCGTGATGCCAACATCAAATCTATCTTTGCTTACTCGGTTTACTATCCCGTGGCGGACGTTATTTTGGCGGCAGGCACGGGTTTGATTGTCTGGTTTGGGTCAAAACAAATTCTGCATCACGATATGACTTTAGGTACACTCACGGCATTTATCATGTTCATGAACTTGTTCTTTCGCCCCATCCGTTTCCTTGCCGACCGTTTCAATACTTTACAGATGGGGATTGTATCAACCGAAAGAATCATAAAGCTCTTGGATTCGGATGATTATGTGGTAAATGATGGTAAACAAAAAGCAGATAATCTAAAAGGAGATGTGCGTTTTGAAAACGTTTGGTTTGCCTATAATGATGAAGAGTATGTATTGAAAGATATTTCTTTTCAAGTAAAACAAGGCGAAACCATTGCGATGGTTGGAGCAACGGGAGCGGGAAAATCTTCCACTGTCAATCTTTTGAGTCGTTTTTATGACATCAATAAAGGTAATATTTTTATTGACGACATCAATCTTCAAGAATATGATTTGGACAGTCTCCGCCGACAAATTGGGGTGGTTTTACAGGATGTGTTCTTGTTTTCAGATACCATCGAAAATAACATAACGCTGGGCGATAAACGTATCACAAGAGAGACCGTAATTGAAGCCGCCAAATTGGTTGGGGCAAATGATTTTATCGAAAGATTGCCCGAGGGTTACGATTATAACGTAATGGAACGTGGGGCAACTTTATCGGTTGGGCAACGTCAATTAATCTCTTTCGTGCGGGCATTGGTGCACAATCCAAAGGTGATTGTGCTGGACGAAGCAACGTCTTCTGTCGATACCGAAACCGAAGAAATGATACAAAACGCTATCTCGAAATTGATGAAAGGACGCACCGCCATCGTAATTGCCCATCGACTTTCAACCATTCAAAATGCCAGCAAAATTATAGTGTTAGACAAAGGAGAAATTAAGGAATCAGGCACGCATGACGAGCTTTTAGAGAAAGACGGTTGGTATGCAGATTTGTATAATATGCAGTTTCTTACGGTAAATGGTTAAGAGTGGAAGGTAAACGGTAGGACTGCAAAAATATATTTCAATAAAATAAAATGAGAATTTTGGAAAAAAAGCAAAATCTTACCTCTTTTGACTCTTCACCTTTTACCCTTCACCAAAAAGTGAAAGAACAATACGGAAATCATGTACGGGTTCGGGTGTGCGGTGTGTGTATTCAAGAAGGAAAAATATTACTCCTTAATCACATTGGTATTAGAGAAAACTCAGATTTTTGGTGTCCGCCAGGGGGAGGTTTACAGTTTGGAGAAACGATTGACGAATGTTTGAAAAGAGAATTTTTGGAAGAAACGAATACTAAAATATCAGTCGGTAAATTCCTAACCGTCAATGAGTTTGTTAATCCACCACTTCATGCTATTGAGTTATTTTATGCAGTAGAAATCATCAGCGGAGTTCCCAAAAAGGGCATCGACCCTGAAATGGAAGAACAGATTATTAGTGATTTAAGGTGGTTTAGTTTAGAAGAAATAAAGGAGCTTTCAAAAGAAACTGTACACCAAGTAATTTTGAATTTGGCTGTTTCATAAAAAAATGTTTGAATTTGGATTCGTGGGATTTATGGACAAATCAGATTTCATCAATTCAATTTGTCTGAATTTGGATTCGTCAGATTAATGGATTTGGGGATTTTGTTAATCCAATCATCCTCAAATCCCACGAATCCAAATCCAGACGGGGTCGCCCAGACAACTACTCCCCTTCCAATTCTTCGGGCAAACCTTCGCCACTCATGAAATACCAAGCCTTGTCGGGATAGAGAATTGATTGAGCCACTTTCACTCGTCCGAGGGCGTGATTGGCTACGTTTTGAAGAATAATAATCGAAGAATTATCCTTGCGGTTGTGCATATAATAATTTTTGAAACCATGCCACCAACCCGTGTGGAATGTCAGCCATGAACCATCGTCCAAGAGTTGTAGTCTCCATCCAAAACCATAATTTTTGGTAATCATATTTTTGAAAAGATGAGCGGGTTGAAAAGCCTCTTCAAGTGTTTTCATCTTCACTAATTTCTCCGAATTTAATGCCATATCCCACTTAAACATATCCTCCACGGTTGAATAAACGCCCTTATCGCCCGTTGCACCGTCCAAATGGTCGAAAGGAACTTGCCAATATCCATTTCTTCTTGGCGTATATCCAACGGCAGCTTTGGCAATTAAATCGGGTTTCATCGGGTCATAAATAAAACTCCTTGTCATGCCCGCAGGGGCAAAAAGATGCTTTTGAGCGTATTCCCGAAACGACATTCCCGATAATTTCTCTACAATATATGCCAGCAAAACGTAGTTGGAATTATTATAATTGAAACGAGTATTGGGATTATAATTGATGCCAGGTTTGTACTGAGCGAACAAATTAACAATTTGGTCATTACTCATCGGAAAACGCTTATTCACAATTCTGTCCAAGCAATAAACATAATTTGGAATACCCGAAACGTGGGTCAAGAGGCTTCGGATGGTTATCGAAGAATCGTAAGGAAAACTTGGAATATGTTTATAAACGGGGTCATCGTAATTGATAAGTCCCTTTTCGTGCAACTGCATAATGGCAACCGCCGTGAATTGCTTGGAAACGGAAGCTAACTGAAATTGCGTTTGAGTGGTATTAGAATCTTTTTTGGAAAAACTCGAATATCCAAAGGCATTTTTATAAATTATTTTTCCGTATTGCGAAACTAAAACCGAACCATTGAAACCTCCTAATTTATGTAATTTCTTAAAAAAAGTATCTAATTTGGCAGCTTTACGAGTAGCAATTTTGGGGTCAAAAAGTTTTGAAATACTATCATTATGAATCGTATTGACACTTGTTGGCTCATCTGAAAGCTGGCGAGGTTGATGCGAGCATGACAAAACGCCCAGACCTACGATGAAACTAAAAACGATAATGGATTGAGTAATTTTCAAAAGATTCATAATTTTAATAGCGGATTAAAATTTAGCAAGGATGTATATTAATGTTAGCAATGAGATATGAAATTTGAGAAAAAAATCAATCCAGACTTCATTGTTTTCCAATACAAATGTAATGCTTCAAATCGAATATTAGATTAAAATTGTTAAAATACACTACTTAATACAGCACATTTATAGCTCCCGAAAAATAACCAATTTCACCATCTTTATAGGTTGCCGAGATTTTATAGTTGTAGGTATCGGGCAAAACTAACTTGCCCCTATACATTCCGTCCCAACCGTGCGAAGGGTCGGAGGCTTGGAAGTTTTGGTTTCTGAAAATGAGTTCGCCCCAACGGTCATATATTACAAATTCAGTAATCTGTTGAACACATTTTGTAGAATAAATGTAAAAAATATCGTTCATTCCATCGCTATTGGGCGTGAAGGCATTGGGCAGCCAAACGCCACAACTCACAATCACTTTTGTTGCTTTCGATTGTGGACAAAGCCCATTGGCAGGCGTTACAACTACATTATAATTGGTGGTAACACTTGGTGTACTTATAGGATTGATGCAGGAAAAACACGACAGACTTTCTTTATTATTCCAAAGATATTGATAAATTCCAGAAGGATTAACGGTCATATTTAACGAGACGTTTTCGCCTTTTTCAATCAAAGCTCCATCATTTGGAATCGTGATTTGGAAACGGGATTGCACAATCAAAGCAGTTGAAACAATGCTATCACACTGATTAATTCGCTTGATGGTGGTGGTATAATTGCCCGTTGCATTATAAATCATACTGCCCACTTTTATGCTTTTTCCTTCACAAATAGTTTCTGAATACGCATATCTTGCTAAAGGATTCACTTTTACATCAATCGTAATTAAACTATCGCAAGAGACATTACCCGTGACCTTCTCCGTAAAAATGCCTGTATTTTTATATTCTGCCCTTCTTGTATTATATTTTTCGCCTTCACATAAAATTATTTTTCGTGATTCTGTCAGCAAAGGCAACACTCGAAGGTTCAAAGTTACGATACTATCACAACCTGAATCTATTTGTTTTAGGGTTTCGGAATATGACCCCGATGTATTGTATGTTTTACCCAAAAAAGTATAGCTTTCACCCTCGCAAATAGTCTTAGGAACCGAAGAGCGAGCTATTTTCGTATCAACAGTATAGTCTAAATTAAGGTCGCAATTGGCATTTAGGCTATTAAATGGCATCATTTTTACAGAAACTTTATCGCCAATATTCGCCTTTATTTTGGCGGTGCTGGTGGTTGCTCCATTACTCCAAAGATATTTTTCAAAACCTTCGGGAGCTTGAAAAGTTAAGTATCCATTAGCATCTGGGCACGAAGAAACCAAATTAACCTCTGATTTTGCACAACTGGCATCGAAATAAGCATAGCCAAAATGTCGCATTCGGGTACAGCCATGCACGGTAACTTCCACGGTGAGTTTTTGTCCAACATAATTACGTAAGTCCATTGCCACCGTTGTCCAATTCCGAAAATGCAAATCATTTTGCTGTTTGAATCCGTCAGCAACAGTTTGAGGTTCTAATTGAATATCGTAATAGCTACAACCAACTTCCCTGCCACTTTCATCAGTAAGTTTTACCGCAAACCCTGGTTTTTGGTAAGTTGCGTGGCCATTATTATCATCTTGGAGAATTATGGCAAATTTGTATTGGAAGAGGGTATTATCGGCAGAAATCGTGAAGGTTTTTTTAAGGCGATCAAACTTTGAACCCCTCGTAACATTTCCAATTCTTACCGAATAATCACTGCCTGGGGCAACCATTGGGATATTTTCTTGATATATTTTAGGATCATTACCATTACTCTTATTCGTAATAATATGTTCATCCTCTACGCTTCCATTCATTTCGTTGGTGTAAATAACCAAGGTTCCATCATTGGCGATAGTACCATAAGATATTTTCCAACCGCTAATATTTCCTTCCTCAAAACCCACATTTTCACAGTTATTCGCCTGACCCGTAGCTGAGTAAGTACACACGAAACGCATACAAATGAATAGGAAAAATGCACGCATATCTTCTATCAATTAGTTTGAATATTTCAGACAAGGCGTAAAGTCAATAAAGGCTTTGTAGAGAGTGGATTTACTGCGTGGTAAGGAGACTTATAATAGAATACGCAAAAAGGTGGGACAACGTTGCTGATGGTATGCTAAAAATTACACATTTCTAACTTTTGCCAAATAGGAGAACAAACTAATGCCAGAAATAAGTATGCCTCCGCAGATAAGTATCTGATTAAGAGAAGGTTTAATCACCCACATTGCTCCCAAAAACTGCACAATCAAGATAACATAAAGTATAGTCGCAATTCCTTTTCGGGGCATTTTACTAATTACAAAAGCCCCCAAAGGAGCAAACAGAGCCACAAAAGGCACACAAGCCAACCACAATTCAAAGGCTTCGGGTTGGAAATCGTTGATGAGTTGTGTATGAATAAATAAGCCCAAAATGGTCTCAATCGTCATAATAATTACCGAAGAAGGGGTGGCTACTTTTTCGCTTACTCGGTAATAAATGGTCATTAAACAATAAGTGAAAATATTAATTCCTGTTCCAAAAATAGAAGAAATAATACCTCCCACAAGCCCAAAAGCCATTAATCGCATTTGGTCGGAGCCTTGAAAATTTTGAATATTATCAAAAACTTCACGGTCGGGTTTTCTATTTTGTTGCCACAAAGCAATTCCGAAACTTAACCAAAGCGAAACAAAAAATAACTTGGCTTGAATGGGTGAAATTAACGGTACTACATAATAAGTTCCTAAGAATAAACCAATTACACCGCCAATTGTTACGAATTTTATATAATTCCATTCTACTTTCAAGCGTAAACCAATAATCAATAAAGTGGCGGAAGTCATGCCGATGCTTTGGATGGCAAAAGCAAAATTTCGAGTAATAGCGGGTGGAATTTTTAAAATTAAGGTAAAAACTGGATAAGCAATGGCAGCACTTCCTTCTGGACTTGCTCCTGCAATGAAAGACCCAAAAATCATGGTGAGAATGGCTGACCACCGTTTGGATAATATTTCAAAACTATTTTCAGTAATCATATACCAAAACCAACCCAACATTACGATTGTTAAAAATAATAAGTATAGCCAGGGAATCCTTGTTTTTTGGGTTTTATCAGATTGCATACAATAATTTTTGGTACTTTTACTTTTCGGTAAAACGGTTTATACAAATTTAAACACAAACACAAAAGATTAGCATTTTAGACAATGAAAAATTTTGACGAAATATTACGCAAATTGGTAGATGAACAGGATTTCATGAAACAGATGCAGGGGAAAATCGTGGAGAATTATGACATTATGATTCAAAATCAGCGACAAAATGCCGATAATCATGAGATGGTCATTCAGAATCAGAGTACCATCATCCGAAATCAGGAAATTATTGTCAATAATCAGATGAATATTGTGCGGAATCAAAAGCAAATTGCCCAAAATCAAATTACGTTGGATGTTATTCAGAAAACCCAAACGCATATTTTGAATTTTGTTAAAAAATTATCGGGTGAAGAAGAAGGCTTAGAAGTGACCCAACAATTTGTTTCAAAACTAAGAGAAGAAATTGAGACAAGTCGAAAAGGGCAAAATTTGAATGAATCAACTGCCTTATGATTGTTGGGGATTATTTTAATAAAAAGGAGATAAGCCGTTTGGTTTATCTCCTTTTACGATGTTTAAGCATCAGGAAAAGCCTCCTCGAAATCTTTAATGGCTTTGAAAACAGCGGCTACTTTTTTGCCTAAATCCGAATTTTCATTACTCAAATCAGCCCGAAGTCCTTTCAAAATTGTGATACTGGTTTTGGCTTTATTCAAAAAATCTTTGGCAGTTTTTAATTGAATAACATCGGCGGCTTGATTGGCATGGTCGGTTGCTACGCCCAAAAGATTCTTTAAATCGCTTAATTCTGAGCCTAAATCTCCAATATTTTTCAACGCTGTTTGGCGATTGGCACGGTTCAATTCCAAAGATAATTTAAAAGCAATTTTATCCAAACTGTCAAAATTTGGGGGTGAAGATTGCTGATAATTGAACAAATCATCTTGCAAATCAAATATTTTGGCGGTATTGGCGGTCTGTAAAGCCACCGTAGCGGACGACATCAATTGTTCGAGTGCCTTGGTCCAATCTTCAATCGTAACCAATTGTGAAAAATCCATCGGTTTAAGGGTTTAGTGTTTTAAGTTTTTCACTAATTGTTTTCAAATCATCCACAATTTCGATTAATTCTTGAAAATTGGGTAATGATTTTTTTGCCAATTGTTCTTGAATATTCGTATGCGTACTTACCCAAGCTCGAATAGCATCTTTTGATTTATCCAAGAGTTGATTAATCGTATTATAATCTTCCAAAAATTTAGCTTGACTTGCTCTCACTTTTTCCACCACGGGAAGTATTCTCTCCCGCTCCTTTTCATTATCTTTAGATTTAGAAATCAAGTCTGATTGTCTTGAAAAAGCACTTTTTTCATCCGTGATTAAAGCATCTATAATTTTTAGATTGTCTAAAATCATAGGATTTCTATCATTTTTGTAAGTAGCAATCAAAGTAATTTCTCGGTAAATATTGATGTATTCTTTTTCCAATTCGTTGCTATAATCAACGATGCTTTTGTTCATCGTGTTGGGCGTAATCAGTAATTGTCTTTTTGCCTGAAAAACCGAGCGATTATAATTTTTCAATTCATCCAATAATTTAGGCAAAATAATTCCATATTCTTCCAAAGTTGGAGTAGCTTCTTGCATAATTTCTTGCAATTTTTTGGCGGCTCGCACTCGGGCAATTTGACCATTTATTTTAGCAATTCCCTCCGCCGAAAGTCCAACGATAGTAGCGGCAGGTTCTGTTTTTATTTCATTCAAAATATCCGTCAGAGCTTTCGTAACCTGCAAAGCATCCTTCTCACCCGAGTTTCCCTTGTCCACCAAATTATTCAAAGCACCCGCATAAGCCACAATTCCCAACATAGCATTATCCACCACTTTTGATACCTTTTTGAGTTTATCACCATCCGATTTCAAGGAAGATAAAGTAGAAGCCAAAATCCCAGCCGATGCTTGGTCAGACGAAACAATAGTCATTAATTCATTGGCAATCAAAGACTTATCAATCGACACAAAGCTATCACTAATCCCCTTCCGCATCTGCGAAGATGTATCAACGAAGGATGTGATTTTTGGGAGGGTTTGGCAGCTAAGGGCTGTGAAGAGGAGGAGAATGCAGAGTATTTTTTTCATAGTTTTTGGGGTTTTTCAAGTAATTAACTCAAATCTAACAAAAAAATCCAAGTCTTTTGGGCTTGGATTTGATTTGTTATTGAATGGTATTATTATTATTTATTCAAAAAATAGACTAATTTACAAATGGCACTTATTGGTTAGTATTTGGATTCGGTTTATTACTTTGCATTGCTTCTTTAATCTGATTTACGCCATAAGGAACTACACCTATTCCAAGAGAAGCGACAACTTTCCAAAAGGTATCAAGATTTGGTGGATTGTCATTCCAAGCAAAACAATAATACATATAAAAAGAAGAAAAACACACAGCAATTAGTGGATTTAGAAAATACTACGAATATACATCTATTTCTTTGGAGCAAATAAATTAGATGAATAGCCAACTTGAACCTGAACAAAATTCTTGTTTGGGTTATCATCTATTACATTAAATCCGAACCGTCCAAATATTTTACTATTTGTATTTGTCTTAAAAAACACATCAAAAGAGTAAGTTTTTATTATTGAAGGCAAGCTACCTTTAAAATTTTCTTGCAAGTAGTCACTGAGGACATTTATTTTTTGCCATTCATATCTTGCTGTAAATCCTACTCTACTGTCTGGGTTAAATTCAAGGAGTAAACCCCATTTCCAATATGCTGAATTGATAGCAGTAACTTTTTTTGATAGAGAATCTATAACGCTCGAACGCATCCAGTATGCACCTATAAATCCTTGTAAATCAAGGGCAAGTTGTGTGATATTATAACGATAGGCTGTTAAGTCAAAACCAAAACTTGCGGTTTGCCTTTTATATAGTTCTAATACATTTGCTTTATAAGTTAACGGCATAGAGCCAAGTGTATCTTTTGTTGTAAGAATAATATCTCTATTATTTTGATCAATTTTTGATAATCTCCCTTTAAATTCAATTGTAGAAAAGAAAACTTGATTTGTATAGTTTTTTATAGAAGGTAAAATTCCTCCGCTGATATATTTTAAAAAAAATAGTGGTACAAACAAGATAGATCCTTGACCATGTGTTGAGTTAATATTAAGTTTTTTTGCAATTTCTAATTGTATCAGCCCATTTGGTTGGTCACTATCAATTCCTACGAAATCACTAAACGTTTTTAACTCGAAAATCTTAGAACGCTGTTCTTTTTTTAGCTCGGCATAATTTTCACCTGCGGCTGTTGAAAGTGTTACACATTTAGAAGCAGGACTGTAATCTTCATTATTATTACTTAAAACTATTTTATAGAATAATACATTATTCAGTCCATTTATTTGAGCAAAATAATCACTTCTGCCAAAATCTGGGCAGTAGAGCCGAATATTAAGAAATAAATCAGGAGAAAACTTCCCTGTTATCGAAATAGGCATATTATTTCTGAATCTTCGAACTACATTTTCATTATCAAAAACATCTACAAAAATATTTTTAATTGTACCATCCTCAAACTCGGCAGTTACCTCTTTTATTTTATATTCTTTATTATTTATCTCTACTTTTTCAGATCGTAGAAAGAGATAGGCAGTAATTGGCTCATCATCTAAAAAATCAATACGAGTTTTTATCGAAAAGAAAATACTATAAGCTAGTTTCTTAACCAGTTCTTTTTTTTTATCATCTTTTAAATCAGTTTCTAACTGTTTTTCAAAACGCCCCAATTCTGACTCAAAAACTGGCTGGAATATATCTACATCAAATTGACCGAAATAAGAAGGTTCAAAATTTTGTTCTCTATCAATAAAATTTTTAATCTTTTCTAAAATTAGAATGGCTTTTTCTTTCCAAGTTTTGGCATTTTCTACTTGCTTTTCTAAATCATTTGTAGTAATATCAATCAATTTTACAATTACGGATTTAATGGAATCTATTTTTCCATTTTTTATTTTCTCACTCCAACTATCCAGTATTTTTTTGTCGATAGAAGTTATAACTTTCTTTATTACAGCAGTATCAATTTTATTTTTTGTAGTATCAATTTGTCTTTTTAATATAACTAATTTTTCAATTCTAACTTTCAAAGTTGTATCTACAACTTTTTGTAATGAATCAGGTAGTTTTTTTACTTTAATGTAAATTTTCTTTCCCAATTCTATTTTGATATTGAAACTTTTTAGACTATCAGCAAAACTTTTGAAGTCCTTACTTTTCTCGAAATCTTTAACGAAAGAACTGATTTCTTCGGACAGGTTTTTATCAATATATCCCATTGGATTAATCTGAAAAGAGTGCTGAAAATTTCTGCTATGCTGAGTATAGGTGTAATTATAAACTTTATTATTATAAGCAAAACTACCCATTATCTCTTTGGGTGTTTGTTGTGCAATTAAAAAAGTAGATACTAAGCAAAAAATTAGTAATAAGACAAAATCTCTCATAATCATAAAATATTTAAAAGTGAATATATATATTTGGAATATATGATTTAACTTGATAAAATTATTATCCCCAAACCTAATAAAAAAAGCCAACCCGCAACGAATGTGCTTCAATTATCAATCAAAAATCTTATTATTCGGTCAATCACTATTTATTTTCGTCATTCTACTTTAAAAAACTCAAACCCCAACAATGTTAATAAACTGCCCACCAGCCTTCACCAAAGGATAAATTCTTGGATAAAGACTGCGATAATACTTCTTGGAATTGACTACGGCTTCTTGATTATTAACCATTCCTAACTGGTCGCCCACAAGCAAACAGCCGTCTGTACCGGTTGAGGTGTTACCCCAATGTATGAGGATAAATTGAAAATTGGGAACGTTGGGAAGCCACAGTAAATCGTGATTTCTAAAATCTGTAATTGTTGGGAATTGGCTTCTTTCGACAGGTCTGATTAAGATTTGCTGGGCATCACTCCAAAGATATTCTTTGCTAAATCTTGGGCTTTGTCTAAGCCCTAATTGGAAATGTCCAAAAGGAATAGCTGTCCGTCCGTGAATTTTTGTACCATTCGCTCGAAAAGTATCTTCTAATACAAAACCATCTTTTACATCATTTACCAATAATCTTCCGATGGTGAAATCGGAGTTAAAATCGTAGCGTTCAACGGTTAGTAAGTCCATAGTTTTGAAATTTAGATTTTGTAATTCTCCCCTCAAA
>JBBRMR010000059.1:0-33276 GCA_038230735.1 Cytophagales bacterium
ACTTCCAACGGTTAAATGTGGGATAATCCACGTATCAATTGTACTTTTACTAAGTATTCCCATTGCGTGATTTTTTATGATTTAGCACCACAAAATTCTCACTTATTTGGGAATACTTTTCAAAAGTTTAAACAGCTTCATTAAAAATAATCTTACTACCAGTGCTATTTTGGTGAATGATTTGCAGTTTAGAGTAGGTGAATAAATCCGTATTAGCCTTAATATCGTAAATTAAAATTGAAATATATTTCATCATCAGACAACAAAAGCCAAGTTTTCATAATTGAAATCTTGGCTTTTTTATGTTTAATTCTGTCCCGCCAATAAATACAACACCGCCATCCTCACTGCAACACCATTTTCTACTTGGTCGAGGATGATGGAATGATGTGAGTCTGCGGCATCCGAGGAAAGTTCGATACCCCTATTTATTGGTCCAGGGTGCATCACAATGATTTCTTTGTTTAAATCATCCAGCATTTTTTTGTTAATTCCGAAATACAGCGAATATTCACGAAGCGAAGGAAAATACTTGATTTGTTGGCGTTCTAACTGGATTCTCAATACGTTTGCCACATCGCACCAAGCCAAAGTTTGCTTTACATCGTGCGAAACTTTTACGCCCAAATCAGTAATAAATCTCGGAATTAGCGTAGCCGGTCCGCATAAAGTTACTTCCGCACCTTGTTTTTTGAGGGCTAAAATATTGGATAATGCCACTCGTGAATGTAATATATCACCGATGATGGCAATTTTCTTGCCCGTCAAATCACCTCCTAATCTCTCCCGTATCGAAAACGAATCTAAGAGGGCTTGCGTTGGGTGTTCGTGCGTGCCATCGCCAGCGTTTATGATGTTGGCTTTGATGTGTTTTGCCAAAAAATGAGGAGCTCCTGGACTGGCGTGTCGCATCACAATCATGTCCACTTTCATTGCCAAAATATTATTGACAGTATCCAAAAGGGTTTCGCCTTTTTTCACGGAACTCGCTGATGCTGAGAAGTTTATGGTGTCGGCAGAAAGGCGTTTTTGGGCTAATTCAAAGGAAAGGCGGGTACGAGTAGAGTTTTCAAAAAACACATTGGCAATGGTTACATCACGCAAAGAAGGCACTTTTTTGATGGGACGATTAATGACTTCTTTAAACTCACGGGCGGTTGCCATGATGAGTTCAATATCGTCGGGCGTAAGGTCTTTGATGCCCAATAAATGTCGTGTACTGAGTTTCTGCATTTTTTTCTATTTTCACTAACCCTTATCCCCTAAAACCTAACCTCTAATTAGTTATTAACCAAATCCTATCTAATGGATGTCCTTGTTCTTGAAGTTCTACCAACACTTTTTCAGTGTCCAAAGTATTTACTTTTTTGCCCACGTAATCAGCATTTATGGGTAAGTCTCGGTTATAGATTCTATCAATCAATACGCACAATTCAACCTTTTCGGGGCGACCGAAAGCGGTCATCGCATCAAGTGCTGAACGCACCATTCTGCCCGTTGCCAATACATCATCAATCAAGATAACTCGCTTATTTTCAATGACAAAGAAGATTTTTGTTTCTTTGGCTTTCACCAATTCTCTCCGTCTGAAATCATCCCGATAGAAGGTCGCATCCAAAAATCCAAAGGGAATTATTTTACCCGTAATTTCCTCTAATTCTTGATGGATTCGTTTGGCAAAATGAATTCCTCTGGGCTGTAAACCAATGATGACAGAATCAGCAAAATCCTGATGGTTCTCAATCAATTCTTGACAGAGACGGCTGATGGTAATTTCCAGTAGTGGACTTGAGAGGATGAGTTTGCGTTGCATAGCACACAAAGATAAATTAAGATATGGTTTATTTAAAATTAAAAACGGTTTTTTTAGATTTTACTTTGTCAATAGTGCTGTGATAACTGATAAATTTACTCAAAATTTGTACTATTTCTTTCATCTGTACCTGATTAAAAACAGAATTACAAGTGTGTAAACGAAGTAAAGGTTGTGTGGAATTTTATTGTTTTTTGAGTATAAAATGAAGATATTTGGTTAATATACTTACATATAATCTTTAATAATTTTCATGAAAAATAAAATATCATTCTTATGTTTTTACTTACTCATTTCAGCCAATACATTTAGCCAAAGCATTGCCCAGAAACGTGCCAAAGCGATGGGTGTTGGGTCAAATTTATCTTATTTAGATAATTATTGGAGTGCCAATTATAATACTCGAATCCAAAATCATTTTGGTGATTTTGCCAATTGGACGGAGGCAAATAAACGCAAAAATCGCATGGCTGAAATGGCGAAAGCGGGTATGAAAAACGTTAGAATCCCCATCTGTTTTGGAGCGTGGGCGAGTATTCAAGAGCCTTTTAAATGGGATTATCCCGCAAACCTCCCGATAGCGGACTCCCTGATTTCTTGGGCTTTACAGAATAAATTGATGGTTTCCATTGACCTTCATCATACTGAATTTGATGGGTCTATTCCCAATGCTGCAACAACCAAAAGATTAGTTTGGCTTTGGACGCAAATTGCGAATCGTTACAAAAATCTTGACCCCGAAAAAGTGATTTTTGAATTAAGAAACGAACCCCACGATATGACAGCAGACGTTTGGCGTTTGCAAGCCAATGAATTGATTGCTACGGTTCGGAAAATTGCCCCCAATCATACCTTAATCGTGGGGGCAGAAGAATGGAACGGCTTAGATGCCTTGACCAAAATAAAGCCTTACAACGATGATAACATCATTTACACTTTCCATTTTTATGACCCCTTCATCTTTACACATCAAGGGGCAACGTGGGCGGGTGACGGTTTAAGTGATATAAAAGGAGCAACTTTCCCTTATTCAAAACCCGTTACTGTTCCCGCAAAAGCAGTTGGAACTTGGGTGGAAAATGCCATTAAAAATTATGCTAACGAAGGAACGGTTCAAAATATCGTAAAACGTTTCAAGAAGGCAAAACAATGGGCTGATGATAATAAATTACCCATTTATTGCGGTGAATTTGGGTCTTATAATTTGATTTCGGATGTTGATAGTCGTTGCCAACACGCCCAAGCAATTTATAATACGATGGGGCTTTTGGAGATCTCTGGCTCGTGGTGGGAATGGGACGGTGGTTTTTCGATGCTTGATAAAAACAACATAATGATTCCTTGTATGCAAGCCGCATTATCGACCTACGATGTGAAGAATGTATTGGGGAATCAACAATTAATGGAGAATCCAGCCTTAGAAATTTATCCAAACCCAAGTCGAGATACTATTAGTTTAAAAGGCTCAAATGTTGAAATAAAGTCATATCAAATTGTTGATTTTTCTGGAAAAATATTGGTAAATCAGGACATTAACCCAGACAGTATTTCTATTATAAATCTTCGGGAAGGACTTTATATCCTGAAACTATTTGACAAAAAAGGGGCTTTGGTGGGATTGAAAAAGGTGATGAAGTATTGAAATATCAATGTTATTTATTTTGAGGAAGTCTTCGTTTAAAACGAAGATTTCCTTGTTTATTAAGCCTTTTCTACAAATTGTAATGAGACCTAATCACTCCTTTATACCCATGTTGCGAGAGCCATAATAATTTTTCGTTGGCGGCTTCTTTGGTATAAAATTCACCAAACATCAGTCTTAATATTTTTCCTGCATCCTTCGCTCCCACTTGCACGTAAATCTCATCCTTTTTGATACCCATTTTCACTAATTCATCGTACAAATCTTGAACCATATCCAAACTCGAAAGTGCCGTTACTTGCACCCCAAAGCCTTTGGGTGATTTTTCAATCCCATTAATATCGTAGGTATGATTGACTGAAAAAGGAGCAATAACGGCAGGAAGATTGGCATTAGTTGCGATTTCTTTTGGGCTTATTTTTACCTCTTTTGATTCTTCTTTTGAACTTACCTCACGCCCTTTATTCAAGAAATTATCAAGGGCTTTATCAATTACCTTTTCGGGAGCAAGTGGTGGCACAACTTCCAAGCGTACTTTTGCTTTTCCGCTTGCCATCATACCCAATTTTGAAGCCGCCTCTTTGGATAAATTGATAATTTTACCTTCTTCTTCGCATTTGCAATAATCATTTATTCTGACTTGTACGCTAAGATTATTCTCTAAATTTGTTACTTTTACAATGGTGTTTAAAGAATACTTGGAATGTGAAGCGGTCAATAAAGCATCATCGTATTTTTCACCAAAAGAGGTTAATTTACCCTTTAAATTAGCGGCATAATATCGGGCGGTGCCTTCTTCCGAAGCACCCCCTTTTCCGACAGAACCAATCTGAATGAATGATGCTGAAGTATTATAAAAATTTCCAACTACAATGAAGATAGATAAAATAATCTTTTTCATGGCGATAATGGTTTTAATGGGTTAAAATTATACTTAGGGCATTAGTGGTTTAGAAATATTTTTAGAATTTTATTTATATTATTGTATAAATTTTTACTAAAAGTACCCGATTCTGCAAATCTAAGCACATTTTTTAATATTCAGTTTAGTAATTGCAATTTGTGTGCCAAATTATGTGAACGACCAAAAAGCTGTTTCAATTTGGACTGTCAGCAATTAGCCATCGGCTGTCAGCTAAATAATACTCAATTAACAAATTAATTTCTAAAAACTTAAATTGATTGGTAGTTTCAGTATGGCGATTGCCGTATGCTGATAGCCGAAAGCCAACAAAAATCTCTTTTATGAACAACATTCCATTAACCATTCAAGGACAACAAAGAGTAATTATCGAACACGTAACGCCACAATTAGAGGGGGGGCGTTTTGCGGTTAAAGCCTTTGTGGGCGATTTAGTCAAAGTAGAAGCCGATATATTTTTGGACGGACACGACCTCCTCTCAGCAAACTTGATTTATAAGTCTTCAAAAGATAAAAATTGGAATAGAGTTCCTATGAATTTTACGGGAAACGACCATTATCAAGCTGATTTTTCGGTTTATGAAAATGGTTTTTATACCTACACCATTGAGGCTTGGGTTAATCATTCTGCCAGTTGGGAACACGAAATGGTGATGAAAATAAAGGACGGTCAGCACGTAAATGTGGAGCTTTTAGTGGGGGCACATATCTTAGAGGCAATGATAAAAATTGCTGCCAAAGAAGATAAACCCGAACTAAAATCTTACGCCAAACTCTTCCGTTCCCCCAAGCATTATGAGGAAGCCGTTGCCTTTTCGAGTAGCCCACAAATGCACCAATGGATTCGTCAATATCCTGACAAACAGTACGTTACGGTTCATAGAGAATTAAAAATCTGGGTGGATAGAGAGCGTGCCGCCTTCTCTTCGTGGTATTCAATGTTTCCTCGTTCAGCTTCAACTGACCGTAATCGTCGGCACGGAAATTTCAAGGATGTGGAAATAAGTGTATTACCCCGCATCAAATCCTTGGGTTTTGATGTGCTGTATATTCCCCCCATTCACCCAATTGGAATGCAGTTTCGGAAGGGAAAAAATAACTCAACCACTTTTCAGGAAGGCGAACCTGGCGTACCTTATGGCATTGGTTCAGAAGAAGGTGGACATACGGCAATTCACCAAGAATTAGGGACTTTGGATGACTTGAAATCTCTAATAAATGCCTGTAAATCAATGGAAATTGAATTGGCGATGGACTTGGCGATTCAATGTTCACCCGACCATCCGTGGGCGAAAGAACATCCAGAATGGTTTAAAATTCGCCCTGATGGCACGATTCAATACGCTGAAAATCCACCGAAGAAATATCAAGATATTTACCCCCTAAATTTTGAATCCGAGAATTGGCAAGGGCTTTGGGAGGAACTCAAAACTGTGATAATGACTTGGGCAACATGGGGTATTCGGATTATTCGGGTTGATAATCCGCACACCAAGGCTTTTGGTTTTTGGGAATGGGTAATTGCCGAAATCCAAGCCGTTTATCCCGACATGATTTTCTTGGCAGAAGCCTTTACGAAACCCCTTGTAATGGCACAATTGGCGAAGTTGGGTTATACGCAATCATATACCTATTACACGTGGCGAACGACAAAATACAGCTTGATTGAATACATGAACGAACTCACCAAGACTGACCAAGCAATGTATATGCGACCTAATTTTTGGGCGAATACCCATGATATTTTGCCTTATAATTTGCAAGGTGGAATTGAACCCATGTTTATTAATAGATTTTTCATGGCGGCAACGTTATCCTCAAATTACGGTATTTTTGGACCGTTTTATGAAACGATGGTAAATGAAGCCAACCCAGGGAAAGAGGAGTATAAAAACTCGGAAAAGTACGAAATAAGACAATGGGACTGGAATTTTGAAAATAAATTGACCTACGTAATCCGTCAAACTAATAAAGCAAGGGCAGAAAATACCGCTTTGCAACGTACCAATAATATTACGTTTTGCGATATACAAAATGACAATATTTTGGCGTATCTGAAAACCCATTGGAACGGCAGCCGAATTTTGTGCATTGTAAACCTTGACCCTTACAATACGCAAAGTGGTTGGGTGGGCGTACCCTTGCATCTGATTGGAAAGAAAAATGATGAAGAATACATAGTCCACGATTTAATTACGGGAGCAAAATATTTTTGGCGAGGAGAATATAATGCCATAGAATTGAATCCAAATTTAATGCCGATGCACTTGTTTCGGATTGAGGATTTGTAGTAATATTATCTGAAATAGGATTGCGAAACGTTGCACCGTGTGGGATTTAGGGATTGATAGGGTTTAGTAAATAAAGTAATCCAAAAATCAGGCGAATTCAAATTCAGATAAAATCGCTCAGATAGGATTGCCTATATTGAGTCGTATAGACAGCTGCAAAATCCAACCTAATACTTACAAATTCCACTAAATAGTTTATAATTCAGAATTATTTTCCTCCTCAATATCCTTAATTTGGGTTGCCAACTCTTCATATTCTTTATGCAATTCGAGAATTTCTTGTTCGGTCTTCTTATCCACATTCAACACGGCATTGCTGGCGGTTTCGTGCGAAGAAACCAGTTCATTTACCTTCAAATGCAACGAAGCCGAAAACCGATTAGACGTTTTTTGAATGATGAATAAACTCAGAAACGTAACGCCCAAAATCACGTCTCCGATACAATGATGAAGGTCTTGGAGATAAAATTGCTTTTGCGTAAGCCAAAAAATGACCGTTATCAGAGCCAAGAGGAACGTAATTGAATTACCAAGGATGGCAGTGGCAATTGAGGTAATTTTCTCAAAAGCAATTTCACAATAAAGATAGATTTTTTTCATTTTTACTTGATGCAATAATTATTTCCCAAACACTTCTTTTGATAATTGTTCATCCAAATGATAGAGGTCTTTTCTGAAATTTATTTGTCCACTCATATCAACCCAAGCCGTAAAATAGGCAATATAAACGGGAACGGTTGGATTTAAACGGATGCCGATTTGCTTATCAGTTTGCAAAGTTTTACTTACCTTTTCTGGAATCCATTCTGGATTATTTCTGAGTAGATAGTTGGCTAATTTCAAGGGATTTTTTACCCGAATACACCCGTGGCTAAAAGCCCGATTAGTCGATTCAAAAAGGTGTTTTGAAGGCGTATCGTGTAAATAAATATGGTAATTGGGAAACATGAACTTCATTTTGCCTAAAGCATTGTCTTCACCAGGTTTTTGACGGAAGTTATAAGGCACGCTTTTGGTATATTTTTTCCAATTGATACTATTAGGATTCACTTCTTTATCCCCCGAGAAGACTTCCATATTATTTTGTTTTAAATAATTACGATTTCGTTTTAAATGAGCTAAAATTTCAGTATTACCGATACTTGTGGGAACGCCCCAATACGGGTTTAGAATGATTTGAGACATATTTCCTTTGAAAATACTGGTTCTACGTGCGGTTTGTCCTACCACCACATTGGTAGCCCAGGCTTCTTTATTATTTTCAAAAATATGCAGTTTAAATTCTGGAATGTTCACGAGTAAATACTCCTTTTCCATCTCCACAGGAATCCACCGCAGACGCTCCAAATTGACCATTATTTGCCTAATCCAAACATCAATGGGCTTGTTCAATTCTAAGAATGTAGCCTTATCAATTTTTCCACTCTCCGCCAAGCCCATTCTTCGTTGAAAGCGTTTTGTAGCATTACTCAGCGAATCTGTAAAAATGAGCGTTTTATCATTCACGGCTAAGTCGCCCGTGAGGAATAAATGTTGTTTTACATTCACCAAACACGAATCACTTTCGCCAAGCAACAATTCTTTTTTCTTGGTAACAATCAAGGGAAACCCACCCTTTTTTTCGATGGCTCGGTACTTGCTCAATTGCTCTTTCAAACGGATATAGTATTGATTGACAGGCTCTTGCAATTTTTCGCATTTAAGAGAAGAAACTAATGTGTCTAACAGAATTTGATAGTTTTTCTTTTTTCGAGGAATAAACCATTCCAGATTTGAGGAGCTTTTGGTAGTGCCGCCATAGACTTTTTCGGCGTATTTAAAGAAGGAAGTTGTCAATAATAATTCTAATTGTGTAGCTTGTTTTTTTTGTGAAATAAAAGATTTCTCATCGGTATTAAGCAAGATAATCAAGGAATCTAATTGAAGATTATTAAGGCTATTATCCTCAAAATCAAGGCGATAATTTTGTAATCTTGCATTGAAGGTGGCAATGGCACAAGTAACTCCGTATTGGTTGAACCAAGCATACTGCAAATTGCGGCGATTATAAAATTCTTGCACTTCACTTTTCAAAGAATCCGAAACGGGATTATTTTTGAAAAAAACCTGTAAATCGGTACTATCAATGGCTAATCCTGAATAGTTTTCGGAATTATAGAACGTGGAGTCGGGCAGATTTGACTGTGGATTTCCCTTTTTACTTTTACATCCTGAAACTATCAAAATTACCAGTAAGATGATTAATATAATGTTTGTCTTTAACATTAAAATAGTGATTAGCGATGAGGTAGTTAAAATATGAGAACAAAACCAATAACCAATTATTAATAACCGATAACTAATCCCTCAGCTGCGAATAAACAATAAACTCCCATTCGCCAACACGGGTACTACTTGCGGTATGAGGGCGGTTGGCAAGGCTGGACAACCAAAACTACGACCCAACCGACCGTGCTGTTTTACGAATAATGAACTCACATATTCAGCTCCGTGAATAATGATTTCACGCCTTCGGGCATTGTCATTGATTCCTTTTTGTAAGCCAAATAATAACAAAGCCAATCCATGTTTGGGGCTTTGAATGGTATTTCCGACCAAATAAAAACCTAAACTACTCTGATGCGATTCCATTTTATTGGAGAAACAATTGGCAATATTATCCCCAGATTTTTTACCGTGAGCCACCAATGAAGAAAAGAGTAATTTCTTCTTGACAAGGTCAATCACAAAGAATCTTTCGGTACTTGATGGCAGGGCAAAATCAACAATGGTAATAATGGGTTTGGCGGGATGAAATTCTTGATAACCCTTAAAAGATTGTTTGAAAGCATCGTAATTGACCACCCCTTTTAGGTGACAATCACTATAAAGTGCTTGAACTTCGTCTATTTCATCGACCGCTTTGGGTACGGATGTTTTAGCAGGAATAATGGCTATTAAAAGCGAAAAGACATAAATGAGTATCTGCATATTGAGCGTGTTTTGTGATTTCTAATTATATAACCCTCAAAATCGCTTATTCATTGCATGGAGAGTGAATTGTATTTCTGGTGGTTGAATAAATTTTCATAACCACAAAATCCAAAATCTGTGAATAATGTAACTTATAAAGTGAATTACGTAACATATTCACCATTAAATAATTGGAACTTTGCGGATTATAAAATTTCAAAATATTTAAAGCAAAAACATGAAAATTACTAAAAGTTTAGGAATCTGGATGGATCATTCAGAGGCACATTTGATGGCATTAACGGGCGATTCCATCGAAACAACCATTATTACATCTGATTCTTCGCATCACAACACAGAATCAACCTCGAACAGTAATGAGAATATAATGCACAATAAAGAAAATCATTCAGCAGCATCGTATTATAAAAGTATTGGTAAAATTATCAGAGAATATGATGATGTAATTTTGTTTGGACCAACCACCGCCAAAAATGAACTCGCCAATATTTTAAAGGATGACCATCTTTACGAAGATATAAAGATTGAGATAAAATCATCCGAAAAAATGTCCGAAAATCAAGAACACGCTTTTGTGAAAGATTATTTTAAGGTGCATTGATGGTACGTTATTTTCAATTGAGAAATAAAGATTTTATTGATTCATCCCTCCAAAACAGCCAAATTTCCATTAGAAGTTTGGCTGTTTTTGCTTTCTGTGGCACTCTGTATCATCATATTATAGGTAGAAAAACGTTATCTTCATTTTTTATTTTTAAATTCAACAACAATTTAATGTTTGATATTTTCTTTAAATTCTCCAATCATGAACAAACAGCTTTTCATTTCAATATTCCTCCTCTTCGCTCAAATGAGCTTTTCGCAGACTGCACCCATGATGGAAACCACACGAGATGCCATCAACCGAGGAACAAAAATTAGTGCAAATGCCAGCCAAACCCTTTACGGAATTCCACGCACCGATGGAAAAGTGGAGGGTGATAATTATTTAGACACCACTTTTGTGAATTGTAGTATTTTGTTGTTTAATGATGCCAAACCTTATGATAATGTCATGGCACGTTTTGATGTTAGAAATAATGTATTAGAGATTTTCACACCCACGGGTATTCGATTGGTGGACGGTATAAGAGTCAAGTTTTTCACCCTCATTACGCCCCTCAAAACAGACGGTACTATCTTCATGAATGCCTATAACTTCAGAGAAAATTCTGATAATTTGAAAGGCTTTTTTGAACTCGTTGCTGATGGAAAAGCCTCTCTACTGATTTATCACAAGGCTTGGGTGAAAAAAGCGAGCTATAATGAAGCTCTCGGAGTTGGCGATATCAATACAAAAATTATCAAAGAACAAACCTTCTATTTAGCCAAAGTGGACGAAGCTAAGAAAATTGGAAGTTCTAAGAAAAACTTAATAGAAGCCATGAATGACCATCGCCCAGAAATAGAGAAATTCTTAAAAGATGGCGATTATAGCTTAAAATCAAAAGCTGATTTAGTAACTATTTTGAATTATTATAACGGACTTTCTTCCCCACCTATAAAATAGTTTTTGATGTCTCTATTGATTATTAAAGGTATTTTCATCAAAAAAGCCAAGTCTTTACAAGAAAACTTGGCTTTTTTTATATAATCCAAACCCAAAATCACTTCCCCCACTCAACCGCCAATTTCCCAATTTTCTCCCCACACATTTTTCCACCTTCATTATCACAGAAATAATGAATACCTCCGTAAACTCTGGACAGTCCCGCTTCGTTTGCCATTTTCTTCAAACTATCGGCTTTTGTTGGAAAATAATGCCCCAATACCAACGCTGCGGCGGCTGAAAAAGTGGAATGTCCCGAAGTGTAAGAGGGAAAGTTTGGAATGGGAACAACATTCTTAATTTCTTTATTAACTTGCGTGGGTCGTGGAAAGAAATATTTATACTTCGTTGCCCAACACGCAATGGCGGCATCTTCCTCCGCACGATTGAGTTGTTGCAAAATTTTTGCCGTTTTTAATTCCGTAAATGCCTGTTTTCTAATGAGTCCCTCGGCAATTTTATTCCAATGACCTGGTGGAGTAAAAGTACCCACGCCATCCGCCCAAAAATCGGCAATCCGTTTTTGTTCGGGGGTACGAGTATCTGAAATCGTTTTTACGGAGTCAATATCCTTCTTAAATTCCTTACTATCCAAAGCGGGTGGCGGGGCTTGAACGGGATTTCCCAAAACCTGTTCTTTATCAAACCAAGTTCTGACCAAACCCAGCAATGGCAATAATGGAGCGTATTTTGGATCGTCTTGACTAATCCATCCGCCTTTTATTTTCTTGGCGTATGACTTCCAATTTTGCTCTTTATCATCTGCCCCGTTGAAATTATCGTTCTTGGCATATTCAACGGCTTGATTAGCAATTTGCTCACCTAATTGCCCACCTGCCATAATATCACTTTTCACATTCGCCCCCGACCATAACCTTGTATTACCGTGTTCAAGGGCTTTTCCGTAGAGATAATCGTTTTCTGCAGGGAATAATTTACTCAAAATTTTATAAGAAACTGTTGCCACCACCGCATCTTCGGAAGGGTAAGAAGGCAAATCCGTATCGGGCAATGCACTTTTTAAACCATTGTGCGAGGGACTCATGCGTCTGAATTTGTATTTATAAAACCAGGTAGCCACCAAAGCATCGTATTGTGCCACACTCAAAAGGGCATACGCACGAGCCGCAAAAGGAGGTGATGCCATAGGTATATTAAGGCTTGGAACTTCGCCATCTTTGGGTGGATGGTTATATTTTGCCACTAATTCACGAGCAATCTGATTCCACCGCAACACGCCACCCGAAGCCCAATAATTTATCGCAACCTCTTGAGCGTAAGTACGTTGATTCACGATAGTTTTAGATTCTAATAGCTCACGTTGATATTCACCCGAATCATTGTTAGAAGGGATATCCACTAAATAATCATTGGGAGATTTAATAATTACCGTCTTCCACGCCCCACCATTAGCATCTGGATTCTCAAAAGACAAAGGGGGGAATTCAGGCTGAGATACGGGAGTATTTTCCTTACAGCCTGATAGAGGCAACAGTATGATTAGCAAGCAGGCATGTACCAGAAGCGGTAAATATTTTAATTTCATAGCGTGTGTTTAGATAAAAATTGACCGTGCGTCTGGGAATTTTTATTCGTATATACGTCAGGACAAAAACCGTGCAGATTTTAACTGAATGATAAGAAATTTATTTCCAGTCTAAAACTCCGTAGTAGCTAACGAACGAGGCAAAAGTCTATTTCTTTCTCAACAAAGCCAAACCCAAAAACGTAATTGCCCCATTCAATAATAATTTTTCAAACCCAAATTGATAGCCGTTTAACCATTCTTTTGAATGGGTATCAATCATATAAGTCAAAATTGGAGCGGCAATACACACAAAAGGTACAAATTTGTCTCTCACGGGCATTTGAGTGAATAATCCAAAGGCGAACAGTCCTAAAAGTGGACCGTAAGTATAACCTGCAATATTGAAAACGGTTGAAATAATTGAACCTCCGCTGTATTTATAAAAAATTAAGATTATCACAAAGAACAAAGCTGAAAAGCCGATATGAACATAGTGTTTAATTTTACTTTTCTTAGATTCTTCATATTTCTCAATATTCATAAAATCAATGCAAAAAGCCGTAGTCAGAGCCGTTAATGCCGAGTCTGAACTGGCATACGTGGCGGCAGTAATCCCTAATAAAAAGGTAACGGCTGCCAATGTTCCAAACTGCCCGCCAAGGGCTAATTGTGGGTATAACAAATCAGTTCTATTTGGAATCTCAAAGCCAATTTTATTAGCGTAAATGTACAGTAATGCCCCCAGACAAACAAAAAGTAAAGTCGTAACGGCAAAAGTACAACAAAACCAAAACATATTCTTTTGGGCTTCGCCGATATTCTTACAAGTCAGGTTTTTTTGCATCAAATCTTGGTCAAGCCCCGTCATTACGATGGCAATAAAAATACCCGCCACGAAGTCTTTTCCAAAGTAATGTTTGTACGCAAAATCATCGAAAAAGAACATTTGGGAATATTTACTTTCTTGAATAGTTGAGATTAATCCGCCCACACCCAAATCTAATTTTGTGGCAATTAAATAAATAGTAATGACCAGTGCCGTTAAGAGGAAAAACGTCTGCAAAGTATCGGTTACGATGATAGTTTTTACGCCTCCCTTGTAAGTATAAACCCAAATCAATGAAATTGTAACCATTGCCGAAACCCAAAAAGGAATACCCCAAGCATCAAAAATGGCTAATTGAAGCACCTCCACTGCCAAAAATAAACGGGCGGCTGAACCCAAAGTTCGGGCAAGGAGGAAAAATGATGAACCCGTTTTATAGGAATATGTACCAAAACGTTTTTCTAAATAAGTATAAATAGAAATAAGATTTAGGCGATAATAAAGTGGTAAAAGCACCGTGGCAATCACAAAATAGCCGACTAAATTGCCCAAAATGATTTGGTAATAAGACAATTTATCTACGCCAACTGCCCCAGGAACGGAAATGAACGTTACGCCCGAGATGGACGTTCCAATCATACCAATGGCAACCAACCACCAAGGAGATTGCTTATTAGCGGTAAAAAAAGTGTTGGTATCGGCACCCTTTGAAGTATAATGAGCAACAATAATAAGCATTAAAAAATAGAGGGCTAAAATGCCAAAAGCTAAACCTGTAGTCATGTTGTTTTATGGGTTTTATGGTTGAAGATGGTATTTCTTTGGTATATTTAAAGGACAAATATACATTTCTAAATGCAAAAAGCCTTGTTACTACGATTTATGCAAAAATTGTCTCAAACTGATTGGGTTCACTAACGTCTAAATTGAGATTTTTTGTTAAATTTGCTATCATTACAAAAGAATTATTTTCCTAACTTAAAAATGTACCAAGTATTCGGTACTAAGTACCAAGAAAACTAATACGTTTCAAATTACTTAATACCTAATACTTAGTGCCTAATACAAAAATTACAAAATGCGACCTTTTGAACAATTTGAAGAAGATGTAGATGTGTTGGACCAGGTAATTGACGTGGAACAATACGACCTCATGGTGTTCAACGATGAGATAAATACTTTTGAGTTTGTGATTGAATCTCTCATGGAGGTTTGCGACCATACGCCCGAACAAGCCGAGCAATGCACTTTGTTGATTCATTATAAAGGAAAATGTTCCGTCAAGAAAGGCACATTTGAAGCCCTCGCTCCCATGCGAAACGATATTTGTCGCCGAGGAATAGCGGCAGAAGTGGTTTAATTTTTTAGGTATGAGAAAACATTAGATTTCTTTTCTTTTATCTCATACCTCATACCCACAGCGGCGGACCGCTCATAACTCACAACTCCCTTGAATTATCCATCCAAATTAATAGAAACCGCCGTTGAGGAAATCTCAAAATTGCCTGGAATTGGGAAGAAAACGGCTTTGAGAATGGCTTTACACTTGCTGAAACGAGATGAACGCCAAACGCTGCAACTTTCAGAAGCGATGATTGCGATGCGGACAAAAACGCAATATTGTCGCCAATGCAATAATATTTCTGATGATGTTTTGTGCATGATTTGTACCAATCCCAAGCGTGAACCTTCGATTGTATGCGTAGTTGAGGACACTCGTGATGTGCTGGCGATTGAAAATACTTCACAATATAGAGGTCTGTATCACGTTTTGGGAGGGATTATTTCCCCTTTGGAAGGCATCGGACCCGCCGATTTGAAAATTGATTCTTTATTAAGACGAATCACCGAAAATCAAGAAACGGATAATGCCATCAAAGAAATTATTTTGGGATTGAGTCCCACGATGGAAGGTGATACTACTGCATTTTATTTAACCAAACGATTAAAACCACTCAACGTAAAAATCACCACCATAGCCCGAGGAATCCCCATTGGTGGAGATTTGGAATACGCCGATGAAATTACCTTGGGACGGAGTATTGTTAGTCGAGTTATTTATGAGTAATAATGACAATATCAAAACATAAATTCTAAAAACCATGAAAAAATCACTCATCACCCTCAGTTTAATTGCTTACTCGTTTGTGGGATATACTCAGAAAGGTCATCTTTTACAAAATCCTCCTTCAAAGCCTATGATATTGGATTTCTTGAAAGATAGTCAATCAGAAGTGCTTAAATCGCAGATAATGACTGATTACTTGAAGAATTATCAAGAAAAAAATACTATTAAGCCCATTAAAATGACCGTTTTAGGCTTAAATGCACTCAAAAATTCGGTCAAGAACATGGAAAATATTGATAATATGATTGTGGTAAAACCAAATTTGGCTCAGTTAATGGAAATGCCAATTGCCAAACCAAATGACACAATAAATTATACGTTGATTATAGTAAACGAAAAAGATAAACAGTCTAAACCCTTAAAATGAGTATTATAAATATAATTTATTCATAGCTCATATTTCATCATTCAATTTCAAAAACATGAACCGTAAAAATTTCTTACAATCCGCCTTCACCTCGGCATTCGCTTTGTCGGGCTTCAATTCGTTTAGTTTTTCTTTCAGAAGAAGTTATAACGATAAATTACCATTGATGACTTTGGAGCAAACTATGCTTGAAAATGCTCCATTTTCGTTGCCTGCTTTGCCTTATGCAACGGATGGATTAGAGCCAAATATTGATAAAATGACGATGGAAATTCATCATGGCAAGCACCACAAGGCGTATATTGATAATTTGAACAAAGCATTAATTGGTACTTCCTTAGAAAAATCGTCCTTGTATGATTTGTTGAAAGAGGCTGGAAAACAATCACCTGCCATTCGTAATAATGCGGGAGGACACTGGAATCACACTTTTTTCTGGAATGTAATGTCACCCAAGGGTGGCGGAACGCCGAAGGGTGCTTTGGCGGATGAGATTACCAAAACATTTGGCTCATTTGATAAATTTAAAGAAGAATTTGCAAAAGCTGGCACAACAAGATTTGGGTCGGGTTGGGCTTGGTTGATGGTTCAAGATAAAAAATTAGTTATTTCATCGACTCCAAATCAAGACAATCCTTTGATGGATGTTGCCGAGAAAAAAGGCACACCCGTTTTAGGGCTTGACGTTTGGGAACACGCTTATTACTTGAAATACCAAAACAAACGAGCTGATTATATAACCGCTTTCTGGAATGTTGTAAACTGGGAAGCAGTGAGTAAAAATTATGAAAATGCTTTGAAATAACACAATAATATGACACTTCTCGACACAATTCCATCACTTGATTTAGCTGATTTCACTTCGGGTGATGCTAATCGCAAAGCTAAATTCGTACAGGATTTAGGCACAGCTTTTAATAATATTGGTTTTGTAGCCATAAAAAATCATGGTTTGACTAATGATAAAACCACGGATTTATACCATACCGTTCAGAAATTTTTTCTT
The DNA here is from genome assembly GCA_038230735.1 of Cytophagales bacterium. Taxonomy (GTDB): domain Bacteria; phylum Bacteroidota; class Bacteroidia; order Cytophagales; family Spirosomataceae; genus Arcicella. The sequence continues at coordinate 17,085 of JBBRMR010000059.1, forward strand.
TCTCCCGATGAACTAAAACAAAAATATGCCGTTGAAGGAATCGCTGGACAAAGAGGTTATATCGGTAAAGGAAAAGAAACTGCCAAAGGATTTAAGGCTGCAGATTTAAAGGAATTTTATCACGTTGGGCAACCCATTCTTGAAGATGGCGACCCCATTTGGGAGGAATACCCTAATAATGTCTTTCCGAGTGAATTACCTGATTTTGAGAAAGATACACTTTATACCTATCATACCTTAGAGAATGCGGGTAAGCAATTGTTACGTGCCATTGCTCTATACTTGGAATTACCCGAAGATTATTTTGAAGATAAAGTAAAGCATGGTAACTCAATTTTAAGAGCCATTCATTATTTCCCTATCTTGAATCCAGAAACGTTACCCGAAGGAGCTGTAAGAGCTGCTGCACACGGAGATATTAACTTGATAACGCTTCTGATGGGAGCATCTGCCGAAGGTTTGGAAGTTTTGAGAACCGACGGAAAATGGATTCCGATAACATCTTTGCCTGATTATGTGGTGGTGAACGTAGGCGATATGCTTGACCGTTTAACCAATCATAAACTCAAATCTACGATTCATCGAGTGGTTAATCCTCCGAGAGAAAAATTAGGAACTTCTCGTTTTTCAATTCCATTCTTTATGCACCCCCGTTCAGAAATGGACTTGACCTGTTTGGATTCATGCGTAGATGCCACGCACCCAAAAATGTACGTCAATATGACCGCAGGGGAGTTTTTGAATGAGCGGTTGATTGAGTTGGGCTTGAAAAAATAGTATTTGTATCAATTGAAATCATGGCATACAGCGATTTTACTGCTTCTGAACTCAGCAAACGATTTGGCGTTACATTTAAAAAACAAGAATTGTTTGCTGATGTAAAGCCAATAAAACCCTCAGATTGGCTTATTGAAAACATAAAAAATGCCATTGATGTAGGATTTGACAGTGTTGAATCATGCTCAGAAGGATTAGTTACCCCCATTGTTTTGGAATTTAATTTTATCAATAGTCATTCATATACAGAATATTATAGAATGAATTTTGATATTGATGAACCAAATGGTTTACAAGGCGAATGTGATTTCCTTTATTCATTTAGTAGAGATCAAGAGTTCATTACAGATCCTTTTTTTTGTCTTACCGTGTCAGATGCAACGAAACAAGTGGTAGAACAAGGACTCATTCAATGTGTTGCCCAATTGATTGCTGGTAAGAAATTGAACGATTTAGAAGATGGTAGGCATCAAGTTTTATATGGTTGTTGTACGACAGGATTTGAATGGACTTTTATACAATATGCTCACAATCAAATAGTTATTGACGAAAGAAAGTATTTAATTAGTGAACTTCCTCCGTTATTAGGAGTTCTTCAACATATTTTTGACATATCCAGATAGGCTATAGACCCCCATGAAAAAAATCAGGCGACTCATTTTTTTAAAGGACGTACTGATTTTGGCTTGTACTTCGTTTGGAGGTCCGCAAGTTCATTTAGCGATGTTTATTGACCACTTTGTAAAAAAAAGAAACTACCTCACCGAAGCCGAACTACTTGAATTACAGGCACTTTGTGCGATGTTGCCTGGTCCAACTTCCACTCAAACCATCACCGCTTTGGGATACCGTATCGGAGGTCCCAATTTAGCTTATCTCACTTTATTAGTTTGGATTACTCCCGCAGTTTTTATTATGACGGCGGCAGCTTTTGGCATGACCTACCTCCGCAACCGTGATATCATTCGTTTTATCCAACCTATTGGAGTAGCTTTTATCATTCATGCGGGTTACATTTTAGGCAGAAAAGTTATCAAAAACAACTATGGAATTGTGCTGATGATTATTTCAGCCGCTTTTGCATTTTATTTTCAATCGCCTTATGTTTGCCCGATTGCCCTGATTGTGGGCGGAACTTTTACGGCGTTGAATTACAAAGATTATCCCAAACAGACTCATCATAAAATGGTGATTCCTTGGTCGAATTTTAATCTTTTTTGGGGATTTTTGCTGTTTTTGGCAATTTTGGGGCATTTTACAGATTATGAACCGATTCGGCTTTTTGAGAATTTTTATCGCAATGGAAGCCTTACTTTTGGTGGCGGACAGGTTTTAGCCCCGATGCTTTATACCGAATTTGTAGAATTTAAACATCTCGTGAGGGGAGACGATTTCTTGACGGGCATGGCACTTTCTCAGGCTTTGCCAGGACCCGTTTTTGCCTTGACATCTTATTTGGGAGTTTTGGTTATGAAAGGAGGAACTTGGTGGGAACAATTATTGGGAAGTGCCGTTGGGGCGGCTGGAATATTTTTGCCAGGAACATTTTTGATATTTTTTGTTTATAGAATTTGGGGGCAGTTAAAGCAATTTAGAGGAATCAGGGCATCTTTGGAAGGCATAAATGCCGCTTCAATTGGTTTGACCCTTTCAGCGGCATTTACATTTTTAGTACCCATGATTCAACGAGTAGATTATGTAGGATTATTCACGGTTTGCGTTACACTTCTCCTTACGCAATTTACAAAAATTCCTACTTTTTATATCTTTTTGGGTGGGCTTTTGTTGGGGGTGCTCATTTAGGTTTTTTACTAATAAACCACCCAATAAAAATCAGTAAAAACTGTATTGGCAAGCGAATTAGGGCAATTTGATGGCTTCCAATGGCGGGTTTATCTCTGAAAACATCCCATGTATGAAGCGGCAAAAAGATAATCATCAAAAGAAGAATCCCGAAGGCTGCCCTTTGTCTGAACTGTGGAATAAAAACGCCAATCCCCAATGTAATTTCAAGAATTCCCGTGGCTTGATTGATAAATTGTTGTGGTAAAAAGGTGGGAATAAATGGTAAATAAATAGCCGAATGTCTGAAATGGTTTACACCAGCGAAAATCATTAAGACTCCGAATAGAAAGGTTAATCCAAGTTTAAGATACTTCATAATGGTTTTTTTTATTTTTAAGATTTATTTTCAAAAAGACAACAGCCCAAATTCCCTCAAAGTATTCACAGGTTTTGAAAACCAAAATATTTCAAAGTCTTCGAAGTCAAGGCTTTCAAAATCGGCTTTTATTTCTTGAAAGGTATATATTTTTTTGTTCTGAAAGGTTATTTTCTTCAAAATTTCTACTAACCATTCGCCCTGTTGTTTTTCGGTTTGAATAATAAAACTTTCCCTTTTATCGTGAAAAGTGAGTTTCAAACTTTCCCGAGAAATTTCTTTTTTAGATTTTAAAATTGCCTCAATAATGGGATTCCCGCCCAGCCAGACTATTTTTGTGGAAGGTTTATCAGTAAATACTTCTTCATTTTCCAGCGATTTTTCAATAAAGTTTGGTCTGATACTCGTCTTGGGAATTTTGAAATCGAACCAATCTTGAAGCGGTAATTCAAAACCCGTGGCGTGCATATAATTGAAGATGGATTTCTTTAAACCAAAACTAAATTTATCGTGATTGATACCCGTTTTGTCCTTGAAAACGATGTCATTATTGGCAAAAGTAATCGGGTTTTGTACTGGAATAACCCCAAATTCTTCGGGATTCATACCCACGGGACTGTGAGCGGTCATGGCAAATTGATGCCAAAAACCCGATTGTAAAATGCCCAATTCAAACATCTGACGCACCATTTCAAGGCTATCAACGGTTTCTTGAATGGTTTGGGTTGGATAACCGTACATTAAATAAGCGTGAACCATAATCCCAGAATCGGCAAAATTTTGGGTAACTTTTGCTACCTGTTCAACCGTTACGCCCTTTTTAATGAGTTCCAATAATCTATCTGAAGCCACCTCCAAACCTCCCGAAACGGCGATGCAACCCGAAGCCCGCAAAAGCATACATAAATCGGAAGTAAAACTCTTTTCAAAACGGATATTTGTCCACCAAGTTACGGATATTTTACGTCTCAAAATCTCCAGAGCCATTTCTCGCATGAGGGCGGGTGGGGCAGCTTCATCCACAAAATGAAAGCCATTTTCACCCGTTTGTTCAATCAACTCCTCCATCCTATCCACAATGGTTCGGGCGGCAACGGGTTCGTACAGTTTGATATAATCTAAGGAAATATCACAGAAGGTACATTTTCCCCAGTAGCATCCATGAGCCAAAGTAAGTTTATTCCACCGTCCATCCGACCATAAACTGTGCATCGGATTGGCAATTTCAATGACCGAAATATATTTATCCAACAGCAAATCTGAGTAATCGGGCGTGCCTACTTCACTTTGTTTATAATCAGGTTTTAAGGAATTATTTTTATAGATAACAGCATTATTTTCCAACAGGAAAGTCCTCTTAAATTCATTTTTAATTTCTACTACTAAACTTTCAATTAATAACTCCAAAGGTCTTTCTCCATCATCCAGCGTAATAAAATCAAAAAACTCAAAGACCCTAACATCTTTCAAATCCCTCAACTCAGTATTCGGGAAACCTCCGCCCATGCAGGTTTTGATATTAGGATAATGTTTTTTGAGGTATTGAGCAATTCGGAATGCACTGTATAAATTACCAGGGAAAGGCACAGATATACAAACCATTTTAGGCTGAATTTCTTGGATTCTTTCCTCCAAAATTCGTACCGTGATTTTATCAATATAGGTCAAATCCTTTTGCAAAAAACCGTGCATTTCATCAAACGAATTGGCACTTCTTCCCAAACGCTCGGCGTAGCGACTAAACCCGAAGTTTTCATCTACACATTCCACGATAAAATCAGAAATATCTTCGAGGTAAAGCGTGGCTAAATGTTTGGCTTTGTCTTGGATGCCCATATTGCCAAATGCCCATTCCATGTCGTCCAAAGTATCAAACCGAGAGGCTTCGGGCAGGAAATTATCTTGACAAATTTGGCGGGATAAAGTAGGATTTTTGCCTTGCAGGAAACCCACAACAGCATCTATCGTTTTGAGATAGTCATCTTGAAGGGCAAAAATTCGCTGAGAATTTTCGGAAATTGTATCGGTTTTATGAGTTACGGTTTCAAATAAATTTCGTAATCCTTGCTTAGAAAACAGTTCCAATATCACTTCAATCCCTAAATCCATTTGAAAGGCAGAAATGCCTTTGGTATTCAAAAAACCTTTTATATAGGCAGACGCTGGATAGGGCGTATTCAGTTGGGTAAACGGTGGGGTAATGATGAGGATTTTTTTCAAAATTATTGCTGTTAATTCTCCTCAAAATTACGATAAAATGTAATGGAAAGCCATTTTCTTAAATTCTCATCAAGAAAATGGCTATTGATAATTTAAAAATTTATCATTTATGCCCCCAATTGCTTAGAAAAACTATCATGATTCCAGTTGATTGAAATAAAAGTAATTTGATCGTCATCATCAAATCTGAAAATAAAAATATGATCGTTTTCAAACTTTAAACCTTTACTTTTAATCCCTGCAAAATCTTTTACTTGCGTACCAAAAATGACTACTTTGCAGGTAATTTCATGATTATTTACCTCAAAAGTATCAATCGTGTTATCAATATCGGGGAAACAGTCCATTAAAGCTGACCAAAGTCCTTTGCCCAATTCGGCAACTTTTCCCTTGCCGCCATCGCCCAACGGCACGAAATCCACTTCGGCATCAGGGGTGCATAATCCCACCATTCGCTCGTAGTCATGCTCTTGATAAGCCGAGAAAAATTCTATACAAGTACCTTTTCGAGTAAGGTCTGTCCATGTTTCTTTTTGAATTAAAGTTTCCATATCTTTTTTTAGAATTAGTTTAAATATATTTGATTTTCAATGAGTTGCTTTTCCGTAAATCTCTTTCATGTTTGCCCAATCAGCACTTTCTTGCTGTAATTTACCATTAATCAATGCTATTTGGAATCTTTCCGTTTGCCCTTTTTTAGCAGCATCCCACGAATAAAATTCATTGGTTTCGGTTAATGTTTTTCCATCAAATTGATAAAAAGCTCCACCAGCACCTTGAAATCTTTTGGTTCTGGGTTGGTAATAAGCATAAACAACGATGGGATAACAAAATATTTTAACAACTTTTGACCCTTTGTATACTCCTTCGCCAAAACGAGTTTTACCTCCCCAATAGCCAGATTCCATGAACCAAACGCCTTCCAGCGCATCATTTTTTAGAGGTTCATTCGTAACTATTCTTTCCGATTCTTCATTAATTGGATAGTTTTTATACTTTTCGGAATTCATCATACCAAATTGTTTAAAGTTTTTGGTATCTATCTGATAATTAAAGGCAAAGACATTCCCCACAGCGGTGGAATCCCACGAATAAAACGCTACTTTTTCAAGGTATTTGCCATCTTTCAATTGATACGTTCCCCCACAAACTCCGTTAAATAGTTTTTTCGCTGGGCGAGTATCATCGTAAAAAGCCCCCAACCAGTAACCATCTTTGAAAACTTTAATTATTTTTTGATTTTCTGTATTTTCCCAGTCTTTCGCATTACCGTATTTATTTCTTTTTTGCTGAAAAACCCCATTTAATTTTTGAGGAAGTTCATCAGCAATAAAAGAAAAAGAGATTATTGTGATAAAGAAGAGAAGAATTGATTTCGTTTTCATTTCATATATTGTTTTGATTTGACGGAACAAAGTTGCGACAAAATCAAAACCTGATATTGTAAAAATGCGACATTTTAGTGGAGCGAAGGTTTAGGACAAAAAATTGCCTAATTCAACGTTATTTTTGAGATAAAATGAGGGAGATTTGCCAGTAAAAGCGGTAAATTCTTTAATAAAGTGCGATTGGTCATAATAGCCCGCTTGATAAATTAAATCGTGCCAATCATCAATGTTCCATTTTCTTGAAGCCAACTGAGAGCATAAATAGCCAATGCGTCGCACACGGGCATAATATTTTGGGCTCACGCCAACTTTATTCAAAAATTGTCTTTCAAATTGACGACGGCAAACGTATAATTCATCCATCAACTCGGTAATATTGACAATTCCTTTACTTTCAACAATCACATTGGCGGCATAATCAGTTCTATCAATTGATTTTTTAGCTTTTAATATAATGACCGTTAGATAATTAGAGAGAATTTCTATCTTTTTGTGATGGTCAAATTCACCCCTTAATCGTTCTTCGAGTATATCAATTTCCTTTCCCAAAACACTCCTCAAATCAAGCCTTTCATCCGTAAATTCATACATGGGTAATCCAAAAATAGTATGCACAGCCGCAGGGCGAAACACAATCCCAATCATGCCGATTGTGCCTTGAAGTTTGAGTTGGTAGCTTTTTGTGGCTTGTCCCGTGATAAAATTCTTGGGCGTAGCCAAGTAATCAGTATTTGTTTTAAGGTTAATCACTTGGTAGGCAGTGCCATAATTGAAAACCATAGAGGCAAAACCAGAGGGTGGAGATTCAATAAAAGTAGGCTGAGAAGATACAATGCTACATTCCCACACGTAAAAACACTCTACGAAGGGCTGTAAATGAGGGGTTGGTTTAAATTTTTGATAAAACATCAATTCATAAAAGTGATTGCCAATAATTATTATGAGCTAAACTATTGATAATGAAATAATTATAAAAATTAATACTTATTTTTGCAATTATACTACCATATACTCAATAATTATTTCCTTTTCAATTCCTTAATTTTATTCTTTCTGTTATTTGATGAATTTAGTAAACCTTAGCAACTTGATGATGTAAAATTTTCAGCAAAATTGATTATTCAAAATCTTCCCCGCCCTCAACACTGTCTTATACATGGGCGAATCCATCGTTTTCTGCAACATCTCAATCTGTTCTTGTTTATGACAATCCGTACCCAAAAAGCTAATCATTTGAGCAACAGACAGATAATCTGCTAATTCTCTGGATTCCGTTCCGTAATATCCCGAAAAAGAATTAATATTTACCTGAAACGAAAGTCCCGTGTCGTATAATTGATGGACTAATGGTCGATCTCTCTGTAAATAATTATACCTTTCGGGGTGTGCCAAAACAGGCGTATATCCCTTGCGAAAAATACGTTTTATGGCTTCAAAAAGTTGCTTGGGTTGGTGAAGATGTTGAGTTTCAAAAAGGAGATATTTTGTGCCATCGTCCGAATCAAAAGTCATTAAATCATTCTTTGACAATAATTCTTTCATAAAAAAACCGTCTAAGTAGTATTCTGCGGCGGCTTCTACTTCGACATTAATGCTTTTTTCTTCGAGATACTCTCGCAAAATCAACAACCTTTCTTTAATTTTTTGGGGGAAATTGGGGTAAAACCCCGACATGATATGTGGCGTAAGAATGAGTTTATGAAAACCCAAATCTCTCAATTTAGAAATCAATTCCAAACTTTCTTCTAAGTCTTTAGCCCCTTCGTCTAAGGCAGGCAACAAGTGTGAATGGACATCCACCCGCAGGGCAGAAAAAGGTTTTACTTCGGGACGTTTTTCCCGATTTTTAACAAAATTTAGCCGCATAACTTAGTTTGTTTTTAGGTTGGTTATTTTTGTTTAAAAGTAAAATAGTTTACATAAATCTTAAAATATGTACTACCTGCTTTCTGGTAATTTTTACGCAAAATTGGTGGCTTTTGTGAGTAAATATGTGCAACAAACGTGCCTGAATCAGTTTTTTGAAGGAATATAAATTAAATTGCCTTATTATGTATTCCAAGCTACAATCATATTTTTGTCTAATTTAATGGCATTATCTTTGTGCCAAACCGTTTCACTAAAAATTTAAGTTTTCTAATAAAATATTGTATCTTCGGGAGATTAATTAATTTGAAAATCACCCCACCCTAACCCTGCCCTTGAAGGGAGGGTTAGGGTGGGGTAATAGAAAACCCAATGGAAAACACACATTTTATTATTACGGGTGCAGGCTCTGGAATTGGTCAGGCTTTAGCAGTTCTGGCGGCATCAAAAGGGGCAAAAGTGATTGCAACCGACATCAACGAAAAAGGTTTGAACGAAACCCGTGAAATGATAGTCTCTCAGAACGGATGGATTAACACGCATCCCTTGGATGTGTCTGATTCACAGGCAATTACTGACTTCAAGGAGATGATTAGCAAGACTTATTCCCCCCAAAAAATTACCTTAGTGAATAATGCAGGAGTAGCACTTTACTCGGGTACATTTGCCGAAACATCCATGGAAGATTTTAATTGGCTACTCAATATCAATCTGTTCGGAGTTATCCGAATGACTAAGGCGTTCTTACCGATTATGTTAACCCAAAATCAGGGGCATATCGTGAATATTTCCAGTATTTTTGGCATTATTGGGGTTCAATATCAATCCGCTTATTGTACGGCAAAGTTTGGCGTAAAAGGCTTTTCTGACGTTTTGAAGATGGAATTAATGGACACTGGCGTAAAAGTTTCATCGGTTCATCCAGAGGGAATTAAAACCAAAATTGCCAGTAATGCCCGAGTTTCAGAAAGCCAAGACCCACGCCAAGTGGCAGCAGATTTAGAGAAATTTGAGCGTGAAGCCCTCATCAATACCCCCGAATACGCCGCTGAGGTAATTATGGAAGGCATTGAAAAAGGAAGACAAAGAATACTAATTGGTCGAGATGCCAAAATTATTGACATATTAGCACGAACTTTCCCAAGTACCTATCATTTGAAAATTCCGAAAAAATTAACGGAAAAAGCAAAAATTTAATTTGGGTCAAAAGTTCAAGGGCAAATGGTCAAAAGTAAGTATTACTTAGCATAATTCCTTATTTCTTTGACCTCAAAATTATTCATTAACCATCCAATAAAAACATGGCAAAAATAACGAAAACAACGACTGAAAAAGCTGAACCTGTTAAGAAAAAAACGACTAAACAAGAAGTCGTAACGATTTCTGAGGAGACTCCTCCCCCACCCATTCAATTGAAAAATGTGGAGACGTTTAGCCTCTTTTCCGATTTTGATGTAAACCTCTTCAAAGCAGGGAAACACTATCGCCTTTATGAAAAATTTGGCTCACATCTTACTGAATTTCAAGGAGTTAAAGGAACTTATTTCTCCGTTTGGGCACCCTCGGCAAAGTCAGTTTCGGTGATTGGAAACTTCAATTATTGGGATAAAAATACCCATCATATTTTCGTTCGTTGGGATTCTTCGGGCATCTGGGAAGGTTTCATTCCGCACATCGGCAAAGGCGAAATTTATAAATTTTGTATCGAAACCCAAGATGGTCGTTTCTTGGAAAAAATGGACCCATACGCCCAAAGTTTTGAAGTGCCGCCTCGCACGGGTTCAGTAATTTGGGATAATTGGTATGAATGGACGGATGCCGATTGGATGGCAAAACGTCATGTCAATAATGCTCTGAATCAGCCCATGTCGGCTTACGAAGTTCATATTGGTTCATGGCGACGAAAAGACGGTAACGAGAAACTTACTTTTGTGGAACTTGCCGACCAATTGGTCAAATACGTCAAGGAAATGGGCTTTACGCACGTGGAACTTATGCCAGTGATGCACCACCCCTACGAACCTTCGTGGGGGTATCAGGTTTTGGGATATTTTGCTCCATCGCCCCGCTTTGGTTCGCCCCAAGATTTTATGTATTTGGTGGAAGAATTTCATAAAAATGACATCGGTGTAATCCTCGACTGGGTACCTTCACACTTTCCTGGCGACTCGCACGGTTTGTATGAATACGATGGTACACATTTATACGAACACCCCGATTTAAAAAAGGGCTATCACCCCGATTGGAAGTCGTATATTTTCAATTATGGACGCAACGAGATCCGCAGTTTCTTGATTTCAAATGCCGTATATTGGATTGAACGCTACCATGCTGATGGTCTCCGTGTGGATGCCGTAGCTTCGATGCTTTATTTGGATTATTCACGCAACGAAGGCGAATGGGAGCCTAACATTTTTGGCGGAAATCACAACCTTGATTCAGTATCATTGTTTAAAGAGTTGAATGAAACGATGTACGCTCAATTTCCTGATATTCAGATGATTGCTGAAGAGTCCACTTCGTTTATGGGTGTGTCCAGACCCATTTATGCGGGTGGTTTGGGCTTCGGACAAAAGTGGATGATGGGTTGGATGAACGATACTTTGAAGTATTTTGCGAAGGACCCCATGCACCGTAAACATCACCAAGACCAGCTGACTTTCTCCACAAATTATGCCTTTACCGAGAACTTTATGTTGCCATTTTCACACGATGAAGTAGTGTATGGTAAACATTCATTGGTAGGTAAGATGCCTGGTGATGAATGGCAGAAATTTGCCAATTTAAGACTCCTTTTTGGCTATATGTTTACCCATCCAGGTACTAATTTACTCTTTATGGGCGGGGAATTTGGGCAAACCGCCGAGTGGGACTTTGAAAAAGGACTTGACTGGTGGCTTTTGGAACACGCCCCACACAAGGGTGTTCAAAATTTAATAAAAGCCTTGAATCATTTATACAAAACGGAGGCAGCTTTATACGACAAACAGTTTTCACACGAAGGTTTTGAGTGGTTAGATACCTCCGACCGTGAAAATTCGATTGTGGTCTATACTCGTAAAGGAAATATTGCCAAAGATCAACTGATTATTATTCTGAATTTGACTCCCATTCCAAGACCAGATTACAGAATTGGCGTTCCGATGCAAGGAATTTGGCAAGAAGTTTTAAATACGGATGATACAGAATTTTGGGGTAGTGGAAAAGTTAATAAATCCGTAATTATGGCAGACGAAATTTCTTGGCAAGGAAAAGCCTATTCAATTGCCTTAACCATTCCTCCGTTGGGGGCTGTGGTTTTGAAGGTGAAATAAAAGCTATCTGTAAGTGATTGTAATGAACATCAATAAATACAAAAAAGGTCAAGAATGCGTATTCTTGACCCTTTTTGTATCGTATCTACACTCCCTATGTGATGAAAGGTTAATAATAAACCCTTGAATCCGCCAATTCAAGGGTTTATACTCGCTTTTATGGGTACTGAATTATTAAAAATCTTCTTAGGCAGATTGTAATATCCTTACATTCTATGATTCTTTGAGGAAAATTTCAGATTTAATCATTACCGCCATAACTTTTAAAACTAAAATTTTCCTCGAATCGTGTCTCTTAGCAATTGTTACCGCCATAACTTTTGCTGTTTGACATAACAAAATTAGTATGGATATTTGAATGTACATACATTTATCATATAATTTTTCCAAGAATTACACAAAAAAGGAATATTTGGTATGTACTATTAAATAAGGATGTCCAATTTTTTGATTTTACGTTCATCAAACACTATTTTGCTTTTAAACACGATTTTATTGACTATTTTTAAATATCAACTTACAAAGTTATGTCAATCGTTGATATTTCTACACAATCAACGAATTTAATGTTGCAATATTTCAAGAAAATTATCTCAAAATCTCGCACCAAATATTCGACTTTGAAAATGACATTTTTGGGCTTTGCGGATTTGAGGATGGGACAAAAAATAAAGACTCGGTGCATAGCTCCGAGCCTTTACGCAATCCGCCTAAGTAGTTATCTTTCGGGAAAGTTCCCGCAAGCCATTGGCTTGAATGTCTTTTAACGCAAAAAGACAACACTCCGCCCTTGTGTCCTTTAATTGGGCTACGGAAGTTTGGAATCTTGTCTCATTTTATTCGGCGGAAAATTTTTTAAAAAGTAAGGATAATTGTGGCAACTAAGTGGCGGCTCAGTTACCAAAAGAATATAGCTGGCGGGCTACATCCAAATTTTAATTATACGAAATGGCGATATCATACAATCAAATATTTTGAAGCGATGAGGTATGCGTAATGAGCAATGAGTATTTAATGTTCTTGGAATCAGTACATTAATCTCAATCAGATTACACTATGAACCTAATCACTAATTATTTTTTCGTATATCAAAATTTAGCTTTGAAACCATTTTTTGTAAACGGAAGTAGTCACTCTAAATCAACAGAGCGTTGCCAAGAAATTTATCAGGATATAAACGATGAGGAAAATGTTTGCAAAGGTCGCTTAGACAGGAGCAATATTTTCTCAATCCTAACATCTGGCGGGACGTTTGTTGAGTCATAATTAAAGAACAAAGATTATGCCAAAAGGATTTATAGATATAAAATAAGCAATTAATATACATAAACGACTAAAAATGGGGAGATTATAATGACAGATTTTACGTAGAGAAAATAGAGAAAGCCCATAATTGAGATAAACCTTAAAAAAATAAAGGAATTATCATTTGCAAAGTTGCATACCTAATAACAGCGAAACCCCAATTCTTTCAACAATGGGGTTTCTTTTTTACAGATCGGGGTTATCCCAATAGCTAATCATTCATAAATCTTGGACAAATCATGTTGAAATCGACCTAATAATCTTAGGTTTATTACGGAAATATTACTGTAAACCTTGAAATATAGATGATATTTTACCAGAAAAATTACTTATTTTGGAAATTTTTTAATTTTTGAGCGTAAAAATATTGGTATGGGTAAGCTAAGATTTCAAATAGTTTTTGAAAAAATCGCCCGAATTGGAATAATTTGGAAGGATATACGTGGGTTTCATTGTTCTTAATCCCATTAATCATGGCTTTTGCTACTTCTTCGGGCGTGTGGGCGGGAAAAGGAATGGGAACATCATGGCGGGAGAAATCAGTAGAACGATTAAAAAAATTAGATTTAGTGGCAATAGGGTAAATCAAAGAAAGATGCCCAAGGTCTTGATTTTCAAAACGATAAGCATCTTCAAACCTATCAAGGGCGGCTTTCGTGGCTCCGTAAAGAGCAAAGCCAGGAATTGCCACTTTCGCCATTGCCGAGGCAGTCATCATTACGAAATATTCTCGCCCAATATTCAAGGCTTTCATTTTCTGAAAAGAGTATATTGGAGCAAATACATTTACCTGAAAAATCCTTTCTATTCGTTGCCAATCGGGCGTTGAGATTTCTTCGTAATAAGCAAAACCCGCATTGGCAATAAAAATATCAATCGTTGAAAATTGAGTTAAGGCAAACTCAAAAAGTCTATCAATTTCAGCTTGTTTTGAAACATCACATACGTAAGGAATGACTTTATCGGAAATAATATCAACTTTATTCAAATCAACAGCTAAAATATTAATACCTTCACAATCAAGTAATTGCAACAATAATGCCTTGCCAATACCCGAAGCTGCCCCCGTGAGAATTATGTTTTTATGTGGTATTTGCATCTTGTAAGTAATCAGTATTGGATATATGAGTAATGAGTAAACAGAAAACCAGACTTATTAATGAAGATATAAATTGAGTTTGGTAAATACTCATTTACTCATTACTTGAAATACTCTTTTCTAATCACTGGCACGTTAAATATCATTTCAAAATCCTTCACTTTCATCGTCAAAAGTGGCGTTGCTTTGGACAAGTCGGGAAAGAAATTTTTATCCACAATTACCGATTTTATGGTTGCCAGAGTAGCCTTTCCTTTTGCCGTTGGATTGGTGATAATGAGGTCTTTACACAATTTTTGTACAACGTTTAACGGAAAAATAGCGGTTGTCAATGGAAAAGAAATAAAGCCCTTCTTAAAGGTAGCTTTGAAGAATTCTTTACCCTCAATTTTTACCGAAATATCTTCTGACCCATCGACATTTTGAACCCAATCAAAATCGGCAAACTCCTTCGGAATTCCCCAATTTTCGATACCATTATAGACACTATCCTGACTGGAAACGTAGATTTTAGTAATTGAAAACACCTTTTTCCAGTCGAAAGTAAACATTCCAGGAATGAACAATAATTCCCGATACGAACCAACAGCGGAGGTTTTATAATCCACCAACATCACCGTTCCAACGTAGCCCAAAAATCTATCTCGCTGATAATCAGCCAAAAAACCGTATTCTTCCACAAAACTCTTTGAGAATCTATAGACCATGATATAGGCATTCCCCGTAAGATTCCACGGGGCTGGTGCGATGTTGAAGGTTGATTGATTTTCCATTTTTTATTTTAAATACAGGTTTAAATACCCTTCCATCTCCTCCTGAATTTTCTTGGCTTCTTCTCCCGCCTTCTGGGCAAAATCTTTTTCAGTTGAAGCATAAATAATCCCTCTCGAAGAATTGACCAATAGCCCACAATGGGAATTCATGCCATATTTTGATACTTCCTCCAAACTTCCCCCCTGAGCTCCAACGCCTGGCACTAACAAAAAATGTTTGGGTGCAAGTTTACGTATGTGAGTCAGCATATCTGCCTTTGTTGCCCCCACCACGTACATCAGTTGCTCGTCCGTTGCCCATTCTTGTGATTTTTGAATTACTTCTTCAAACAGTTGTTTGTTGTTTTCAAGGCGTAAATTCTGAAAATCTTTGCTGCCTTCATTAGATGTTAAAGCCAACAGTATCACCCATTTATCAGGAAAATCAAGGAATGGTTTTACCGAATCTTTACCCATGTAGGGAGCAACGGTAACGGAATCAAAATTCAGCCCCGAAGAATTTTTATCGAAAAAAGCCCTTGCGTATAGTCCAGACGTGTTGCCAATATCACCCCGTTTAGCATCCGCAATCGTGAAACATTCCTTTGGGATATATTCCATCGTTTTCTGCAAACTTTCCCAGCCCTTTGCTCCCATCGCTTCATAAAAGGCAATATTGGGTTTATAAGCCACCGCATACTGATGAGTGGCTTCAATTATCTGCCGATTAAACTCAAAAATAGGGTCTTTTTTAGTCAGCAAATGCTTCGGAATTTTCTGAATATCAGTGTCTAAACCTACGCAGAGGTAAGATTTTTTTTCCTGTATTTGCTCAAATAGTTGGGCTTTATTCATGTGAAGAAGAATTCGGATTTGCTATTTTTAACGATTAATCTTAATTTTGTGGACAATATTAATACAAAGTTAAAAAGATTTAATCATCTCCTCTCAATAATGCAATTCAAACCCCACCAAATCTCAGGATTAATCGAATGTATTCCCACAAAATTTGAAGACGAAAGAGGACTTTTTTATGAGTCTTATAACCAAAAACTCTTTACCGAAAATGGTATTTTGGAAAACTTTGTGCAGGATAATTATTCATGGTCGAAGAAGGGCGTAATCAGAGGTTTGCATTTTCAATATGCACCCCATGCACAAGGTAAATTAGTCCGTTGCATGACGGGTAAAGTGATAGACGTGGTAGTGGATATTCGTAAAGATTCACCTACGTATGGACAGCATGAAAAATTTGTATTGGATGCTGATATTGGCAATATGCTTTACGTTCCTGCGGGTTTTGCTCACGG
>JBBRMR010000060.1:0-32843 GCA_038230735.1 Cytophagales bacterium
AACACCCACCCAATGTCATAATTCTGGGCGTGTTGAAAAATTAAGATGGTATCCTTATAAAAAAATAAGGTTTTCTAATGTGGTGAAAAAACAACCTGAAAAGGAATTTTAGAAACTGTCAAGCTATTTTAGACGCATACGCTCCGAAACTTGGAAGTGATGGGAAAACGTGATGATGAATGAACCTCTAATATTTTGGACGCTATTCAAGAACTGGAAGAGAAAAATAAAAGACTTTACGAAATCCTAAAACAAATAAATGAATAAACGGAGAGGGAAACCCGACCTTAAGTAATATCAAAATGAAGGAGTTAATTAATAATCTTATCAACGCCAAAGGATTAGAACAATATGAAACGGCAAGCAATGCTTGTTTAGATTTTTTTGAGAATGCTACTAATGCACAAAAAGAATTGATTAGAGAAGCTATGAGAAAAAAAGCGGATTTAATCACGGCAGAGGCGAAACAAACTATCTCTAAAATTTCAAAGACTATTTCAGAATTTGAACAAAAAGACGTAATACTGGAAGTGAACGGACGTAAATACCCGCTTGACGAATGGGTAACGCTGAATGACTATATTAAAAAATTTGATTTAAAAAGTACAATGGTGGTGAATAATTGGATTAAGCGTGGCGTTGTGCCAGCGGAGAATGTTATTTCAGTTGGAAGACTAAACAACCTTAAATTAATTAAGGCAGTATCTTATTTAGGAAAGTAGGTGTATCTAAAATGAATTTTTAGAAAACAAAAAACCTTGATAACTCATTGATTATCAAGGTTTTACTTTGTCGGGATGACAGGATTTGAACCTGCGACCACACGCCCCCCAGACGTGTACGCTACCGGACTGCGCCACATCCCGATGATAGCAATGATTGAATGATGAACGGGGTGCGAAACATGATAGAATATTGAATACTGCCAATTCTATTGTTCAATCATTTCTTCACAAATTTAAGAAAGAATTTTGAAAATGAACTCCCCGAGAGTCAAAAAAACTTTCGGGAAGTTTAAAATATTTCTGCCATTTCCTAATTCCTAAAACCTAACTTACCGATTCATCGAAACCAAAAACTCATCATTGGTCTTTGTTCCTTTCATTTGCTGTTGTAAGAATTCCATTGCCTCAACCGAGTTCATGTCGCTCATGTGTTTTCTTAGAATCCAAACTCTACGCATCGTTTCTTTATCCATCAATAAATCTTCTCTACGTGTTCCAGATGCCGTAATATCAATGGCTGGATATACTCTACGATTCGACAATTTACGGTCTAATTGTAATTCCATGTTACCTGTACCCTTGAATTCTTCAAAAATTACTTCGTCCATTTTTGAACCTGTATCAATCAATGCCGTGGCGATGATAGTCAATGAACCGCCATTTTCTACATTACGAGCCGCTCCGAAAAAACGCTTGGGTTTGTGCAAAGCATTGGCATCCACACCACCCGAAAGTATCTTGCCTGACGATGGAATCACCGTATTATAAGCACGTGCCAAACGAGTGATAGAATCCAAAAGAATCACCACATCATGTCCACATTCTACCATTCTTTTTGCCTTTTCCAACACAATACTTGCCACTTTCACGTGGCGTTCTGCTTGTTCGTCAAAGGTCGAAGCGATTACTTCTGCCCGCACACTACGTTGCATATCCGTAACCTCCTCTGGGCGTTCGTCAATCAGCAAAATCAATAGATAAACCTCGGGGTGATTTTTAGCGATTGCATTGGCTATCTCCTTCAATAACACCGTTTTACCCGTTTTGGGTTGTGCCACAATCATACCACGCTGTCCCTTTCCGATGGGAGCGAACAAGTCCAAAATGCGAGTTGAAAACAAGTCTGGACGGGTGGATAAATTGAGTTTTTCTTCGGGGAAAAGGGGCGTTAAATATTCAAATGGAATTCTATCACGGATTTCTTCGGTCGTTTTTCCATTGACTGATTCAACCCGTAAAAGAGCAAAATATTTCTCTCCTTCTTTCGGTGGACGAATCGCCCCCCGAACGGTATCACCCGTTTTCAAACCAAATAATTTAATCTGAGACGGCGACACATAAATATCATCGGGCGAAGCCAAATAATTATAATCTGCCGAGCGGAGGAAACCGTAGCCACCATCTTGCATAATTTCTAAAACGCCTTCATTCTCAATAATTCCGTCAAATTCACGAATGGCTTGATTATAAATTGGTTTCTTGAAAGTACTGGTCGATTGACGAGTATCAGTACGAGATTCAGACTCCTGCGGGAGTCCTGACGGGTCAGTCAAAAATGAAGTATCAATTGAAAATTCATCGGCAATATCGCTCGGAAAATCAACGATGGGTTCTTCATCATAATCATACGAAACGCCATCCTCTTCTGCTGCTGGCTCAGGTTCTCGAGCAGTTCTGGGTTTGGTCGGTTCGTGTATATACGAAGGCTCAACGGCTGTCGTTGCTGGCGTTGAAAATTCAAGTTCATCCTCTTTCGGGATTCTTGCTCTTTTTGGTCGTGGGGTGTCTGATGCAGGGGCTGTATCCTTCCTCACTCTCCTTTCGGGTTTTTTATCGTCTTGCATATCGCTAATGATGACAGGTTTACGGCTGTTTTGTGGCATTACCGCTTGTTTACTGAGTATCTTATAGATGAGTTCTTGCTTGGGAAGTTCTTTAAAATCTGGAATGGTAAAGTCTTTGGCAAGGGCATGAAGCTCCGAAACGAGCATCATTTCTAATTCTTCAATTTTGTACATAAGGAAATTTAATGGACTGTTCACCAAGTGAAAGCCTCCGAAGGTTGGTGGTTTAATAAATATATAAAGGAAATATCTTTTAAAAAGACGGTAAACGTTAAAATCAAATTGGGAAATTTTGGGTACGAGATGGATGTTGGCGTTAAGCACTTAAAAATCAGAGACTTAACGGAAGAAATCACGGGTATGTGAATTGTTCTGCAATGATAATACCAAAAATTGAGATTGTCAAATTTTTGGAGAAAAATTTTAGGAGTGAGGGGTGAGTATCTTAAACTTATTAATTAGCTTGTGTTCCTTAGATTATCAATAGCGAGGGAATTAATTCCCTCGCTATTGATAATCTGACGGGTATAACTCAACTAATCAATTCATGCAATCCCCAATTCCCCAGCCCCTAAATTAACTCCGCTATATTTCAAGGCAAAAGATTGATTTATTAAGCTGATTAACTGATTTGAGGCCAATTCATAACTCAATCCGTTGGGGTGAATATTGGAAATACAGTTTCTTCGTTCATCAGTCAAACCAATTTTGGGGGTGAAGGTTGTGTAAATTCCCATGCTTTGGGGGGAAGATAATCCAGGTCTTTCACCAATAAAAATGGCGGTCATTTCGGCGTTTAGTAATTCCCCGATTTCATCAGCAATGGCAACTCTGCCTTGTTCGACCAACACTATACCGATTTTATATTTTTCTATAATATTAGGCAAAATCTCTTGTATCAATCTTATGGCATGAACGTTTACGGCTTCGGCAGAAAGTCCATCCGTTATTACAAAAACTAAATCAAGAATTTCTTTATTTTTACCTATTATTTCAACCGATTGTTCATCAAGCCTTCTGCCCAAATCGGGTCTTTTCAAGTATTCATTCCTGTTTTGGATTCTACTTTTTATCGTGAATAAAGGTAAATTAAATTGCTCTATTTTTTGCGTTAATTCATTGATATTTAAGGGTATAAAAATAGCATCTTTGGCTTCGGCATGAGCTAATTTGAAATTTAATATTTCCTGCGTAGGTAATGATCCTCCCACATTTCCCAAAGCGATTCGGGCATGAGTGTGGGCTTTTAGGGAGGTCCAAGTGTCTTGTTGGATGAGGTTTTTCATGTCTATAAAGTTTAAAGTTTATGAGTTTAAGGTTTATGAGTAAAAATAAAGTGGACAAACTTTTTACTTATAAACTCATAAACTTTTCACTCATAAACTCATTATCTTAATAATCTATGCTGATAATTAATCGCTAATTTCTCCCCCTTTTCGTTCATAATTCCTACTTCAATAAGCCATTTTTCAAATTCGGGCGATGGTCTTTTATTCAAAACTTTTCGTAAATAAAGGGCATCGTGAAAAGACGTGGATTGATAGTTGAGCATAATATCATCTGCCCCAGGAACGCCCATGATAAAATTACACCCTGCCACGCCCAAAAGCGTCATCAAATTATCCATATCGTCTTGGTCGGCTTCACAATGATTGGTGTAACATACATCCATGCCCATTGGCAACCCTAATAATTTGGCACAAAAATGGTCTTCTAAGGCGGCTCTGATGATTTGTTTACCGTCATAAAGATACTCTGGACCAATAAAACCGACTACGGAATTGACCAAAAAGGGGTCAAACTGACGGGCTACGGCATAAGCCCTGGCTTCACAAGTTTGTTGATCAACGCCATGATGAGCATTTGCCGAGAGGGATGAACCTTGCCCCGTTTCAAAATACATCACTTGATTGCCCACCGTTCCACGATTGAGCGAAAGGGCAGCTTCGTGGGCTTCTTGCAAGATGTTTAGGTTGATGCCAAAAGAACTATTGGTTTTTTCAGTTCCTCCTATCGACTGAAAAACCAAGTCAATTGGTGTATGATTGATGATTTTTAAGGTGGTCGTAACGTGGCAAAGCACACAGGTTTGCGTAGGAATCTCAAACTTTTCTCTGAAATCGTCTAAGTTTTTTAATAACTGAGAAACCGCCTCTGGGCTATCCGTGGCGGGATTTATCCCAATAACGGCATCCCCACAACCATACAATAAACCATCAATGGTACTCGCCGCAATACCCAGCGGATTATCGGTAGGATGATTGGGTTGTAAACGAACGGAAAGCCGTCCTTTTTGCCCAACCGTACTCCGAAATTTAGAAATCACCTCACATTTTTGGGCAACGGCAATTAAATCCTGATTCCGCATAATTTTGGAAACTGCCGCCACCATTTCAGGAGTGAGTCCTTTGGCAATAGCGGTTAATGTATTGGTATTCACTTCATTTGTCAATAGCCAATCTCGAAATTCGCCCACGGTCAAACTTGAAATTAGATTAAAAGCCAAATTATCATGGCTGTCAATAATTAATCTCGTTACTTCATCTTGTTCATAAGGAATGATGGCTTCGTTCAAAAAAGTGTTTAGATATACTTCACTGAGGGCTAATTGGGCGGCAACTCTCTCTTGATTACTGTCGGCAACGAGACCCGCCAAAGCATCTCCCGTTCTGAAAGGAGTAGCCTTTGCCAAGAGTGTTTTCAAATCTTGGAAAACAAAATTATTACCTCTGATTGTGTGATGAAAAGACATTTATTTAGTTATGAATTATGAGTTATGAATTATGAGTTCAAGTCGCTGATTTTCAAAAATTTATGCAAACATAAGATTTCATTTAATTAACTGATAAATACTTTATTTGAGATTTGCGAAAAGGACATTCTGTTTACCTATAAAACTTACAAAGAATAATTGATAAGTATTCATTAATTTACTGTTAATCAATCACTTATATTCAGGTCTTGTGCCTCATATCTCATAACTCATAACTCAAATCTCATAACTCAAATCTCATAACTCAAATTTACAAATCTAATTTTATTTTTTTAATTAACGATACTGAACTATTTTTGTAGCGTAAATCAGAATTGTAGAACAAATGAATCGTAAAAATATTTTAGCCATCGTTGCCATAGCTCTTTTAGCAACCGCTTGCGACTATCAAAAGAACAATAATATCAAACAACGTGACCTCGCAGAAGGTGATGAATACGTTTATGGCGTACATCCAGATTCGGCGGCTCGTCAAACAAACAACAAATATACCGCCAAGCCTGCCCTTGAATTGAAAGCGAATGCCATCAGGAATAAATTATTCAATGATAGTACCAACGCTGTGGGGAATTAATTTTGGCAATCATCGGTCAGCCATTAGCTTTCGGCTTCTGGGAATTACATTAATAAAAGCGTTGCGGAATTATCTCGTGACGCTTTTTGGGTATTAAGGAAGCCTTCGCTTTAAGCGAAGACTTCCTTGTGTCCATTGAATGTGTTGAACATATTTGGTATTGCACATCAATTTAAAATGAGTCTTTCTCTAAAACTCATCAACATAAAAACTCATAAACTTTACATGAACATTGCACTCGTAACAGGTTCGGCTGGATTAATCGGTAGTGAAGCCGTAAAATTTTTCTCGGATAAATTTGATTTAATCATTGGTATTGACAACAATATGCGTCAATATTTCTTTGGCGAAGAGGCTTCAACGGCTTGGAATCGTAGTCGTTTGGAAGAAGAGTATCAAAACTACAAACACTATCAGGCGGATATTCGGGAGGTTTCGCAATTGGAAGTTATTTTCAAACAATACGGAACGGACATCACTTGCGTATTGCACACGGCAGCCCAACCCTCGCACGACTGGGCAGCCAAAGAGCCTTTCACCGACTTTACCGTGAATGCTAACGGAACGCTGAATATGTTGGAAATGACCCGCCAGCATTGCCCAGAGGCGGTTTTTATGTTTACTTCAACCAATAAAGTTTACGGAGACAATCCAAACTTTTTGCCTTTGATTGAAACGGAAACTCGTTTTGAGATTGATTCTTCACATCCCTATTTTGAGCATGGGATTGATGAAAAACACAGTATTGACCACACGAAACATTCCTTATTTGGGGCATCAAAAGTGGCAGCGGATGTATTGGTGCAAGAATATGGTCGTTATTTTGGGATGAAAACTGGTGTGTTTCGGGGTGGATGTTTGACGGGTCCAAACCATTCAGGCACGCAATTGCACGGATTTTTAGCGTACTTGATGAAGTGTGCCATTACGGGAAATCATTATACCATTTTTGGGTATAAGGGAAAACAAGTACGTGATAATATTCACTCGTATGACTTGGTGAATATGTTTTGGCATTTTTATCAAAATCCAAAAGCGGGTGAAGTCTATAATGCTGGCGGTGGACGTTTTGCCAACTGTTCAATGCTGGAAGGAATTGCGATTTGTGAAGAAATTACGGGTAAGAAGATGAGTTACAGTTATTCAGAAACCAACCGCATCGGCGACCATATTTGGTATATTTCAGACCTTTCAAAATTTAAAGCTGATTATCCCACTTGGAACTGGACTTTCGGTTTGAATGAAACTTTAACCCAAATTCATGATGGCATTGCTTCGAGGTTATAGATGGTGATTTGAACAAAGAGAAAGCTCCGATGATTGATTTCATTGAGGCTTTTTTATGACATTACTTCTTAATAATTTCAGAATTATATACTTTATTGTTTTGTTTTTCAATGGCTTTTTTGTATATTAGTTCTCGTTTATGCCCGTTTTTTAGTTTAACAGGCCAGTTCAAAATCAAACTTCATAAGAGGACTACATTTAGAGAACGATGTATTAGTAAAAAAATTCTCTTCCATTCAACGAAGAGGGATTTTTGGGGAAAAGATGCTCAGATAACGCTTCAAACGTATATACATAAACTGGCAAGATTTTTGTTATAATCCGTTAATAATGAATCAATAATATTCGCCAAATAGTGGTTAAAATCATTAATTCCCTTCTTTATGAAACTATTTCAACTCAATTTGAATCCTTTTAAAAAACCGCTTCAATTCCTTTTCATTGCCTCCGCCGCCCTTTGGCTTGATGCCTGTAAAGCAAAAGAAGACACGGTAACGCCCGTAGAACCACCCGTTGATAATTCGCCAGCGAATAAATTTTCAAATGATATTGCTACTAATTGGTCGGTTGTTCAACAGAAACTTACCAAAACTACCGCAGGATATACACCGCCCGTAGCTGCCCGTGCGTATGCGTATGGCGGTTTAGTGATGTATGAAGCCGCCGTGGGTGGATTACCCAACAACCAATCTCTGGCGGGTCAGTTGAGTGATTTAACGACTCTTCCAAAGCCTGAAACGGGTCAAGACTATAATTGGGCATTGTCCGTAAATGCTGCCGAAGCAACGATTTTGAGGGCTTTGTACGCTGAGGCTTCTCGCCCGACGGCGGCTATCAATAAAACTGTTATTGACTCCGTTGAAGTGGTGCAACTAAATGCTAACAAAACGGGAATTACCCAAGAAGTTATTGACCGTTCCATAAAATATGGTCAGGATGTGGCAAATGCCATTTTTGAATGGTCAAAAGCCGATGGCGGACACGAAGGATATAAACGAAACTTTCCTGCATCCTACGTTTTACCAGTATTTCCAGGCTCTTGGCAAACTACTGAAAACGGACAATCAATTCCGATGCAACCCACTTGGGGAACTAATCGTACTTTTGTACCAGCTAATCAGAGCATGACCATTCCAAATCATATTCCATTTTCAACGTCAGTAACGTCTTCCTATTTTGGACAATATTTTGAAGTTTATACCATCAATAAATCATTGACCCAAGAGCAAAAAGAAATTTCTGTTTGGTGGGCTGATAATCCTGGCGAAACATTTACACCGCCTGGACACTCTTATGCTATTGCAGGAATTGCCGTGAAACAAGCAAAAGTGGGTTTGGGAAAAGCCGCAGAAGCCTTTGCCCGCACGGGAATTACCGTTAATGATGCCTTTATCAATTGTTGGAAATGTAAGTATAAATACAACAATGAACGCCCTTATACCATGGTTAGAAGGACAATTGATGCCCATTGGATTCCTTTTTGGCCCGCCCCACCGTTTCCAGGTTTCCCATCGGGACACGCCACACAGTCGGGGGCAGTGGCAACCGTTTTGACGGATTTATTTGGACAAAATTTTGCCTTTACCGATGATACGCACGTTGGGCGAGCGAAAGATGCCCTGACAGGCATTGAATTCAAGGCTCGTTCATTCAAAAGTTTTGATGCTTTCGCTACCGAATCTGCCCTTTCACGCTTGTATGGGGGCATTCATACTCGCCAAGATAACGAAACTGGTTTGGCAGAAGGACGAAAAATTGGTAAAAATGTATTAGCATTAAAGTTTAAGAAATAAAATATATTATGGTAATTTAACAATCTTCACCCCTAAAACCCAAAACGGCTCGTCAAATTGACGAGCCGTTTTGGGTTTATAATAGTTGTAATGAAAGGTTTCATTTAGGTCAAATATATTTATCGTAAAATTCGGTTTTAGAAGTAAACGTCTGCTACCATGCTACATTAAAGGAACAGAAATCTCAAAACTTGCTCCCTGTCCTTTTTTTACTTTAAATTTTATCTCCCCGCCTTTGATAACACTAATTCGACTTTCGATATTTTTAATACCAATACCACGATTGGGTTTATTGACTTCCGCCAAATCAAAACCAATGCCATTATCGCTTACATTTAGGAATAAACGCTCCTCATCTTTGCTCAATGTAACATTAATAATACTCGCTTTTGCGTGTTTTAGAGCATTATTTACTAACTCTTGCGAACTACGATAAAGAACTAATTCGATTTTCTTATCAAAAATTTCTGATAATTCTCCGTGATTAAAACATATCAAAACACCTGTGTATTCGGTCATTTTCTGGGTAAAATCTTTGAGAGCTGTAATCAATCCAAATTCATCTAAGGTGCTGGGCATTAAGTCTTTGGAGATTCTTCTGACGTTGTTGAGGGCATCATTTAGTTGATTTTGCGTTTCGAGGAGAAGTTTTTCTCTTTTTCCTGCATTATCACTAAATTTGATAATTTGCGTAAGGCTCATCCGTGAGGCGGAAAGGAGTGTACCAATTTCATCGTGCAAATCTCCCCCAATTTGTCGGCGAACGCTTTCTTGAGATTCCACACTGGCTTCGAGCATTTGTTGGCGATGTTCTTCTTCGATACGTTCAGTTTTTTCACGCTGTAGACGCTGACGGCGAATGTAAATAATAACAAAAAAGATA
The DNA here is from genome assembly GCA_038230735.1 of Cytophagales bacterium. GTDB lineage: Bacteria > Bacteroidota > Bacteroidia > Cytophagales > Spirosomataceae > Arcicella. The sequence goes on from JBBRMR010000060.1 coordinate 9,880, forward strand.
ATTGCCGAGGTGGGCAACAACATGGCGAAAGTCCCTAAAATAATAATTTTCGCTTCGTTCATGGGGGATTAGGGAATTGAGGGCTTTAATAAAAGCATTTATAACCCAAACCTTTGCTTAATAAGGCGGGCATGAAGTACATAGACAATAACAATGACGGAAGTTGCGAAGACTGTCATTACCCAAGTGCCTATTTCAATGATAGATTTGATTGTATCGGCGTTTTGCTGAACCATAAACCAATTGCTAAAAATATTCTGAAAATAATGGTTGAAGTGGGGTTGATAATTGCCCAAAGTTTTGATATTTCTTTTGAACTATTGAACATGACGAATTCTCCAAAAATAAATAAGAAAAAGTTAATTGATACGTACAAAATAACTCCGACACTTATCCAAAACATTGGATGAATGGACAGTTTAACGATATGTAATTCTTTTAAAACCTCATAAAAGTACAGTATCACAATAAACATCAGTGATAAATATACAATGGCATTAGTCAATGAACTAAAACGATTAAAATTTTCTAAATTACTCAAATGAGAGCCCATCGTGAAAATCATTGTAATAATAACTACCACCACTAATATTTTCTTGTAAATAGGAGTTTTTAAGGCGTACCAAAAAATAGAACTAAATAGTAGAAATTCTAACGGTATAAAAGAATTTAAGATATAATGATTCTGTATGCTCTTGATAGAAGTGTACCAGTTGAGTATCTCGTTTATCAGTAATGATAAAACAAGATACCCAAATAGTATTTTTCCGCCAATCTGTAAATATTTATATCTAAAAATACCAATACTTAATGGTAAAAAAATAAATAACGATGAGACAATTATTAAAACAACAATATAGTGGTACATATTAGTTTTATTAGAATGGAGGCCATCCACAACTTGGAGGACAATTCATACCATCGACAACAAAAGAATCTAAACTTTCACCGTCCTTATCAAGACCCTCGAAGATAACAGTTCTTGTTCCATCTTCCAATCTACCGTGATGAACTTTTGCTGCAAAGAAATCGGGGTGTTCAATCAATTTTTGCATTGCCTCCTTGTTGAAAAATTGAGCATCAACGGAGTTCTCTTTTTTAGTGTCCTGATAATTTTGGACAAAGCCAATGGCTTTTTGATGGTCGTCGGGGTGTTCCTGACTGGTAATAAACTTGCTCATGTTGGATTAGTGATAAAATGGTTGTTAATAATTATTGCGAATCTATGGATAAGACATCATACTACAATGAAAATTAACGAAAATACCGTAGAACTACCCTACAGATTAGGTAATTCTACGGTATGTCAGAACTCATAGTGCTAACATTTTCTTGATATACTTCCCCACAATATCAAACTCCAGATTGACCATATCACCCACTTTCAAGGCATGAAAAACCGTGTGTTCGTAAGTATAAGGAATGATGGCTACTCTGAAAGTATTTACGCCCGAATTAAAAACCGTCAAGCTCGTACCGTTGATGCAAATTGAGCCTTTTTCAACGGTAATATTCTGTGAATCAGGCGAATACTCAAAATCAAAAAGCCATGAACCGTCTTGTTCGGTAATGTTGGTAACGATACCCGTTTGATCGACGTGTCCCTGCACAATGTGTCCGTCAAAACGTCCGTGGGCGGGCATACATCTTTCGAGATTTACTTTATCGCCAATTTGTAATTTGCCCAAATTAGTTTTCTGTAAAGTTTCATCAATTGCAGTAACGGCGTATTCGTTTCCCTGAATATCAATAACCGTGAGGCAAACACCATTGTGGGCAAGGCTTTGGTCTATTTTTAGTTCCTGCGTAAAAGGACAAGCGAAGGTGAAAGTAACATTTGTGCCTGCTGATTTTGTATTTTTTAACTCGCCAAGGGCTTCTATTATTCCTGTGAACATGGTTTTGGAGTGCGGAGTTTTGAGTTTTGATTGCGGAGTTGTGAAAGTCACATATCCCTATTTTAATTGAATATCTTGCAAGTTAATAAGTAAATTTGCTTTAAACTTAATTTCAAATTACCATGTTCAAAAACAAATTCTTCCTCCTCTCCATCTTCGCCGCTTTGTTGGTAATTGTTATTTATTCATTAGTAGGAACTGATGAAACCAAACCTGTTGCAGCAGTTGATAATTCGTACCTCATTTCTATCCAAAATATCAGAAAAGACAAAGATGCTTATTTAAAAACCGAAAAAGAATCGCCCATCGAAAACAAGGCTGATTTCAAGGGATTGAAGTATTTTGAGGTAAATCCAGATTTTAAAGTCTCCGCAAAATTGGATATTCTGACCACGGGACAAAAAATAAATATCGCCATGACGGGTGGAGAAACCGAAGAGTATGAGGCTTTCGCCAATGCTACTTTTGAACTGGAAGGTCAAAAATGTGCCTTAAAAATCTTTAAAGCTGAAGATGGTTCTTTGTTTTTACCCTTCAAAGATTTGACCACTAATAAAGAAACTTATGGTTCGGGAAGATACTTGGATTTGGATATGATAACCATAAAAAATCAACAGATTGAGATTGATTTCAACCGTTGTTATCATCCCTATTGTGCTTATAATCATACTTTTACGTGTCCAGTGCCTCCTTCGGAAAATTTGGTAAATGTGGCAGTGAAGGCGGGGGAAAAGTTATGAGTTATGGATTATTTTATACTCTACGGAAGTGTTCGCTTTGAGCGAAGACTTCCGTGCGTTATAACTTAAACTTCTCCCTCTGAGCTAAATACAAGCCTACAATCACGCAGAAAGTACCAATCGTGGTATAAATGGTAATGGGTTCGTTCAATAACATTGCCGCAAAGCCAAATCCAAAAATTGGGCATAAGAATAACCACAAAGAAGCCTTTACTGGGTCAATTTTTAATAGATATAACCACAACTGAACCGCACCAATAGAAACGGGAACAACGAGCCAAAACAAAGAGCCATAGAAGCGTAAATCGAAAGTATTTTTGGACGAATCCAACAAGAAAAGTGTAAAAGGTAACAGAAAAATTCCTCCAAAAAATATCTGCCAACCGTTGATGGCAATGAGTGGAAGTGTCCATTTTCGAGAAGCGTAATAAACCGTCCCGATGGAATAAGAAATCATACTAATACCCAATAATATTAGCCCCTCAATGTCTGCAAAGCTGTTTTGGATTAAAGGATAAGTGGCAATGCCAACGCCTGTGATGCCAAAAATCAAACCAAAAACTTCCAAAATCTTGATGGGTCGGCTCAACCAAAATGCCGTCATAATAGTGATAAAAATAGGATTGGTGGCGGTTGATAAACTACCGATACCCGCCGAAACGTGTTGCATTGCCAAAAAGTAAAAACCCAAATATGCCGTAACGTTCAAGAATCCATAAATAGCTAATTGTTGCCATTCTACCCCTTTCGGGACTCTACTCTTTTGAATCAAATAGGCAAAACCTAACATCAAAGCAGCGGCAATAAAAAAACGAATATTGGTTAAAACCAAAGGTTGTGCTGACATTATTCCGATTTTAGTAGCAGACGATGCCGAAGCCCAAAGAGCAGCAAAAGATATTCCAATTAATAAATTTTTTATCACAAGTACGATTGATTTTTACACTATTTTATTCGACAAAACGATATTATTTTTCTGATAGGCAATTTCTGTGCAAAACCAATCACCAGCAATAAATCACCAATCACCAATACCTGCTTCATGGTCTAACATCACCAGACTATGCGGGATTTTTTGGAAAATACTGGCAGGAAATACTTCGGTAATTTTTTCAGTCAATGCCTTTTTGATAACGGATGCTTTCTTTGCTCCATTAGCAATCAGAATTGGCAATTTTGCTTCCTGTAAATGCTTTAATCCGAGCGTAATTCCTTGGGTAAGAATGGTAGGATTCTTAAAATATTTTTGACCAACTGAAATAGTAATCTCCTCTAAATCAGATACGTGAGCATACGTTTCAAAGGAAGTATTGGGTTCATTGAGGGCAATATGTCCGTTCATGCCTACGCCTACTAACATCACATCCAAGCCCCCATGAGAGGCAATAAATTCATTAATTTTTTCACATTCCAAATCCAAATTAGAAGATTTTGCATCAAAATATTTGATTCTTTCTTGGGGAATATTGAGCGGTTTTAGCAAATATTGATAGATACCATATTTACAAGAACCTTCATCGTTTTCATCCATCCCCACCCATTCATCAAGCCCCACAAAAGTGCATTTTGAGAAAAGTTTAGGGTCTGATTTTGCCAAAAATTTACACACCCCCAAAGGCGTATCGCCCGAGGCAATGCAAATGAGGGCTTCTGGCTTTTGCTTCAAAACTTCAAGTATTAATGTGGCTGTGGCAGCTGAGAGTTCTTCGTAATTTGGGAATTTGTTGATAGTCATATTTTCGATGTTTACTTTTCGACTTCCCGAAAGTTTTTTTCACTTTCGGGAAGTTCCGTAATTAAACTTCCCGAAAGTAGAAAAAACTTTCGGGAAGTGCTAAAACTAATTAAAAACACGGAAGTCGTCCTTCAAAAGGACGACTTCCGTAAAAAAACTATCATACCTAACTTTTCTATGTGGTAAAACCTATTTAGGAAACTTCATTTTATAATCCACATCCACAATCCCCTTCGTGATTTTGGCGAGTTTATTTTTCAACATTCTCTTCTTCACGGGGTTCAAATGGTCGGTAAAAAGGATGCCGTCAATGTGGTCATATTCGTGCTGAATGATGCGTGCAGCGAGTCCTTCGTAGGTTTTTGTATGCTCTATCCAGTTTTCATCAAAGAAATTTATCGTTACAAATGCGGGGCGATAAACGTCTTCTCGAATGTCTGGAATGGATAAGCAACCTTCTTCAAAAGCCCATTCTTTGCCCTTTTCGTCCAAAATATCGGCATTAATAAAAACCTGTTTAAAATCAACTAATGAAGGGTCTTTATCACGTTCTTCCATATCTTCGCCTTCATTAAATGGGCGACCATCCACCACAAAAATGCGAAGATTTAGTCCAACTTGGGGAGCTGCCAAACCAACGCCTTTGGCATTGTACATAGTCTCAAACATATCTTCCGACAGTTTTTTGACATCTACGCTTGTATCAATATCAACGGTAACTTTTCTTAAAACGGGGTCGCCGTAGGCAATTATGGGGTAAATCATTATGGAATGTTTCTATTAAATTCTAAAAAAGTATCAATGCCACATCAATACTTCCACAAAGTTACGCAAAAGATTTATTTCCGCTTCTTTCTTACCACTCGTTCCTTGGTTTGAATCGTATGTTTTTCTAAAATACCCGCTTTTTCTCTTTTTACTTCCTCCCGTTTTCGTTGCCCCCAGATGCGTTCTTTAGCAGTTTTAGTGTTTTTTTCATAATCAATAATGGGAAAAGGATAATCCACACCCAAATGAAAATTATAAATCTCTTGTTCCATCGCCGTCATTTTCCAAGGTTCATGCGTGAATTCTTTGGGACAATTCAGCATTTCGGGTACCCATTCTCTAATAAAAACTCCGTCAGTGTCATGGTCTTGCGATTGTTTGATGGGATTATAAATCCTGACGGTGTTGATGCCCGTTACCCCCGCTTGCATCTGAAATTGCGGATAATGAATACCAGGCTCAAAGTCAAGAAAAAGATTTGCCAAATGATAAGAACCTTCTTTCCAATGATGAAATAATTGATGAGTTAGAAAAGAAACCAACATGGCTCGCATTCTGAAATTGATATAGCCCGTGGCGTACAAACACCTCATACAGGCATCCACGAGGGGAAAACCCGTTCTCCCCTCCGCCCAAGCAATGAAATGGGTATGATTTTCAGAAACCATCATCGTGTCATATCCATGATTGAGATTCTCAAATTCCATGCGGTCTTCCATCTCAAATTTTTGGATAAAATGACAATGCCAACGTAGCCGAGAACCGAAATTTGAAAGTTGCCATTTAAACGAAGGATTGGCTTTTGCTGCCGCCAATTCTGCCTGATAAACCTGCCGAATACTCAAACAACCCCACGCAATATAGGGAGAAAGTCGACTGCAACCTTTGCGGGATTCCAGCGGTTTTGAGATTGATTTTGAATAATTTACTACCCTTTCAGTCATAAAAGATTGCTGATAACGATGAGCATAATATTCTCCACCAGGTTGAAAGGCTTCATTTCTTTTCTTACTCAAATTAGGAAAAATATCAGTAAATTTTGAAACAATACTATCCACTAAATTATCACAAACGGCTTCAATCTGAAATATGACTTTTTCTGAAATTTGTCCAGATTGTTCAAGGACATTTTCATTCAATTTGGCTTGCGGAATATTCATAAAAGCGTGCCAATCCTTCACCCAATTTTCTCTATTTTTCCGCCCTCTAAAAACGCCATTGCATTGATATTCAAACCACTTAATATTATTTTCTTTACAAAAATGGGTGATTTGTTTATCTCTATCATACGTAATTTTCAAGCCCGTTTCTTCATGCGAAAAGATTTTATGAATCCCAAATTTGTCTTGAATTTCTTGGAAAATGGGTAACACTTCGGAATGTAAAATTCTGATTTCTATTTGATATTTTGCTAATTGACCGTTCAAATCCTGCAAAGATTCCCAAATAAATCGCCAATGTCTTTCTGAATAGTGAGGCTCTGCAATAAGGGAAGGCTCAAAAAAATATAGTAACATCAAAGGTTGATTTTCGGCGAGGGCGGCCCGCAAGGGAGTATGGTCTCGCAGACGAAGATCACGCTTGAACCAAAGAATATTGATGGCTTGTTTTTCCAAAGAATTATGGGGTATTTTTAGTGTCAGAATTACTATTATTATAACAAAAAAAGTTTTACCATCGTTCGAGTTTTGTGGCTTAAAATCGGTTCATGTTGATCAAATATTAGATAAATGTTATTTTTAAAAATCATTCTTAGAAATTGTACAATATCAAGTATCTTTGACCCTACTTTCATGTATTTGAGGGTATGTGTTGCAGTATTACAAGAACAGATTTCACAAAAATTAAAACTGATTACAACTATTGGTTAATTTTGGAACAGAAATGTTTTACCAATTTCCATTAACCCGTAACCAATTACCAAACTATGCAAAGAAATTTTTTTAAGGCACATCCTTGGCACGGCATCCAGATTGGAGCGGATATGCCAAAAATAGTAACGGCATTTATCGAAATTGTGCCAACTGACACCGTTAAATACGAAATTGATAAGGAAACGGGGTACTTAAAAATTGACCGTCCACAGAAATTTTCAAATATTGTTCCTGCTCTTTATGGCTTCGTACCGCAGACTTTTTGTGGTGAACGCACGGCAGAGTTCGCCCGTGAGAAATCAGGAAAAGCCATTGAAAAAGGTGATGGCGACCCCTTAGATATTTTGGTTTTATCAGAAAGAACCATTACGCACGGAGACATTATTTGTCAAGCAATTCCCATCGGAGGCATCAGAATGATTGATAAAGGTGAAGCGGATGATAAAATTATTGCCGTGTTGAAGGGTGATTCAATGTACGGTAATTGGCAAGATATTACCGACTGTCCGCAGTCAATTATTGACCGTTTGGTACATTACTTTTTGACATACAAAAATATTCCAGGCGAAGAAAAAGTAGCCGTTGATATTGATGCCGTTTATGGTGCTACCGAAGCCCATGAGGTCATTTTACATTCAAGAGAAGATTATCGTAATTTAGTGGGGTAGTGTTTTTGAGTCGTAAGTCTTTAAATCGTAAGTCATAAGGCGTGGAACACTTACCACTTAAAGACTTACTCACTACTCATTAAGCAACTTCACCTCCGCCGCTGGCAACCTGAAATCTATATTCCAGCCCATTGAACTTGCCATTTGTGATAACATTACTACCGCTTGTTTCTTCGCAATTTTGGGTAATTCACTGGCAATAGCTTGATTTTGCATCGTTTGTTTAGCATCGGCAAGAAGGGCAGTATATTCTTCATTCTTGAATTTATTGAACATTCCGTGGTCGATATCATAAAATTTATAATCGGAATCGGTACTTAAAATCTCTGGTTCTGGAAACTCTTCAATTATCATTTTGCGAGAACCCTCCTCCCAACGAATTTTCACTTTTGCAAAGTCAAATCCTACCAAAACCTTCGCTTTTGCCACAATTAGAGCCTTTTTATTAACCGTTGCGAGTCCGAATAACACCTCTGACTGCGAAGCATGGTCATATATTTCCGAAAAATGTCCCTCTGCTAAAACAACCTTGAACACCTTTTCAACCTTTTCCAACAGCACCACCGATTCGTTTTTTATCAGCGTACCTTCTTTATTAACAAATTTATTATACACCGAAAAAATCCCGAATCCAGCGGCAATTCCGATTAAGCAAAAAAGAATGTTCAGAACTGAAATCATAATGAAGAATATTTGATAATATGTTTGTTAATTTTCACGCTCCCTAATTCCTAAAACCCAACTCATAACCTTTAAGCACAAATATTCATTTAATTAGAAAGAATTGTAAAAAAGAGGTAAATTTGAAATCGAAATTAATCATAATTTAAACCTGTTTTCTAAATAACCAATTAAAAACACATTCACTCCATGCAAAAAGGATTACAAACCTTCGATTATTTAGTATTTCTCTTTTATTTCATCCTCGTAGCAAGTTACGGATATTGGATTTACAACAGAAAAAAATCAAAAGAAACCAATACCCAAGACTTCTTTTTGGCGGAAGGTTCGCTTACTTGGTGGGCAATCGGTGCCTCCTTAATTGCTTCCAATATTTCTGCTGAACAAATGATTGGTATGTCGGGCAACGGATTTTCGATGGGTCTTGGTATTTCGACTTACGAATGGATGGCGGCGGCAACGCTTATTGTGGTGGCAGTTTTTTTCATGCCCATTTATCTGAAAAACAAAATCTCGACCATGCCGCAGTTTTTGAGCCAACGTTATAACAAAACGGTGAGTTTGATTATGGCAATCTTTTGGTTGGTTTTATATATTACCGTAAACCTGACTGCCATTTTATACTTGGGAGCATTGGCGGTTTCGGGTATTTCGGGTATTGGATTTTATACTTGTATGATTTTCTTGGCGGTTTTTGCCGTCATTATCACCATTGGCGGTATGAAAGTTATTGGCTTCACGGATGTTATTCAAGTATTTTTCTTGGTAATTGGTGGATTAGCCGCAACTTACTTAGCCTTAAATTTGGTTTCTGGAACGGAAGGTTTGTCGGGAGTTATAACTGGTTTTAAAGAAATGACGAAAAACCATGATGACCATTTTCACATGATTTATAGAGAAAGTGCTGATCCTCATGGTCATTCAAATTATATGTCTTTACCAGGTCTGACGGTACTTTTTGGTGGTATGTGGATTGTCAATTTGAACTATTGGGGTTGTAATCAATATATCACACAACGTGCTTTGGGTGCAGATTTGGACACCGCCCGCAAAGGACTTTTATTTGCGGCTTTCTTGAAATTACTAATGCCGATTATCGTAACCCTGCCAGGTATTGCCGCTTATGCCCTTTACCAAAAAGGATTATATCATCAAGATATGATGGACGCAACGGGTGAATTTAACCAAGACAGAGCCTATCCGATGTTATTGAATTTACTTCCTGCGGGATTGAAAGGCTTATCTTTTGCCGCTTTGACAGCGGCGGTTGTGGCTTCGTTAGCGGGTAAGGCAAACAGTATTTCGACAATTTTTACTTTGGATGTTTTCAGACCATACTTCGCCAAAGACATGAGCGAAAAGCAATTGGTTTGGGTCGGTAGAATCGTAATTGTGATAGCCATGATTTTGGCAATTGTCATTTCCCCATTCATGGGAATTGATAAGAAAGGCGGATTTCAGTTCATTCAAGAAATGACGGGCTTGCTTTCACCTGGAATTTTTGCGGTATTTATTATGGGTTTTTTCTGGAAAAAGACCAATTCGGCGGGAGCATTTTTTGCCATTGTGGGAGGATTTTTAATTGCCCTTTCGATGCACAATAACTGGCTACCTGGCACAGACTGGACACAAATGCCCTTTCTCGACCGTATGGGTTGGGTTTTCTTAATTTGTGTGGCAGTTATGATTGTGTTAGGATTAGCTTTACCCGATGAAAATAAAGGCTTAGAAATTGATGCTTCGATGTTTAAAACTACTCGTGGATTCGCCATTGGTGCGACCATTGTACTTACTACGATAGTAATACTTTATACGGTTTTCTGGTAAGAATTACAAATTTTTACTTTTGGAATTAAAATGGGTTTGAATATTTCAACCTGTTTTAATTCCTTTTTTTATTATCTTTCAATTCAGCATATTTTCAAAACGTAACCTTAAAATTATCATGAAAAAATTACAGCAATTTACGCTATTCTTGTTTTCTTTTTTCCTATTAAACCGAACCTTTGCCCAAGAAAAAATTCCCTTACCAGAACATCCCAGACCCGATTTTGAGCGAAATCAATGGCTCAATTTGAATGGAAATTGGGATTTTGAATTTGATAAAAATGATGTAGGAATTACCGAAAATTGGTTTGCAGGAAAAAAAGCTTTTACCCAAAAAATTTCCGTTCCTTTTCCTTGGGGTTCGCCACTTTCGGGGGTGAAAGATGAGGCAGATATTGCTTGGTATAGCAAAAATATTAACATCAAACCTGCATGGAAAAATAAACGAGTTTTCGTAACCATCGGGGCATCAGACTGGAAAACAACTGTCTGGCTTGATGGTGTAGAATTAGGGTCGCATCAAGGAGGTTATACGCCATTTTCGTTTGAATTAAAGAATCTAAAACATGGTATAAAGCAAAACTTGGTTATCAGAGTGGATGACAAACGCCGTGATTTTACATTGTATGGAAAACAGGGCTACGGCAATGCCCGTGGGCTTTGGCAGACAATTTATGTAGAAGCACGTGGGCAAAATTTCTTGGATGCCTTGCATTTTACACCCGATATTGACAAAAACCAAGTGAAAGTAACGGCGTATTTAGCAAGTCCAGCTACGAAAGACCTTAATTTTTCGGTGAATATTACTGGGGTAAAACAGGCGAAAATGAATCAGATTTTCCCGAAAAACAAAATGGAATATTCTTTCATAATTCCCATTACTTCGTCTCATTTGTGGACGTTGGAAGACCCATTTTTATACAATACAACTGCCAAATTGGGCGATGATGAGGTAAAATCGTATTTTGGAATGCGTAAAATTTCGACTACTTATTTGCCCAATACTAATTATATGTATGTGGCACTCAACAATAAGCCCATTTATCTGCAACTCACCCTCGACCAGTCTTATCATCCAACGGGATTTTATACTTTTCCGAGTGATGAATTTATGAAAAATGAAATTGTATTGGCACAAAAAATTGGTCTGAACGGCATCCGTACTCACATTAAAGTGGATGTACCTCGAAAACTCTATTGGGCGGATAAATTGGGCGTTTTAGTGATGTCTGACTTGCCCAATTTTTGGGGAGAACCTGATAAAAATGCTCGTGAAGAATCAGAATTCACCTTAAAAGAAATGATAAAAAGGGACTACAATCACCCTGCCATTTTTTCTTGGATAACCTTTAATGAAACGTGGGGATTAAAGACTAAAAGAGAAGTAAATGGCAAAAAGCAAAGTATTTATTTGCCCGAAACCCAACAATGGGTTGCTTCCGTTTATCGTTTGGCAAAATCATTGGATGCTACTCGTTTAGTGGAAGACAATTCCATTTGTTGTGGGGCGGGACATACTGAAACCGACATCAATTCATGGCATGAATACTTCCCTGGGGCTACGTGGGAGACAAAGTTAAAGGAAATTTCAGATAAGACTTTCGTGGGTAGTCAATATCATTATGAGCCAGGTTATAAACAAACTGATGTTCCCAATATCAACTCTGAATGTGGTAATGTGTGGGGATATGACGGCAGTACGGGCGATGTAGATTGGTCTTGGGACTATCACCGCATGATGAATAGTTTTAGGAAATTTCCGAAAATTGCGGGCTGGCTTTATACCGAACACCACGATGTGATTAATGAATGGAATGGCTATTTCCGTTTCGACCGTTCCGAGAAAGAAACAGGTGTTGGCGAATTGGTGGAAGGCATGGCAATTAAGGATTTTCATTCCGATATTTATCTTTCAGCAGGCAATGAAATTAGTCGAAGCGTGAAGCCCAAAGAAGAAATTTCTTTACCGCTTTATTTGTCAGTAATGACGGATAAAGACTTAGGAAATGAGTTAAATCTGAAAATACAAATGTACGGTTATGATGCTTTGGGACAGAAAAAAATGTGGATGACTACTAATAAAACCGTTCCGTATCAAGCATGGTTACAGAAGGAATTAGAACCCCTGAAATTGACAATGCCCGATGAAAAAGCGGTCGTTATTGTGTCGTTAATTTTGGAAGATAAAAAGGGATTAGTAGTTCACCGTAACTTTACAACTTTTATTGTAGAAGGAAATTTACCGACTGAAATGACGCTTTTAGATGGCAAAAAGGTCAAATTATTGAGCATAGAACCAAAGAATTTTAGTGATGCCAAATGGTCAAAAAAACAGTGGAATATTTTGGATGGATTGAAGGTAAACGGAGCGGGTTCGGGCTATTTTGAATATAAAGTAAAGGTTTCCTCTGAGATTAATTTAGGGAGCGTTTCAAGTGCTTCATTTGTAGCTGAACTGTCGGCAAAACAACTATTTGTCAAGGATATGAAAAATACTAAAATAACAAATGATGACTATATGTTGGGGGCAAAAGCAGAGCCAAGTCAGAATAAAAATTCATATCCCATGACCGATACTTCAAGATTTCCAAGTGCAGTTTTGGTCAAAATCAATGGCATTTCAGCGGGAAAATATGATCTACCCAATGACCCCGCCGACCATCGGGGAATTCTATCTTGGCATTATCAACCGCAGGATAAAAAACTCTTGCACGAAGCGGGTTCGTATGGGTATCGAGTCAGTGTGAATATTCCCAAAGAAGCTCTTGAAAAAGCCAAAACAACAGGAGAAATTATTATCAGATTGGAAGTAGAAGATAGTTTGCCAAACGGTTTAGCCATTTACGGAGATAAATTTGGGCGTTATCCGATGAATCCAACGGTTATTTTTGTGTATTAATTTAGATTTTCGTGATTCAATGTTTGATGTTCGTAAATCCGAATATCAAACATCGAATCACGAAAATCTAAACAACGCCATTTCGCACCGCCCAAGCCACCAATCCTGCAATATTTTTAGTCCCCGTTTTTTCCATAATTCTATTACGATGTCCTTCAACGGTTCTAACGCTGAGATTCACCATATCAGCAATTTGTGGAGCGGTTGTGCCTTCACAGATGTGTTCTAAAACTTCCAATTCACGGTCGGTCAGGTTAATTTCATTATTTAGCGTAAGATTCTTCTTCCGAGATGATTTATTAATCAAACGGTTGTGCATAACCCGCAAAAGGAACGCTCCGTAATAATAATCTTCGTTGTGGCAGGTATAAATTGCGTTTTCCACTTCATCAGGATGGGCATCTTTCAATAGATATCCATTTGCTCCCAATTCCATTAAATGCGAGACAAAATGGTCTTCATCGTGCATGGAAATAATGATAATTTTCACTTCTGGATAAACGGCTTTTATTTTGGCAGTAGCACGAATACCGTCTAAAACAGGCATCGTCAAATCCATCAAAACTACTTGCGGATTATGTACAGGTATTCCGTCAATCAGTTCCTGACCGTTGGAAGCCTCATAAACGACATCGAAATCTTCATTATTTCGTAAGAATGAAACTACTCCACGACGAAAAATTGTATGATCATCGGCTACGGCTACTCTAATTTTTTTCATCATTATTTAATAATTTACCATTCCATTCTCGGTAACGGACTTACCTCTTGTGAACAAAACGCTCCTTCTTCCGCTTTGAAATGTCCTGCCATTGCAATCATTCCCGCATTATCTGTACAGTATTGAAAGGCGGGAATATAAATATTCCAACCTTCGGTTTCGCCTAATTTTTGTAATTCAGCCCTTAATCCAGAATTTGCCGAAACCCCTCCTGCAATGGCGATTTCATTTATTTTATACTGTTTTGCGGCTTTTTTGAGTTTTTGCAAAAGGATTTTTATGAGCGTAGATTGCATAGAAGCACAAATATCAGCGAGGTTTTGTTCAACAAAATTGGCATTTTTTTTGGTTTCTTTTTGTAAGAAATATAAAAATGCGGTTTTTATACCCGAAAAAGAATAATTCAAGCCTTTCATCTCTACCATCGGAAATTCAAAACGTGCTGGATTACCCTCTTTGGCGTATTCATCAATCAAAGGTCCGCCTGGATAGGGCAAATTTAAAAGTTTTGCCGTTTTGTCAAAAGCCTCTCCCACGGCATCGTCTTGGGTTTCGCCAATTATTTCCATGTGCAAAGGCGAACGGACGAATACGATTTGCGTATGTCCACCACTCACGGTGAGGCACAAGAAGGGAAATTGCGGTTTTGGTTCTTCAATAAAATGTGCCAAAACGTGGGCTTGCATGTGGTTTACGTCAATCAAAGGAATATCCAAACCCATCGCAAGGGCTTTGGCAAAGGAAGTTCCCACCAAAAGTGAGCCTAAAAGTCCAGGTCCACGAGTGAAAGCAATGGCATTTAGGTCGGATTTGGTTATATTTGCTTTTTCAAGTGCCTCCGCCACAACGGGTACGATATATTGCTGGTGAGCTCGACTCGCCAATTCAGGAACTACCCCACCCCATTTGGTGTGAACACCCTGGCTTGCTACAATGTTGGAACAGAGTTTGCCGTTGATAATAACAGCTGCCGAGCTGTCATCACAAGAAGATTCAATGGCTAAAATGGTCATAATGTTACAAAGATAAGATAAAATGGTATTAAAAATCTTCAAAATACTCATCAAAACTATCCTTTATGCCATCATAGGGGTGCTTTTGATTGTGGTTTTGGTGGTTTTTGCGGGACGAAATCCCTTCGTTCAGACTCGTTTGGCTCAATATTATGCCCCCATCTTCTCCCAAAAACTGGGTTATCCCATCGAAATTGACAAACTTACTCTCCGTTTCATGGACGAAGCCACACTTGAAGGCGTGCGTATAAAAGACTATCAAGGCTATCAAATGATTAATATTCAGAGGATTGACATTGATTTTGATGCGGGAAGATTACTCAATTTAACCGTTCCACTTTTGGGTGTAACAGGTGATTCTACTAAGACTCAACTGGACTATCTTAGATTGTACCGTCCTGTTATTAAGTTAGTTACCGATAAAAAAGGTGATTTGAACATTGACGAGTTTATCCGTAGAATCAATAAATTGGCTGAATCTCCCACGCCTAAAAAGAAATCTACTCCTACGCCTTTCATCATTAACGATGCTGAAATTGTAGAAGGGATTTTAATGATGGACGATGAATCGGAAAAACCTATGAACAATAGACGTTCATTCGACCATTATCATTTTAAACTTGACGACCTTAATGCCCAACTCAAAGATTTTACTTTAATACGAGATACAGTTTCCTTTAAAGCTGTTATTCGGGCTTATGATAAATATTCTGATTTTAAGATTAAAACCCTGAAAACCAACTTCTTAATATCGGATACGCAAATGAGATTTGATAATTTATTGTTGCGGGTAAACAATACCGTAATCCGAAACAAAATCAGAATGTCTTATAAAAGTCAGAAGGATTTTAAATATTGGAACTCTAAGGTGCGAATGCAAGCCGACTTTGACTCTTCGGTGGTCTTCACGAATGACATTGGTCGCATCGTCAATTCTATGTATGATTTCAAGGATATTTACTATCTAAACGGCAATTTTGACGGTACCGTTGATGACTTTAAACTCAGAAATTTTGATTTATATTTTGGTAATAAATCCAAACTGAAAGGAGATTTTGCCTTCAAAGGTTTACCCGATATTCCTAAAACTTTCATGGACTTGAAGATGCGTAAATCGTATGTACAAGTAACTGATTTAGAAAAATATATTGGTAAAAGTACCGCAAAAAACCTCGAAAAATTTGGTCATGTAATGTTCGATGGAACGTTTGTGGGAACGACCTCTACTTTTAAAACCACGGGTTTGATGGAATCGGATTTGGGTAAAGTAGATGTCGATTTAGCCATGGCGTTGAAACCCAATTCTGCTAATACTACCTATGACGGAACGTTAAAATTAGAAAATTTCAAATTAAGCAAATTGATTGAAGATGCGAGCGACTTTGGCGATTTGACGCTTTCGGGCAAGGTAAAAGGGCAAGGTTTATCCATCAAAGATGCCATTTTAGACTTTGATGGCAACGTTAAACAATTCGTTTACAATAAATATTCTTACAAAAATATCTACGTGAACGGCAAACTTTCCAAACAATTATTTGATGGCAGAGTGGCAGTAAAAGACACCAATTTGACTTTTGATTTATTTGGAAAAGTGGATTTGCGAGAAGGCAAAGACCAAGTAGATTTATTAGGAAAATTGACCCGTGCCAATCTCAAAGCACTTAATTTTACCAAAGAAGATTTGCGAATTTCGACTATTTTAGACGTGCAGTCAAAGGGTCGGAAATTGGATAATTTGATTGGTAGAGCCAACTTTTTGAATACGTATATTACCCTCGAAAAGAAAAATTTAATTTTGGATTCTCTGCAAATTCTATCGCAAATTAATGAGAGTTCAAGGCGTTTAGCCTTACATTCCGACTTGGTGAATCTGGATTTTACGGGAACTTTCCAACCTTCGCAAGCCATCAAAGATTTGAAGATGTTAGTCGAAGAATATAAAATCTATTTCACGGGTGATGAAGCTACTCGTCAGGCGTATTATGCCAAAAAATCACCGCTGCTTCCACAAGTGTATAAGATTGATTATCAGTTCTTTCTAAAAAACTTTGACCCTATTTTAGCCTTCGTTTATCCCGAAGGACATATCTCTAAAAAGACCTTAATTGAGGGTAATTTTGGCATTGGCAACACGTCTATTTTTGCCCTAAATTCTAAAATTGATACGCTTTTTTTAAGTGAAAAATATAAGTTTTATCAATCCGAAATTGATTTAAACAGTTCAAAATTTTATAACAATCCAGAAGTATTGGCTTCCTTGATTTTGAATTCTAAAAACCAGAAAATCAGCGTTTTAGCTCCCACAGAAAACCTCGAAGCGGAAGCCTCTTGGGAGAAAGACCGAATTGCCTTCACGAGCGGATTAAAGCAAACGGGTACGCAAAACCGAGCCGATTTGAACGGTACATTAAAGTTTATTCAAGATGGTTTAGAACTACAATTCAAACGGTCAAAGTTTCGTTTGTTAGACCAAAACTGGACCATTAATCCTAATAATTTATTGACTATTATCGGTAGTGAATTAAAATCGGAAAACTTCATTATTAACAACTTAGACCAGTTCATTGCCTTAGACGGTTTGATTTCGCAGGATTCTCTCCAACCCCTAAAATTCAGAGCCAAAAACTTTAAATTAGAAACCCTTGCTCCACTTATATCCTTGAACGTCAAGGGTTTGGTGAATGGAGAATTAGATTTAAGGAACGTCTATAAGAATGTCAATGCTGAGAGTAATTTGTCCATCGAGGGCTTGGCGATTGATAATTTTTTATTCGGAAATATTACAGGAAATGGCGTTTTTGACAACGAAAAACAGATTCTAAATCTTGATTATTCATTGGAAAGGTTGAATAATAAAATTTTGTCAGTGAAAGGAATTTATGACCCTAAAAACAAAGAGAAATCACTGAATTTATTGGCAACTTTAAACCAAACCAATCTCCAAATTTTAGAGCCATTCACCAAGGGACTTTTCTCAAATATTAGTGGCGTTGCCGATGGCATGATTAAAGTTTCGGGCAATCTATCTCATCCCATTTTAGAAGGAGCAATTGACATCAAGAGAGGCTCATTATTCTTCGATTATTTAAAATCTGTCTTGAATTTTGAGGATAAATTAACCTTTGAACCCGACGAAATTCGAGCAAAATCATTACGATTATCCGATGACGAAGGCAACAAAGGAACATTGAAAGGTAGTATTTTTTATGATGGTTATAAAAACTTTAATGTACAGCTGCAGGCAGATATTAACCGCTTCAAAATCTTGAATACCACTCGCAAAGACAATGACCTTTACTATGGAACGGCTTACGCAACGGGCAAGCTGAATTTGGGCGGTTCATTCAATGATTTAACCATCACGACTGATGTAAAAAGTGATAGAGGAACCCGTTTATACATTCCACTTGATAAGGCACAAGATGCTGGTGGTCAAGAAGATATAGAATTCCTGAGTGCGGTTATTAAGCGAGATTCTATCAACAAAAAACAAGGAATTACGCAAGTAAGTACCAGCGGAATCAAGATGGATTTGAACTTTCAACTCACGCCAGAAGCCTACGGAGAGGTGCAATTTGACAAGCAAACGGGCGACATCATGCGGGCGTATGGAGCAGGAAAAATCAACTTAAAAGTGGATACCAGAGGCGGTTTCGACATGACGGGCGACTATAATATTGAACGTGGCGACTATACTTTTACCTTCCAAAATATCCTAAATAAGAAGTTTAGTATCAAACAAGGCAGTAGAATTTCATGGTCGGGCAATCCTTATGAAGCCATTTTGGATATTAAGGCAACTTACACGCAAAATTTGAGTTATTTAGGGTCAGTAATTGATACAACTGGTAGCAACGGAAGTTTGAAAAATCAGACTGAAAATACTCGCCGTTATCCAGTAGATGTTACCATAAATCTAAAAAATCGTTTGTTGCAACCTACCATTACTTTCGATATGAAGTTGCATGATTATCCGCAAATTTCACTATTTAATTCAAACGTAACAGCTTTTGAAAATAGAATCAGGACGGATGAGCAAGAGTTAAATCGTCAAGTGAGTAATGTGCTTTTATTAAACTCTATGTTGCCACAGGGAAGTTCGGCTTTTGCCTCTATCAATTTAGTGAGTACGCTCTCAGAATTGCTTTCTAATCAAATCAGTAGTGCTTTTTCACAAATTGACCCTAATTTAAACGTGGATTTATCGGTAAATGGAACGGCTCTTAATCAAGATTTAATCAATAATTTACAATTGAGATTGTCCTATAATTTTAATAATCGTTTCCGATTAACTCGCAGCGGTGGCTTCACAACGGCATCAAATCAAACCAATGCTCAATCACTCATTGGCGACTGGGCATTGGAATGGTACATCACCAAAGATGGAGGTTTGCGTTTCAAAACGTATAACCGTAACCTCCAAACGTCCATTGCGGGAGCATTGAGCAACAGCCAAACCTTCACGGCGGGTGGTGCCAGTTTGCTTTATACTAAGAGTTTTAATTATATTTTCTCAGAAAAAAAGAAAATGCAGAAAGCAGTGAGTCCGAATTCTACGGCTTTAAAGGAGTAGATTCAATTTGAAAATTTATTATACGAGAAATTTTGTATTTTTGATAATTAGTGAGCCAATTTTGTATTAATACATTTCCCAATCTCCAAATTAACCAGCCATGTCAGTATTTGAAGTATTACAAACCAATGTCTTTAAGATTGAAATGCCTCGTTCAATCATGAACGATGAGGATTTCTTTGAGTTTTGTACGCTCAATAAAGACTGGCAAGTGGAACGTTCAAAAGAGGGTCAAATCTTAATTATGCCACCAACCTTAATCGAAACCAGTTTTGATAATTCAGAACTTGTACGTCAGTTAGCAAACTGGAATTTTAAAAATAAATCAGGAAGAGTTTCTGAATCAAATGGCGGTTATATTTTGCCCGATACATCCGTGAAAGCCCCCGATGCCGCTTGGATTTCTAATGAGAGATTTGCTCAACGATACAATGCCGATAAAAAGACTTTTCCTTACGTTTGCCCAGAATTTATCATCGAATTGATGTCGGACAGTAATACCTTAAAGTCTTCTTCAAAACGAATGGAAGATTGGATAGAGAATGGGTGTTTGATGGCTTGGTTAATAAATCCTAAAACCGAAAAAGTGTATGTCTATCGTGAAGAAGGTTTAGTGCATATCATTGAGGGCTTTGACAAAACGGTTTCTGGCGAAGATATTTTACCTGACTTTGAGTTGGTTTTGAAACATTTGAAATAGAAAACCTATCACAATCACCGCTACACACCCAATCAAATTTAACCACAAAAACGCCGTTAAATCTATCCACCACGCATAAATCACGATTCCTTCGGCAATGATGGCTGCCCAAAATACGGCATTACTTTTAATGGATTTGAAGTAAAAAGCCACTAAAAAAACTCCCAAGATTGTTCCGTAAAACCATGAGCCTAATATGTTTACGGCTTCAATCAAACTCCCAATGTTGGCGGTAAATTCTGCCACAATAATACAGAAAATTCCCCAACACAAAGTAGAAATTTTGGAAGCATTCAAGAAATGCTGTTCCGTATCAAGCGGGTGAATCATGCGTTGATAAATATCCACAATGGTACTGGATGTAAGCGAACTAAATGCCGATGCCATTGAACCCATTGAAGCCAACAGAATCACGGCAATCAATAATCCAACCATACCTCGGGGTAAATATTTGGTTACGAATGATAAAAAAATGTAATTGGTATCATTAACATCGGCAGATTTATCGGTCTTCTTGATTAAATCTTTTACTTCTGTTCTTAAAGCATTTGCTTGTTGATCTGCCTCCAAAACCTTGATTTTCTGAGCATCAATCGCCACTTCATCACGGGCTTGCATGGCGGAAAACATAGATTCTACGGCTATTTTTTTCTGAGCAAAAACATTGGCATTTCTCTCCGTAATCTTTTGATATTCAGTCGTTTGCTCTACTTTCTGTAATTCTGTTTGGTTGAAAAATAAGGGTGCTTGGTGAAATTGATAAAACACAAAAACCAAAGTTCCAACCAGTAAAATTAAGAACTGCATCGGGATTTTAAAAATACCATTCATTAACAATCCCAAGCGACTTTCCCCCACCGATTCGCCCGAAAGATAACGCCCCACCTGCGACTGGTCAGTTCCAAAATAGGATAATTGCAAAAAGAATCCACCAATCAAGCCCGACCACACATTATAACGATTATTGAGGTCGAATTTCCAATCAATTACGTTCAATTTCCCCATTTTCCCCGCTACTTTTAGGGTATCGACAAAACCCATTTCGGTGGGTAATAAGTGAACAACCATATACCCAGCCAAAAACATTCCAATTAAAACCACAAACATCTGTTGGAGCTGAGTATAAGAAATGGTTTTTGAACCCCCAAACATACAGTAAATCGTTACGATTGTCCCCGTGAGGATATTCGTCCAATAGAGATTCCAGCCCAAAATAGCGGAGAGAATAATGGAAGGGGCAGCAATGGTTACGCCCGTAGATAAAGCCCGTGGGAGGAGAAATAATAATGAAGCTAACACTCTGGTTTTCAGGTCGAAGCGTCCTTCCAGAAACTCATAAGCAGTATAAACATTCATCTTTTTGAACATCGGAATGAACGTTACCGACAGCACAATCATTGCCAAAGGAAGCCCAAAATAGAACTGAACAAATCGCATTCCGTCAGTATAAGCCTGTCCAGGAGCCGATAAAAATGTAATGGCACTTGCCTGCGTTGCCATCACCGAAAGCGTAACGTGATACCACGGCATCTGACGGTCTGCCAATAAATATCCCTCAATATTTTGCGAAGAAACCCGCCCTTTCCAAAACCCAAAACCCACAATTCCCCCCAAAGTAATCACTAAAACTAACCAATCTATATTTGTCATTATGTTTCGATATTCGTCATTCGATGCTTGATGTTCGGAAACCGTAAGCTTGACTATTAATTAACTAAAATATTCACTAAAAAGGGAGAATAAGGCAATCATCAGAATGAGATTCGCCACCACGAGCCAGTATAATTGCCGCCAAGATTTGACGAAGGGAGGAAGAGATTTATCTTTCATAAATGGTTAGTTATTAAGAATTTATCTAAAAATCATACCCAATCGAAACACCCGAAACATTGGCACTTGACGATGGCATTGAGTAGCCTCTGATAGTATCAGTAGTACCAAAATTAATACGCTCGTAACGGAGTTTTATCGTTACTTTTTTCACTCTCATTCCCAACTCAATTGAGGGAGAAAGCATTTTGGTTAAATCAATTTCCGTATTTGGTAAGGTCAGATTTTTTTCATCCGTTTTCACTTTTGCAATAATTGGATAACTGGTTGATATTCTAAGACTTACTTTCACTTTTGATTTATTGGTATAATTCAATTTTGCTCCCAAAGAAGGGGATAAAAACTTATATTTTTCTTCAAAGGTAGTAATATTCCCTTCCCTTCCATATTCTGCCGAACGATTCCAGATTTTGCCTTCAAGTCCCACAAAAGGCTCAATCGAAAACTTTGAACTATCACCCAATTTGATAGGAATTCCCGCATCAACATTGACAAAACTACCTTGAAGATAGGTTTTTGGAATGCCCGATGTGGGTGTGCCGATTCCCGCTGGTGAAGTAGCAATTGCTCCTGATTTATCATAAGGAGTTGCTATGCACGAAAAAGAAAAGACAGGATTGATATTATTGAAAGTGGGATTGGTTATTCCCAAACTCTTGAAAATTCCACCTTCAACGGACAAATTTATTTTCTTAGAAAGATGCGTTTGAATTTTCAGCGATGCACTGCCGAGTGTTCCGCTTTCGAGCCAATTTAGATTTTGGACAGAAAGCGTTGGCGTAATGGTGATAGACTTTTGAATATCAGACGATTGTGCGATGACATTGAGTGAAAACCCACTCAAAAATGTGCCAAAAAGTATCATTTTTTTCATAGTAGTAGCCCGCTTGGGAGTTTAAATTAACGTGAACTTTTCATATTCTAAGCGGCAATCAGGCCATTATATTGTTTTAAGGCTTTGTGGGTTTGGATAGAAACTTTGGGTTTTCTCTGGTAAAAAGAGTAGGCACACATTGCTGCCAACATATGAGTAAAAG
>JBBRMR010000061.1:0-32315 GCA_038230735.1 Cytophagales bacterium
GACGACCTTGATAGGTGGCAGATGTAAAGGTAGAAATACCAAAGTCGAGCCATACTAATTACCCAACAGCTTATTATTTACACTGATGAATAATCAATAATAATCTTATTCGCTCAAAATCTTTCACAATATTGACAATGTTCTTTCTAATGAATAATTAACAGAGAATAATTAATAGTTATTCAATGCTTTAATTAGACCTTAAAAAGAGTAACTCAAAGTCCTTTAAAGAAATTTAGGGAATATCAGCAATAGTTTAGTAGCGTTGTAGTGATTCAAAACTATTACTTATTAACTATTACTTATTAACTAAAAAGACTTTATGGGGTTGATAGGAGTAGTGTTCACCTCTTCCCATCTCGAACAGAGAAGTTAAGCCTACTGCCGTTGATGATACTGCAATCACATGCGGGAAAGTAAATAAACCCCAAATACATTAATTAGAACCCTTGTACATTTATTGTATGAGGGTTTTTGCGTTTCGAATAGAAAATGTATGAGATACCTTAAAATTTCGCATTTAATTTATCTAAATTTCTCTATAAAATACATATCTTGCACGACCATAAAATCTATATTCATTCCTTTGAAGTGGCTAATTAATATTTTACATTTTATTTTCTGATTTGAAACAATTAATTCATATTTTGCATAGCTCATAATTTAACCTATTAAAAAAAATAATGTCTCATTTCTTCAATTATTATCAAAATACAATCAACAAATATTCTTCTGGATTAAAATTAGTTTTGGGCGGAACAGGCTTGGGGAAAACGAGTGGTATTACTTCCGTCATACAAGAACCTAAAAATATTGACAAAAAATTTATTTATATAGCAAATAGAATACAGCTGTTGGAAGAACTCAAAGCTGATTTACGTAAAGATTTCAAACAAGAGGTGTTTATACATCAAAGAAGTGATTTTGAGATTTTATTAGAAATTGTAAAAACAAATAATCAAGGTAAACTTAATGAACTTTTTGATAATGAAATAGTAAAGAATTACTTTAATTATTTACTATTCATCAAAAATAGAATTTCAAAAATAGCTGATGTTAAAAAAGCTATAAACTTTATTGTATCAAACGGAGCTAATCTGAGTTTTATAAAAAGTCCCGAGGGGAATGAATTGATTAGAGAAAGAACTCGAATTGTGATGAATTTTTTTAAAAGTATAATGCGAGTATCTAAGCAAGTTAAAGAGTATAGTTTGTCAGTTAATATTACTACTGAGGAAAAAGATAAATATAGTGATAAAGATTTAGAAGTTTTAAAAAAAATAAAAAATGGGTTCAGTGTTGGAGATTATGACACATTGGCAGCGAATGTCATAGTGTTGAAATTATTTCCTTACATAGACTTTAAAACAAGTAATAAAAAGATATTTTTGGTAACGCTTCAAAAAGCCTTTCACGGTTTCTTTGATGGGAGTCATAGCGTGAATTTATATCATTTGAACAATGAGAATAGAAAGAAAAATGGAGGTAATATAATTTTTCTTGATGAATTTGATTTTTTAGAAAACGATTTGATTAGCCTATTAGCCAAGGATTTGGAAATAAATTATCCCTTCAAATTCGTAGAGGAGTTTTACTTGGCTATGACAAGAAATAAATTACCGTATCAAAATTTCCTATTAAAAAATGACTCTCAAATACAACTGAAAGAAGATATTGATACTGTTATAAATCGTATTGCTCAATTATCAAAAGATTACGGAATTAATTATCCAGAAATTAATCACTTCATTTGCAACGAACCTAAAATTAAAGGTAAATCAATATTTCAGACTCGGTACACTATTTTTGATAGAGTTTTTTATTTGGAAGAACCAAAAGTAAGACAGGGAACTTTTAATCTAACGCTTGAAAAAAGTAAATCCGAAAAAGGTGCAACAGCTTTTGTATTATTCAACACTGTCAATAGGTCTGTGGCAGAAATAATTCGTATCTTCAAAGAAATTGAAATTACAGAGCCTTCTCTTTATAAATCAATGATGAGATATTGTTTTGAGACTTCTGATACTTTTCAACGAATTTTAAGAAGTGTAAAACAATATCCATTATATCCTAAAAAAGCGGATAGTAATTATGACAAATTACAATATAACGGCTTTGGACTTTATGAAATTCATGATTTACAAGATGAATATGACCCCGATGAAGTGTATTTAAAATACTACGCTATTTTTACAACTCCCGAAAAAGTTTTATTAGGTTTGGCAAAACACAATCTGGTTTTCGGTCTTTCAGCAACTGCCGAAATACCTCGGCTGGTTAAAAATTTTGATATTCGATGGTTACAGGAGCAATTAGGAAGTAACTATATTGAACCTGATGATGAAGATAAGTCATGTATTCAACAGGCAAATATTGACAAAGCAAATCGTAGAAAAAATAAAATTCAAGTACTTAAGGCTGATTCACTTAGTCATGCAGTTGTATTACAAAAGCAAATAAATGCTTTCATTGAAGAATGGGTTAAGGAGAAACCCAAGGATGATTTTGGAAATCCTATTTTTGACAATGGGAAAATGAAATTTCTTCGAAATAGGCTAAAAAATTTCTTCTCAACCCTTTTTTGGATATTAGAAAATAAAAATGCAGAAGAAAGAAAAATAGACACTCACTTGTTGTTTTATTCCACTTTTAAGCAAATCAAATGGTTTTTCGATAACAAAAAAGACGGGACAAATCGTAGATTATGGAACATCGAAGAAAAACTATCGGAAGAGGATGGTGTTTGGTTTTCTTTCTATGAAATTAATATGTGTGAACAAGATTTTATAATTGTTTTCTATGATGCTGAAAAGGGTAAAGATATTCAGAAGGAAGATGCCAATAAACAGAAATATTATGGGCTTTTTAGGAAAAGAAAACCTGTAATCGTAATTACGCAATATGCTTCTGCGGGGAATGGTATAAATCTTCAATATCATTCACCAGAGATTACAAAAGAAGAAATGACAAGAAATAAACCTAAAAAAGATTTTCATAATATTCATCTTTTAGATTTACCTTTTTACTTCTTTTCTAAATTTGAAGAAGAAAAAGACCAATCAGAGAAAAATGCTACTATCAAAACAAATATCTATTATTTAGCAAAACTCCAACAAGCTAATGGGGGAATTACAAAGCAACAATTCAGAAATTATCTTGGAAATATTAGGGATAGTGGAAATTTTAATCGCCTTTATATAAATACGCCAGACGGTATGATGGGGCAGTTATCTGTTATTATTCAGGCTTTGGGTCGTATTGAGCGTGTATGGGAGAAAATGGAAAATCAAACAATACGATTAGAAGATTCTGTGTATAATATTTTGGAAAAATTTGTAACTGATAAACAATATTTTTCAGTGAGAGAGAGACTAAAAAATTACTTTTCAAATAATTTACAGGAAACATTTAAACAGATTGCAGAAAATTATAAAAATCAAGGTAAAGAAATCGAAATCATCAAGCAAGAGGATTTACAAAGAATAGACGAAGCTTGTCGTGAATCTATAAGAGGACTTTTGGATAACTTAAATCTACTTCGTAAAAACCCTAATAATCCCAAAGCTAATGACTGGCGAAAAGAATGGAATATCCTTAGAGACCAAGTTTTGAATCATGATTTTGTAGCTTTGGAGAAATATAATTGTGTTTTTCAAACAGATTATTATGATTACATTGAAAAATGCTTGTGGATAGATGAGGACAAAAACCTTGTACCAAAGGACAAAAAGAATAGCAATTTCAAGCCTTGGATTCTGAATAGTGTATATGATTTAGTAAGTCAAAACGATATAATTACAACCCATTTTGAGTTAAAGTTTGATAGAGGATTTAATAATCACGGAAAGTTTTTAACCCCTTATGCCTATCAATGTATTTTATCTGGTGCTATTGGAGAAGAGAGTGTAAAGGCAATTTTAAAAAAACAAAATATTGAGTTAAATGATGACGAAATACCTAATGAACTTTTTGAATTTGCTGATTTAAAAATTAGTGGAAAACCGTTTTACATTGATGCGAAGAATTATAGTGATAGTACCTTAATGAAATTTTCGTTGGATGAAAGAGACCCACTTTTTCACCCCAAGCTAAATGAGGATTACTTTGCAAAAAAAGGTATTGAAAAACTTAAACAAATACAAACGTATCATCATACAAAAGACGCTAAATTGATTTACATAAATGCCTTTGGTAAAGAAGATAGACCACGAAGATATTATGATGTGATTGGTGATGAATTAGTAGATGTTCAATTCGATTACGATAAAGCAAAAATTATCATCATTTTTGGTATGCTTGATAAAAATGAACCAAATATATTATTAGAGGGATTTCAAACATTTTTAAACCATTTACACGATAGATTATGATTATTTCCACAAATTTTAAAATTGAAACAAATAAAATAGATTTCTCTAAATTAGAAGCGGACTTTCAGCTTTGTAAATATGAATTTGGTACTTATAATTTCAGACAAAAAAATGATAAAAATCTTTACGCTAAATTAATTGTGGCTTACAAGGATGCTTTTGATTATCCTTTTTATTTTCATTCGATGCAAACACCTGCAAGTTTTTACGTTTTATATCCTAAAAATGTAGAAGCACCTAATTTTAGCTTTGAAGATTTAGATATTGAAGGAAAACCACAAGTTGTAAATTGGAATGAGTTATTAACTCCAAATGAAAAAGGAATACGTGATAAAATCCATATTTTAACCAAAATTTTGTTGGCTCAATATTTATATGAAATTGAGGAATCAGACGATAGAAAGGTTTGTCAAAGTCATTTTTATGTATTTGGTAAACAAAAGACTGACTATTTATTAACATCTGTTCAATTTGATATTAAACATGATAAGAGTATCGGTGAAAAATTTGATGAATTTCATGTAGTTCCTAAAGCCGTTGATTTTGTACACCATGTGAGTCAGATAAACTTTGAAAAAAAACAACATTTTTACAATCCATATTTCGAGAAAGTAGATGAGTTACCATCCTATTTTCGACAATTACGACCCAATAAAATAGAAGATTATGTGAAATCAGGGGGTAAAATTTGGAAATTTAAAAATACTAATATTAAAAAAAGAGCGGAGCTTGAATGGTATTTAGAAGGAGATAATGTAGAAAATACAAGGGGTTATATTACCTATTACTTTCAGAAAAAATTTATTACTTTTTTGAATTTATATTTAGGAAATGTAATACAGCGTAAAGAATATGATGTTAAGAAAAAATATAAGCCACAAGCAATCTATCCTTCTAAAACTGGATACCAAACTGGCTTATCAATACAACAATTAAAAATAATTTATGTTCTTGACAATCGGTTGAGAGATATTGAAACAGGTGAGTTGCTCAATAAAATGACTTGTCAAGTGTATGTAGATTTGTTTAATAAAACCTATGGAAATAGTCTAAACATTAAATTTGAAGAATTAGACATAGACCAATTGAACAATAAGGCGTTCATTGAACCTATTTTAATCTTACACGATGTTAGTGGAAGGGAGTTTACAAGAGATGTAGAAAAAAGAGATGATGAGGGCGAAATTATTACAGAAACTGAACTTTGTTTTTTAGGGAAACAAGGTTTTGAAGACCCTAAACGTAAGTTTTATGACTCGTACAAACACATACCTAAACAAAGTATTAACATTAATTTGAACGAACCATTAACAAAAAATGGAGAAGAACGGTATAGTGAAAATTGGGAAAAATATTTTGAGTATGATGTCTTTAAATTAGTTGCTAAGGAATACGTTGAAATAACACATAAAAGAGAGGTAAAAAAATGGGATAATAAACTAAAAGTTTGCCTTAATGAATTATATCTTAAAACGTTTATCATAAAAAAACTTTCAGTTACGGAAAATAATTTCCCTTTGTTGACGGCAGGTACTTATCAAATGGGCGGGAAGATGAGAGAATTTGTTTGGCAATTTGGTAAAACTTTGCTTTTCATAGAGAATGATAATTTTCAGTTTATTAATTTGGAAAACTATTATGGTAAAACTAAAAGATTAGAAATACTTGAAAAATTAAATATTGATTGGAATTACGTGGTTGAAAAATTTAAGGCTAAAAATTATGGTAAATTTGATGATACTATGATGGCAAAATCTCGGTTTGTTTTCGCACCAAATGTGTGTATTGAAATAGAAGAACCTGATGAGAGAGTGCTGTTTAACTTTGAAAAAGGAATAAAAAGGAATATTGAAACTACAAAAGGACTTTCTGGGATTTGGTTTCACCAAAATGAGAATGAAAAAATGTATTGTGTTGGTAGTAGAGATGGCTTAAATTTAAAGACAGAAAAGTCTGTAAAAATCAGAAGGTTTAATACTTATTTAGGAGCTGAAAATTTTAATTACGAAGTGTTATTAGAAACGATGTCAGTGCAGTTTGTCCGAAATGAGCAATATACGGTATATCCTTTGTTTTTTGATTTGATTAGTTTGTATAAAGAAGTAATATAAATATTTAAAAAAGGCAGTTATTCCAAAAATGACTGCCTTTTAACTATCTGTATTTTGCTAAACCAAACGGCAAAGGATTGCCATGCTACGTTTTTCGTGTTACATAACCCACCGCACCCGCAAAGAAATATTCCTTCCTATATCATCACTAAAATATCTGAAACGGTTTAAATATTCTCGGTAAGAGGCGTTTAGGGCGTTGTTGATGCTGAATCCCAAACCTATTTTCTTGATTTTTATGCCAGCGTCTATTCGCCAGAGGGTGTAGGCGGATGGTGGGGCGAGGAAGTCGGAATTGGGTTCTACTCGGGTTTGTTGGGCTACTATTTGGTTGCTTAGGCTCAGGTAGGATTCGTGTTTTTTGAAACTGTATTTTAAGGAGCTTTCCAGACGGTCGGTGGGGATATTTACGATAAAAAGATTGTTTTTGATGTCTTTGGCTCTGACGATTGAATATTTTTCTATCAGTGATAATTTCTTGGTTATCAGATAGTTAATTGATAAATCTATGCCCGCAAAACGTGCGTCTATTTGGGTATAATCAAAGGCGGGGAATGCTCCTCTAACGGTGAGGACGGTTTGCAAAACGCCATTTTCGGTGCGTGGTTTTAGGTAAATGAAGTCGTTGATGTATTTGAGATAGGTGGTTAATTCAAGGGCTATTTTTTCTTTTTGGTAGTTGGTGGTCAGGGATAAATTATGGGCAACTTCGGGTTTTAGGTTGATATTTCCTTTTTCATAAGCGGCGGCTCCGTGGTGGATTCCGTCCGAAAATAGCTCGTTCATGTTTGGTGAACGCCATGCGTTGGCAAGGTTCAATTTGAAATTTAGGGCATCGTTGGGGGTATAATTCGCTCCGATGGTGGCGGATAAATTATTGAAATTGAAGGAATTATCAAAATATTGTCCCGAAGAATTTAAGCCAAACGCTTGGGCATTTCGGAAGTCGTAGCGAAGTCCAGTTTCTACTTCCCAACGGTTTTTTACATAACGTTCAATCAAGAATATTCCGCCCGTAAAAACTTGGTAATTGGGAATTAATACGGTGTTTATCAAGGGTTTACGGAGTTCAAAAGAGGATGATAAGTTTTCTTGATACATTCCATTCAAGCCAATTGAGCCGTTGATTTTCTTGAAAATGGCTTTATGGTCTAACAAAATTTCGCCCGTGTAGGTGGTAAGTTTGAAGTTGAGGGTATTGAGTTGTCGGTTGCCCCGTGGCACGTCATATTCCAACCGCCAGTCGTATTGACGGCTTAGGGTTATTGTCCACTTTCCTACATTTTCGGTGATGGCGAAAGTCTTGATTTTCAGTAAGTTGTGGGATAAATCTTGATTGGGACGATTAATGTCATAACTGGGTTCGGTGGGAGTGTATTCAGCGTTGGGTCGTGGATTTTGGAGGGCATTATTCAAATCGGTCAAATTACCGATGTGCGAACCCAAAAAGATACCTAATTGAGTGTCAAAATTACTGAAAAATAGTTCTGTGCCAAAATGTGGTTTTTTGTAACCTATTGATAATGAGAAGTTTCGTTCTTGAATGCCAGTATTTGCCATGAAATAATCGGCAGTTTTTACGTCTCCGCCACGCTTGTATGTGCCTTGTACACGCCATGCAAATCCTTCCCAGGCGGAGATTCCTCCTTGTAAAATTCCAGAAAAAACACCTTGCCGACCATTGGAAAAACCGATGGTATTAACTTCGCCGTGAATGTGGGCAGAGTCGGGTAGGGCAGCGGGTTCAACCATAATTACGCCCCCGATGGCATCTGAGCCGTACCTTACGCCAGATGCACCTTTCACAACGGTCAATTTTGTGGCTACGAAGGGGTCGATTTCGGGTGCGTGTTCGCTGCCCCATTGTTGTCCTTCCTGTCGGATGCCGTTGTTCAGAATTAAAACTCGGTTGGAATGTAGTCCGTGAATGACGGGTTTTGAAATGGAACTGCCTGTTTGTAAGGAAGTTACGCCCGTAATTGCTTTCAAGGATTCGCCCAAACTTTGCCCACGAGTTTGTTCAAGGGCTTGTCCTTCGAGCGAATTTTTGGTTTGCGTGATATTCTCTTCTTTTTTACCCGTAACGATTACTTCCTGCAAATGCTCGTCTTTGTCTTCCAATGAAAAATCTTCATCGTGTTCTTGCGTTAGGTTTATTGCTACTTCAACCTTCTGAAAACCAACTGCTTGGCAAGTCAAAATATACTTTCCTTGACATAAATTTTTTAAAAAATATTTTCCATTGGCATCGGCAAAGGTGGAGATATTTGTTCCTTTTAGATATACTACTGCCCCTGCAACGGCTTGGTGGATGTCCTTTTCGTGGACTACGCCTTTGAGGGTACAATTACACACGGGGTTTTGTGCAAAAGTGGAAAACCAAGCGGTTAGTATTATCGTAAATATGATGATGTGTATTTTCATAAAAAACAAAAATTGAATTACAAATTTAGTAATTTTTATCCAATTGTGCAACACTGTTGCAAGTGATAATTTTGCCACATACTTCCTGAAAAAGTATCTATTGCGGGTTAAAGAATTTTCGGAAATTGTAGCCAAAAATGGTTTTATGTTTAATATAAAACACATTTCATTAAACAAAACGATTAAAATTATTTGTTTAACTATTATACCCTTATAATGAACAACTATTCAATGAATGTAAATAGTGGCTTTAAACGCCTATTTCGCCTATTTTGTAGATTACAGCAACCTATTGATATATTTTTTTAAAAATAATTCAAATTTAATTTGGAGTTTTGTTTAATTATATACTACATTTGTTGAACAAAACAACAACATCAAACCACCAAAATTATGACTGCCTTAGAATTCACATTCCATATTGGAAAGGTTTCTAAATCTTTGAAACCTTTCGCCATGAAACTCACTCGTGATTACGAAGAAGCGAATGATTTATTGCAAGACACTTTGCTAAAAGCCTATACCAATCGTGACAAATATACGGAAGGTACAAACTTGAAAGCGTGGTTATACACGATTATGAAGAATACTTTTATCACTAATTATCAGAGAATGGTGAGAAAAAATACCTTCATTGATACATCGGATAATCTTCATTATATCAATTCAATTGAGAGCAGTACGGATAACATGGCGATTAGTACGTTTGCGATGAACGATATTAATAAGGCAGTGGGTGCTTTGGAGGATGCTTATAAAACACCTTTCATGATGCACTTTCGTGGATTTAAGTACCATGAGATTGCGGAGAAATTAGATATTCCGATTGGAACTGTGAAGAATAGGATTCATATTGCCAGGAAAGAGTTGAAGGATAAGCTATTTATGTATGCACATTCTAATTAGGTTTTACTACATAGGGGTGTTAGGAAAATTTGATTTTTAGAGAAAATATTTTATTAATAGGTTGATTGTTAGAGAATTAAATTTCATCAATAAGTTCTCAATCATCTATTCCAAGATTATAATTGATTAGTTTTTTGGTTAACAGAAGAAGGTTACAAAGAGTCGAGCGTTTGTTCGACTTTTTTGTTTTTTGCCTTGTAGGGAAGATAGATATGTTCGGAATTTAAAAATAAAGACTATAATTGATTAGATATTTTCGATTTTGTAAGTAGATGATTGCTAAATAATCACAAATCTTGCGATATAAGAGATGGGTCTCAAAAGGAGCAACGTTCCCCATGCGAGAAGGGTTTTGAAGTAGGAAAATGAAGAAAAAATAAGTAAATTTAAATATATGAATCCATTTTTTGAAAAATTCTTAGTTCTCGATTCTGACGTTGAATGGGAACAAGTTGAACCCAAAATTCGTAGAAAAGTAATGTCTTATTCTGCCGATATAATGCTCGTGAAAGTGGCATTTGAAGTGGGCGGAGTGGGGACTTTGCACCATCATCATCATCTCCAAATTAGTTACGTGGCGAGTGGTACTTTTGAGATAACGATTAATGGTGAATTTAAAATTTTGAGGGGAGGAGATGTATATAACGTTCCCAAAAACGCCATTCACGGGGCAGTTTGCCTTGAAGAAGGAATATTAATTGACGTTTTTTCGCCCATGCGAGAAGACTTTGTTTGAGGAGATAAATACATTAATTAACTGATAATGAATAGATTAGCCTTTAGAATGAAACTCAATGCTGGACAGAAGGCAGCATACGTTAAACGTCATAATGAAATCTGGGGAGACCTCGTAACCGTGCTGCAAGAAGCGGGAGTAAGTGAATATTCTATCTTCTTGGATGAAGAAACCGATACCCTTTTTGCTTTCCAAAAGGTATCTGGTGAGGGTGGTTCACAAGATTTATCTCAAAATCCTATTATAAAAAAATGGTGGAATTTTATGGCGGATATTATGGAAGTAAATTTTGATAATTCGCCCGTTTCAATACCACTTGAAGAGGTTTTTTTTATGCCTTGAGCTTTTAGGCAATTTGGTAAGGGTTTTGTAGTTTCTGTTCATGGATTTTAATAGTTTTTTAAAACATCCCATCCAAACCGCAAAATCAAAGCAAAAATCACAAATAAAAAGAACGTTCTCACAAAGGAATTACCTTTCAGAATTGCCATTTTACTGCCCAGATACGAGCCTCCCATATTGCAAATCATCATGGGAATAGCGATTTCAAATTGTACGTAGCCTTGCGTGAGGAAGAATCCTAAAGAGGCAACGTCGGCAATAACATTGACCACTTTTGAAACTGCCGAAGCCTTCAAAAAGCCGTAACCAACGATACTGACAAAGCCAAATACCAGTAAACTCCCCGTGCCTGGACCCACAAAACCATTATAAAAACCCGCCATTGAGCCAATCATCAAACCGTAAAGCGGTACTTTCGTGAGGTCATGTTTTAGTTTTTCATCCTGTCCTAAATCTTTTTTTTTGAAGGTATAAATCGCAATGGCGGTCATCAATACTAAGATGATGGGTTTCAGGATTTGCTCTTCAATTAAATCCGAAATTTTTGCTCCTAAATACGCCATTATTCCCGCTCCAATGCCTGCGTAAACAACCGTCCGCCAAGGAATTTTAACAATTTTAGCATATTGAAAACCCGCTACGGCCGTACCCATAAAAGACGAAAAACGGTTAGTGCCAATGATGCGGGGAATGGCAAAATGCGGATATAGAATAAACAAAGCTGGTACTTGCACCAAACCTCCTCCGCCCACGATAGAATCCACAAAACCCGCCAAGAGAGCAGCAACGCACATTAATAGTAAATTATAATCCATGTATTCAGTTAATAATTAATGGTTGATTAGGATACAAAACTAAAAAAGAATCCCCAAATAAGCCTATTCGGAGGATTCTTTTTTAGTTTTCTAATCTTAAATATATCGACTCTTCACATCCTCACTAATAAGAAATTCTTTAACGGATGTCCAACGAATATCTTTGTAACGGTT
Organism: Cytophagales bacterium; assembly: GCA_038230735.1. GTDB lineage: Bacteria > Bacteroidota > Bacteroidia > Cytophagales > Spirosomataceae > Arcicella. The sequence continues at coordinate 11,879 of JBBRMR010000061.1, forward strand.
ATTATCATGAGATTTTATGACTGCCCTTCCCTCCATCATATCTCGCATATATTGCATTCCTTGCCAAGCGGGATAAAGGTCTTTGCTATTTCCACCGAAAAATTTAGCCACTTTTATCATTGCATTAAATAGCCCGATTCCGCCAGGATTGAACATCCCAAATTTCAAATCCGTGATGTCAGACATGATTTTTTGTACATCAAAAGCATTCACACTTTCACCCGCAATATGTAAATATCGGGGCGTATTTTCATCCAGAGCAGCATTAGCGGTAAATTCAGCCACATTGAAAGTGGTGGTTAAATCCATTTTTATTGCTGGATTTCCCCAATACAAAATCTTTTTGAATTTGAATAAAATAAGGGGCATTTCAGCGGTGAGTAAGTCCATAAATGCCCCGTTGAAAATGGTGGTAACTTTTATCGGAGCATTGACCAAAAAGGTATGAAATTCTCTTCGTAAATCTAAATTTCTATTTTCACCATCAACTAAATTGGTAAAATCAATGGAATAATCACTGGGAATAAATCGAGATACTTTTGCTTCAATGGCGGCTTCCAAGAGGGTTTTTTGCGTGTTAATAATAACGTCTCGCAGTCCAGCAAGGGCAGAAACTACGCAATGAACCCCAGTACAGGCATTGGCGATTTCGCTTTTATTATTCATATCAACGATGAATATTTTTACGCCTTTTCGTTCCAATTGAGTAATCTTTTCTTGATTGGTTTCTCGACGAACTATTGCTCTAATTTCCGATCCTTTTCCCAATAAAGCGTTCACTATTTTATTACCTAAATTGCCAGTAGCTCCCACTACTAATATTATTTTATTCATGTCAAATGGTTGATTTTAAAAATGTTCATTGTAATAATTTAAACTAAAAAGCCCTCAAACTGTTCGTTTAAGGGCTTTTTAAATTCATAAATATGCACTAAATATCTACTTCCCAGACCCTGAAACACCACCAATATTTTTCTCCGCCGTAATATCAATCAAAGTAAAAAGTGGTTTGCCTTTATTCTCTGGATTTGTGAACACTAAGAATAAATTATGGAATCCTATACTGGCATTAATCGGTACTTTTATCGGTTTTGGAGCGGCTTTTAAAACTTCTCCCGTACCCAAAAGTTGCCCCGTGGGTGAATCTAAGCGAATTTCTACTTTTCCACCTGCCGTGCGGTCATCCGAAGCTACGGCCATTACCGTGAATGCTCCAACATCTGTCAAGTCAAGGTCATTGTAAGAAACGTAGCTTTTATCCCCCAAAGCAATGACCACTTCGCCCATGCCATCAATTTTATACTTCATTGTTTCTTTCTGAGAATCAAAAGTATTGGCTTTGATTTTGGCACTTCTCAACGTGAGGGTTTTTGAACCCGTTTGTGAAGAAACTTTATTTGCCCCTTTGTCGGTATAACTCGCCGACAACATATACGTTCCTGCCTTGCCGTTGTCTTTGGTCAAATATTCACCTTTCACGGGCTGACTGGCTTTTTTATCATCTGCCAATGATAGAATATATTTCACCATTTCAATGGCTTCGGCTTTGGTTACTTGTGGGTGTGCCGCCATCGGTTGTTCGCCCCAAACGCCTCCGCCTCCTTTGAGGATTTTATCAGAAAGTTTACCTTCAATCATGAATTTACCTTTGTATTTTTTGGCAACTTCTTTATAATTTGGTCCAATAGATTTTTGGTCGATTGAATGACAAGATTTACAGTCAGAGAGCTCAATTAAGCGTTTTCCAGATGAGACACTCATGTTGGCTTGGTGTCCCTGAGCGATAATTGTCTTGTCATAACCTTCCAGATAATCAATGTTTATCTGCACATCTTCGTCTTTAATTTTCTTGTTTTCCAACGAACCATCTTCTTTATCCGAAACCTTCACTTCGTAAGCAATTTTGTTATCATTCCAGTAAAAAGATTTATTACCTTTTATCGCCAAATCCACCTTTGGTACTTCATTTCCTACTTTAATTTCTACCGTTTTCTCAGACACATTTCCCGAAGCATCTTTCACTTTTAAAGTTGGGGTATAAACGCCCGCTTTGGCGAATGTAAATGTTGGATTTGGTAAATTACTTTTGGGTAATCCTTTCGCAAATGTCCATTCATACGTCAATTTATCGCCATCTGGGTCATTGGTTCCTTCCGAAGAAAAAGTAACTTTCAAAGGCATTGCACCCGCTTTTTTATCTGCCGAAGCCATAACTTCTGGAACTCTATTACCCGCATTAAAAGTAATTCGAGTTAAACGAGCATCGTCATTTTGAGCAAACCAATTCTGCCCGTATTCCAACATATACAACGAACCATCTTTGGCAAACATCATATCCATTGGATGGCTAAATTTGGCATTTGGCATAAAACGTTCCATCGAAACAAAGTCTCCATTTGGTTTCATTGTAACTAAGTTTATCCAATCCCGCATCCAATCATAAGCAAAGAATTTACCTTCTAAATAACTCGGAAATTTCACCTTTGAATTGGCATTATAATCTCCTGCGTAATATACGGGTCCACCCATCGCATTACGTCCACCTTTACCCACGATGTCGCCAAATTCGGGCGATTCTTTGTAAGGATAATAAATAAAAGCTTTTTGGGCAGGAGGCAATTCACGCAAACCCGTATTATTCGGAGAATCATTGATGGGGTGCATCGGGTCAAATTTCGCCCAAGTGCTATCTTTCTTGAAATCTCTTTGGTTGTAAGCCTTATTATCTCCCACGAAGAGGGGCCAGCCAAAATATCCAGCCTTGCGAGCTTGATTCATTTCATCATGCCCACGAGGACCGTATTTATCAGAATTTTCTCCCGCATCGGGACCTACTTCACCCCAATACAAAAATCCCGTTCTTTTATCTACCGAAATACGATAAGGATTTCTGTTACCCATCACATAGATTTCTGGGCGAGCCGATGCCATACCTTTTGGGAATAAATTTCCTTCGGGAATCGTATAAGTTCCATCATCTTGGGGTTTAATTCTCATAATTTTACCTCTCAAATCATTAGTATTTGAAGACGTATAACGAGCATCCCAACCCGAGCGTCCTTCTTTGTTATCAATTGGAGCAAACCCTTGTGAATCGAATGGATTGGTATCGTCTCCCGTTGAAAGATAGAGATTTCCCTGAGCATCCCAATCAATTGAACCTCCCGTGTGGCAACAGCCCGTCCGCTTTACGGGAACGGTTAAAACCACCTTTTCTGAATTCATCACGAGCGTATCTTTTACGTCGTCATACACAAATCTCGAAAGATGCTGAGCCGTATCAGCCGAACCACTGGCGGGTGAATAATACAAATAAATCCAATGGTTTTGATTGTATTTTGGGTCAACATTTAAACCCATCAAACCGTATTCATTCCCCGTAAAAACATTCAAATCAGCCACAACTTTGGTGGTTTTTTTGAATGGGTTATACACTTTCAATAAACCTTTACGTTGAGCAAAAAGCACTTTGCCATTATCCAAAACCGCTAATTCAGTGGGTTCGTCCAGTTTTTCAGTAAGGACGGTGCGAATAAAACGATTTTCGTCGGGCGGTAATTGGCTTTTTACTTTTGAATAATCTAAGGCAGGTCCGCCCGCAGCCCATTGCAAGCCACCCAAAAAATGTTTCAAAGGAATTTCCTCCGAAAAAGTCTCGTTGGTATGTCCCCAATTGGTATAAAAAGCCCTTCCGCCATCAAATTCATGATACCAAGCCATTGGGTGAAAATCGCCCATGGTGCCTTCTTTATATGAATTTTCATCAACCGTAAATAACACTTTTACATCAGGATTAAAATTCTTGAAACTGTAAAATTCATCTTTATGCTCTAAAGTTTCAGGCATAAAATTGGTTGAGATATGGGTGCGGTCTTTGATAATAAATTTACCATTCTGCACATTTGATACATTTTTACCAGGGTGATTGGTGAAATAACCGCCTACTAATTTACCATACCAAGCCCAGTCATATTCTGTATCGGCGGCGGCATGAACGCCCATAAAACCACCACCCGCTTGAATGTATCGCTCGAAGGCAAGTTGTTGCGGTTCGGTCAGGACATTGCCCGTGGTGCTATTGAAGACAACGACCTTGTATTTTTTAAGGTTTTCTTCGTTAAATTTTGCCCCGTTTTCGGTAGTATCGACCTCAAAACCATTGGCTTTTGCCATGTCTTGAATAGCCTTCGTACAAAAAGGAATTGAACTGTGGCGAAAACCCGCCGTTTTAGAGAAAACCAAAACCCGTTTGCCCTGCAAAGGATTGGGATTCTGTGCTTTGAGCATCGAAATACCCACACACAGGAAGGTTAGTAATGCCAATGAAATCCGTTTCATAAAGAATTTTATTGTTAGATTAAGATGAATAATTTTATGGATTGATTGAGCTTAAAATTTGGGGTTTTGTTTACTTTGAAGTATCTAAACAAGTGATTAACTCATCAAAAACTACTCAATTGATGGGCAATTTTTGAATTATACTCCCCAAATTAATCCGTTAAAGAGTTACAAATTTAACGTTGAAATACAGGATAAAGATATTTTTTTCTACGAAATTTAATATTTGACAGTTTGTAGAGGATTTTTGTTTGGAATTGGGGGATAAAGTGTTAGAATTTAGTAAGATACACTGAAAGTATTATTTTTTACATCAAATCAAAAAATCCCCAACCATTTAGAACAGTTGGGGATTATTATTTTAATCGTGACCTCGGCAAGAATCGAACTTGCATCTTAGGTACCGGAAACCTACGTCCTATCCATTGTACTACGAAGCCTTTTACATTCACAAAATTACGAAAACTTATCTAACTGCTTTACCAAAACCTCAAAATCTTTTGGATAGGGAGCCGTTACTTTGATAATCTCTTCATTCATAAGCCTAAACGTGAGCGAATGGGCGTGCAAGGCTACTCGCTTAATCAAGGGTAATTCGTCCGTATTTTGCTTCAAATTGAACTTCTTTTTAATATCTGATAGATAAATCATTTCGCCATTATAAGTTGGGTCGCAAACGATGGGGGCTTTCAAACAAACCAAATGTATCCTGATTTGGTGCATTCTCCCCGTGATGGGCATACACTCCACGAGGGTATGATTACGATAAACTTTGATGGTATTGAAAATCGTTTCGGCTTCCTTGCCTTTTTGTCTATCAATAACAACCTGTGTGCCATCCCGTTTTTGGGAGATAGGCAAATAAACCGAAATCATCTCTAAATCATGCGTACCATTCACCACGGCATGGTAGCGTTTTTCCACCTTCCGATGCTCAAATTGCATGGCTAAATGACGGTAGGCTTCGGGGTTTTTAGCAATCGCCAATACCCCCGAAGTCTCTTTGTCCAAACGGTGAGCCAATTGAGCATCATCGGAATACTCCTTCGCTAACCGTAAGATACTCTGCGAGTTATCATTTTGACGTTCGTCCAACGAAGCAATGTGTGGTGGTTTGTTAATCAGAATATAATCGTTGTTCTCGAATATAATTAAGTCTTTGAAATTCAGTCGCATAGTTGAAAAATAGCATTCGGCTATTGGCTTTGAGCTATTGGCTTTTTATTTGTAAATAATTTTTACAAAGATACTATCTAAATTTTTAATGTGCTGATAGCTTTTGTGCCAATACCGTTCACCCTTGACCATCATTCCAAGTTCTGTTTCTGAATCCTCGCAATTAATCCCTTCAAAGTTGTTTGGCGTTCGGGTGTACTTTCGGGATATTCCATGTTGAGTTGCTTCATCTTTTCCAAAATTATAGTGCTGATAATCAGACGCATATTCTTTTTGTCATCGGCAGGAATCACGTACCAAGCCGCACTTTTGGCGGCAGTTTCATTAACCATATCCTCGTAAGCGTGTTGATATTGTTTCCAAAAATCACGCTCAGTTACGTCCCCTTCTTCAAATTTCCAGTTTTTTGTCGGGTCTTCGATGCGTTCAATTAATCGTTCGGCTTGTTCTTCTTTGGAAACATTAAGGTAAAATTTCAAGATAACCGTGCCATTATGCGTTAAATATTTTTCATAATTTTTAATATCTTCGTAACGTTGTTCCCAAACTTTATCTAAGTTTTTGGTAAGTTCGGCAGGAATTTTTTGCCCTTTTGTTAGGATTTCGGGATGAACTTTTACGGTCAAAACCTCTTCATAATACGAGCGATTATGAATCATTAAATTACCTCTTTCGGGCAGTTTGAGGGTATTCCGCCACATAAAATCATGCCCTAATTCGATTTCAGAGGGTCTTTTGAAACTTTCCACGGAAATGCCCGCAGGATTCACCCCCGACATCACGGCTTTGATAGTTCCATCTTTCCCCGCCGCATCCGAGGCTTGCAAAATCAGGAGCATCGAATAGCGGTTGTGAGCATACATGAGGCTTTGGTATTTATCCATTTTTTCACGTAATTCACCCATCATTACGTCATATTGTTCATCGGATTCATAAAAATCCTTAATTTTAGTCTTTGATTTCTTGATGTCGAATTTTTTATCACCCGTAAATTCAAAATCTTTAATGTCTATTGCCATATTGTTGTTTATTTTTTTGAATTGAAAGCAATTTAATAAAATTTATTAAAACTCTTCCATAATGACTTTACGAGATATTTTTGACCAAGTGTCCGCCAATCCTTCTGCCTTAATTTGGTTTTTACTTTGTGTCCCTTTGCTAACTTTTATCGTCAGTATTTGGCAAGATTCAAACATTCCCCCTCAGCAATCCCCAGCACGCTATGTTTATGCAGTTTTAGCTTATGCAGCCGCTATTCCAGGCATTTTTGCTTTTACATTAAATCTTTATAGCTTCCTTTTCGAGCGTCAAAGTATATGGACAATGAACTTGGTTACGCAAGTGTTACCCATCATCACGATGGTTATTACTTTGATGATTCTTAAAAGAAGCATACCATTCGAGTACGTTCCAGCATTCGGGAAACTGTCGGGATTTGTAATGATTATTTTTGCGGCAATTGGGATTATGTGGTTTGTGGATAGACTCCGAATTTATGCAATTACTTACGTGCCTTTTCAATATATCGCTATCGGATTTATTGGAATGTTATTGTTGATACGGTTTGGTTGGAAGAAAATGTTTTGATTTCGATGTTCGTGATTCGATATTCGGGGTAAAATCCGAATATCGAACATCGAATTTAAAACAAAGATAACTGATTGCTGTCCGTTTTTTTATCAAAGATTTTCTTATCTCTAATCATCCTGCGATGTTGATTTAAGAAATCTACGAAGTTGTCAATTTGCTGGTAAAGAGGTATAAAGTCGTAAGAATCAATATGATAGGTTTCTTGATAAACCTCCTCAAAGTCCGTAATGACGTAATCTAAAGTTTTTACGCCCCATTTTGATAAGCCCAAAAGATACAGATTTTGATGGTTTAAGGCAAAGCGGTTGGGTTCATACCGGCGGGTAGATTTTAAATCAACGGCACGGTCGCTACCAACCAAATCCACGTAGCCATAGATTTTGCATTGCTTGTATTGAGTTTCGCAGTAAAATTGAGTTTTATATTTGGTAGGCAATAATTCACGAGCTTTTTCAATAACACTTTCTTTAAAAGCTTCCTCATTTTCGCCCGTAACAACCGCTTTTTCAAAATCAATTCCTTTCTGTTGTGCTTGTGTAGTAGGGCGTTTTACTCGATTGATACGATTAATCATTTCCCCCGAATCCACAATAATTTCTCCCTGCGAATCAGTAATCTGACTTTCGTAGAGGGCAAAGGAGTTTAATAATGTGGGATATATTCGGTACATATTGGGTAATGGTTACTTGTTATTGGATAATTGGTTACTGGTTATTCGGCATTCTCACCATATTTTGGGATAAATTTAATTTGTGTTTCAAGTAGTTCATATAGCACTTTACTAATTTATCAGTAACAAATAACCAGTAACCAACCTCTATTGACTAATAACCAACCTCTCCACGACAACATCATTCACCAAATGACTTTCTATAATTTCTTCAACATCAGAGAGTTGAACATTTCCATAAAATACTCCTTCTGGATAAACCACCATTGTTGGACCGAAGGCACAAAAGTCTAAACAGCCCGTTTTCTGGGCTCTTATATCGGTTATTAAACCTTTTTCTTTTATAATATTTTTGAAAGCATCGACCAATGCCGTGCCTCTTTCGTCACCACAACATTTCTTGGGTGCATCTTTCTGATTTGTACAGATAAAAACGTGTTTTTTGAATTTCATTTTCTAATTTAAAAATGTGATAATCAAGCAGCGAACCGCTTGGATATTTGGAAGCCAAGTAAAAACCTTATTGTTTATACAAATATCTAAACCAATTCTCACAATTTAACAGTTTTATCTTAAATTTGAATACGACTTTAAAACACTTACGACATACGACTCATAAAAAATGAATCTTCAAACCCAAGAACAGTACCAATTTATTGAAAGTATCCTCTTTGAAAACTTAGGGTATCAGCCCGAAGTGCTTGATTTTCAGTTTTTTTACGGAGGAAATTTCAACCTTGCCGTAAAAGTAAAAGTGGCTCAGGGAGACTATTTTATCAAATGGAATCAGGGCGACCACGAGGGAATGTTTGAGTCGGAAGCACGTAGTTTGCAACTCCTGCGTGATACGTACGTAGTGTCGATTCCACAAGTCATTAATCACGGGAGGATCATTGATAAGGAGTATTTAATGATTGAATTTCTGACTGCCAGTTTCAAACAGCCTAATTATTGGCAAGATTTTGGGCAAAGACTTGCTCATCTGCATACCCACACCAATCCGCAATACGGTTTGCACTTTAATAATTACATCGGGGCATTGCGACAAAGCAATGAATGGATGGACGATGGCGTACAATTTTTCATTGAAAAACGATTAAAAGTTCAAGCAGGTTTAGCACTGTATGACCGTAAGATTTCTCAGGAAGTTTACGATAAATTTACTCTTTTGTACGAAAAATTACCTTCCTTAATCCCCAATGAAAAACCCGCTTTACTGCACGGAGACTTATGGTCGGGTAATGTAATGACCGATAATCAAGGACTTGTAGGTTTGGTAGACCCCGCCTGTTATTACGGCTTGCGTGAAGCGGAATTAGCTTTTACCACCATGTTTGGCGGTTTTGATACGTCTTTTTACGAAGCCTATCACGAAATATATCCCATAGAAAATGGCTTCGGTGACCGTATTCCACTGTATAATCTTTATCCGCTGATGGTTCACGTAAATCTCTTTGGCGGAGGTTATTTGGATGCGGTGGAGAAGGTTTTGAAGAAGTTTGTTTGATTATTTGTGGTTAAAATAAACATTATATCATTGTATGGATTCTCCACTGCCATTACTGTCTGGGTTAATACATAGATAAGGCACTGCCTTGTCTGATTAGTGTCCAATGACGGACGATTAGACAAGGCAGTGCCTTGTCTCTACAATTTCACCAATTTCTTCGCAACACATGACAATGGTGGCGAAACCAGCCAAAAACAAAAATATTTACCTTATATTCACAAAAACATAAACCCCAAAACCGTTCACCTTTAACCGTGAACCGTTTACCGAAAAATGAACGATACTTGGATTTACATCGGCATTGGCTACGTTGCCCTTTGCATATTAGCTTATTTTATTCAAGAAAGGTTTATTTTCAAACCCGAAAAACTCCATGCAGATTTTGAATACAAATATGATGATCCTTTCGAGGAACTCCATTTTGAACCTGAACCTGGCGTGAAAATTAACGGGTTACGTTTTTTCCACGAAAAACCCGAAGGCTTGGTGATGTACTTTCACGGTAATACCCGAAGTATAAAGGGCTGGTCAAAATATGCCGTGGATTTCACCCGACACGGTTATGATGTAGTGATGATTGACTATCGAGGTTTTGGCAAATCTATTGGTAAACGCACCGAAGAAAACTTAAACAAAGATTCCCAATACGTTTATAACCGCATGAGGGCAAAATATGGGTACAAAGAGGAGGATATTATTGTTTATGGACGTTCATTAGGCAGTGGTTTTGCTTGTAAATTAGCCTCTAATAATCGCCCTAAAATGTTGATTTTGGATGCTCCCTACTATTCATTTTCACATTTGACCAATCGGTTTTTGCCCTTCATGCCGATTGCGATGATATTGCGTTTCAGTATCAGAACGGATATTTGGATTAAATACGTCCGATGCCCCATTTACATTATTCACGGCACAAAAGATTGGTTAATTCCTTATTCATCATCCGTCCGCTTGCAGGGACTTGTGCCGCTAACCGCCAGATTATTACCCATTTACGGAGGGGGACACAATAATTTACCATCTTTCCCTGATTATCACAAAAAATTAGAAGAAGTATTAAGAAATCGTTTTGATTTGATGTTTGATAAGTACGAAACGGGGGATTTTAGGGAATAGAAACTAAACATCATACAATCAGTTTCAATAAAAACGCTCAATCTCAATTATCATGAACTTACTCAAAAAATTAGGTTTTTTCTCCGCCTTCACCATTCCGATGTTCGTCATTGCGGGCTATTATTTGGGCGGTTGGTGGAATTTTTCGTGCATTATTTTTACCTACGGAATGTTACCCATCACTGACTGGTTAATTGGAAGAGATTCCGTGAATAATGACGAAAGTGTGGTTTCTGAGCTTTCAGAAGAACGTTTTTATCGTTTCGTTACTTTCGGGTGGGTGTATGTACAGGTTGCTCTTGTGGTGTGGGGTGCATACACATTCGCTTACGGAAACATCGGGGCGTGGTATTTTAAATTAGCTTTCTTGATGGGGATTGCCAACGCAACGGGCGGCGTAGGCATTACGGTTGCCCATGAGTTGGGGCATAAAAGTACGAGGATTGAGCAATTTTACGCCAAAGTTTTATTGATGACCGTTAGCTATATGCACTTTTTTATTGAGCATAATAAAGGACACCATGTGTGGGTTTCAACGCCCAAAGACCCCGCCACGAGTCGCAAAGGAGAGAATTTCTATCGTTTCTATTTCCGTAGTGTAATGAAAGGTTTTCAGAGTGCTTTATCCATAGAAGGGGAAAGACTTAAACGTAAAAATTTATCGGCATGGTCGTTCCAAAATGAGATGATTTTATTCGTTATTTTGCCCATTTTATTTTGTGCGGTGCTTACGTTTGGGCTATATTTTTACACAGGAATGTTCTCTTGGAATGTTGCTTTTTTCTTCTTTGCTCAAAGTGTTTTAGGATTTTCGTTGTTAGAAGCGGTAAATTATATTGAGCATTACGGAATCATGCGAAATGAAGTCGGTAACGGACGTTATGAGCGAGTGAACCCAACGCACTCTTGGAATTCCAATTATTTAGTAACCAATTTCTATCTTTTCCAACTCCAACGCCACTCCGACCACCACGCTAATGCCAGCCGAAGGTATCAAGTTTTGAGACATTTTGAAGAAAGTCCACAAATGCCACAGGGTTATCCTGCCATGATGTTGATGGCAATGATTCCTCCGCTTTGGTTTAAAGTGATGGATAAAAAACTGGAAGATTGGCAAAAAATGACCCAAAACCCGTAAAAATCCTATTTCCTGTAAAACTACAAATTTTACTTGTTTGAAATTTAACGTTTGAAAATTCATTTTCTTAGGATATTACAATTAATGAATTGTCAAATCTTTGATTAGCCGTTCAATAACTATTTTGTACTTTTTTAAATTATATTTTGGAATTTTACATAGTTTTATTAGTTTTGTCCTAAATAAAGCGAAGTATAATTAAAATATATATAAAAAACCGCATCAATGGAAGACTATAATAAGATAATTGAATCACTCGGAGTGAAGTTTATCAAGTCCCGCAACATTAGAATATTACAACCCATACGCATCAAGAATTTTTATGATGTAGAGAATACACTCTTGATTTTGTACAATGGTGAGGTATCTTTTGGAGAAGAGGCAATCCACGCAGAAGTAGGAGATATGCTGTTTATCCCAGGGGGTAAAATGCTTTCGGTTACTTACGGAAATGCAGATAGACCCAAAGCGATTTCCAATGAAGAATTTATGACCCATCGGGAATTGTATTTTGAGCCAAACATGGAACCAGCCAGAATTGGTCATATCGAAAACTCTTTCGGTATGGTGGCTTTTGAAGCAAAGGTTTTTGATTCGGTAAATTTCTTTACATCACTTGATATTCCTCCTTTCTTGATTAAGAAAGACGATAAGTTAGCTCATTTATTGGCTGAGATTTTGAAGGAAGATATGGTGGATGATTTAGGAAAAGGAAGAGTTATCAAAATAAAAACCGAAGAAATTGTTATTGAGATTGTTCGTTATATTATCAGAAATCGTTTGTTTGTTGAACAATTAGCTACAAATAGTACGTATTTCAAAGACCCACGTTTGATTGATATCTTTGCGTACATCAAAGACAACATCGGTGGAGATTTATCGAATAAAGTATTAGCAAATGTAGCGAATGTTTCAGAAGATTACGTAGGACAGTATTTCAAAATGCTAACGGGTATTAATCCACAAGATTATATTGAATACCAAAGAATGGAAGCTGCCGTTGGATTATTGAGGACTTCCAAAAAATCTATTCGTGCCATTGGTGCGGATGTGGGTTATAAAGATACCGCCTATTTCTGTCGTCGTTTTAAGATGATGTTTGGTATTCCTGCGGGCAAGATGCGTAGAAGAGAATCATTAATGAATTTGTAAATTATTGTTGTTGTATACAGAATAATCCCTTGATTTTCAGGGGCTTATTTGTTTTACTACCTATCCACTTCCCCCATCACCAAATCCATTGAGCCAATGATTGCTACTAAATCTGCCAACATGGTTCCTCTACTGATTTCTGGAATTACCGATAAATTGTGCAATGAACAGGCACGGGCTTTCAGGCGTATAGGAATATCCGAACGCCCGTCGGTGCGGAAGAAGAAACCTAATTCGCCTTTTGGGTTTTCGGCACGGGCATAAAAATCCATCGCTTGCGGGCGGATTTTTTTGGGTACTAAGGCTTGTGGGTCAAATTCTTGGGTACGTTTATGGTCATTCGTTAGCTGGATGAGGCATTGTTCAATAATTTTGATGGATTCATCGCACTCTTGCACACGCACGTAATTTCTATCCCAACAGTCGCCCACCGTTCCCATTTCACCTTTTCCGATGGGAACATCAAAATCCATTTCTGGATAAACCGAGTATCCATCTACTTTCCGAAGGTCAAATTTCAAACCTGAACCTCTCAAAACGGGTCCCGTGCAACCATAATTTATCGCTAAACCCATCGGTAAAATTCCCACATTGGCAGTTCGTTGCACAAAGATTTTATTTTCAATAATCAATTGTCGCAACTCAATCATTTTGGGTTTCAAGTAGTCTATAAATTCAGTACAACGTTCCTCAAAACCAAGGGGCAAATCATAAAAAAGTCCGCCCACCCAGATATAATTATACAACATCCTTGCTCCACAAATCCATTCCAAAAGGCGTTGGATATGCTCACGGTCACGCATAACCCAAAGAAAAGCGGTATAAGCTCCAATATCAAGCCCATACGTGCCTATGGCGACAAAATGCGAGGCAATACGGTTCATCTCTGCCACCAATACACGGATATATTCAATCCGTTTGGGGAGTTTGCCCGTCAAATCCAACATCTTTTCAATGCCCATTACGTAGGCGTGTTCCGAGTTCATGGAAGCCAAATAGTCCATTCTGTCCACGTAGGGAATGATTTGATTGAAGGGTAAAGATTCAGCGTGTTTCTCGAAACAGCGGTGGAGATAGCCCAAATGTGGTACAACGTCCACGATGAGTTCACCATCTGAAACAACCTCCATCCGCAAAACCCCGTGCGTTGAAGGGTGCTGTGGTCCCAAAGACAAAATCATCTCTTCCGACTTCAAGTTTTGTAATTGATACTTGTTGGGGTCGGAGAGTTTGAAGTTTTCGGGTTTATATTGGTATTGGATTGGTTTCATCTGATTTTGATGTTCAGTTAATTTAATGGTATCAGATGGAACGCCTATTCACTGTTTTGGAGGTCAAAGATTTGAGCATGGCGTTTCATGGTGTAAAAATACGGAAGATGTTGTGAAATGATAATAAATTAACCCCTTATATTTAATTTTTAAAGTTAAATATAAGGGGTTAATTTAACTTCAAAAATCAAGAAGCCTGTCCTCCATTTACGCCCAAAACCTGCCCATTGACAAAACTTGCCTCTTCCGAAGCCAAGTATAAATAAGCATTAGCAATATCCATGGCTTCGCCCATTCTTTTCACGGGAATACTGTTGATAACTTGCTGACGGACTTCTTCGGGAATGGCATCGGTCATGTCGGTTCTGATAAATCCTGGAGCTACGGCATTGGAAGTAATATTGTTTTTGCCTAATTCCTTTGCCCAAGTTTTCACCATCCCGATTACGCCCGCTTTGGCGGCGGCATAATTGGTTTGTCCGAAATTACCATATACGCCCACGACCGAAGATGTACAAATAATCCGACCATAATTCTGCTGAACCATATACGGAGCAATGGATTTAGTACAATTGAAAACGCCCGTCAAATTGACATCAATCACTTGTTGCCATTCTAAGTGAGCCATTTTCAAAAGGGTTTTATCCCGAGTAATTCCTGCATTATTCACCAAAATATCAATCTGACCGTATTTCTCAAAAACCTCACGAGTAGCGGCTTCAATGGCGGGAACATCGGTGGTACTGATTTTGGCAAATTCACACTGAAACCCTTGATTCCGTAGGGCGGAGGCGGTTTCTTCTCCTGCATCTAATAAATCCCAGATGATGACCGTTGCACCTTCTTTACAAAATAATTCGGCGGCGGCAGCTCCAATTCCTCTGGCTGCCCCCGTGATAATGGCAATTCTGTCTTTTAATCTCATGATTTTGTTTTATTTTACTCATATAACATAGAAATCAACTCCGCCACACAAGCGGGTTTTTCTTGCCCTTCAATTTCAAAAATACAATTCATCGTAATTCTTAATCCCGATGGTTTGGCATCTTCTGCCTCCATCAGACTCGCTTTCATACGCACTTGGCTACCCGAAGGCACGGCAGAGGTGAAACGGATTTTATTGGCTCCATAATTTACACCCATCTTCACCGATTCCACTTTGAAAAGGTCTGCCATAAATTTTGGGGCAAGCGAAAGCGTGAGAAAACCATGAGCTACGGGCGTTTTGAAAGGCGAAAATTTCTTTGCCATTTCCACATCCACGTGAATCCACTGAAAATCTTGGGTGGCTTTGGCAAAATCGTTAATCATTTCTTGAGTAACGGTCATGTAGGGCGTAATGCCAATATCATTGCCAACTTCGGCTTTGAGGGCAGTTAAATTTGGATAAGTTTGCATGAATGAATTTTGAGGATTGTTTTACGAAAATAATACAAAAAAGCCGTAAAACGAATAATATTCATTTTACGGCTTTTTTGTATAGATTCAGAGGTTTTAAATATTACTGCATAGCAATCTGGCGGTCGGTTTTTGTTGATAATTCAACTTCTCTTACTAACTTTTCATTACCTTTTGTAAATTCAAAAATATATTTACCATCTTCCAATGCACTCATATCAAATTTGGCGTGATACGTTTTTTCATTTTTATTAACTCTTTCCGAAGCCAATATTTCACCGTTTTTGTCCTTCAATACTACCGTCAAATTTGTATCCGTTGATTTTTCAATCATTACGTTCATTTTCATCGTGTTCACACTTTGATAAATCCCCACTTCAAAAGTTTTTGATTTGGTGGGTGCCGCACCAGCGGATGTCGCATTCGTATTAGTTGCGTTTGAGATAAAAGTCATGGCTGACAAAGCCGCAATTGCGAGAGTTTTTACTAAATTTTTCATTTTCATTTTGTTTAGAAATTGTTGTTTTTACTTGTTCAGAGATACTACTAAAATATTTATGCCAAAATATTAAAATACTGATAGTCAATGATTTATAAATTTAAAATTTGGTTAGAGATGTTCAATTTTGATACAATGAGTGTTCGATTCTGATAATTATATCGGTTAAATTTAATTTAGATAAATTGTGGTATGATTAGGTCGAACTTGGCTAACGTTAAATTCATAGTGTTCAATAGATTTAGAGGTATTTTAATGCGTTTAGAGGTATTTAAAATTTTAGAGATAATTGTTTATCTTTAAGTTTAGAGAAAATTGATTTGTAATGGTTTAGAGATCAGATGTTTAGAGTTCTTTTCTGTTTTGTTGAGTCAAAGATACTTGTTAAAGATGGTACTATGCAATACATATTAGCTAATCGGTTGTTTTAACGGTGTGAGTGGTAATTTTTCTGAAATATTGGTAAATTTTATGGTTGAGTGGTAAAGCGTGAATGAGTGATTTATTGACTGATTACATATCTTCCAATCACCTTACAAAACATAAGATGCAAGTATCAGAAAAGAAGTTGCACAAAGAGGAATATTTTATTAACAGGAATTACTGTATCCATAGCGAGGGTTTTAAAATCCTCGCTATGGATACAGTAAATAATCAAATAATTAGGAAGATTTTAGGTAATACTAATTAAAATAACAGCCCGTCAAAACTTACAACATTTTCTATAAAATCCCTTTTAATTCCGCCAAATCACGGATTTCATATTTAGGTTTAATAGAAATTTCTTGACTCCGTTGGTCAGGATTAAAAAAAACGGCATCAATTCCCGCACGAGTAGCCCCCACAATGTCGGATTGGAAACTATCGCCAACCATCAAACACTCTCCTGCATAAGCTCCTACTTTTCTCAAAGCGTATTCAAAAATGCGAGCATCAGGTTTTTTGTAGCCTGAATTTTGGGAAGTGATTATTTCACGAAAAAAATGGGTAATCTTTCCCGCTTCCATTTTTACGGATTGTACTTCATCAAAACCATTGGTGATAATATGGAGTGGATATTTGGGCTGTAAATATTGTAAAGTTTCATGGGCGTGGGGGAGGAGGTTCGATTTTTTGGTAGAAATATCCATGTAAGATTCCGAAATGGTATCGCAAAGGGCATGGCTTTTTATGCCTAATTTACTAAAAATCAATCGAAAACGTTGATGTCTGAGTTCCGACTGACTAATTCGCCCAGCTTCGTACTTATCCCATAATTTATGGTTTATTTCGTTGAAAGAAGCGTACAAATCATGGGTAGAATCAATACCAATTTCTTGTAAATTAAAAGCCTGATAGACTTCTTCGAGAGCAATGCGTGAATTGGTATTATGATCCCAGAGGGTATGGTCGAGGTCGAAAAAAATGTGTTTGTAGGTCATGTTGAGCTTAATTTTACGCAATTTAGGACTGATTTTTGTTAAGCAATCATTAATTTATACATTTGTAAGAACAATTGTTTCGATGTTCGTTGTTAGAGGTTCGATGTTCGGAGTATATCCAATACCAAATCCCAAACATCGAATATCGAAAACCGAACATCGAAAACATGGCAAAGCAAACGCAACAACAACAACCAGAAGAAAACCAAATAAATGTTGAATTATCAGAAGAAATGGCTGAGGGTGAATATGTAAATTTGGCAATGATTGCACATTCGCAAAGTGAATTTGTAATAGATTTTATCAAAATGATGCCAGGGCTTCCGAAGGCACGGGTGAAATCAAGAGTTATCCTCACACCCGACCACGCCTATCGTTTATTGAATGCCTTGAAAGAAAATATTCAACGCTACGAAGAGGCTTATGGTGCCATTGCCGAAGACCAAGGACAAATTGGCTTTCAGTTCCCAATGCCTTATCGTGGACCAATTGGAGAAGCGTAAATTTATTCAGTTATTAGGTATGAATTATGAGTGCAATATAATGATAATCAATGATTTAATAAACTTTAATTGAGTATCCAATTGAAAATTTAGTATTAAAAAACCCGAAACTAAATTTTAGTTTCGGGTTTTTTAATCATACTTGAAATTAAATATTTTTAATGTCCGCCGTTTGGTCCACCATGCTTTTTGTCTTGTGGTCCACCGTGGGGGGGAATTGGCATTTCTGCTACAAAATTACCTTTTGCATCAAACTTTAATACTTTATGGTCAGTTCCATTATCAAGCCCAACGATAAAGTTTCCGTCAGCATCAGTCCCTGCACGCTTAATTAAGAAACCTGCATATTTAGAAGTTACATACGTAGATACACTGGTAGGAAGAGCCGAAACAGCCACTTCGGTCAATTTTGATTTCTCCGCAAACTTCTCCAACTTCTGAACAAAAACACCGTTTGCATCGAACAATAAACCCGTGCGAACACCGCTTACTTCAAGACCCACAACCGTTTGTCCTTTGTCATCCTTACCCGCAAATTTGATGGTTGCCCCTGCATAATTGGTTTTGATATAAGAAGTAATGCTTGCCGCCAAAGTTGTGATATCAACGGGAGTCAATTTACCCTTACATTTCTGTTGCGTAACGGGGTCAGCATCGGCAGCAGTACGAGCCGATGAAGCCTGCATTGAATTGAAAACGGCATCTAATTCAGAAGGTTCTACATCCTGCTGCTTACAACTTGCCACGAAAAGTCCGCAAATTGCGGTTAGTAAAATCAATGATTTTTTCATGTTGAAAAATTTGTTAAATTAATGATATTTTAGATTTGTAATAGATTACGCAGTTTAGTTATTGTATATTGCTTTGCTCTTAATTTTATTTAAAAAATACCGAACTTACGCTTCATCTTTCCTTTGAGACTATCATTTCTGTTGCGTCTTTCACGGTGTAATTGATAATCAAAAAGCCCTAATTTTACGCCTATACTAAGGTTCAAGCCACTTAATTGGCTTGGCGTTGGCGTTGGTAAAGCGGTGGCTTTTTCTGTATTTACCGAAGGTGCAAGGCGATAACTTACCCCTGCATAAATTTTCAAAAAACGAATTACATTGGCTTCAATATTGATGCCTGGCTGAATTACCCAGAAATTAGTTTCACGACCATTTATATCTCTGCCTCCAAATCTATCACGGTCTCTACCGCCAAATCCACCAAAACTGTTTCTATAATTTCTCGCAGAATCAACTGTTGCCATTCCTCCACCAATCAATAATGGAAACGAAACGTGAACCGCTGAATTTGGATTGGGCGTATATTCCAATTTCAAACCACCGTACATCGCATTCAGGTTTAATAATGAATTGGCATTCAAGGCAGTGGGCGTGAAATTATTAACCGTTCTGTAGCCCGCCACGCCAATACCAAACTTTTTATTGATATGCAACATGGCTGAAACGCCAGCCATTGGGGTAAATTCACCCGCTAACGAGCCATACTGAAATTCTGAGCCAATTGATAATCCCAAATATTTTATGGGCTTCATCGGATTTTTCATGCCTGAAAATAATGTACGGGTTCTTTCGTCCTTTTGTGTCTTTGCCTTATTCACTTCGATTGAAGTTTTTGTACTATCTACAAGAATTTTAGGGGCTTCTTGTCCGAAAGAAAACGAAGAAACGTACAGCCCTGCGATGGTGAGTAACAATATATTCTTAGTAGTCATTTGTTGTGTTTGTTAAAACTGTTTGTAGAAGAGTACATCAAAAGCACAGGAATATATTGCTTTTAGGGGTTATCAGAAAAGAAAATAAAAAACTTTATCAACTTTAATAAAATGTAAATGATTAATTATCAAATAGTTAAATAATTTTTATGCTGACTAAAATCCAATTTTCAACTTAGCAGTGGTATTTCCATAGTTCAGAAAGGCATTGGATTTACATCTCAGGTATTTGGCATCTCTCATACTATTGAGCGTTACGGTATGATTTGGACTGATAACTACCAAATCTCCAATTTGTGGAATTAACCCATTTTTCCACGTTGTGGTATTCTCCCAATTCCCCGAAATAATACTACTGGCGGTTGATATTTGCCGTAGAATAGAAACGGTGTTACTTCCTTCATTAGCGACCGCCAAATCAGGTTTGCCATCGCCATCCAAATCACCCATACTGACTGAAAATGGATTTGTCCCGGTCGTAAAATCCACTTTACTGGCAAAAGAACTTGCGGTAATACTGCCCACCGAAGCAGTATTTCGGAAAACAGAAACGGTGTTACTGCCATAATTAGCGACTGCCAAATCAGCTTTGCCATCGCCATCCAAATCACTAATACTGACGGAATATGGATTTATCCCAGTCGTAAAATCCACCTTATTGGCAAAAGAACTGGCGGTAATACTTCCCACCGAAGCAGTATTTCGGAAAATAGAAACGGTGTTACTGTTATAATTAGCGACCGCCAAATCAGGTTTGCCATCGCCATCCAAATCACCCATACTGACTGAAATTGGACCTGAAACCGTTATTATAGTGTTTCGTAAGAATAATTACCCAAGATTGCTTCATTAAGCACATGGTCAATTGTATTCCATACTTGTTCTTTTGTTTGCAATTGTTCACTTTGTGAAATTTCAATCATTCTTTCACA
>JBBRMR010000062.1:0-32270 GCA_038230735.1 Cytophagales bacterium
AAAGTGAACAATTGCAAACAAAAGAACAAGTATGGAATACAATTGACCATGTGCTTAATGAAGCAATCTTGGGTAATTATTCTTACGAAACACTATAATACCTACTGGACTTGTACGGTTGCGTCTTTCATCGTTCCACCCAATCGTTTGGCAGTAAAAAGTAACGTAGCGTTCCTCTAAAATCTCTCTCAAAAGAGCATCATTTTTTGCAATTTTATCAATATTTTCCATCCCTCCTGATTCAAAATCACTATCCACATAAGGTAAATATTTGAACGGGAAATTAGTTGCCGTTACACTATTGATGTATCCTCCGCCCGTATTCATAAAAACACGGTGTTCGTTCAAAAATTTAAGCCCATCCGAAAAGTTACCACTTCTGATTGCCAGTTCTGCCTGGGTGAGTTTATTTTCCTGAAAAGTTACCATCGGAAAAGGGGCATCAATACTCATAAAACCTACTTGGGTTGCTCTTTTCACCGTATTGGGTTCTACACGGTTTGCTACATTGACCCCTTGACGTAGATAATAAAAATTAAAACGAGCCGTTTCGTCCGTTTTCGTATTTCCTCGGTAAGTGGCAGTGAGGGTTGGGTCAATCATTTTTAATAAAAAACAAGGTTCGTTGGTCTTAGTTACCGCTGCTCCATCGCCAATTCTACTTACTGCCAAAAAACTGTAAATAAAATTCTGATTTTGCCCTTGAATTGTTCCGTGTGGGAAGTACATCGAATTAGTAGCTCTACTGACTCCTTTGGCGGCGGCAATGGTGGCATTCGGATAATCTTTGGTGTCCATATAAAAACGAGCTTTCAAGGTATAAGCCGCTTCAATCCACTTTTTGGGGTCTCCGCCCAACAAAATATCGGTTCCAGCTCTGGGTACTCCAACGCCCGATTCCAAATCCTTGATGGCATCATCCAACAGCTTTTGCATTCCTGCGTATATATCCGCCTGCGAATCGTATTTAGCATTCGGAAACTCTTCTAATTGGGCGGCTTGGGTGAAAGGAATATCACCGTAAAGGGCAGTCATTGTGCCTAAATTATGTGCCATAATTACTTTTGTCATGCCCGCCATTACTTTTATACCCGCTGGTTCTATTTTCTGTAAAATCAATCGAGCGTTTCGGTGGATTCCGTAATAGCTACTACTCCACATTCCATCAAAATACGAACCCGCTACGTTATACACTTGAAAATCAGCCCATTGGCGGTCATACCCAAAATAATATCCCGACCAAATACTGGATAATAATGAGTTATAACCTTCATGCACAGAGGCGGTTGCAAGTTCTACACCCGTAAACATCAGTTCGGCGGGGGCATCGGTTGGGTTGTTTAAATCTTCGTTGAGGTCGCTCACGATGCCCTCGCACGAGGTCAAAGATATTATAATAGTAAGTATAAATATTGAAATATATTTTTTCATGATTTCTTAATTTTAAATTATTTAATTAGTAATTACCATTTAAACAATATTTTTTTAATACAATTTAGAGTGCGACATAACTTATCAGAATTAAAATCCGCAAAAACCTTATAGGTTTCGTTCCAATAAGTTATGTCGTTCTCTATAAGATAGTTAAGTCCAAACTCCGAACATCTAAAATCGAAATTCGAACAACTACTAATAATTTATTTTTACAGAAAAAACAAAAGATTTTGAGCCAGGATTATTGAAATAATCTTGTCCACGACCATTGCCTGTTCCGTTGAGTGAAGTTTCGGGGTCAATACCCACCACATCAGTTATCAGGAATAAGTTACGACCTGTGGCAGATAGATTAATCGAACTCAATTTCAGTTTATCCTTCAACCAAGGACTCTTCCAGCTATAAGATAAAGTCATTTCACGGAGACGTGTCCAACTTCCATCCACCATAAATTGCTCTTGCAAAGCACTAAATCCTTGTCCCAAAGTGGTGTACCATGCTTGGTCTAACAAGACTGGTCCTGCTCCAAAATCTCGGATATTTCCACGAACGGTTTTACCTGCTTCAATCGTTTTTCCGTCATAACTTTTCAAACCTCCTGCGGGAATAACCACCTCATTTCCTACGTCGGCATGAGTGCCAAAATTATACAAAACGGCTTGGGTATTGGGGGCAAAAGTTGAACCTTGGAATGTTTCAAAAAGGACATTGAGGGTTAAGTTTTTATACGAAATATTAGTACCAAAACCAGCCCGATATTTAGGGTTTGGATCGCCAATTACTCCATAAGTAGGGGCTAATTTTGGAAATCCGTTCGCATTCAAATCTAAATTTCCATCGGCTTTACGAAGATAAGTTCCTCCGTAAAGTGCTGATAATGAATAACCTACCTTGGCTACTGAACTGGTAAGGGTACTGAATCCTCCCAAGACAATTTGGTCGGTTCCCGATAAGTCCTCCACCCGATTGATGTTTTGACTGATATTACCCACCAGCTGAATATCTAAACCGCCTTGACGAAAGACATCGGCAGAAATTTCACCTTCCCAACCTTTGTTAGACATTGTTCCCGCATTGGTATAACGACTGGTAAAACCCGTACTTGGCGAAGCCGCCACTTCTAATAATAAATCTTTGATTGTATTTTGATAATAGGTAAATCCCAAAGAAAGCCTGTCTGATAAAAAGCGTAAATCAGTTCCAATTTCCCATTCTGTTTTGCGTTCTGGACGAAGAAATGCGTCCCCTTGTTGAGAAGATTGAATAAAAGCCCCGTTTCCGTAAGCAACGCCACTGGTTGTGCCTCCCCAGCCTCCCGTAAATTCGGCATTGATAAAATCGGTTGTGGTGCGGTAGGGTTGCGGCTGCACCCCCACGATACCATAAGAACCCCGAATTTTACCAAAATTCAATATTTTTGAATCCGTAAAAGTTTTGAGTTTCGAGAATTGCCAAGCTAAATCTGCCGAAGGATAGAAGAAAGTACGGTCGGTTTTTTCGCCAAAAGGTGAGCCAGATTCTGCCGCAAGCCCTAAGTTTAGAAATAATTGGTCGTAGAATCCGAAATTGGTTGTACCATACAAGCGAGCCGTTCGTATTAATTGGTCGGTATCAAAAGGGGTTCTGTTGGCGGCAGTGGCATTACTGGCATCTTTTGGTCCATTCGGAATCAAAAAATTCAGCATAGAATATCCCAAATTTGAGTATTCTCGATTATTGACGTTCCACCCTACGATATAGGTACTTGATATTTTGGGTGAAATATCCTTGATTATCCGAGCGATAAAGTCAAAATTCAATTCCGTTTCTTTAATGATTTCTTGTTGATAACTTCCCGTGAAAGCAGCACCTGCTGAACCGACTGGAAAATAAGATTCCCGTTCGTCAGTATATGAGTCAATCCCGCCACGTGCTTTCAGTTCAATCCATTTAGTCGGTTTGAAATTAATTTCAGAAGCCGTAATAAAACGGTTGATGGTAGTTGGGTTTTTCAAGTCATTAATTACCCACAAAGGAGAGTCATAAATTGGGTTATCGTTTCCTAAATAACGACGATAAGACCGCTGACGAATAATGGGTGCGGCAGTTGGCGACGAATAATAATTTCCCTTGTAATCAGTATCATTAAAATCCGCAGGAGTTCTCACCATTCCTAAATATAATCCATTGACGTTTGAACCCGTCTGAATCCGATTCGAGACCGATTTTATGTAAGAGCTTTTGGTAGAAATAGAAAGTAAGTCGCCAAATTTACGGTCAGCATTTAGTCTAAACGTGGTTCTACGATAATCACTTTGTCCACGAATGATACCTTTCTGATTCAAATCTCCAAAACTGATATAATAGGTACTTTGCGGATTTCCACCACTGATACTCAAATTATTATCCAGAAAAAATCCAGTTCTAAACACTTGATTAACCCTTTGGTCATTAAAGATTTCCTTAGAATTCTTTTTAGTGATTGGGTAATATTTTGTACCATTAATTGCCTCAAAATACTGACCCGCTGTGTTATATTCATCTGCCCCGCCTGCACGGCTTTCAATTTTATCACCCCAAGAAGTGGAGGTGGTGGGACTGAAAACTCCATTTATTCCTTGCCCAAACTTAGTTTGCAAAGGGTGAAGTACATTTACTTCATCAAAAGAGACCGTCGAACTGAAAGAAATATCTGGTTTTGTGCCATTGCGACCTTTTTTAGTGGTAATCACCATTACGCCATTGGCGGCTCTTGACCCCCAAAGTGAAGCGGCGGCTGCCCCTTTCAGAATTTCAACATTGGCAATATCATTAGGGTTGAGGTCATTTAGGCGAGATTGCTGACGAACTCCACCTGCATTTTCCCCAATACTACTGTTACTCATCGGAATTCCATCAATGATTACAAGAGGCTGATTATCCCCCGTGATGGTGCTTTGTCCACGAATCTGAATATACGAACCAGCCCCAGGATCGCCAGAAGATCGAGAAATTTGAACACCCGATGCCCTCCCCGCCAAACCATTGATAACCCCAGCCTCACCCGTTCGGGCTATGGCAAGACCAGTTACTTTGGCAGAGGTTGCTCCTTGAACATCTTTGTTTTGCTCAAAACCAAGGGCAGTAACGGTAACTTCCATTAACTGCCTTGTATCAGATTTGAGTTTAACGTCATAATTACTCTGACCTGAAAGTGGAATCTCTTGGGCTTCCATACCCACAAACGAAATAATCAATGCTCCGCCTGATGATGGCACATTGAGCGAAAAATTACCGTCTTTGTCCGAGGTCGAACCCGTATTCGTACCTTTTATTAAGACACTGACACCCACCATGGGGGAACTACTTTCAGTGTCTGTTACCTTTCCCGTAATTTTACGAGCTTGTCCATAAGTTGTTATACCTAAGCAACTTAGCAAAAAAATAAGTAAAAATGACTTCATGTGATTTTTAGGGTTAATTGAGTTGATGTTAAGATTTAACATTAACATAATAGCCAGATAATCACCCACCAAATAAAATTTTAATTTGTTTAATAAATCAAAATTAATATTACTAAAATTATATTTTTACCAAATAATTCTTACTAAAAATGACACTTTTCAGTATTTTCTAAAATTAATTTTAATAAAATTTTTGCATTTTTTATGAAAATATAGAGAGTACTAATACTTATAAATCCAAGAAATAACATTGACGAAAAATTCTTTAACAAATCATTAACAAAATGTCATTAGGGGAAAGAAAATCGTAAAATGTCTTGAATACATACAATTAAACTAAACCATCAATCGTCATGAAAAAGCCAATTAGTTTTCTCGGAAAAATCGTTTTATTGAGTATCATTATCTTCATCATTACTTCGTGCAGTAGCGGATTACTGCAACTCAAAAATGGTAATTTTGATGAGTCTATCTTCTTGTCTGTCAATCGCTTACAAGACAAACCAAATCATCAAAAAGCCCTTTCCGTTTTGAAAGAAGCCTATCCTTTGGCGATTGAGGAACACAAACGAGCCGTCAGAATTTATGAGAATTCCAACGAACCTTTCCATTGGGAAAAGGCTTTGGCGGAATACCAACAATTGAATCAGATTTATGAGGTAATCACTCGCAAACCTGCCATTATGCAGATTGTGGGCGTGCCTCAAAATTATGCACGGGAGGCTGAAACCGCTCGTCAATTGGCGGCAGATGATCGTTATCAGGCAGGTATCATTGCTTTGGCTCATAAAGAAAATCGTCTGGCGGCAAAAGATGCTTTGGGGCAATTTCAAAGAGCTAATGACTTGATTCCCAATTATAAAGAAGCCAATCAGAAGGCTGAGGAGGCATTTCAATACGCCCTTCATCGAGTTACGATTGAGCCAGTTTTCTCGACAATTCGTTTGTATCGTGATGAAAGAGAGACTTTGCAGGAGCATTTTGATTATGCTTTTTTCAGACCAAAAGCAAAATCACCAAGTCCTTTTGTGAAATATTATACTACCAATTCGGCTCGTGAAGATAGTTTGCCACAAAATGAATTCATAAAATTTGTATTGGTAGATATGTCTTCGCCAAGAGTTGATATTAATACATCAACTGAAAATTTTAGCAAGCAAATAAAAACGGGAAGAAAGAAAATAAATGACTCAACTTATGTAGATGTTTTTGAGACAGTAATGGCTTGTATTACCACGTACAATAAACGTATTGAAATAAGAGGAAGTATAGAAATGCAGGTACGTGATTATAGAAATAACTATTTGATTGACAGCGAATTAGACTATGAAACTTATGTTTGGGCAGATTCATATCAGACATTTAGTGGCAGAGTGGAGGCTTTGGACGGACGGTCTTGTCCATCAAATGGTTCTTGGCATTTTGAGCCAAGTTCGTCTTCATTATTTGATTCATTGAGTAGTCAATTTGCGGGATATTTTTGTAGGAAATTGGATAGGGCTTATCGGGGAATGTGAGGACAGTTATCAGTAAATAATCGGGCGGCGAACCGCTATCAGTTATCAGTAAGGCAACGAACCACTATCTTAAATCAATTACATAAAAAGCCCTCTGGATTGCTCCAAAGGGCTTTTATGTAAATAACTGTTTACTGATAGCGGTTCGCCGCCCGATTATTTACTGATAACTGTTTTAAAGTACCATAATCACCCGAGTTCCCTCCACATCAATTCCTTCAATTTTAACTCTTCCTTTACGGCTTGCCAACATTTCAGCTACATCCTTAGCGTTGGTAACACCTTTGTCGTCAATTTTTGTGATAACAAATCCTTTATCAAAACCCTGCGAACCAAAACGTCCGTTTGGATCAACTTCGGTTAATTTTACTCCGTTTGCTACACCATATTTTTCTTTATCGCCAGCGGTCAAGTTTGCCAATTTTGCTCCCAAGAATTCACTGGTAATAGCAGTTGAAACTTCGCCCTTCACAATGTTGGTATTACCGTCTTTGTTTTTCAAGGTTACGTTGAAATCTTTTATATCACCATCACGATTTACGGTTACAACAACGGATTCACCTGGACGCTTACGACCCACCAATTCCATCAATTTTGAACTTGAAGACGTTGGTACGCCATCCACTTTAATGATAACATCATTCACTTTCAAACCTGCCGATTGTGCTGAACTTCCACCCACTGGGAAACCACCTACATACACGCCATCGTTCACTTTCAAATCTTTCTCTTGCACCAATTTACTGTTTACTTCTTGAATACTTACCCCCAAGAAACCACGCTGTACGTTACCAAATTTAATCAAATCTGCGGCAACTTTCTTGACAATGCTTACGGGTACGGCAAACGAATATCCTGCAAATTGACCTGTACGGCTATAAATGGCGGTGTTAATACCAATTAATTCACCTTTCAAATTCACCAAAGCACCACCCGAATTACCAGGATTCACGGCGGCATCCGTTTGGATAAAAGACTCCAAAGGGTTCACGTCCTTTTCACGGTCAATAATGTTTTGACGACCTTTTGCCGACACAATCCCCGCCGTAACGGTTGATTCCAGATTAAACGGATTACCAACTGCCAATACCCATTCGCCCACTTTCAATGCATCCGAATCACCGAAAGTTAAGAAAGGAAGATTGGTTGATTTTATCTGAATAACCGCAATGTCAGACGATGGGTCAGTACTGATAACTTTTGCCTTAAATTCACGCTTATCATTCAACATGACCGACACCTCATCGGCATCTTGCACCACGTGGTTGTTGGTTACGATATAACCATCGGCACTAATAATCACCCCCGAACCAGAAGCCTCCTGTGCCTCGGGTTGCTGACGACGACCATTGCCTCCGCCAAATCCACCAAAGAAATCCTCGAAAGGATCCATCATTTGACGGCTCACATTACGAGTCATTTTGGTTTTGATGTGAACCACGGCAGGCGTAACTTTTTCGGCGGAATAAGTGAAATCGCCTGGCACGCCAGTCGCACCCGTGATAGGTGGCGTGTCTGAAACCATACGGGTAAAAGCCGAAGGAGTGCTACTGAAAACAGCATCGTTGGGGGCTTTTTCCAAAAACAACTTGTAAGCTCCGAGCGTGGTTGCACTACTCAACGCTCCGACAATCGCAAGGGTTTTTAAATTACTTTTGATTTCCATCTTTTTTATTAATTAATAGTTTAATTTTATTTTTTAAAACAGTTTTGGAGGATTAGCTTCTCATTCAAGAAATCGTCGTAAAACCGAGACACTAATTTAACGTAAAAACTATTCATACGGTGCAATGGTTTCATGATTTTTAACATATTTTAAGAAAAATCATTCTGGCATTATTTTCGTGGTAAAAAAATATCTAATCAATATAACAAAGCGTTTTTTTTTACGTTAAAAATTTAGGTAAACTTAAACAGTATCTTTGCAACCAAATTTTAACCACATAGAGAAGTTAGAAAGCATAGATTTTTGACCATAAAGACGAAGATTTTTGAAATTTTCTAATCTCAAAATCACTCAATTCGATTATATACAATTATGAAAAAACATACTCATTTACTTGTTTTGCTATTGATTATGACCCTAAGTTCGCAATCGGTGGTGGCACAGTTTAAGTTTTCAAATCTTTTCGGAGGAAAAGAAAAAGCTCGCAGAAATCCCGCTTTTGAGCCTACTTCAACCGTTAGTTTGGGCGTTGGAACATCCAGTTATTACGGAGATTTATCACCTTATGGTCGTCTTATTCAGTCCACCGTAAATGGAATTCGCTGGAATGCCGCTTTCAACTTTACTCGTCAAATTTCTCCATCATTGGGTGTCCGTTTTGGATTGACGTGGGCAAGAATCTCAGGCGATGATAGTTATATGGATGGTGTAACGGGTTATGAGGCTAATTTTATGCGAAATCTTCATTTCAGAAATGACATCAAAGAACTTTCCATTGTGGCTCAATATGATTTGATTCGGACTGAGAAAAGTTATTTACGCCGTGAAAAAATCATTCCTTACATTTTCGGAGGAGTTGCCATTTTTGCCCACGACCCCGTGGCTCGCCCAGATACGTCTTTATACAATGACGGTTGGGTACGTTTGCAACCTTTGAACACCGAAGGCCAAGGTTTGCCAGGTTACGCAAAGCCTTATTCTTTAATTAGTGTGGCTTTCCCGATTGGTTTGGGTGTAAGATATAAATTGAATAATTCTTGGGATTTAGGTTTTGAAATGGGCTTCCGTTATACCTTAACCGATTATTTGGATGATGCGGGAGGAAATTACGCCGACCCAACGGATTTAACTTCTCAAAGTCCTCTTTCCGCTTCAATGGCGAATAGAACTTTGGAAAAGTTTGCAGCGAACAGAGGAATTAATCGTACTAATGGCGTTGCCAGCTATTTAACATCACAAGGACTTTATGACCCAGCCAGTAAACTTGACCCTTTTACGGTAATTACCTCAGTTCCAGGATTTTCTGATAAAACAGACCAACGTGGAAACCCAAAATACAATGACAGTTATATGCTTACAACGGTGAAATTAATTTACCATATTCCTGGAAAAATTAGATGCCCAGTGCTAAAATAGCTGTCGGCTATTGAGCAAATTAAAATATAGAGAAAGTCAGGACGTTTTACCTGACTTTTTTATTTTGATGTACCAACCTTTTTCCCGAACGTCGAACATCGAATATCGAAATTATGAGATTAGTTAAAAAAATGACCTTCATGCTTTGTATTATCCTAAGCATCAATTCTTTAGCTCAAAAAATTGAGATTGGTGGAGGATTTGGAGCAATGAATTATAAAGGAGATATTTCACCCGATTTCCACCCTTCTTTTGCACAATTGGGAGGGCATTTGTTGTTTAGATACAATCCTAAAAAAGACGTTTCTTTTAAATTCGCTGCCACTTTGGGGTCAATTTATGGCAATGATGCAGAGGTGAGTGATACTTTTAATAAATTGCGAAATCAAACTTTCAAAACCAGTATTAGAGAGGTCAGTTTAGTGGCGGAATACAATTTTTTCAGTTATCAATATTCTCGAACGCACAAAGATTGGTCGCCTTATCTATTTGGTGGAATTGGTTTCATGGGCTTTACACCGAGAGATAAACCCGTCTATAATTACAAACAAGCGGGGATTGTGATTCCTTTTGGGATTGGTATAAAGTATAATTTATCGGGTCCTTGGGATTTGAACGTGGAATTTGGAACTCGTAAAACTTTTACGGATTATTTGGATAATTTAGGGGGTGACACTCCCGCTGTACCACGGGTTCAGCAAAATGATTATTCTCGGGGCGATATGTATTATTATACTTCGCTGGGTTTGACGTATAAATTTATAAAAATTGTTTGCCCAAAATAAATTAACTCCATATTTTAGACTACGGATGCGGCTGATTAAACGGATTTACACCGATTTTTATTAGAGAACAATTTTCACTGTTTATATATAAAAAATCCGTATAAATCTGTCCAATCCGTAATATCTGTGGTCTAAAAACAGCTCCTAATTAAAAAAATCGCTAATTTTGAATTTACTTATTCAAAATTGCGATGCTATGAAACAAATCTTTACTTGCCTAATCTCATGCCTTTTCATCCTTTCCATCCAAGCCCAAAATCCTAAACGAGAATTTAGAGGAGCGTGGATTGCTACCGTTGGCAATATTGATTATCCCTCCGCCAAAACCCTCACGACTGCCCAACAACAGGCAGAATTTATCAAAATTTTAGACCAACATCAGCAAGCGGGTATCAATGCCGTGATGGTACAAATCCGTACTAATGGTGATGCTTTTTATCCTTCCAATCTCGCTCCGTGGTCAGAATTTTTGACGGGCAGACAAGGCAAAGCCCCCGACCCTTTTTATGACCCTATATCCTTCATAATTTCAGAATGTAGAAAACGGGGCATTGAATTTCATGCTTGGTTCAATCCGTACCGTGCCGTTTCTAATGTAAATACTTCCATTTTGGACTCAAAACACGTAGCAATTCAACATCCAGAATGGCTTTTGGCTTATGGAAATCTGCGGGTGCTTGACCCTGGAATCGCCGAAGTCCGTAAGCACGTTACGCAAGTAGTAATGGAAGTTGCTAACCGCTATGATGTGGACGGTATTCATTTTGATGATTATTTTTATCCCTACCCTGTAACGGGTCTAACGCTCAATGATTCAGCAACTTACGCTAAAAATTCAAGAGGTATTTTGAAGAAAGACGATTGGCGGAGAGATAATGTAAATCTTTTGGTAAAGAATATCTCTGATAGTTTAAAATCAGTAAAACCGTGGGTAAAATTTGGCATTTCGCCCTTTGGAATATGGCAAAATAAATCCGCTTCCAAGCCTTTGGGTTCGGCAACGGGTGGCTTGGAAAGTTACAGTGATATTTATTGTGATTCCAGATTTTGGTTAGAAAAAGGCTATGTCGATTACATTACGCCACAACTATATTGGAACATCGGTTTGGTAGTTGCCGACTTTGCGATTTTAGTACCCTGGTGGGCAAACAACGTTTTTGATAGACATCTTTATATAGGTCATGCCGCCTATCGTATCAATGCAAGCGATTCTGCACCGTGGCAAAATTCTTCGCAAATGCCGAGTCAGATTAGGTTAGTCAGAAATACTCCCAAAGCCCAAGGTAGTATGTTTTATAATACTAATACACTGAATAAGAACCTCTTAGGCTTTCGGGATTCCTTAATTACGAAGTTATACAAAACGCCTTCACTCATGCCCACGATGGCATGGAAGGATATTATTGCTCCGTCTGCCCCTACAAATTTAACGGCAACTGTAACAAATTCGGGCGTGCAATTGAAGTGGACGAAACCCACAGCGGGAACATCGGAAATAGAGAAAATTAGAGGATATGTAATCTATCGTTTTGCGGATAATGAAGTCAATGATATTTCAAAAGCCGAGGCAATCAGAATAATTATTCCAAAAGATACTACCGCCTATTTTGACACAGAATCTTCGCTCAAAGTGTTCAAGTACAGCTATTTAATTACGGCTCTCGACCGTTTGCATAATGAAAGTGTGCCTTCCAATGTGGCTTCGGCGGTGATTATAACGGGGATTGAAGAAGAGCAAAATTCACCGACAGAATTATCTCAAAATGCTCCCAATCCATTTTCAGATTATACCAAAATCAATTATCATTTAGCCAAATCAGGTAATGTTTATTTGAAAATAATTGACCTTTTGGGCAAGGAATCCATCACACTTTTGAATGAACACAAACAGGCAGGAAGTTATTACGCAGAGTTTCATAACCAGTCGCTTGCTTCGGGAATTTACTTGTATATTTTGGAAACGGAGGAGGGGATTTTGAGCAGGAAGATGCTGATTGTGAGGTAGTTATGTATAGAGAATTCACATTCGTATGGTTTGCAAACTTCCCGAAAGTAGAAATAACTTTCGGGAAGTCGTATTTCATTGTAATTGTTTAACGATTGAAACAGTTAGCCTTGGGTAAAATAAGCTAACTATTTCAATTAAACGACCGTAAAGAGACTCCAAAATAACGTATCACTATTTAAACAACGCTTAATTTATTTTACCAACGCAAAAAGACTCTTTTCATTTTTGGCGTAAATACGATAAAATCCAATCATTTTTTTAGACCCTTGGAATTTCTTTAAAAATTCACTTGTTTTTTCACTATAATTACCCTTAAATCCATCTTGGCAGTCCACTTTAAGGCTTATTTCATCTTCACTTTCATCAAAAAAGATATCAATGTTAGCTTCTTTTTTCAAACGGATTTTTGCGTTTTCAATCTCTTCTGTACTTACCCATTTAGTAAAAGCAAAAAGAACTTTATCTTTGGATATTTCTAAATAAACATTCTTTTGTTTCGTTGAAAAAGAGAAAGTTAAAAATGCAATTGTTAATAAAATTGTTCCTTTCATATCATTAAAATTTAAAGTTTGACTTATTATATTCAAGATGAATTAACGATTCCAAAGGTTGCATCAATAATGAATTAAATATATCTACAAAGCCCCCCCAATAATCTCCTCCACCACAGCTGGGTCGAGCAGAGTAGAAATATCCCCCAAATTGGAAGTTTCACCTTGGGCTACTTTTCTCAAAATTCTTCGCATGATTTTGCCTGAACGAGTTTTAGGCAAACCACTCACAAACTGAATTTTATCGGGTTTCGCAATCGGTCCAATCACACGAGTAACGGTTGCTAAAATGTCTTTGCGAGTCAAATCTGAATCTTCCATGTGTTTTTCACAAATCACGTAGGCATAAATTCCTTGTCCTTTGATGTCGTGCGGATACCCCACCACGGCAGATTCTATTACGCCCAAGTGCATATTTATGGCATTTTCAACCTCAGCCGTGCCAATTCTATGTCCCGAAACATTCATGACATCATCCACTCGTCCCGTGATTCTATAATACCCATCTTCGTCTCTCAAACAACCATCGCCCGTGAAATATAGGTTTTTATAAGTGGAAAAATATGTTTGAATACAACGCTCATGATCTCCATAAGTGGTGCGAATAATGGCGGGCCAAGGAAATTTAATGCACAGATTTCCCGATACGCCATTGCCCAAAATCTCATTGCCTTGTTCGTCCACCAACAATAATTGAACACCTGGCAAGGGCAAAGTTGCGTAGCCTGGTTTGGTCTTGGTAATGCCCGCAATCGGCGAAATCATCATCCCGCCCGTTTCGGTTTGCCACCACGTATCAACAATCGGACATTTGCCTTTTCCGATGTTTTCATCGTACCAATGCCAAGCCTCTTCATTGATGGGTTCACCGACTGAACCTAAGGTTTTTAAAGAGCTAAGGTCTTTACCCTCAATAAATTGCGTACCAAAACCCATCAAGGAACGAATGGCGGTTGGGGCGGTATAAAGTATATTAACTTGGTGTTTATCAATCACTTCCCAGAAACGCCCAGCATCGGGATAAGTCGGGATTCCTTCAAACATCAAAGACGTTGCCCCGTGGCAAAGCGGACCATAAACGATGTAAGAATGTCCCGTTATCCAGCCAATATCTGCCGTGCAAAAATGGATTTGTTTGTCTTGATATTGGAAGACATTGGCGAAGGTATAAGTGGCATACACCATGTAGCCCCCGCAGGTATGCACAACGCCCTTGGGCTTGCCCGTTGAGCCAGAAGTATAGAGGATAAAGAGCATATCTTCGGCATCCATTTCTTCGGCAGGACAGTCGGAAGAGACCGTTTTTACTTCATCTTCCCACCACAAATCACGCCCTTTAAGCATCGAAACGGGCGTGCGAGTACGAGTAGTAACAATCACTTTTTGCACCGATGGACATTGAATGAGTGCATCATCAACGGTAGATTTTAGTCCAATTTCTTTGTTTCCTCTAAAAGAACCATCCGCCGTAATGACAATATTGCATTGAGCATCATTGATACGGTCGGCAATGGCTTGGGCAGAAAATCCGCCAAAAACCACTGAATGTATCGCCCCGATTCTGGCACAAGCCAACACCGCAATTGCCAACTCAGGAATCATAGGCATATAGATACAAATTCTATCGCCTTTCTTGGCTCCATGCTTTTTCAAGACGTTCGCAAATTGGCACACTCGCTGATGTAACATCTTATAAGTGAGCGTAATAGATTCCTCGTGCGGGTCATTGGATTCCCAAATAATAGCGGCTTGGTCGCCACGAGTTTCCAGATGACGGTCGAGGGCATTTTCGGTAATATTCATTTTACCGCCCACAAACCACTTCGTATTTGCCGTAGCGAAATCCCATTCAAGCGTTTTTGTCCAAGGTTTACGCCATTGAAAACTATGAGCAATTTCCGCCCAAAACCCCTCTGGGTCAGCGATGGAATGATTGTATTTTTGTTGGTAATCCTCGAAGGAGGTGATTTGGAGATTCATTAGTTTTGTAATTTTTTGCGTTTTGACGGGTTAAAAATCTTTCACATTATTAGTTTCACATTTACAAATTTTTCAAACTCAAAATGATTCATAAAACTTCAAAGTGCAGTTCTCTTTTACTCTTTAATAATTCTTTCTTATTTGGAATTGTGAAATTTGACGTATTTTGCTCTGCATATTCGATTTCACCAATATTTGGGTATTTTGAAGATGAATTTGATTCATAAAAGTTACTTATTTTTATAATGAAACTTTGAATCATAAATATTAAACTCAATGGTATAGGTTCAATACCCAACCTTGTGGATTATATTTTTATTATACAAGTAGCTGTATTCTGTGCGAGGGATAGAAATATTTATTATCGGGGTTAATGAGATTCGTACATTTTCTTTATCTGTATAATCAATAATTGTTTTCTGAGTACTAAAGTACCTTCCTATCCAACCTAATAATATATCGTAAACTTCATTTTTGGAAACAGAATCTATGTGTAGCGTATCTTGACAGGTAACTTTTTGAGTTTTTTCATCAAAAGGTAAATTGAAATCTTGAGCGAAAGAGCAATAATTTATACTAAGAAATATGATTAAGATAAGTTATATTTTCATATTTTAAAAGTTTTTGACTAAAAAAACTATCGAATTGATGCAATTGAGTTTAAATGCCTTTGCCCGTAAGCTAATAGATTGGTTTAACGAAACTCCGATTCATACCTCGCAATGACAAAGTTCATAATTTTAACCACAAACATAGCAACCATAGAATTTAGAATGCAATGCGTTTCAAACTCTTTTGTATCATTTTCAATTCGAGATGCACAGATTCCCGAATCAGCAAAGCAAATAAACAACCCCAGCCATCCATTTTCAACATTATTTTTCTAAATTGAACAAATTAAATAGGAATCTATGTTTTATCTAAAAAAATAAGAATATGACAGCAGTAATTGATAAAAATATGCTCAAACAAGTTCTTCGAGAGTTAATTATTGATGAGCCTTCAACTTTCAAAAATATCCTCAAAGAAATTTTTGTGGAAGAGAAAAATACTACCTCAGATGTTGAGTTTGAAAGACTTATTAATCATAATTTTGAACGCTTTGGCGATACTTTTAGAGCATTAGCATGATAGAATATTTAACAAAAAATAGAATTACACGTCTCAATAAAGCTACGGTGAATGTCCATGGAGGAAATTTTATGCCTCCTCATAATTTCTTGCAGGAAGAAAATCTTGCCTAATCCCCATATTCCCCATCCCAAGCATATTTTCCAAAAATCAACAATCCGCCAGTAATTATGGGCGTGAGGACGAGCATAATGATAATTCCGAAAACCAAGTCTTCTTGTTTGCCCGAAGTAAATTTAGGAATTCCTAAAATGAAAATGCCAAAATACGCAGTGGCAAGTCCCAAAAGCACCCAAACAATGCCTAATATTTTTTTGATGTTATTCATTTTTTGATTTATTTTCTTTAATATATACCAACCCAATCACGAAGCAAACACTGGCAATAATGATGGGATAAGTTAGTCCAGCCAAGTAAAAATCTGGATTTTTCACTTCTTTTGAAGCCGTTACTAAATAGGTCGCAATGGCGGGCATCAATCCCCCGAAAACACCATTACCGATGTGATATGGCAAGGACATCGAAGTATAGCGAATCTTAACGGGAAACAGTTCTACCAAGAAAGCTGCAATCGGTCCGTATGCCATTGTTACAAAGATTAATTGAATGAAAACAAGCCAAATCAGCGTCCATTTATCGGCTTCATTTATCTTTATACTTTGGCTCATTTCGGGCTTAGTTTCCTTGCTGGGTGAGATAATTTCTTTCACCGTTTCCTTATAAATTGTCCCATCCGTATAAGCATGAGTTGTGAGGGTAGTAATCAAAGAATCAGTGGCTGATTTTGGTAATAATGCTCTTTTTACCTCCACTTTCATATTTGCTACAACTTCCTGTTTATTACTTAAATTACCCGTCTGGTACATTTTTTCGTAAATTGGACGGTAACAAATTACACCCAAAAACATTCCTAAAAGCATAATTGGTTTCCGTCCAATTTTATCGGAAAGCCACCCAAAAAATACGAAAAAAGGCGTTCCCATCATTAAGGCAATGATTAAGAGCGTATTGGCTTGGTCAAAATCAATATTCATGATTTTGAGGAGGAACGTTTGGGCGTAAAACTGCCCCGTGTACCAAATTACGCCTTGCCCCATCGTTGCCCCAAACAGAGCCAACAATACAAACTTGAAGTTTAATTTATTACCAAAAGACTCCTTCAAAGGGTTTTTAGAGGTCTTCCCTTCGGCTTTGGCTCTGGCAAAAAGGGGTGATTCTGCCATGTTCCTGCGAATCAAAACCGAGACAAAAACCATGATAATGGAAACTAAAAAAGGAATCCGCCAACCCCAATCTTCCCAGGTGGCTTTTTCCATCGAATTTTTCGTAACCAAGATTACGCCCAAGGAAATAAACAACCCTGCCGTTGCCGTTATTTGAATCCAAGAAGTCCAAAAACCACGCTCCCCTTCGGGCGAGTGTTCGGCTACATACGTGGCGGCACCTCCGTATTCACCCCCGAGGGCAAGACCTTGTAAAAGTCTCAATATCAATACGATAAGTGGTGCAGCAAAGCCAATGGTTTCATATTTTGGCACTAAGCCAATGGCGAAAGTTGCCCCGCCCATAAGCATCAGCGTAATCATAAAAGTATATTTTCGACCAATCATATCGCCCAATCTGCCAAAGAATAATGCTCCAAACGGGCGAACCACAAAGCCCGCCGCAAAAGTGGCTAAGGTTGATAAAAAGGCAGCGGTGGGATTTTCTTTGGGAAAAAATTGGGTAGAAATAATGGTGGCTAAACTGCCGAAAATATAAAAATCATACCATTCGATGAGCGTTCCAACGGATGATGCTCCGATGATGGAAACAAGTTCACGAGTGGAAGTATTTTTTTGAGACATAAACTTTGAATTAAATGGGGTTTGTGTGGGTAAAATATTTTCAAGGTGTAAATTAATAATTTAAACCTTGATTAAAAATTAAGTCTTTAAAGTTTTAAAGTAAGCGTAACTTAAAAAGGCTTAATTAACAATTTCTACCTATATTTTCCTTATTTTAGCGAAAAATTTCAACCAACAAAACTATGGAATCACCATCTTTCAAAGCCCTGATTATTTCAGAAAATTCTGAAAAACAATACATTAGAACCATAACGCAACGCCAAATTTCGGATTTGCCAACGGGCGAAATCTTGGTAAGAGTCCATTATTCAAGTCTTAATTACAAAGATGCCCTTTCATCAGTTGGTAACAAAGGCGTAACTCGAAATTATCCACACACGCCAGGCATTGATACGGCAGGGGTTATTGAACAGAGCGATTCTCCCGATTTTAAAGTTGGTGAAGAAGTTATCGTTACGAGTTATGATTTGGGCATGAACACTTCGGGCGGTTTATCTGAGTACATTCGTGTGCCTGCCCGTTGGATTATACGCTTGCCCAAAGGAATGTCCATGCGTGAGGCAATGATTCACGGCACGGCAGGATTCACGGCGGGAATGAGTATTAACGCTCTGATTAATAATGGATTAATACCCGAAAAAGGAAAGGTTTTAGTAACGGGTTCAACGGGAAGCGTAGGTACGATGGCAGTTGCAATCTTGCATAAATTAGGCTTTGAAGTAACGGCTCTAACGGGCAAACCCGAAGCACACGAGTGGTTAATGCAAGTTGGAGCAAGCGAAGTAATTTCCCGAGAAGCCCTTGATGATGCCTCTGGACGACCCATGTTGAAGTCCGTTTATGCAGGAGTAGTTGATACGGTGGGTGGAAATATTTTAGCAACAGCCTTAAAATCATTGACTTACGGCGGAGCGGTTGCGGCTTGCGGTTTGGTTAATTCGCCCGAATTACATACTTCTGTTTTCCCGTTCATTCTTCGTGGAAATACTTTATTCGGGATAGATTCAGCCGAATGTCCCATGCCTTTACGTCAAGAAGTCTGGCAAAAATTAGCCAATGAATACAAACCCAAAGATTTAGAATCCTTAGCCCATGAAATCACTTTGGAAGAAGTATCCGCCCAATTGGATGTGATGTTGAAAGGGGGAAGTTTGGGGAAATCTTTGGTGAAAATTTGATGTTCGATGTTCGTTTTTCGATGTTCGGAACATTACGCTCATTTTTCCGAACATCGAACATCAAAAAACGAACATCAAAAACCTACCCCTGCACCAACTCAATCGCCGCTTTTACTCTCTCCTTTGCCAATTGTTTTTCCAATACTACGGGTGGTTTTTTTCTTTCGGCACAATCTATCAAACCGCAACGCTCGCAGGTTTCGTTTACTTGTCTTCGAGGTAAAGTGGCATCACTCAGAAAATTCGCCATGCTTTTTAAGTTGTCATCAATTGCAAAACCGAGTGTGATACTTGCGTTCATCGTTTTATTGGGTGGCGAAGGTTTTGCCATAGCAATTACCAAATAACGATTGCCCGTATCAATATATTCCGAAATCTGTGCCTTGCATAAAATCTCTTCGTCATTATAACCTTTCTCTTTCTGGATTTTTTCTAAGTCCTTCAAAATTGTCAATGAGACCCATCTTCGGCAATAATGTTCGTTCAGTGCCGTGCCGTGGGGTGTATGCAATTTAGCGAGGTGCATTTCTTTGGTCAAGTAAAACAAATCGTCATCTATCTGATTATCAAAGCGTAAGAAAAACAAACTATTGATTTTGAAGTGGCTCGTCATCAAATTTGATAGCCTGTGCATGAATATTTCGGGTGTAACGTTGAATAGACGCATGATGCTCAAAAGCATATTTTCATCCCATTTTGGCGAGGCAAAAAAGTAGGTCAGGCGGTCGATGAGGATATTTTTATTCACTAAAACTGCTCCTGCAAAATACGAAGCTCGAAAATTATTCAAGACTTGTTCAAAAGAATCAACCTCCAAAACTGACGACACATCTGGACGATTTTTGATTTGTAAAAACTTATAGCCCAACTCTCTTCCATAAGTAAAAGCCTTTTGCTCGGTACTAAGGTTATCGTTTAGCATCAGCTTATTTTCTTTTGGAACATACACGGAGCGAATATTAACCAAATCTGGATATTGTTCTTTGGAAAATTCTTCGAGTTGATAACCGTAAAAATTTTGTAGAATATCCCCCAATAATTTTTCATTAGGCGAAGTGGTGGGCGTAATGTCAAAAAGTTTTCGGAATTGTTGGGCGGACTCCTCCAAATCCTCAAAATAATTATCATACATCTCTTGATAGGAACGCAAAACCGAAAAGTAAAACTGTTCAACCCGCATATCATAATTACGACTAATTTCAATAATGGTACTGATAAAAGCACTAATTTTTGCGGGTGCTTCCGACATCAATTCTATAAAATCGGAAGGCTCGACCCCAAAAATCTCTAAGGGTAATTCATTCAGAATATTGGAATTCAACAGTTCGGCAATGGGTTCTAATTGCTTGCTGAGTTTGAGCGAAACCAAAGAATCGTAGTCAATGCCAAAGGTGTCTGACAAAGCCATAATTTTATCAGTTTTAGGGTATTTTTTTCCTTTTTCAATTTCATTCAAATACGAAATCGAAAGATTAGATTTTTCGGCTACGTCGCTCAACGAGAGTTTTTTATCAAGTCTCAACTGTCTAATTTTCAGACCGAAGATTATTTTTACTTTATCGCTATTTACGCTCATGGCTATCTCTTTTTCTACAAATTTACATATTATTCTTATCAATAGAGTAATAATTTTTATTGAGCGAAAATTCGCTTAATAAAAATATGCACATTTCTTTATTTCTTAACGTTACAATTGTATAATTCAAAGATATTGATTAAAATTATATAATTTTTTAAAAAAATTTACATATATTTAATATTTAGCGAAATTTCGCTTGTTTTATATTTTTAGCTATCTTATGTTTGTATCAGAAATCAGAAAGAACAAATACGAATATGAATACAGTCCAATCCATTCAAGGTGTAGAGATATTGGGAGAAATATCGCCACCGTTTTCAAAAATATTAACCCATGATGCCGTAGTTTTTATCAGAGACTTGCATCGGATGTTTAATACACAACGGAAAAGCCTTTTGCAAAAACGCCAAAACCTTCAACAAGAAATTAATGAAGGGAGAAAACTTGATTTTCCCAAAAATACCTCCGCCATTAGAGATATTGATTGGGTGGTTAGTCCCATCCCTGCCGACCTCCAAGACCGCCGAACCGAAATCACTGGTCCTGTGGATAGACGTATGGTTATCAATGCCTTGAACTCGGGAGCAAAGGTATTTATGGCAGATTTTGAAGATGCCAATACACCCACTTGGAGCAACGTAATGGAAGGACAAATCAACTTGCGAGATGCCATCAGAAAGCAAATTGACTTCGTGGCGGATAACGGGAAATCGTACAATTTGAATCAACAAGTAGCCGTCTTGAAAGTTCGTCCAAGAGGCTTACACATGGTCGAAAAACACGTAACGATTGACGGAGAGCCTATTTCCGCTTCGATTTTTGATTTTGGTTTGTACTTTTTTCACAACGCTTGGGAATTGGTAAAAAGAGGAAGTGGACCTTATTTTTATCTACCAAAATTGGAGAATTCGCAAGAATCAAAACTTTGGAATGACATCTTTGTGGCATCGCAAGAAACCATCGAAATGCCCAGAGGAACCATCAAAGCAACCGTTTTAATCGAAACTATTACGGCAGCTTTTGAGATGGACGAAATGATTTATTCGCTCCGTGAACACATTGCGGGATTAAATGCAGGACGTTGGGATTACATTTTTTCTTGTATAAAAAAGTTCCACCGTTTTTCAAATTGCATCCTTCCCGACCGTTCTCAGGTTACGATGTCGGTACCTTTCATGCGAGCCTACGCCAAATTGTTAGTACAAACTTGCCACAAACGCAAAGCCCATGCCATCGGTGGAATGTCGGCGTATATTCCCAACCGCAAAGATGCAGCCGTCAATAAAATGGCTTTTGAAAAAGTTACGGCAGACAAAGAATTGGAAGCCTCAACGGGTTTTGATGGTACGTGGGTTGCTCACCCAGATTTAGTACCCGTTGCCTTGATACCTTTTAATAAGGCATTAGGCGAAAATCCACATCAGAAGCATATTATGCTTGAAAATGAAGTAATTAAGGCTACGCAATTAACGGATTTTGCCATTGAAGATTTCTCTATTACTGAGGCTGGAATCAGGATGAATATACAAGTGGGCATCCTTT
This sequence comes from Cytophagales bacterium, assembly GCA_038230735.1. GTDB lineage: Bacteria > Bacteroidota > Bacteroidia > Cytophagales > Spirosomataceae > Arcicella. The sequence continues at coordinate 22,058 of JBBRMR010000062.1, forward strand.
ATATTGAGTCGTGGTTGAGAGGTATTGGGGCAGCGGCAATCCATAATTTGATGGAAGATGCCGCCACTGCCGAAATTTCGAGGGCTCAATTGTGGCAATGGTTGCATCATAAAGCCAAAACTTATTATGGTGTAACGATTGATGTATCCATGTATAAATTTTTATTAGCCGATGAGATTCAGAAAATCAAGTATATCGTGGGCGAAGACAACTATTTTAACGGAAAATTCTTCGATGCTATCAATCTTTTTGACAAGTTAGTAACTCAGAAAAAATTTGATTTATTCCTCACTACAGATGCCTACAAGACCCTTTTAGCCAAAGAGGAAGTGATGACGGAAGTGGCTTAAAAAATTATCAAGCATTTATATAAAACATCATAACGAAATAAAATCATGAAAATCACTAAACAGGATAGAATCCAACAATTGGTAACTGACTGGACTATCAATCCACGCTGGAAGGGGGTTGAACGCCCATATACTGCCGAAGACGTTGCCACTTTGGCGGGTTTATCAGTTTGATTACAGCATTGCCCGTATGGGTGCAGAACGCCTTTGGGAACTTTTGCACACTGACGAATGGGTGGCAGGTTTGGGAGCATTAACGGGTAATCAAGCCGTTCAAGAGGTTCAAGCGGGCATGAAAGCCATTTATTTAAGTGGCTGGTAAGTGGCGGCGGATGCCAATCTTTCGGGAAATATGTACCCTGACCAAAGTTTATATCCTACCGATAGCGTGCCAAATGTGGTGAAGCGAATCAACAGTGCTTTGCTGCGTGCCGACCAGATTCAGTCGGTCAGTAAAGATTGAGATATTCACTGGATGATGCCCATCGTGGCGGATGCCGAAGCGGGTTTTGGGGGAAATTTAAACGCCTTTGAATTGATGAAATGGATGATTGAGGCGGGAGCATCGGGGGTGCATTTTGAAGACCAATTGTCTTCGGCAAAGAAATGTGGACATTTGGGCGGTAAGGTTTTAGTACCCACCCAAGAAGCCATTAATAAATTGGTGGCGGCACGTTTAGCAGCGGATGTTTTGGGAGTGCCAACCTTGGTAATTGCCCGTACCGATGCGGAAGCGGCAAATTTGATTACTTCGGATATTGGGGTATAAATTTCAATTTATCACCTTGGCAGGTTTCCATGCCTTGAACACGGCTATGTTTGAACTATCATCAGACTATGTGGCTCGTGGAATGGCGGGATTTTCACAATTACAACAGCGTGAATTTGCTTTGCAAGCTAAAGGTTTCAAAGCCATTAAGCACCAAGCCTTTGTGGGAACTGGCTATTTTGATGCCATTCAAAACACGGTAACGGCGGGGCTATCATCCACGGGAGCATTGAAAGGCTCAACCGAAGAGGAGCAATTTCATTAATAAAGATGGATTTTGGGAATATAGAAAGCCTGCTCACCTTATGTAGTAGGCTTTTTTATAACAAAAAACTATAAAATATATCACTATTTTAATATTTTAGTGTAAATCTACTATTTAGCGAATTTTCGCTTGTTTGTTACATTATGCAAATATACCTTTGTATCAGAAAATAAGAGTAAGCAAAATGTTATCTTTTATAACAATGGTAAAACATTAAAATTAAATAGTATGAAACACGATATTCTCACGGCTGACCTTAGCAAAACTGCCAAACAAACCGTCAATCATTCCATTTTGAAATTTCACCCTGATATTCACCTAAATTTACGTGTTTCAACTTTGGTAGAAGAAGCCCTTGAAAACGGAGAAGGAACACTCACCGATACGGGGGCATTCATGTGTGATACGGGTAAATTTACGGGTCGTTCGCCCAAAGATAAATTTACGGTTTATGACGATAAAACCGCTGAAACGGTGGCTTGGGGTGAAATCAACATAGCTTTTAATTCAGAGAAATTTGAGGCTTTATATCAAAAAATGTTGGATTTTGTGGGCGATAAAAAACTCTACGCTCGCTATTCGTATGCTTGTGCTTCGGAACAATTCAAAACCAATATTTTAGTAGTGAATACTTCGGCTTGGCATAACTTATTTTGTCATCACCTTTTCCTTCGTCCAACTGCCGAGGAAATGGATAATTTCACGCCCGAATGGTTGATTCTGAATATACCAGAATTTGAGGCTGACCCTGCCGTTGATGGTACTCGTCAAGCCAATTTTACCATTATTGATTTTACCAAAAAAATCATTTTGATTGGTGGTACGGGCTATGCTGGCGAAATGAAAAAAGGAATTTTTACGGTCTTGAATTATATATTACCCGAAGAGAAAAAGGTGCTTTCCATGCACTGCTCAGCGAATATTGGCAAAGATGGCGACACCGCTTTGTTCTTTGGACTGTCGGGAACGGGCAAAACAACGCTATCAGCCGACCCATACCGAAAACTCATTGGCGACGATGAACACGGCTGGTCGGATGATGAAGTATTTAATTTTGAAGGGGGTTGTTATGCCAAAGCTATCAACCTTAGCCAAGAACAAGAACCCGAAATTTTCGGGGCAATTCGTTACGGGGCAATCCTCGAAAATACTCGTTTTGAAGAAGGTACGAACCACGTGGATTACGCCAATATGTCGGTAACGGAAAATACTCGCACGGCGTACCCCATTAATTACATTCCAAATGTGGCGATGCCTTCAATTGGTAATTCACCCAAAAATATATTTTTTTTAACGGCAGATGCTTTTGGGGTTTTGCCTCCCATTTCAAAACTGACGGTTGAACAAGCCATGTATTATTTTGTGGCGGGTTATACGTCAAAATTAGCAGGAACAGAAATGGGCGTAAAAGAGCCACAGGCTACGTTTTCCGCTTGTTTTGGAGCCGCTTTTTTACCTTTACATCCCATGAAATACGCTAATTTATTGGGCGAAAAAATCAAAAATGGAGACGTAAACGTATGGTTGGTCAATACGGGCTGGTCGGGTGGAGGTTATAGCGTTGGTTCAAGAATGAAACTTTCCTACACCCGTGCCATGATTCGGGCGGCTTTGGGCGGAGATTTTGATAATATTTTATTCCATACCCACGAAATATTTGGTTTGGCAATTCCGAATAAATGTCCCAACGTACCCGAAGAAATATTGAACCCCCGTAATACTTGGGAAAACAAAGAACAATACGATGAAAAAGCCACCACATTGGCAAAATCGTTTGAGGAAAATTATCTTAAAATTCGATGTTAGATTTTCGTTGTTCGATGTTCGGGGTTACTATATCTAACATCGAATCCCGAACAACGAACATCGAATCCCGAACAACGAAACTATGACAACACACGATTCACTCGGTTTGCCAGTTGGCACAACGCTCGACCGCTTCATCATCAGACAACAAGAGGCTTTCCCGTATGCAACGGGAGAGCTTTCTCAACTTTTGCGGGATATTGCTTTGGCTTCCAAAATCATCAATCGTGAAATTAATCGAGCGGGACTAATTGATATTACGGGTGGTTTTGGACAAGATAATGTACAGGGTGAAGCCCAACAAAAATTGGACATCATTGCCAATATTCGTTTTATCAGAGCCTTGGTGAATGGCGGTGAAGTGGTAGGAATTTTATCGGAAGAAGACGATGAAATTATTCAAACGGGCAAACTCAACGCTAAATACGTAGTAGCAATGGACCCGTTGGACGGTTCATCAAATATTGATGTAAACGTGTCCATTGGCACTATTTTTTCCATTTATCGCCGTGTTAGCCCCATAGGAACAGCCGCCACCGAAGCCGATTTTTTGCAAGGAGGCAGAAAACAGATTGCCGCAGGATATATTCTTTACGGTTCGTCCACCATCATGGTTTATACTACGGGCAAGGGCGTGAATGCTTTTACGTATGAAAACTCTTTGGGAGAATATTTCCTTTCTCATGCCAACATAAAGATTCCTTCGGACGGTAAAATATATTCCGTAAACGAAGCCTATTTCCATGATTTTATGAATCCTGTAAAAGAATTTATTGAAGACATGCGGAGTAAATCGGGTTGTATGGCTCGTTACGTTGGCTCATTGGTGGGGGATTTCCATCGGAATTTACTGAAAGGTGGCATCTATCTTTATCCTCCCACTCGCAAATCTGAAAGTGGCAAATTAAGACTTCTGTATGAATGTTATCCCCTCGCTTATGTCATCGAACAAGCAGGAGGAAAAGCCACCAACGGAGAGGAAGATATTCTGGACATTACGCCCAACACCGTCCATCAAAGAAACGTCATTTATTTAGGATCAAAGAAACTGATGGAAGAATTGGGGAATAAAATAAACGATTCTAATAAGTTGATTATTAAGTAGTTGGAGATGATTTAGGATACATAAAAGGGTGAGATACTTAAAATTTCACCCTTTTATACACCAATAATCGTGTCTCTAAAATCAGCGTGAACTTACGAAGAATAGCAATCGTCTCACCTTCCTGCAATTCTTTTTTCTTTGCCATAATCAATCATTTTGCTAATTCAAATATACAAATAAATAAGCATCATATTTCAAAATCAACCTATTCTCAAGCCGCCATCTCCTCCCAAACCCCACAAAGATTCACAATCACTTCCACCGCTTTTTCCATGTCTTGGACAGACACCCATTCGTGTTTGCCGTGGAATGCGTGTTCACCCGCAAAAATATTGGGGCAGGGTAAACCCATAAATGATAACCTCGAACCATCCGTGCCGCCTCGGATACTTCTGCGATTGGCTTCTAATCCACTTCTTCTGATTGCCTCCAAAGCATATTCGCTCACGTGCGGAACTTTGTCCAAAACTTCCTTCATATTTCGGTATTGTTCATGGACTTCAAAAGTAGCTTTTGAGTGGGGATAATTTCGTAAAACATTGTTCAAGATTTCACGCAAAACTAATTCGTGAGCTTGGAGTTTTGCTACGGTAAAATCTCTGATTATAAACTGTAAGGTTGCCATTTCAACCATCGCAGCAATATTGGTTGGATGAATAAATCCCTCCATTCCTTCGGTAGATTCGGGTGAGAGGATATTTTTAGGCAATTTAGCTACAATCTCCGAAGCAATTTTCAAAGCACTTTCCATCCGTCCTTTCGCAAATCCTGGGTGCTGACTTACACCCGTAATAGTAATAGTTACCGCATCTGCCGAGAAGGTTTCATCTTCCAAAGAACCCAACGTTTCGCCATCAATCGTATAACCAAAATCTGCCCCTAATTTCTGTAAATTAACGGCTTTTGTACCTCTGCCAATTTCTTCGTTGGGCGTGAAAAGTATCTTGATGGTGCCATGTTTAAGGTCTGGATTATGGACTAAATGATAAGTTGCATCCATAATTTCGGCAACTCCTGCCTTATTATCTGCCCCCAAAAGCGTTGTACCGCTTGCCGTGATGATGTCATTACCTAACTGATGAGCTAAATCTTCATGTTCTAACAGTTTGATAATCTGCGTATTATCATCTGGTAAAACCAAATCTTGCCCTTGATAGTTTTGATGAATGATTGGTTTCACATTTTCACCCGTACAGTCGGGTGAAGTATCAACGTGCGAACAAAAACATATTACAGGCACGGTTTTGTCAGAATTACTCGGAATGGTGGCATAAACGTAGCCAAATTCATCCAAATGAGCATCTGAAATGCCCATTTCTAATAATTCATTCACCAAAATCTTACTCAAATTCATCTGTTTTTGAGTGGAAGGTTGGGTATCAGAATGAGGGTCTGATTGGGTATCAATTTGAACGTACTTGAGGAAACGTTCAGTAACGGTATTTGTATAGTTTTTCATCAATAAATTGAATATTTTGAAATTATAATAAGAAATAATACGCCAAATATAGCTCTGATAAATAATGACCGATTCAATTAAGGAATAAAATATTTACAAAATATAGGAAATAAATTCATATCTTAATATTCTCAAAAAAAATAACCATCAATGAACAAGCCAAATATGAAACTCATTACCAGCGAAGATTATGTCAATAGCTTGAAAAACAGACCATTAAAAGTTTATTTATTCGGTGAACTGGTGGATGACATTGTGAATCACACTATGATTCGCCCCTCAATTAATGCCGTAGCAGAAACCTTCAATTTGGCAATGGAAGAACCCGAATTGGCAACTGCCCTTTCTCCATTTACGGGCGAGCGAGTAAACCGTTTTCTCCACATTGCCCAAAGCCGTGAAGATGTGGTGTTACAAAACAAAATGCAACGCCGTTTGGGACAACTGACAGGCACTTGTTTCCAACGTTGTGTGGGGATGGATGCTTTCAATTCGATGTATTCAACCAGTTTTGAAATTGATAAAAAATATCAGACTAATTACCACGAAAAATTCAAAACTTTCATTGCCCATTGCCAAAGTCAGGGCTTAGTAATTGGCGGGGCAATGACGGACGTAAAAGGCGATAGAAGCCTTGCCCCACACGAACAAGCCGACCAAGATTTATACGTCCATATTACCAAAAGAACTTCGGAAGGCGTTTATATCACAGGAGCAAAAGCTCATCAAACGGGCTGCTTAAATTCGCATTGGCTCTTGGTAATGCCGACAATTCGCTTGGGTGAAAGCGATAAAGATTTTGCCATTGTGGGAGCAATACCCGTTGAAGCTGAGGGAATTACCTATATTTATGGGCGACAATCTTGTGATACCCGAAGCATGGAAGGCGGAGACATTGACACGGGAAATAACGAATACGGCGGACAGGAGGCTATGATTATTTTTGAAAACGTATTCATTCCAAATCACTTGATTTTCATGGATGGTGAATACGATTTTGCCGCTATGTTGGTGGAGCGTTTTACCTGTTTTCACCGTAGAAGTTATGTTTGTAAAAGTGGCGTTGGTGATGTATTGATTGGTGCGGCGGCAACCATTGCCGAGTATAATGGAGCTGAAAAAGCCAGCCATATTAAAGATAAATTGATAGAAATGACGCACCTCAACGAAACGATTTATGCCACAGGAATTGCCGCTTCGTATCAATCCAAACCCACAGCATCGGGGGCGTATTTACCAGATGATATGTTGGCGAATGTTTGCAAGCATCACGTTACAAAAATGCCTTACGAAATCAGCCGTTTAGCCCAAGATTTAGCGGGGGGAATTGTGGTAACATTGCCTTCCGAAAAAGATTTTAGAAGTGAAAGCGTAGGGCATTTGTTGGAAAAATACCTCAAAGGCAAAGCCGATGTTTCAACTGAACACCGCATGAGAATTTTGCGACTCATCGAAAATATGACAATGGGACGTAATGCCGTGGGTTATTTGACCGAATCTATGCACGGTGCAGGTAGTCCACAAGCCCAACGCATTCAAATAGCGAGACAAATGCAATTGGATTTCAAAAAGGATTTAGCAAAGGCTTTGGCGGGCATTGATAAACCCATAAAAAAGGTTTTGCTCCATGACATTACAGATTATTTCGGACGAGTATTTGACTTGAATGTATAGTACATCATAAGAGTAACGATTTAGGATTTGAAAAATAGCTTAATTTTATCAAAAAAAAAATAAAAAGCCAATGAAACAAGAAATAATAAATTTGTATGATGAATACACGCACAAACCACTTTCGAGGGGCGAATTTTTGAAAAAATTAAGTCTGCTTACGGGGGGGATGACGGCAGCTTTAACCATTTTACCTTCCTTGGAAAGTAATTATGCCATGGCACAAGTTTCTGAAAATGAATTGTTTACCGAAACAATAACCTATAAAGGCATCAATGGAGAAATGAAGGCGTATATTGCCCGTCCAAAAGAAATGAAGGCATATCCGACCGTAATAATTATTCATGAAAACCGAGGATTAACTCCCCATATTGAAGACGTTGCTCGCCGTGCGGCACAGGCTGGTTTTTTGGCAATTGCTCCTAATGCTTTGTCGGTTGTGAGTCCATCACCCGCCAATGAAGACGAAGCCCGAACGGCATTTTCTCAATTGAAAGCCGAAGATAATTTGGCGAATTTTATGAAAGTTTTTGACTATTTACCCTCCCGAAAAGACTCAAGTGGCAAAATTGGATGCGTTGGTTTTTGTTGGGGTGGTGGTATGGCAAACAGTTTAGCAGTTGCCGTGCCTAATCTCAAAGCCGCCATTGCGTTTTACGGACGTCAACCCGCAACCGCCGATGTTCCGAAGATAAAATCAGCGGTACAATTACACTACGCAAGTCTTGATGAAAGAGTGAATGCGGGAGCAAAAGATTATGAAGAAGCCCTAAAAACAAATGAAAAAACCTATGAATTGTATAGATATGAAGGCGTAAATCATGCCTTTCATAACGATACTTCAGCGGCACGATACAATGAAGTTGCCGCTAAATTAGCTTGGCAAAGGAGTATTGATTTCTTTAAAAAATATTTGGTTTAACTTTCGATTCATTTCATTATTTCAGCTCTCCAAATTCAAGTGGTTGCATATTAGTTTTTGCATCCGTGGCGAATAATGTCAGGTAGTTTTGGTCACATAAAAATGAGATTTTTTTTATGTGAGGTACAAAAATGACTAATCCCGAAATTGTACCCGCTAATTAGAAGCAAAAAATCCTTCATACGTTGCGTATGAAGGATTTTTAATACTTTTGAGCCTTCTATCGGGATCGAACCAATGACCTACTGATTACAAGTCAGTTGCTCTACCAGCTGAGCTAAGAAGGCTTTTTTCAACGATTACCGAAGCGTTGTTCGTCTTTCGTGATGCAAAATTAGGGCGTTTTTTCGTTCTGTCCAAACCTTTTTGGAATAAAAATCATTTTTTTTTCTGATGCCTTCGTAATCTTTTGATTATCAAATCGTTAATCTTGAAAATTTCTCTGCATAAATTCTGAAATAATTTGAGCAAGCTCATCAGGCTTATCTTCTTGGATAAAATGTCCTCCTGCTATGATGGTAGTGTGATTCTGCCCTCTTGTACCTGGAATAAGTTTCTGAAAAACTAAATCTGCTCCTTTGGTGATAGGGTCAGAATCGCTGAAACAGGTCAAGAAAGGCTTTTGCCATTGCATCAATTTTTCCCAGGCTTTACGGTTGTCTGCTGAGGCGGGATCTTGGAATGTAGTAGGAACTAATTTTGGGAAAATCCTTGGACCTGCCTTGTATTTTTCTTCGGGAAAAGGAGCATCATACGCCGCAATAGCTTCCGCTGAAAGTTTATTTACACACGCTCCGTTTACAATGTTTCCTACTGGAAAAACAGGTATCGTCTGCGAAAATTCTTGCCATTGTTTGAAGGCATCAGAAGGAGTTTGATCGCCCGTGGGAAAGCCCGTATTACTGGCAATAATTCCTGCAAAACGCTCTGAATTTTCTACCGCTACTCTTATACCAATAAGTCCGCCCCAATCTTGACAAAATAAGGTAATATTCTGTAAATCAACATTTTGAATAAATTTCATAATCCATTCAACGTGTTTTTTATAGGAATAATCAGTAAGTTCTGAGGGCTTATCTGACTTACCAAAACCTATCAAATCGGGAGCAATTACTCGGTAACCTTGCTCTGCCAAAATCGGAATAATCTTGCGATAGAGATATGACCAAGTGGGTTCTCCGTGCATGAGTAAAATAACTTTTCCAGACGTTTTTCCTTCATCCACATAATGCAAACGGAGGTCGTCAATCATGACATAATTGGGAGAAAAAGGATAGTCTTTCAAGGAAGAAAAACATTCATCGGGCGTGCGAAGAATTGACATTTTTAGGGGTTTTGGATTGTCTCTAAAATTAGTAAAAAAATCAAAAGAATTATTATCTTTAACCTAAAATAAAATCCAGAAGCCATGAGTCCAGAAAAAGTATTCAAAATCGTAAACACCGTTATCCTCCTGCCTTGGTTGCTGATGATAATTTTGCCAAGAACAAATCTTACCAAAACCGTTATTGATTCCAATGTTTTTCCTTTGGGTTTAGCAATTGTTTATGCCTTTTATATTGCCATTACTTTTGGTAAATCAGGCGGTAATTTTATGACTTTGGAAGGCGTTGAGAAACTGTTTTCCAAAAGGGAAGTGCTGCTGGCGGGTTGGATTCATTATTTGGTTTTTGACCTTTTCGTGGGAGCATGGGAATGGCGTGATGCCCTCCAACACGATATTTCGCAATGGATTCTCGTTCCGTGTTTGGTACTGACGTTCATGTTTGGACCAGTGGGGTTTTTGGTGTATTTTGTGGTAAGATATTTTTTGATAGGAATGCCGTTTTAGACAAAACGGTCAAAGATTATTTGACCATTTTATTG
>JBBRMR010000063.1:0-32164 GCA_038230735.1 Cytophagales bacterium
AACGTCTTATTCAAACCTACAAAGAAACCATGATTTTTCATAGTCAATAACGCAAAAACCGCCTGTAAAATGCTTACAGACGGTTTTTAAAATTCAGATTAATTTCTATTACAATCCCAACGACAACATCAAGGCAGATACATAATTCAATATGCCTTTTACATCTACATTTTTAGCTAACGAAGCTACATCAACCGTTACGGTATGAGGCGTATCAACAATAACATTATTGATAGATTGAGGCACACAGTTGCAGTCCCAAGTAGTTGGCAATGACCAATTTCCAGATGCTACGCTTTTTATAGTGACAGGAATACCAAACTTAAAACGAGCATTTACAGGATAATGGTCGGAGGTTGATGTGGTATAACTTGTAACGTAATTAATTGGTCGTGAGACGTTTATTGTCTTATCTAAATAATAAATGTCTGAAACAGAAGGTATAACAGCTGGCGTTCCCCCTGAAATTACCCCAATTTCATTAGAGGTCATAAAATGGTCAATAATGTCTGGATATTTTGCCGTACTCGAAACCTTACAATCACTCAATGCCTTTGAAATTTGATTATAACGAACATTATCCGTTACAAAATTCTTATATGAAGATGGTTTTGAAGCGGCAATTGAAGTATCAAGGTCGTCGTTATAGTCGCCAAGCATAATGATATTGGCATTGGCATAAACGATATTACTATCTAATTTCGCTTTCAAATCTATAACGTCTTGCTTACGACGGTTATAATCTGCCAAAGCCGAACCCGATTTAGCATGAAGTCCAACGAAATGGATTTTCTTGGTAATACCTCCAAGCGTTACATTAGCTACAAACAAATATGGCAAACGACCCGATGCCCAGTTATTGGGTCCAGTCGGAGGATTGTATGTGTAAACATCTGATAATAAAGATTTTATTTCAGAAGTCACAGGCGTTACGATAGCTGTTTTATAAACAAAACAAACTTTTTGGCTGTATGTAGTGGCATTCCCCGAAACTTCTGGCGTGTCAAAAAAGTGTGAATAATAGGCTGTTTGACAACTCACTCCGTAGCCTGGCAAATCCGTTCCTACTCTGGCAATAAATTGATTATGATCACAAACTTCTTCAATACAAAACACGTCAGCTTTGGTTGCATTCAAAACAGCTAAAACATTAGTCATTTGTTGAGCATCATTCGTTGGTCCGAGTGGGCTTGGCGTTGCGGTGGTATTTCCCAACCATTCCACATTCCAAGCAGTTACGTCAAGTGTTGAATCAGCTGGATAGCTTGTGGCAGACAATACTCCACAACTGGCTGCGGAAGTAATCACAACGGGGACACAAGTAATGACACTATTTGATAAATCTGTTGGGCTTGCTGGAAAAATTTGTAAGATATTGACTGCACCCGTTGATGTAATATAATGCCCAATTACCCCTGTAATATCTTGAGTAACAGTTGGTATGGTTGTACCCGTAAGCGTTTGGCTCGCTGCTACATCAATCCTTATTTCAGAATCTCCCTGCCCATTACAAGCACTTATAGGATAATTTGTACTGGCAGCAAAATTACCCATAGTAATGAAATTTACACTGATAATTTTCACTCTTCTTCCTTCATTAGCATCCAAGAAAGTGGCTAAATTAACGCCTGTTGGAGGATTATTAGAATCAAAAACCAATAAAGCTGGCGTTGTACTTGCTCCACTTCCTGCTATCCTGTTAATACAAGTAAAAGGTGCTGTTGAGGTAGAAGTAGGAGGTACTAATTCAGCTTCACCATTAAAACGAGCCGTTACACCCGTTACAACTACTGAATCACCAACCACAATTCCGTTAGATTGAGCTACTCCACCATTATAAGATGAGAAAACGGCAAGCCCTCCAGTAGCATCTTGAAGATAAAATTTATTATTACCATAGCGAGCAGAAACCCGTCCTGCAATAGTGATTGAGACAGTTCCTGTATAAGCATTTTGTTCGGGAATACCTGCCCGAACAGTTGAAATTGCTGTTGGAGTGGCACAGGCTGCTACTACTGTTCCCGATACGGCAACATCAACTGTTGGTGATACATTCATACTGGCATGGGTAATATTTCCAGAAAAAGACCCCGTTGCAGTCGCTGGCATTTGTACGTCAATAGTAGTTGTAGGTACACTTCCAGACGAAGGCGTTAATGTAAATGAAGAAGTATAAGCCCCAATACCAGTTTTTATTTGAAAGCCCGCAGGAGCAGTAATCGTAATATCATTCAATAAATTAACCCCTGAAACTGTATATGATTGCGATACAGACGGATTTCCAACAAAAGTTGAGAAGGCAGTTAATGTTCCTGTGGTAGTGATTACGGGTGGCGGAACATTCGTAACTGAACCTGATACTCTAACTTTTGGAAGAGTAGCTATACTTACTCCACCACCACTATGTCTAATAGTATCTGAATAAGTATTTTCAGCCAATCCAGCTTTTAAACGTCCATAAATGGTAGTATTTAAAGCACTAATTGTATAAGGAACAGTTAAATTATCGAAAAATTCAGTTATTACACCAGTTTTAGATATTTCAAAATTTGCTGGAGCGGTAACAGTAATATCGCCCGCTGTTGGTGTCAAGTTTGAGCCTGATAATGTATATGAACTGGCGGTTGAAGCTCCGTTTCCAGTAGTGTAATTTAGATTTGTTATGGATGATGGAGAAGCTGTGAGGGTTGGTACAGGAATTAATGTAGCATTGAACTGGATATTATCCAATCTATTATTCCCAGTTGCATTAGTTGCACCTGTTACTGTTAGTCTAACCAAAGCATTAGAAATTCCATTTAATCCAGATATTGCAGTTAAAGTTTGAACTGCAAATGCTGCTGGAATAGTGCTAATTGTGCCAATTGGAAACCACGTTGTACCATTCGTACTATATTCCCAAACTTGTGAGCTAAAACCAGTACTGGTTTTTTGAGTAGCGTATGAAATTATTAAGTTTTGGTAAGCACTCATATTAACCTTGAATACCATACTTTTACCATTTGCTGTTGGACTTGCAGCACCGCCAACAATTGCTAAACACGCTGGTGAGGTTATAATAGAACTTAATCCCGTACTTCCTCCTCCATTTAAACCAGTGCCTCCAAAAGCATTTAATTCTGTGGACGGCAACCAAGTACTTGCTGAATTTGTACCATTAAGATATAAAGTTCCTGAGCCTACATTGGCATTAAATAAAGTTGGAGTATTAGGAGAGGCCAAGACGGCAGTTCCAGGAGAAGTTTGAAAATCCCAACCTGAAATTATTGTCTGTCCACTAATATTTCCAGAAAAAGTAAGCAATAAAAACGAGAAAACGCACAAAAGCACGCTCCTCAAACTATGTTTGGCGAAGTGTTTCATTTAAAATTGTTAGCTTGTTGTTAAGTGAAATAGTTTTTTGTAATATTTTAAACGTGCAGTGAAGATTTTTGCAAGAAGAACTGTTTTCTATGGAAGCGATTAGAAGGGTAAAATTAATAAAATTTAGCTAATATTAAAACTGAATTGGTGTGAACAAATTGTTAAAAAATAGCAAAAAACTATTTTAAATATTAATAGCGAGAGAATTAATTCCCTCGCTATTAATATTTGAAAGAAATGCTACAATATATTCAAATGCAATTTAAAATACGTACTCGCCAAAAGAGCCATTTTTTGAAAATCTGGCACTCTGATTCTTTCATTCTGAATTCTTGAAGCGGGGCAGTTTTTAATTTTACTAAAAAGCCTCAAATAGTACTTATAGGCAAGATAAACGCCTCCTCTTGCTCCTTTGGGCAAGGCCAAAATCCCTCGTAAAGCCGCATCAAAATCGGCTTGAATATCATCTTCAATAACTTTTTTATCGTGCAAAGTAAAGTTTTTGAAATCCACAGAAGGGAAATAAGTACGCCCTCTTTCTTGAAAATCTGATTTAATATCCCTCAAAAAATTTACCTTCTGAAAGGCTGAACCCAAACGTTTAGCATCATCTTTCAAAACATCATATTGTGCTAAATTCCCTTCACAAAATACCCGCAAACACATCAATCCCACGACTTCTGCTGAACCGTAAATGTATTCCTCATAACCATTCTGATTATAGTCGGCAAAGTACAAATCCATTTCCATAGAGTGTAAAAAAGCCGTAATCAATTTATGATCAATTTGGTATTTATTCACAATCAACTGAAATGAATGTAAAACGGGATTCAGACTTACACCCTCTTCAATTGCCACAAAAGTATCCGCCTTGAAGCGTGCCAAAAGCGTTTTTTTGTCGAAGCCATGAAAAGTATCTACAATCTCATCGGCATAACGAACAAAGCCATAAATTGCATAAATGGGCGAGTGAAATTTCTTATCTAAAGTCCTGATTCCCAGCGTGAAAGACGTGCTATAATGCTCCGTAATCAGCTTGCTACATTCAAGAGTGGTCTTGGTAAATAAATCCATAATTTAGTTTTTGATGTTCGTTTAGGATGGGGTTTCGCTTCGATATCAGGTTTTTGAGGCAGCCGTTGTAAGCGTTTTACTGACAAATTCACTAAAATTTATTTTCTTTCTCAACTTCATTTGCCACCACCAATCCAGAAATCAATGATGGCGGTACACCAGGACCAGGTACAGTTAATTGTCCTGTGTAATATAAATTTTTCACTTTCTTGTTTTTCAAAGTTGGTTTCAACAGGGCAGTTTGCATCAACGTATTTGCCAAACCATAAGCATTTCCTTTGAAGGCATTATAATCACTTTTGAAATCATTATGAGCATAACCTCTTTTGTAAACCACTGAATCTCTGATGGATACACCACAATATTTCTCCAAACGCTCCATAATAATGTGATAATATTTCTCTCTCATTTCCTCAGTATCTTCCAAATCAGGAGCAACAGGAACTAACAAAAATATATTCTCACAACCTTCGGGAGCAACACTCACATCCGTTTTGGAAGGAGCAGAAACATAAAATAAAGGTTTTGAGGGCCACTTGGGTTCAGTGTAAATCTCATGGGCGTGAACTTTAAAATCTTCATCAAAAAAAAGATTATGATGAAGTAATTTCGGAATTTTTTTGTTCAAGCCCAAATAAAATAATAAGGAAGAAGGAGCCATCACTCGTTTGTTCCAATATTGCTCATCATAATTACGGAACTCATCTCCCAAAAGCTCGTCTTCTACATGATGATAATCTGCACTTGCTATCACTACATCAGCCGTAAAATCGCCTTTATCAGTAATGACTTTATGAACCTTATCTCCTTGAATATCAATCTTTTGAACATTGGTATCTAACAAAATATTTACTCCTTTCTCTTCTGCCAATGACACCATTCCTTTCACAATTTCGTGCATTCCGCCCATCGGATACCACGTACCCATTTGCATCTCCGCATAATTCATAAGGCTGTACATAGCGGGTGTATTCTCGGGCGTAGCTCCCAAAAACAAAATCGGGAACTCCATCAATTTCAAGATTTTTTCATCCTTAAAAAACTTCCGAATGTGCGATGAAAAAGACTGAAAAACATCCAAGCGAGTAACGTCATATAACAATTTTAAGCTCAAAAATTCCGTAATACTACGTGAAGGCTTCCAGACAAAATTTCCAATTCCCACCTTGTACTTGTATGCCGCTTGACGCATAAACTCCTGAAATTTCTCTCTACTTCCCGTTTCCATCGACTCAAACAAATCTCCCAATTTATCCACACCTGCGGGAAGATTCACGGTTTTATTTCCTTCGAAAATAACAGCATAAGAAGGGTCAAGACGTACTAAGTCATAATAATGAGAAGGTTTTTTCCCGAATTGGGCAAAATAATTCTCAAAAATATCGGGCATCCAATACCAACTCGGACCCATATCAAAGGTGAAACCCTCCGCCTCAAACACCCTCGCACGCCCCCCCGCCACGGTATTTTTCTCCAAAATCACCACCTCATGCCCCTTATCCGCCAAACTCGTTGCCGCTGACAAACCCGAAAATCCCGAACCAATAACTATTACTTTCATGTATATTTTTCTTATAAACTATTAACAAAGATAAAAAGCCTTTGTTTGGTAAATCAAAATCAAACGTTTTATTTATCGTGTAACTCTACCCAATTGGACACTTTTTAGAATTTCAATCATAAAACTATCATCTGTTGCTGCTCTAATTAGAATATCACTCAGTTCGTGTAAGTAACCACCTTTCACTCGAAAATCTTTGACTTCTGTAAAATTGCCTATTTTAATGCGTTAGCCCCATAAAAAATGCCCTTTCTTTTCAGATTGGGCATTTTTTACTTGTTTACTTGAAACAATATTACTCCCAAACCAACCTTTACATTCTTCTAAACTTGAATTGCCAGAGGCTAATTTATAATAAAATATGTTAAAATTGACAAATATTTATTTCTTGAAACTGTCCTTCAAACCCACCGTGCGGTTGAAAACCAAATGGTCTGAAGTCGAATCGGTATCTAAACAGAAATAGCCTTTACGCATGAACTGATAATTTGTTCCAATTTGGGCATCTTTTAGACTTGGTTCGATGAAAATTTCTGGAATAATTTGTAAAGAATCTGGATTCAAGAAACTCTTGAAATCATCGCCAACCTGTGAGGCATCTTCCAAAATTAAGAGTCTATCGTACAAACGAACCTCCGCTTTTAGGGAATAATGGGCTGAAACCCAGTGAATTACGCCTTTTACATTGATGCCCGAAGTATCTGAACCCGAATGGCTATTTTCAAAATAACTACAATGTAACTCTGTTATATTACCGAATTCGTCTTTTACAAAATCATCACACTGAATAATATATGCTCCTTTCAATCGTACCATTAAAGCTGGTCCCAAACGGAAAAATTTCTTCATGGGTTCTTCCATAAAATCGTCTCTTTCGATATAGATTTCACGACTGAAAGGTACAATTCTATTACCCGATTCTGGGTCTTCGGGATTGTTTTCGATGCTTAAATTTTCGGTTTTATCGGCTGGATAATTGGTAATAACGACTTTTATAGGGTCGAGAACTGCCATGACTCTGGTGGATTTTTTGTTCAAATCTTCTCTGATACAAAACTCTAATACGCCCACGTCAATCAAGTTTTCACGCTTGCCAACGCCGATTTTCTCGCAGAAATTGCGGATAGAAAGTGGCGTAAAACCACGACGACGAAGACCTGAGATAGTTGGCATTCGGGGGTCGTCCCAACCTGAAACTAAGCCTTCTTGCACCAATTGTAATAATCTCCGTTTAGACATCACTGTATTAGTAAGATTCAAGCGGGCGAATTCGTATTGTTGAGAAGGGAAAATTTCTAATTTCTCAATAAACCAATCGTATAGCGGGCGGTGAACGTCAAATTCCAAAGTGCAGATTGAATGAGTAATTTCTTCGATGGAATCTGACTGTCCGTGGGCGAAATCATACATGGGATAAATGCACCAAGCGTTGCCCGTGCGGTGGTGTTCTACGTGCCTGATACGATACATGAGGGGGTCTCTCATGTGCATATTGGGGTGAGCCATGTCAATTTTTGCTCGTAAAACTTTTGCTCCGTCAGGAAATTTACCCGCTTTCATTTGTGCAAATAAATCAAGGTTTTCGGCAATGGGACGGTATCGAAATGGACTGTCTTCACCCGCAAAATTGGGGTTTCCTTTTTGAGCCGCAATCATGTCGGCAGCTTGGTCATCCACATACGCCAAACCCTTTTCGATGAGAGCTACGGCAAACTGGTAAAGTTGCTCAAAATAGTCTGAGGCGTATAATTCTTGATCATTTGTCCACTCGAAACCCAGCCATTTCACGTCAGCTTTGATAGATTCAACGTATTCAGTTTCTTCCTTTTCGGGATTAGTATCATCAAAACGGAGGTTGGTTTGTCCACCATATTTTGCTGCTAAACCAAAGTTCAGACAGATAGATTTGGCATGACCGATGTGTAGATATCCATTGGGTTCAGGCGGAAAACGAGTGAGTACACGCTCGCCATGTTTGCCCGATTGTAAATCCTCTTCGACAATTTGTTCAAGGAAATTTAAGGTTTTTTTTTCTTCTTCCATATTTATTCGATATTCGTATTTCGGTGTTCGATGCTTGTGTTCCAATGTTAATTAACGATTTATTTCCAAGATTCGATATTTATATTCAGCAAAACCGAACAACAAACATCGAATAACGAACATCGAAGTTACGAATTTACGGAATTTTTGGGGAAAGGGCTTTGCGGAGGAAAGGTTTTGTGTCATTTTTAAAATAATCCCAAATATTTCTCAATTCATTGAGTAATCGGTATGCTTTTTTGGATACCTTTCTGTAAATTTGTGTGTACCATTTTCTCTCCTCCCTAAGTTAAGTAGCGAATAATTAAACATTTGATTGAATATTTTACTCTTTCATCAATCAAAAACATTTCATTTTGTCCTACTAAATTATCATAAGCCGTCTAATTTTAAGAAGTAAGCTGATGCCAATATTGTATGATATTGAGTATTTGCTGTATTTTACACTGATTATTCTGTAAGTGGCTTTATCTATTGAACGCACATAATCTGATATTTATGAAACTAAAACTTACTTTTTTTTTCATTTTCCTCTTTAAAATTTCTTTTCAAATCTGCGGGCAGCAAACCGTTACATTTGGGCTTGGGAATACCAAAAATATTACTGTTACCTCGTCTTCAAACAGCACCGATGGAGTTAAAACGCTTCAAAGTTCGGGCTATTTGCCTAATCTCAATTCGGCTTCACGGTTTTTGTCGCAGGCTACCCTGGGAGCTAAACTCACTGATATTCAATCGGTTGCTAATCTTGGGAAAGAAAAATGGCTGGATGCTCAGTTGGCGTTGTCCAATTCTTTTGGCATGGAGGCTTACGTCAAAAAACTGCATAAAACTCGGGTAGATTCGATGCTCAGGAATAATCCTTCGGGTGGCTATACGCTTGACAATGTGAATGCTGAAAACTGGTTTTTTGATGTTTCGTGGTTTCAAGGAAGTCTAACCGCCCCTGATGTAGTGCGTTGGCGGACGGCTTTGGCTTTGAGCGAAATTTTAGTAGTTTCTCGCAATTCCGACCTCGACGGTGAGCCTTATGGCATGGCGAGTTATTATGATATTTTACTGAGAAATTCCTTTGGCAATTACCGTACCTTATTGGACTCTATTACGTATCACCCTGCCATGGGTTCGTATTTGACCTTTCTCAACAATCATGCTGCCAATCCTTCCAAGCAAATTTATCCTGATGAAAATTACGCCCGTGAAATCATGCAATTGTTTTCGATTGGCTTGTTTAAATTGAACTTGGACGGTTCCGAGATAAAAGATGCCAATAATAAATCTATTCCTACTTACACTAATACCGATATTGCCAATTTGGCAAAGGTTTTTACGGGTTTGGGTTGGGGTGATAGACGATATTTAGGTCAGTACCAAAAGGATAAATTTAGCTATACTAAGCGGATGAAGTTTTTTCCGCTTGATTCGCTTGATTGGTCATACTGGAATGGTAATCCTATTTACAAAGGGCATGACCCTGGACCTAAAACCTTTCTGGGAAGTTCCCTTCCCAATCGTACCAGTTTACCCACTGCACAATGGGAACTGGATATTTCGGATGCTTTGACCATCATTTTTAATCACCCAAATGTTGCTCCCTTTATATCTCGAAGAATGATTCAGCGTTTGGTTTCTTCTAATCCTTCACCTGCTTATATTCAGCGAATTGCTACGATTTTTAATGACAATGGGCTTAGTGTTCGGGGAGATTTGAAGGCGGTGGTGAGGGCAATTTTATTAGACCCCGAAGCCTGTGATTGCAATGCCGACCAAAACAGTAATTACGCAGGAATGTTGCGTGAACCCTTCGTGCGATACATGAACTTGATGCGGGGATTGAAATTGACCACGCAGGGGGGAGTTTACCGCAATACGATGTATGATATTTATAACCGAATCGAGCAAATTCCTTTGTATTCACCCACGGTTTTTAATTTTTTTAAACCCGATTATATTCCAGATGGTGATTTAAAAACGGCTAATAAATACGCTCCCGAGTTTCAATTGCTTAATTCACAGACACTTACGGAATATACCAATGCTTTGAATAGGTGGTTGATTGATGATTCACCGAGTGAATTTTGGAATTTATTTGATAATGAAACGTATAAACCAGACCAAAATCCAAAGTTTGATTTGGCGGTAGATTCTACTTTGGCAAAGAATGAAAATATCCCTCAATTATTGGATAAATACAATCTCATTTTGGCTCACGGGGCAATTCCCAAAGTAAATCTCGAAACCATCCGCAGAGCTATCGTTAGTATGCCTTACACGTATGATTATTACGGAAGACCCAATCAAGATGATATTTACAGAAGAATAAGAATTGCTATTTTCCTAATAATGTCATCGCCAGATTATTTGATAAATAGGTGATTATCTCATTAAACACATGAATCGAAGAAATTTTATAAAAAATGTGGGTTGTGCGGCTATGGGAAGCACTACGCTATTGAGTACCCTCACCAACTTGACCAGCTTAAATGGTGCTTTGGGGGCGGACTTATTGAAATCCGCACCACCAACTGACTATAAAGCAATGATTTGTATTTTACTTTCGGGCGGGGTGGATTCCTACAATATGCTTGTGCCTACGGGGACAAACACGGGAGGAGATAATGGCTATAATGAATACAAAACCGTTAGAACTGACCTTGCTTTGCCCAGTGTGGGTTCGGCGGGTGGTTTATTGGGTTTAACCAATCCGCAATGCACCAGTTTCAGAGGAATCAACTGTAATTATGGTTCGTATGGTGTGCATCCGAGTATGACGGGCGTGCAGAGTTTATTTAATTCTGGTAAGTTGGCTTTCATGGGCAATATAGGCACATTGGTTGAACCCATTGCCAATTATACGCAATACCAAAGTGGTCTAAAAAAACTACCCGTTGGGATGTTTTCACATTCCGACCAACAGCAACAATGGCAGACTTCTGTGCCTCAAAGTCGTGATGCAGCGGGTTTTGCGGGTAGAATTGCCGATATGATGAATGCTGTTAATTCGCATCAGGAAGTTTCGATGAATATTTCTTTGGCAGGAAAGAACATCTTCCAGCGGGGACAAGATATTTCAGAATATGCCATCAGTAATAATGTTAATCCCAATAATGTGGGCTTTGATAGTTTGCCGACATGGTGGGGTAATTCGGGACTTCTTACTAAAACTCGCAATGATGCCTTGGATAGTTTAGTGTCAAAAACCTACGCCAATTTACTCCAAAAGACCTATTCCACTACCACCAAAGGGGCAATTGCTTCTTTTGGAGTGTTCAAAGATGCCTTACAAAAAGTCCCAACGATAGCTACGCAATTTCCAGCCAATAATAATTTGGCGGATGATTTATCTGCCATCGCAAAGATTATCAGTGTCCGTAATTTCTTGGGAGCCAAAAGGCAGATTTTCTTTATTGATGCGGGTGGTTGGGATATGCACAGTGGCTTGATTAGTGGACTGAACACAAATCTTGGCGAAGTGAGTGCTGCTCTCAAAAGTTTTTATGATGCCACGGTGGAATTAGGCATTGCCGATAAAGTAACAACGTTCACGATTTCTGATTTTGCTCGAACCATTACCTCCAACGGCGGCGGGGCAGACCACGCTTGGGGCGGCAATACGATGGTGATGGGCGGCAAAGTAAATGGTGGTAAGGTATTTGGGGCATATCCTAAAATGGACGTTCTGAGTGCTTCTAACCTACAAAATACCTCTTTCAGAGGAACGTTTATTCCCTCCATTTCCACCGATGAATTTTATGGTGAATTGGCACTTTGGTACGGTATTAGTCCGTATGATTTGTGTTATGCTTTGCCAAATTTGGGCAATTTTTATAGTTATGCCGCCAACAGCTATCCCGTTGGATTTATGAATTTTGGCGATACAACTATTTCAAATGATAATTTACCGCAAAATTGTTTAACGTATTAAACTCATTCTATCATTCAAAATTGAAAAGATGAAATTAAGAATAATAATACTTCTCATAACTCTCACGCATTTCACCCACGCCCAAAGTACCTGTGTAGGCACGCCAGGGCAGGTGAAATGGAGTTATTGGTTGAACTTTACTTCGTATCCTGACAGTTTAGATTTAGCCGCCTTAGAGAATTTTCCAACCCATCCAGACGGCACTCAACTGTTGGGTACGCTGAGAATCCCCCAGAATTTTGCGGATAATTTTGCTTCGATGATTCGTGGATATATTTATGTGCCTGTTACTGCCAATTATACCTTCAACGTTACGGGTGATGATGGGGTACTTTTTTATCTCAGCACCGATGATAATCCTATCAATAAAAAGAAGAGAGCGGAGGTGAAAACCTATACTGGTTTAGATGAACATACTAAAGAAACCAATCAAACATCGCAGGTAATAAATCTGATTGCAGGGCAAAATTACTATTTTGAGATGTATAATTTTGAAGGAGGCGGAGGCGATCACATGAGTTTATTTTGGAAAAAAGCGACCGACCCAAACTGGCTTTTGATTGATTATACCTCCATTAAAGAATATACTTGTGGACAAAATTGCCCCGTGCGTGGAACAGCTTGTAATGATAGTAATCCTCTCACGACCAACGACCAGCAAGATGGGTTCTGTAATTGCGTAGGAACATATACCTCCTCAAACGCCTGTGTGGGTACAAAAGGCATTACCGAAGCCTATTATTACGATAATATTCCAGGGACTTACGTGGAACCAGATTTGACAACTTCACCCAAATTTCCCCTTGTTCCTGACCGCCGTGAAAATCTTTTGGGAGCTTACGGTCCGCTTGTTCCTCACTCCAAAGATAATTACGGTACGCTTGTGCAGGGCTTTTTAACCGTGCCAGTTACGGGAACTTATGAGTTCAATATTACCGGTGATAACCAAACGTATTTTTTCCTGAGTAAAAATGACTCCATTCAATACAAACAATATCACCAAGCCATTGTGATTTATGGGGTGGACGAAAATGAACACGATAATTCCAGTTTTCAGAATATTTCACCGCTCGTTTTGGAGAAAGGCAAGTTTTATTATTACGAATTTAGACATAAAGAGAACGGTTGGCGAGACCATTTTAATTTGTTCTGGAAAACACCTTTTTATGAAAGTAAAGAATGGAAACGAGTCCCCAATTTTTATCTGTACGATTATAAATGTGAGATTTCGTGCATTGCTGCAAATACGCCTTGCAATGACGGAAATCCTTACACCAAAAACGATAAATTTAACAATAATTGCCAATGTGTAGGCACTCCATGCACGGGTACGGATTGTGATGATGTATCAGTCAGTTATCAGTCGTATGAAAGCTGTGCCGCCACCAAAAACTTAGTCAATAATGCTGAAAGTTCGTGGGTTTCTTGCAATACAAGTGCCAATCCGAATACCGCCCGTTCGACTTTAACAAAATGGATAAAATATGATTTTGGCGATGTTTATAAATTTCAAGGCACAAGGGTTTGGAATTATAATGTATTGAACGAAACCAATAAAGGCTTCAGAAATGTAACCGTTGATTATTCAACTGATGGTATAACTTGGCAAGCCCTCGGCACAACATATTTGTGGCAACAAGCCCCAGGAACTTCTGATTATTCAGGGTTTGCAGGACCCAATATGAATGATTTGAAGGCAAGATACATCCTCATTTCAGCCATTGATACTTGGGGAAACACTTGTGCAGGATTCAGTAAAATCACTTTTGATGCCTCTTTGTGTAGTAATAACGGCACGGCTTGCGATGATAAAGACCCGCTAACCAAGCACGACCAATTTGATGCAAGTTGTAATTGTCGAGGGATAAACATTGATTGTGCAACGGACACGCTGAAGTTGATAAATCTAACTCTTTCGGAGGCTGCCTATAAAGCCAAAAAGGAAATTAGAGCAACGAGTTTAGTGCCAAATCCTAAAAATATCACTTTCACGGCGGGCAACGATATTGTATTATTACCAGGATTCAATGTTGCTCCTAATTCGGTTTTTACCGCCAATATTACCAATTGTATTCAAACTGCTTTTACGCAAAATAAAATAGAAACCAATAAAGCCTTTGACTCAACCGCTACAGAATTCAATGCCAAAGATACCGTCAATAACAAAACCAAAAAGATTATTTTTAGGCTCAACAAACCTGCCCAAGTTTTACTGACCGTCAAGGATGCCAATGAGCAAGTTATCGTTACGATTATTGATGATTATTACCAAAATCTGGGAACGCAAATCAAGTTTTTACCCATCAATAAATTACCCAATGGACAATATTGGGTGGAATTAAAAGTGGATAAAGAAGTATTGCGGGAGAGTTTAGTGGTGAATACGAATTGATTTTTATGAAAAAAATATTGCTAATTTCCTTGCTAATAATCTCCTCAAAAATCAGCTATGCCCAGCTTGATTCGATGAAGTTTGTGCCTGTGAAGGATAATTCTATGTATTCGGAAGGAGCGAATTTGAGTAATGGTGCAGGGAATAATTTATTTTCAGGACGAACTTTAACGGGTTCACTCAGACGAGCTTTATTGAAATTTGATTTATTGAGTTTGCCATCTAACGCTCAAATTCAGAGTGTAAAGTTAATGATGCCAATATTACAATCATCGGGTAATACGACAAGTCCTAAAAGTTTTTCTCTGCATAAATTACAAAAAAATTGGGGTGAAGGTACTTCTATGGGCAGTGGGCAAGGAGCAACAGCCACAACAAATGATGCTACTTGGAATTACAATTTTTTCAGTTCAAGTGTGTGGACAAACTTGGGAGGAGATTTTGAATCAATTGCTTCCGTAACCTCTAATGTAACTTACGCAATGTTTCCTCTACAATTTGGGACTTGGAGTAGCGTAGGTATGAAAACCGATATTCTTAATTGGTTAGCAAACCCTTCCAATAATTTTGGTTGGATTCTTATCGGCGATGAAATAAATGGAGGGTCGGCAATGAAATTTTCCTCTCGTGAAGAAACATTTTACCCCAAACCGACCTTAACTATTTTCTATACCCTCCCTGCCACCGACAAAGTCCTGCTCAACGAAGTGAATCCGCAAAAAAAGTGGGTTGAATTATACAATCCTTCAAAGACCGTGGTCAATCTGAGTAATTATTATTTGGTAAATGGCAACACGTCAGAATCAATCGTTAATATGACGGTTTTGAATGGTAGCTTGACCTTAGATTCTGCCCAATATGTAGTTATCAATTGGACTGGAATTGGGCAAACGGACGGTGAATTAGCACTTTTTAACGGAAATCCTGCCACCGCCGAAATAAAAGATTATGTGCAGTATGGTTCGGGAAATCATGCACGTGCCAATGCGGCTGTAACGGCTCAAGTGTGGGACAATGCCAATAATTTTCTACCAATCATCACGGCTGATACGATGACAAATTCCGTGAATGGTAATAATGTTTATACTTCTGGAAAAGCTACTAATTCCACCTCTTTCGTAGTGCAAAGGCAAACCCCAACTTACCGAAATCTCCTCTGTCCGCCAACAATTGCTCTTACTGGAAATATCTTGGATGCCCGATATAATGCTTCGGGATTGGTTTCAATTATGGGGAATATTAGCCCAACTTCAACGGTAAAATCTTCTTCTAATACTTATATTCAACTGAATATCAATACATTAGTTAATGCAGGAGCAAAGTTTCAAGTTCAGATTTCTGGTTGTCCAAATAATTGAGATTTAAAGTAAAAAACCTTTTCCCTTCCAATCCAGTTATAGAGATAGTCGTGGCAAATGTTACGACTTTTTTTATTGACAAAATGAAAAACTCCATCACATTAACCGAACAAGAAATAGACCGTGTCATTGAAATGGCATGGGAAGACCGCACCCCTTTTGATGCCATTTTAGCCCAATTTGGCTTGAAAGAACAGGAAGTAATTAGTGTAATGCGAAATGAAATGAAGCCCTCCTCTTTTCGTATGTGGCGGAAGCGTGTGCAAGGAAGAGCAACCAAACACGCCGCAAAAAGTGCGGTGGACGATGCCAGATTTAAGTGTACTTTACAAAAGAAAATTTCGTATAATAAGATTTCTAAAAGATAATTGCCTATAAATCAGAATTTTATTTGGTTTTATATTTTATTCAACTCTCCTTTTATTCTGTTAAAACAGAATTTTATAAATATTTTCATTAAAAAATACCGTTTAATAAAAATATTATTCGTAAAAAGTGCATTTTTATAAAATTTCTTAGAATATTTATCACAAACTCCTTAGCTTTGTAAAACAATCACTTGTAAAACTAACATACAGTCAATCTTGAATCTCATAATTTGAACCATCGGTAGCTATTCGATGGTATTTTTTGTTATATCAAATCTAAACAATTTAAACATCCTCTGCAAATGAGCATTAAATTAGACGCAATTGACCATAAAGTGTTGGAAATCTTGCAACAAAACGCCAAAATTACAAACGCTCAGTTGTCCAAAGAAATTGGCTTGTCGCCCGCCCCAACGCTTGAACGAGTTAAGAAGTTAGAAACCGCAGGAATTATTGAGAGCTATCACGCACAATTGAACCGTGAAAAAGTGGGTTTAGGGGTTACGACTTTCGTAACCGTTTCGTTGACTGGTCATAAGAAGCAAGTTACCGAGTCATTCGTTACACAAATAAATTATATTCCAGAAGTAATTGAGTGCCACCATGTTACGGGTTCAGGAGATTTTCTTTTGAAGATAATTGCCAAAGATATTGCTTCGTATCAGAAGCTAATGTTGGAGAAAATTAATGAGATTGAAGAAGTGGCAGGAACACAAACCATGGTAATTCTTTCGAGCTTTAAAGAGAGTAAAGTTTTGCCGATTCCTTGATGAGAATGTCATTGCGAATACGCTTTTTTGCGTATGAAGCAATCTGTTAGCTTACGGGCAGAGAATCTCAAACTCTTTTCCATCAATCGAACAGATTGCTTCGTACCTCGCAATTACAACAGGAAAGTATCTACTTTTTACACTCCTCTAACACCTTCTGCACAGATTTTACTTCCGTAATTACCTTTTCATTCCCCCATTCATTGTAGATATAAGTAGCAATCTCGGCAACGTCGAGAGCTTGAAGTTGTGTGTTAGCAGGCATGGGTTGATGGTAAGTTTTTCCATTGACTACAATAGTGTCTTGCAAACCATTCCGCATCGAACAGAGGATTGATTCCTTATTTTTCTTTAAATAATCAGACCCCATGATTGGGGGATAAAGTCCTGCTAAACCTTGTCCATTTTCTTGGTGGCAATTGGCACAATGTGTTTTGTAAAGCACCTGACCGTCAATATAATACTGTTTGCGTTTCACTTCCGATTGGTTATCGCAACGTATGAGGTAAAAGGTGAAGGGTAAAAGGAAAAATACTTTCGTCAGTCGGCTTTTGGCAATCAGCTTTTGGCTTTTAGCTTTTAGTAATTTGCCATCAAATTTTATGTTCATAAATTTTTTATGTTATCATAATTCAAAACTCACAACTCTTTCAAAAGTATCTCCATATCTGCCATCAATTTATCAACTTTCTCTGGCTCTGTTCCGTCATAAATTCCTCTGATGTGTCGGTTTTTGTCAACTAAAATAAAGGCTCCGCTGTGGACAATTCCGCCTGGTTGCGTAGGGTCGTCAGTAGCGGAAACCATATAGCTTTTTTGTCCAATTTCATAGATTTTTGCCTTATCCCCCGTAACCATCTGCCACATCGAACTTTGAATTCCTAAGTTTATAGAAAATTCCTTCAAGACCGCAGGCGTATCATGCCGTGGGTCTATTGTGTGCGAGAGAATGGCTACTTTTTGATTGTCTTTAAACTTCTTGAAAATCCGCAACATTTGCGTTTTCATCTTGGGACATATAGTAGGGCAAGTAGTAAAAAAGAAGTCTGCCACATAGATTTTACCCGCAAAATCCTTCTGCGTAATTTTGACAGAATCTTGATTAATAAACTCAAAATCAGAAATTTGATGATAGAGGGTATCGGTTATTTGTTTACCATTTACTATTTTGGTAATTGCTTCACGATTTCCGAGAATAGGTAATTTTTCCTGAGAATTATTACAAGCAATTAGGAATAAGCAATGAGTAACAAATAATAAATAGGGAATAATATATTTGGTGATTTTCATTTTTTTTAAATCTCCATTGAGAGTTAGGGAATTTTACTTTTTCAAAAACACTCTTGCATCTTCAATACTTTTATCCGTGAAATCCTTTACACCAGCTATTTTAGCCTTTTCATCGGCATAATATTTGGATATTTCTTCATTAGATTTTCCTTTCAAAAGGTCAGGATTATATTCTTCCATCCAGCTCATCATTTTTGTATCGGCAACTTCCAGAGCAGATGATAATTCACGAGCCTTTGTAGAATCTGGCGAGACTTTGGATGCCGAATCCAGACTACTTTTCAAGGACATAATTTCGTCCATTTTGGGCATCACTTCATCATGAATCGCCATGACTTCATCAATCATAACCTTTTGATTATCAGGCTTTTTATCACAAGCCGTTAGTAAGGTAAAAATTAGAATTGGAATTAGTATTTTTTTCATAAAACTTTTATTTTGATTGTAAACAAGCCAATAAATCCTCTTTCTCCAAATCAGGAAATTCTATCAATAAATCTTCCATAGAATCGCCTGCTGAAAGGTATTCCAACATTGATTCAACCATATATATCTCTTATTCCGAATAGTAGGCTTTCCATGACATACTAAAGGATTTATCGTTATTCTATTTAAAAATGTTGCTTCCATTTTGTTCTACTTTAAGATTATTTTTCTTCTAAAACTTCTTTCCTTCCTCTACATATCCAACTTATAATTAGTCATCTCCACCAAATGTTTACTCAAAATCTCACGGGCATTGTCCACAATGGCTCTTGAAGGATTTTGTCCGCCAATCATTTGGGCAATTTCCATGACACGTTCTTCATTGGTTAACTTTCTGATACGACTAACTGTTTTGTCCGATG
The DNA here is from genome assembly GCA_038230735.1 of Cytophagales bacterium. GTDB lineage: Bacteria > Bacteroidota > Bacteroidia > Cytophagales > Spirosomataceae > Arcicella. The sequence goes on from JBBRMR010000063.1 coordinate 18,993, forward strand.
AATTGTCTTTATACACAAAATAATGTGCCGAACCCTGTGCTGCAATTTGGTGCAAATGCGTAATGGCAATCAACTGATGGCTGCGGGACATTTCACGCATCATGTTACCCACTTTAATCGAAACTTCGCCCGAAATACCCGTATCAATTTCGTCAAAAATGATGGTGGGTAAGGCTCTTTTATTCGCTAAAATATACTTTATCGCCAACATCAAACGGCTAAATTCACCCCCCGAAGCCACATTTTTGATGGGTTGAGGTTTGATACCTTTATTGGCAGAAAATAATAAATTAATAATATTAATGCCTGTATTTGAGGGTTTTATATTTTCATTTTCAATCTTCAAACTGGCATTTGGCATTCCTAATTCTTTCAAAAGTTCAGCTAATTGCTTTTCCATAATCGGTAAAACTGAAACTCTTGATTTTGATAAACTTTCTCCACTTTTCAATAGTGCTTTTTCGGTTTTCTCAACTTGGGTTTTTGCTTTTTCAAGGGCTTCATCCATGTTCAAAACCTTACTAACTTTTCGTTCCAAATCCTTCAGAACGTCCATCAATTCACGATCAGTTTTCACTTGATGCTTTTGCAAAAGATTATAAATGGTGTCTAATCTCAATTGAATGACGGAGATTTTTTCATTGTCCAATTCCACTTCCTCGGCTTCACTTTCTACTTCTACGGCTACGTCCTTCAACTCAATCAAGCAACTTTGGAGGCGTTCTTTCAATTGATTATAATGGTTTCCGTAAGGACTGATTACGTTCATACTTGCCACTGCTCCGCCTAAATAGGAGATAATTGATTGGTCAGGGGCATTGAGATACAGTGCCGCTGTGGTTAATTTTGATTTTACTTCCTCCGCATTTTCGAGTTTATTCAACTCCTGTTCCATCACCTCTAATTCGCCAATTTTTAACTTTATTTTTTGTAACTCATCCAATAAAAAAGCGTTAAAATCAAACTCCTTTTTGCTTTCTTTGGCTTCATTCATTAACTGTTTATAAGCCAGATTTGCTACGTTATACGAATGATAATCGTCTTTATATTTGTCCAAAACTACATTATTTTGGGCGTAAGTGTCCACAATCTGTAATTGATATTCATTTGCTCCTAACAACAGATTATCATGCTGAGAATGTACGTCCATCAACTGCGAAGTTACCCTACGGAGGGTTTCTAAATTGACGGGTGTATCGTTTACAAAGGCACGAGTTTTTCCTTGCGGAGAAATCTCTCGACGGATGATACAATGTTCTTCGTAATCCAATTCTTCTTCCTCAAAAATATTTTTGATAATATATCCCGAAATATTAAATTCACCCTCAATTATGCACTTCTCGGCAGGATTATACAGCGTTTTAGTATCGGCACGATTGCCCAATAACAAACCAATAGCCCCCAAAATAATGGATTTACCCGCACCAGTTTCGCCCGTAACAATGTTCAAGGCACGATCGGGAGTTAATACAAGATGCTCAATGAGAGCGTAATTTTTGATGATTAGATTTTGTAACATTTTTAATCTTCAAGATTTATTGAAGGATGTTTAAACAGCAATTGAGACCGAAGGGGATTCAACAAAATGGCGAATTATAGCTCTATTTACTTTCCTTTCCGCATACCACAATTCATAATTCTTTTGAAGATTAATCCAAAATTGAGCCGTATTTCCAAATGCCTCCGATAATTTGACGGCTAATTCAGGACTAATTCCCGCCCGTTCATTGACAATAGCGGAAAGGTTGGCTCGGGCAATTCCCAAGCCCAAAGCAACTTCCGTGATAGTTAGACCTTTTTCTTGTATAAAATCCTCCCGCAAAATCTCGCCTGGATGGGAAGGTGGAAGTCCTCTTTTAAGCATGATTGTAATTTTTAATGATAATCTAAATAGTCCACGTCAGAAACATCTCCATTATTGAACACAAATATGATTCTATAATTTGCACTTACTTTGACAGACCAAAAACTTAACAAATCACCCGACAATTTATATATTTCCGAACCCATCGCCAAAATATCTTCTTCGGAAGATACAGCATCAAGCGAAGTCAAGATTCTGGCTATTTTCTTTAAAAACTCGGAAGGTAATTTTGATGAATTGTCGTCTTCATAATACAAACGTAATCCTGTGTGAGCAATAGATGTTATCATGACAAGTTTGTAACGTGTAATATTACACATTACAGAAATATTTTGCAAGATGTTTTTAAAAATGATTTTTAGAAAGTCATCATAGTATCTAATTTACTTACTTCAAAAACCCCTCCTCCTCCTTCGGCTTCGCAGTGGGAGCTTGAATCAGTTGGGTTGAATCGGTAATGATTGTGGTGGTATTACAACCTAAATCTGCATCTTTTGGTTTGCGGAAAGACTCTTTTTTGAAACCTGCTAAGGCTAATGATTTGTCGGAATAAACCTTGTCCATAAACATTCCGTAGGCGGGCATTGCCATTTTTGACCCTTGTCCCAACGCCAAGTTTCGGAAGTGAATACTGCGGTCATCGCCACCTACCCAAACACCCGCTACTAAGTTTTGGGTTACGCCCATAAACCACCCGTCTGAATAGTTGGAGGTCGTTCCCGTTTTCGCTCCAATGTCGTTTCCTCTGGCACAATTGTATCGGTTCAAACCCTGTGCCGTTCCGCCTGATTCTTGGATTGCCCCTTTCAACATATACGTCATTTGATACGCCGTGCGAGCAGATATTACTTGCTTACTGGTCGTTTCAAAGCGTTTCAGTTCGTTGCCATTCTTGTCTTCTATCCTCAAAATCATGATGGGGTCAATCCGATACCCTTCGTTCATAAAAGTACAATATGCCGCAACTTGTTCATATACCGATACTTCACTTGCACCCAAGCAAAGCGATGGCACTGGATTTAACGTACTGATAATTCCCGCCCGATTCGCAAATTCGGCTACTTTTATGGGCGTTAGTCTTTTCATTAATTTGGCAGAAATTGAATTTATCGACAAACCCATCGCATGGCGGAGGCTCATGCTGGCGTAGGAATAACGCCCCTCTGAGTTTTGGGGAGTCCAAGATTTACCGACCAAACCATCTTCACTTCCAAATGTTACGGGTTCGTCCACCACGTAATCACAAAGATTAGCCACTTCGTTTTCCAAGGCGGCGGCATACACAAAAGGTTTAAAAGTTGAACCTGGCTGACGCTTACTTTGGCGAACGTGGTCAAATTTAAAGAACTTGAAGTTAATTCCACCCACCCAAGCCTTCACGTGTCCGTCGTTGGGATTCATTGCCATGAAACCGCAATTGAGGATTCTTTTATAATAATTCATCGAATCCAAGGGCGATAGCGTTGTATCTCTTTCTCCTTGGTATGAAAAAACAGTCATTCTCACGGGCGTTTTCAAGATTTTCCAAACCGCATCTTCGTCTCCGTTATTGGCTTCCATCAAGGTTTTATACCGTTGAGTACGTTTCATGGCATCCTTCAAAAAACCTTTTATTTCGTGCATCCGCTCATCTACCCACGGGTTTCTACCCCGCCAATGACCATAAAATTTCTTTTGTTCCTCTCTCATGTGGTCTTGCAAAGATTGTTGGGCGTAATCTTGCATCCGTGAGTCTATGGAGGTGTATATCCGCAAGCCACTCGTGTAAAGGCTCAATTTATCACTTTCATCACGGGTAGAATTAATATCGGCAATCATGTTTTGCAATTGCTTTTTGATGGCTTCTCTGAAATATGGAGCATCGCCCGTATTTTGATTTTCTACCTTGAAATTCAATCCAAGAGCTTTTCCTTGCAATTCTATGGATTCGTCATGGGTAATATACCCGTATTGATTCATTTGCCCAAGCACGATATTCCTGCGAACTAAACATCTTTCTGGATGACGGCGAGGGTCATAAAGTGAGGGATTTTGTAACATTCCAATCAGCGTAGCGGCTTCTTTTTCGGTAACATTATTGACATCTTTTGCAAAGTACGTCTTGCAAGCCACTCTGATTCCGTAGGCATTATTACCAAATTCTACTTCGTTAAGATACATTTTCAGAATCTCCTGTTTGGTATAACGACTTTCTAAGCGAATTGCCAAAATCCATTCTTTGGTTTTGGCGATAATGGTTCTTATGAGAGGAATTTTAGCTAAAATCCCTTTGTAACTTTTAGCTTCTTCGGGGTCATCGGAATCGGGATTCTGGCGAGTATCAAAGAGGTTTTTGGCTAATTGTTGTGAAAGCGTACTACCACCACCCGCACCCCCAAAATGCGTAACAACCCTAAATGTTGAGCGTAAATCCACGCCCGAATGTTGCGTAAATCGAGCATCTTCCGTAGCGATGAGAGCTTTAATAAGATTAGGCGAAAGTTCTTCATATTCAACGGGAGATCGGTTTTCACGGAAATATTTGCCTAATTCTACACCGTCCTCGGAATACAAAACAGAAGAAAGTTGGCTCTCAGGATTTTCCAATTCTTGCAGACTTGGCATACCCCCAAAAAGCCACAAAAAATTGAATTGAACGGCGAATATGTAAAGCAGGAAAGCAACCACCCCAATACCTGACCATTTCCAGATTTTTTTGATGAGTGATTGATATTGACCTTTTTGTAACTGAATCATTGATAAATTAATTATAGTAAAGATTTTTTTAATTTCGGACGGTAGCCGTTGCTGTTTCAGACTTTGAATTTAATTATCGGCTTTATTTTCCGAAATCGAAAATAGCAACGGCTACCGTCCGAAATCAATAATCCTTCGTTTTACAAATTTAAAAATTTATAATGAAACAAAGTCATTTTTATAGAATTGCTTATTAGAAAGGAATGTGATTTCATTTTCATAAAACGCAACCTGCTTCGCAAAATTGTCGAAGGGGGCTTCATCAAATACATATTATTTTCATTTTGTATCTGTAAAAAAAGCAATATTTTTTAAGTAATTATTACCATTCTTTACAATGAATTTAGTATGTTTGCATAACATTATATCATAATTTGAAGAAAAATTTTACTTATTACGGTTTAATTTTTGCTTTAAGTATTCACAAATCATTTTTAACCATTAAAAATTATGTTAAAATTTTCCACAACTCGGAAGGGATTTATATTTCTTCTTATTTTTCTAATGTCATTTTCGACATTTGCCCAAACAATTGTTACAGGTAAAATAACGGATGGTAAAAACAGTACTGCCGTCAATGGGGCGAGCGTTACCATTCAAGGTACAAACGAAGGTACTTTGACGAATGCCGATGGGCAGTTCAAATTAGAAACTAAGCAAAAGCTCCCCTTCAAAGTGTCGGTGAGCTTTGTGGGTTTCAATTCGCAGGTATTTAATATTACCAAAGCCAATACTACTTTGTCGGTTGAGTTAGCGGAAGGTAATTTATCGCTTGAAGAAGTGGTAGTTTCTGCTTCGAGACGGGCGGAGAAGGTGCAAGATGCTCCCGCCTCAGTGTCGGTTCTTACTGCCAAAAAGATGTTAGGTTCTTCGGCAATTGACCCCGTGCGGGAATTGATAAACGTGCCTGGTGTGCAGATTCAGCAACAATCTGCTGCCCGTATGAACATTGAAATGAGAGGTTCGGCGGGACTTTTTGGAACGGGTGTTTTCCCCATTATGGATTATAGAAGTTTGGTTGGACCAGGAATTGGCACTTTCCAGTCGGATGCGGTGGGTTTAAATTCACTCGATTTATCAAGAATTGAAGTGGTGAGAGGTCCAGGTTCCGCACTTTATGGACCTGGCGTAACGGCGGGAGTAGTGCATTTTATTACAAAAAGTGCCATTGATAATCCAGGAACTTCGATTGAATTGATTGGAGGACAATTGAACACTTTTGGAGGTTCAATTCGCCATGCTTATGCTAGCAAAGACAAGAAATTTGGTTTTAAAATCAACGCTCATTATAAAAAAGGAGATGAATTTACGCTCAATGCCAGCGACCCTGACGATGCCAAGCAAATTGCCAAATTCAAGAAATCGGTTATTAATCCAGCCCTCACAAATGGCGTGGTGGACGTAACAAAACCTTCGGAAACTTTACTGACCCAAGCTCAATTAGACCCTGATGGCGATGGCAATATGATGCAAAATTATTGGTGGAATAATTCTATTAACAGTACTTTTGAATTTAGACCTTCGCAAGGCACAAAAATCTTACTATCAGGAGGTTACAATAGATCTTCGGCAGTTTTTTATAACTCACAGGGGGAAGGTTTATCTCAATCAAAAGAATATTGGACACAATTAAGATTCCAAAAAAATGGCTTTTTTGCCCAAGTATTTTACGTGGATAATGATGGAGGAGGAAAAGATAATCCAACATTTTTATACCAAACGGGTAGCAATACTTCATTAGGGCGTAAACAATTGGAAGGACAAGTCCAGTATAATTTTGCTTTGCCAAAGTTCTTGAATGCTGATATTACGGTGGGTTCTGATTACAGAAATGCCGCCAGCAATACCAACGGATTGGTGTACGGTAGAAATGAAAACGATGATGATTTTACCATGTACGGAGCGTATGTCCAGGGTAAATTTGGTTTGACAAATAAAATTGACATGGTTCTGGCGACCAGATACGACCGATTCAATTTTATTGACAAAGGTGCTTTTTCACCAAGAATAGCTTTTGTATATAAAGCATCGCCAAATCATACTTTCAGAGCATCTTATAACAATTCAAGTTCTCCGCCATCGGCATTGGAATTGAATATTGACTTTCCCGTTTCAACGCCAGTGCCAGGGTTGTTTGATGTGTGGTTGAGAGGTAACAAAACGGCACAAAACTTCTCGGCAACCCCGATGATTGATTTAACCGCCCCAGGTTTTCCTGATTTGCCCTTCGGAACACCAGGCTTACCTTTGGCGATACCTTACGGAGCAGTTACTCCTGCTGTTTTGGCGGGACTTCAAGCGGCATTGCCAGCTTCAACGTATGGTTTGATTGCGGCATTATTGACTAATCCTGCCAATGCACCAAAAGGATTCTCGGGTCAATTTCAGCCGTATAATCTTTTCACGGGACAGCCTTTGTTACCGATAAATGCTCCTGCGGCTATTCTTCAAACCAATGAAACATTTGAGATTGGATATAAAGGAACATTCAATAAAAAATTTACTGTATCGGCTGATTTTTATAGAGTTCACGAAACTGGTTTCCGTAATTTCACCGCCATCAGTCCAACCATCAGATACGCAAATCAGAATATAGCGGTTGATTTATCAACGGCAGTTCAAGCTACTTTATTGCCACAAATCACAGCGGCTTTGGTTGGGCAAGGTTTATCTCAGGCGGCGGCAGCGGCTACGGCGGCTCAGTTGGCAGGTGCAGTTGCGGGTGCGTATAGTGCGGCAGGAACGGCTTTTGCCAAGCAAATTGCTCCACTTTCACCTATTTTTGGGGCGGTTGAAACGGATGGCGTTCCCGTGGATGGACAAGTACACAGTGCCGCTGGGTATCGTACTTATGGCAACTCAGTTTATTACGGAATTGACTTAGGATTTAATTATGAATTTAATAAAAACTGGTCAAGTTTCTTTAACTATTCAGCATTGAGTCAGAATGAATTTACGGCAGAAGATTTGGGCGAAGCAACGGGTTCTGGATTGAATTATTACTTGAACGTTCCAAAAAGTAAATTCAGATTAGGCGTAAATTATTTTGGCGATAAAGGTTTCAGAGGAAATATATCATTCCAACATGACGATGCTTTCTTTGCCAGTTTAGGACAATTTTCAGGAACAACCAATGAGAAGAATTTAGTAGATGCAGGTTTAGGTTATAAGTTGAAAAACGGAATAGCCATTGATTTGACCTGTACAAATTTATTCGATTCAAAGTACAGAGCCTTCGTAAATATGCCAAACATCGGAAGAAGAGCCATTGTGAAATTGACAATTGATATTAAATAGGGATGAGGTTTGAGTTTTGGAGATTAAAAAGGGTGGATAAAATCTTTAAATGATTTTATCCACCCTTTTTTAATCTCCAAAACTTTATGTTTTCTCTCAGAAATTAGGGATGCAAGTCGTCTGACTATAAGTCCGACTGCGTAAAACGATAATATCAGTCAGACGATAGTCAGACGGGGTCGCCCAGACAACGAAACCTATTGAAATTAAGAATTAGTCAGGTTTCAAAAGTACAAATAGATTTGCCTAAACAATTTCATTGTTCTTAATCTCCAATTTCTGAGTAACCAATTCCAAAACCTATTTCTTCTCCGCTGCTGCCAAACGTTCCTTTGCCATCGTAAGTAATTGGCTCTTAGGATAATCCGTAATAAAGTTTTTTAAGGCTTTTTGATAAACTTCCAAATTTTGGGTTTTGGCTAAAAGCATTGTTTTCAAGAAGACAAATTTATCTTCAATCTGACTATTTGGATATTCCTTCAAGCCCGCATTCACAAAGCTTTGGGCATCCGTAAAATTGTTTTTAGTGTAATAATTATAAGCCTCAGCGTATAATTGTTGAGCTTCTGATTCTTTATTACTGCTCAATATTTCAGTTGAAGTTCTGTTCAATTGTCGAGCAAAGAATGAGTCTTCATAATCTTTCATCAATCTTTTTTGATACACCGCCTTACCCGTAAGATTATCTTCGTTCAAGATTGTGAGCAAATATAAAGCCTCTGGTTCGTGAGTAGATTTGGGGAAATCAGTTAAAAATTTCTCAAAAGTTATCACCGCATTGCGAGGTTCATTCAGTTTGAATTTATAGACCTTTCCTAACTCAAAACTGGCATCTTCCTTGCGTTTCATGGAAGCCGTAAATGCTTCGGACGAGAAAGGAATGTGAGTTTTCAATTCCGCTACATTCGCCTTAATTCCAGTAGCACTTGGTTGATTTGCTCCCAAGTTTGGAACGTTCGGATTGTTGGTATTTGCCTGATTAGTAGGAGTTTGGGTAAATGTTGAAAAGGCGTTGTCTTTCGTACTTCTTCGCCAATTATCTTCCAATGGGCGTGTCCCCCATGTGGCGGTAAAAGCAGTTTTTCCTTGTGCGGAAGCTACGGGATTGGTGAAATACCAAGATGATTTTGCTACATCAGTAAAGGCATCGCCATTGGTTTTACCTTGTTGTTGTAAGCCCCGATTAACTACTTCTTGGGCTTGTTGCAAATCTGCCGCCTCCTTCGCCATTTTGTCCAGCACAATCTTCTCCAAAACCTTCTCTAATTGTGCAGGATTCATTTTGGCTAAACGTTGTAAGGAGTCTTCAGTTTTTATGATGATGTATTGTTTTACGTAATCACCCAAAGAATGCTGCTTTTCTATAACTCGATTATAATTAGCATCTTGCGGAGATAACAACGAAGCTGTACTGTCGTAATAAGCCGATGCCAGTTCATAATTCCCCATTTTATTATAATACAAATCTGCCAATTTCAAATAAGTAAAAGGCAATTGTTTAGTATTTTGACTACTACGGGCGGAGGCTTGGAGGAGTTTTACGCCATCCTTTGAATTCCCTTTTCGCATCTCCACCATCGACATCGCTTCGTAGATTTTATCCTGCAAATCTTTGTTTTTAGAATCTTTCAATAATCGCTCAAAACCATTAGTTTCACCCAACACCAAGGCATTATTGAGTTTGGCGTAGAAACCTAAATCGTAAGAAGGACGGTTTTTACTCACTGCCAAATACATTTCCGAAGCCTCATTTTTCTTGTCCAATACCTCATACATTTGTCCCGTGGCGTAGAGTACACGGGCTTTCTGTTCATTTTTATTCATGTATGGCAGGGCTTCTTCCAAAATGGCAACGGAAGTTTTGTACTCCTCTTTCAGTTGATGAAGGTAGGCTTTGGTCAGATAAAAATCACGAGTATTGGCATCATTCAAATCTTCTTCACTCAATAATTCAGCCACACGAAGGGCGGTTTGGTATTCGCCCTGTTCGATGTAGGCACGCATTAAACCCACAAGGGCGGCATCACGGGCTTTATCGCTGGTTGCAGTAGTGTTTACGAATTTGAAGGTTTCGATGGCATTTTTATAATCACCTTTCAGCAAACGAGCCTGTCCGATAAGTACATAAGCATCATCTAACCATTTGGAGTTTTGATGGCGTTCAACCACCAACGAAGCCTTTTTGATGATGGCAGTTAGTTGTTCATTTACTGCACCCGCCGAACTGGAATCTATCGGAATGAGGATGGGCAGAGGTTGAGAATAATTGTCCTTATGAGCCTGAAATAGAAGTTTTTGAGCCTCCAACATCTTGATATTGGCTTGAAAAAGAGCATTATACTTGGCATTAACGTTGTGAAAACCAACGCTCAACGGCGAGGAGCTGTTTTGAGAACACCCAAAAAAGATGCCACCAAGAAAGACGATGTATAGAGAGTATTTTTTAGTCATTATTATCAAAACGCAATTTTACACAAAAATAGTATCAGTTTCCATGCCAAAGGAATAAGAATTCAAATTAAGCAATATTCTTGGTTGAAAATACTCCTTTTATCTTAAAAAACTATGCTTCCTAACGTATCTATATGGTTGCAAACGTCTATTTTTGTGCTATGGAAGAAAATAAAAAACCCAACAAATATATGCGTTATGCAGGTGCGGGAATGCAGATGCTGGTAACGATAGCGGCAGGCGTATTTTTAGGGCGTTGGCTTGATGAAAAATTCACGATGCAAACGCCGTGGTTTACGGTGGGCTGTTCACTGTTTTTTATCTTTGCGGGGATGTATTTGTTTATTAAGGGGATTCCGAAGGATTAGGTTTTTGAAGTTTTAGAGTTAAATCGTTATAAAAGTTAGAATGTTGAATAACTGGCTAAGTGCATACTTTGCATCCGTTGCTGGTGTCCACACTAGTCCACATTGGCGTAAGCTCGGAGTCCAATTTGCTTTCGCACTTGTAGTCTGGTGGGTACACCAGCCATGGATAAAATTACCAATTTAACCCCAAAATCCCCAACCATGAAACTAATCTCAGAAATCCTCATTGGCGTAGTGGCTCTTGAAGCCTTTTATATTGTGTATATCGAAATGTTCGCTTGGACAACCAAGGGACCTAAAATATTCAGGGGTTTTCCCAAAGATTTATTCGTGCCTACCAAAGCTCTTGCCGCAAATCAGGGGCTTTATAATGGATTTTTGGGGGCAGGTTTGGTTTGGTCTTTATTGATTACAGATGCCGTTTGGAGTGTTAATGTGGCATTATTTTTCTTGGGCTGTGTTATCGTGGCGGGAATTTATGGAGCTTTGACGGCTCAGAAATCTATTTTCTTTGTCCAAGCTATGCCCGCAATTATTGCTTTGACTTTTACGTTGTTGTGATAGAGATTTTCATCGTGGATAATTAGTAACTCGCTTCTTCAAGTTGGTTTTACGAGTTTTTTTTCTCCTGATTTGATTAATTATTATCGGGAACTAAAATAGCCCCGAAGCATCGGGCATCCTAATCCCCAGCGAGGGAATTTAAAAAAGCATCAAAAGAAAATGATGATTATGAAAAATTTTAAGTGACTTAAACAAAGTGCTGTATGTGTGGAACTATCGTTTAGTGATGCTTAACAGTCTGATAAACGGTTTGGAAATCCTGTAAATTTCAAAACTTCAAGACCTGATATTGTAGGTATTTTACAATTCAGTACAGATGCAATGGAAAAGGTGTAAAAAGAGGATTATAGAAATTATCAAATAGAGTTAATGGCGTTGAGATTCCTACAATGATTATAGCATTAAACATGTGAATTAGTGCGGCAATACCCTATTTAATGCTTTTCCATTAGTGGCAAATTTAATTAATTGAGTACGGCGGTAGAAGCCCAAAGAACACAGGAAACTTATAACGAAATCACAGCAAATCAAAACCAAGTAGATAAGCAAAAAGAAACTACCTGAAACAGAGTAAACAAGCGTATTTCCTTATGTATTAGGAGGTTTAGGGGCTTTAGCAATTCTCAAAAATTGATTGATACTTTCATTTTAAAACTTGGTACTGACATTGGTACTTTATCCAACAAAAAAACCTTCATACGTTGCGTATGAAGGCTTTTTGCTCCCTCTCCTGGGGAAAATACCTTCCTGATAATCAGTTAGTTACGAAGTAGTGGTAAAACAAATGATAAAACAATTACAAAATGGGTTTGTAGTTCTTTTAAGCCTTCAATGCGTACTTATCCAATGCTTTGAAATTTCTTTTTTAATTCCTCAATGCGTTCTATTAATTCTGAGAATGATAAACTCTCTCCGTAAAGCATTGAACCTTGCATTATTTCATAATCTTTTTGCCATTCGTTTATGATTTCGGAGGGTGGAATGGGGTTAATTTTTTGCGGAATATGATTATCGTAATCAATGCCTCGGATGGGTGTAAATAATCTACGATGGGCAACGATGTCTTGATAAAGTTTAACATTCGTAAGTGCTTTTTCTGCAAATTCAGTGTCCATCAAACGCTCAATATCGTACAGATGTCGAGTCAGTCTTTCAACACGAATTTTATCTATTGGTTTCTGGAATTCTTCGTGAAGTAGAAATACCTTTTCCAAAAATGTTCTCTCAGGATTAACCGTTGGAATTAAAATGGATGAATCCGCAAAAGGATTATCAGGAAAATTTTCACCAACAAATGAACGAAACGAGCGAACTGAAAAGGGTTCTCGCAATGATCTACTACTAACTTCAATGATGACTTTGGGTCTAATATATCCCATATTATCAAAAACGCTGGGATAAAATATTTCAATAATTCGTGGGTCTTGGTCGCTATCCGTAGTTTCGGTTATTTTAATTTCTACATTAGTCAAGCCCCTTTCCTCAAATTTGGTTTTCAGCGTTGGGTAGAACTTATCGGTGATGTAAGCAAAAGAGGCTTTGCGAAGTTTTTTAATTTGTTGATTACTCAAATTACCTTCAAAACCCAAGAATTTTCTATCAAGAGCCAAATCAATATCTTCCGAAAACCGATTAATCAACCCCCATGCTTTACTCAAAGATGTGCCGCCTTTGAAAACCAAACTATCTGCACAATCCATCTCAAAAATCAGGCGTAGGGTTTGCACAACCCACCAATCTTTTTCAATGGCATCAGTAGGTAATTTTAAGGTCTTTTAGACTTTGGATAATAAAGATTTGTACTCAACCTATTTCATAAGGTTGAATGTATTGAACTTGACGATAAAAGGTTACTCTTAGCTTTCAAACAGGCGGTTTTTTAGTTTTTCTGA
>JBBRMR010000064.1:0-31440 GCA_038230735.1 Cytophagales bacterium
AAATGCCGTAACAGAAGGACTCAATAACCTCATAAGAAGTGTCCGAAGAACGGCTTTTGGAATGACTAATTTTGAAAACTTAAAATTAAGGGTTTTAGCTATATCTTGCTGAATCCACAAAAACTGTCAGAGAACCAAAAACAAGAAACTGATTATGAGAAAGTTAATATTTGGCTTAATGTTCGTTGGAATATCGTTCATTGGTAAAGCACAGGGCAATTACGGTGAAACTCTCACTGAAAAAGGAGCAATTCCAGCCACGGAATTAGCGACAAAATTAGAAAATAAAACGGAAATGCCCGTAAAAATCATGGGTGAAGTAGAGTCAGTTTGTAAAGCGGCGGGTTGTTGGATGAAAGTAAAAACGGCGGATGGAAAAACAATCCGAGTAACTTTCAAGGATTATGGATTCTTTGTACCCAAAGACATTACGGGCAAAACGGTTGTTTTTGAAGGCGTTGCGAATGTAAAAACAACTTCCGTAGCCATGTTGAAACATTACGCCGAAGATGGTGGAAAAAGCAAGGAAGAAATTGCAAAAATCACTGAACCTGAAAAGGCAATTGGCGTTGTGGCAACGGGTGTTATTGTGAAATAAAGAGTTTGTGAGTTTAAATAAACTCACAAACTCAAAAAAACTTCATTTGGTTTCTCAGCCCAGAAAATTTTCTTAAATCCAGAGCAATTGCACCAATTTTAAGTTCTACTTCTGCCCGAACTGGAATTTTATTCGCATCATCCGTTACCCAAAGTTTTACAGATTCTTCATCTTGGAAAAAGTTGTTTTTAGGCAATTGGGGTGTGATTTTAAAAGTGTTTATTTTACCAAACTTCGTTTTTATTACTTCTTTCCCACGATATTTTAAACGCATATTATAAACCTCTCCTTCAAAAAAGAACGTTACGGGTACGCTTGCCCCAATGTCCATTTTTGAGAAATCAATCGTTCTCAGAAAATAATAACCACTTACTACGTCTTGAATATTATCAGGAACGTTATAAGATTTTTTCTCATTATCATCGTCAATATCGTACTGTTTTGCGGTATTGGCATTATGATTAAAGACGATTCTCTGCTCGTTATTATAGTTACCTTCTTGCTTTTTTTGATAAAATAATTGTGGCAAAATCAAGGCAGAATCAATGTATGAAGTCCATACATCACGCACTTTCGTGAACCAATCGGTCATACCCACCGTGCGAGCCACGATGTTCACTTTATAGCAAGGCTTTCCATTGGCAGTCTGAAATTTATCATCCACATCCACAATTGCCTCCGCAGCATTTACAAAACCGTAATGCACTCGATACTCAATATGTTCGCCCGTGGTGAAACTGGTTTGTTCAATGACACGTTCCCGTTCAGCCGATTTGAAACTCATGGCTGATATTAGTAAAGAGACTGTGAAAAATATTTTTTTCATGGTTAAAAGCGACTGGCGATTAGCGAATAAAAACAGCGATAATTTTTCGCTAATTCCAAGTCGCTATTCGCAATTAATTGTATTTTCTTTTCAAATATGTCAAAAATACCTCAAAATTTTCTCCAAACTGATTTTCAAACTGTAATTCAAATTCATTTTGTTTAGCATTATACGTTTTAAAACTCACAAAATAAGCATTGTTCGGTAAATCATTCTTATCATATCGGTGCTTTGGTAAATTTGGTAATTTAGCGTGGAGCGTATCTTGACTCCTTTCAATTTTCTCAATTAACGCATATTTTAAGGAATCCTTATGTTTTGACGATAAATTAATCGAAAAGGTTCGGTATAAACTATCTAATTTCAACGTCCCCCGATTGAGATGTTTAATAAATTCTCCCTTCAAAGTTCGGGATTGGAGGTAGCGTTTATATTTATCAGAATCTTTGCCATATTGAAATTTTATAAACCTCTTAGCTCCGTAATCACCCACAAAATTGGCTAAATTTTCACTCGTTTCATGGGCATTTTTCACGAAAATAGTCCCGTGAGTCATTTCGTGAATAATGATACTGGCTAATTTCCCATCTGAATAAAACAACATATTTGACATAATGGGTTCGGGCAACCAACCTAAGGTTGAATAGGCAATGGCTTGTCCCATTTCAGTATCGTAACCTTTTGATTTCCAAATGATTTGCTCTTGATACGCCGCCGTGGAATCAAAAAAACCTTTGTAGGTAAAATTACCAATTAACCAACCTACGATGGGAAATTCAAACAAAACGGCTTCCATTTTATAGGGTTCTGCCACTGTTAAGAGGTGAATTAGTGGTTTGCCTTGTTGTTCATAAAGTGTTTGGTAAACCTTCGGATTATCCTGCAAATCCAAAGAATCTATGGCAAATTTTCTAACTTCTTGAATGAATAAAATTCGCTTTTTTAAGGAGTCAGGAACATTTTTATCTTGTAAAACTGCTACAAGCGGGCGGGTATTAAAAGCAACGTCCAGCCCACCTTTGGCTTGTTGATATAAATACGAAACCCACGAATTTTGCCAAACTAATAAACTGATTATCAGAAATATAACCGCTATCCAAATTCTTTTTCTTCGAGATTTTTGTATTTGCTTTTGTAATAAAATCATGATTTCGATTTTCGGTTTTCGTTGTTCGATTTTCGGGTTTGGAATTCAACTTCCCTATGATACCGAACATTGGAGTTCGACCAACGATACTGACATCGAAAACCGAATATCGTTACTTATAGTCTTGAATATTTAAAATATTTTTACAAAACTCATATTCACTCGGTTGATTGGAACAGATAAATAGTAAACGATTTTGGGAATATTCTTGTACGTTGCGGAGATACCAGTTTGTGGCTTGGGCATCAAGGTTTGAAGTAGGTTCGTCAAGCATCAAAATTTCACAATTTGATTGAAAAGCAAGCCCTAATTTAACTCTTTGCTTCATGCCCGAAGAAAAGAATTTGATTTCTTTATTTTTTGCTTTTGGTAATTCAATGAAATCAATAAACTCAGAAATGGAAAGATTACTTTTGAATGGTTTGAATTTAATATGAAAAGCTAATAATTCGGTTAAAGTAAAATCTTCGATGAGTTCGAGGTAAGGTGCGGCAATGATTAGATGTCTATAGAAATTATCTATTTCAAGAGTTTTACCATTAACGTCATAATTAATAACTCCTTCTGAATGAGGCATATAGCCTGATAAAACTTGCAAAAGCGTAGATTTTCCACTACCATTTGAACCCACAAAAGTGTATGATTCTCCACTTTGAAATTTTTTATTCAAATTTCTAAAAATCCATTCATTGCTGAATTTTTTACCAAGATTTTGTGTGGAAATAATCATAAGACCTAAATATTATCTAAATACCGAAAAGCTTTAGGATTACGTTTTACGTGCAATATATCACAAAGCAAAATATTATTTTCTTTTACTACATAAACTAATTGGTAATTCTTTTTAAAAATAATGCGTCTATATTCTCGCTTAGTATTATTTGTTCTAAGAATTGGATATGATAGAGGGTACACAAATATTTTATCAATACAAGTAGTAATATCTTTTCTAAAAGAACGGTGAATTTTTGGAGATAATTCAAGTAAGTACCTCAAAATATCATCTAAACTATTATAAAATTGGTTACTAATTTCAAGATGATATTCGAAGTCTAAATCTATTTCCATTCTTCCAATTTTTGTTTAAAACTTTCATAACTCATATTGTCGTTTTTATCAACTATTGAATCTAAATGGTTGGTCAATTCCGATAACGTCATGGCTTGTCCATTGATTGTTTTTTCATAGGGCGTAAGTACATCATCCTCAAAAATTCTACTTTTGATTTTTAGTTTTCGGGCTAATGAAATCAGCATATTTAAGTGCTGACGAGAATCAATTTCTAAGGCAAGTGTTGTCATGATTATTGTGTTTTATAATCCTAAAATATACATCAAGAAAGTCCCTTCATAATCCCTCTCTCCGAATTACGAATAAAATTGACAATTTCATCCCGTTCTGCGGAGGCTGGAAGGTTAATTTCTATTTGTGAAAGTGCGTCATTATTATTAAATTTTTTCAAGTAAACGTAACGATACGTTTCCTGAATTTGCGTGATTTGTTCATCCGAAAAACCTCTTCTACGCAAACCAATAGAGTTTATGCCAGCATAAGAAAGTGGCTCACGCCCTGATTTTGTGAAAGGAGGAACATCTTTTCTAATTAAAGAACCACCCGAAATCATCGTATGACGACCAATTTTCACAAACTGATGTACGGCACTCGAACCGCCAACAATGGCAAAATCGCCCACCTCTACGTGTCCCGCCATTTGTACGCTATTTGCCAAAATACAGTTATCACCAATCAAACAATCATGGGCAACGTGAACATACGCCATAATAAGGCAATTTTTCCCAATTTGAGTTTTATGTTTATCGTTTGTGCCACGGTTAATAGTGGCACATTCTCTAATTGTAGTATTATCGCCAATAATGGCAAAGGTATCTTCTCCGCCAAATTTTAAATCTTGAGGAATGGCGGCAATAACTGCCCCTGGGAAAATACGGCAATTTTTGCCAATCCTTGCCCCTGGGAAAATGGTTACATTTGAACCAATCCAAGAACCATCACCAATTTCAACGTTTTGATGAATGACGGTGAAAGGCTCAACCACAACGTTTTGGGCGAGTTTGGCTTCTGGATGTATGTACGCTAATGGTTGTGTCATTTTTTTTCAAAAAGTTTTAAGGTTAAAGAGTTAGAGGAGTTAAAAACTTCAAGACCAATAACTTTTCAACTCTTAAACTACTATAACTATTTTAACTCTTGCGTACAAGGCTTGCTGTCATGTCGGCTTCGCAAACTACTTTACCGTTTACATACGCCACGCCGTGCATTTTAGCGATTCCTCTTCTGATGGGTGCCATCAATTCACATCTAAATATGACAGTATCTCCTGGAACAACGCTTTTGCGGAATCTACAATTTTCAATGCCAACCAAATAAGGCCAATAATTTTCGGGGTCAGGCACGGAACTCAATACCAAAATACCACCCGTCTGTGCCATCGCTTCCACTTGCATTACACCAGGCATTACGGGGTTATTGGGAAAATGTCCCATGAAATAATTTTCATTCATCGTAACATTTTTGATTCCAACAACGCTCTCATCGTCCAAATAAGTGATTTTATCCACCATTTGGAAAGGATAGCGATGGGGCAACAGTTGATAAATTCTCTCAAAATTATACAATGGAGGCTGTGCGGGGTCATACTGAGGAACTTTATTTTTCTCAGATTCCTTCATCAACTTCTTGATTTTCTTGGCTAATTCCACATTGGCAGCGTGTCCTGGGCGAGCCGCCAAAATTTGTGCTTTTATTGGACGACCAACCAACGCCAAATCTCCCATCATATCCAACAGTTTGTGGCGAGCCATTTCATTGGGATAATACAATTCCAAATTATTCAAAATGCCTTTTTCCTTGGAAACGGACACTTTGGGCTTGTCCAACATGACCGCCAAATGATCTAATTCGGTATCGGAATAATCACGGTCGGCAATCACGATGGCGTTTGATAAATCGCCACCTTTTATCAAATCAGCATTGTATAATGCCTCTAATTCATGCACAAAACAAAAGGTACGACATTTGGCGAAATGGTCATTAAACTGTTCAATATTTGTCAGATTAGCGTGTTGGCTACTTAAAAATTTTGAATTATAATCAACCATTGCCGTTAAACGGTAGTCATTCAAAGGTAATGCCGCTAATTCAACCCCTCTTTCAACATCCTTAAAACGTACCTCTGATGGCAGTTCAAAAAACTTACGGTTAGCATTTTGTTCTTCTAAACCTGTTTCTAAAATAGCCTCCACAAATTTAATGGCACTTCCATCCATAATGGGCGGTTCGGGTCCATCCAATTGAATCAAAACATTATCAACCTGACAGCCTACCATTGCTGCCAAAACGTGTTCAACCGTATTTATTCTGGCTCCGTTGTGTTCAATTGTTGTTCCACGAGAGGTATCAACGACATAATCCACATCGGCATCGGCGATGGGTTGGTCTGGTAAGTCGATTCTTTGAAACTTATAACCATGATTTGGGGCGGCGGGTACAAAAGTCATATTGGCAACTACGCCCGTATGTAAACCTACACCCGAAAGCGTAATTGCTTGTTTTATGGTATGTTGTTTGTTATTCATTTTGCTTTTTTAACTTACTTTCAACTGCTCTCAAACGTTGTTCTATCTTGGGTAAATTTTTAAAGAAAACCTGAGATTTTAAATTATCGTGATTTAATTGTGCAGGTGAACCCGCCATTGTTTTTCCTTCTTGTTTTATTGATTTTGTAACACCAGATTTGGCGGTTAAAATCGTCCTATTGGCAACTGTTATATGCCCAGCCATGCCCACTTGTCCGCCAATCATGCAATTTTCGCCCACTTTTGAAGAGCCTGAAATGCCCGTTTGAGCCGCAATAACGGTGTTTTTTCCAATTTCTACGTTATGGGCTATTTGTACTAAATTATCAATTTTAACGCCTTCTCTCAGGATCGTTGAACCCATCGTAGCTCTATCAATGGTGGTATTTGCTCCAACACTTACGTTATTTTCTAATACTACATTTCCCAATTGTGGTATCGTGGCAAAAGTTCCATCTGCCTGTGGAGCGAATCCAAAGCCATCCGCCCCAATAACGGCATTTCCGTGAATGGTACAGCTATCGCCCATGATGGTATTGTGATAAATAACTGCTCCTGAATAAATGGTGCAATTTTTACCGATAGTGCAAGAATCTGAAATGGATACGTTGGGATAGATTTTGGTATTGTCGTCAATTTTGCAATTACCTCCTACGTAAGCGAATGCACCTATGTAAACGTTTTTGCCAATTATAGCTGTTTCGCTGATGAAAGAAGGTTGTTCGATACCTTTTTTGTTTTGGGCTAAGAGTTTTTGGTGTTCTTGAAGCAATACAGTGAACGAGGCGTAGGGATTATCAACCAAGATGAGGGTGGTTGAATATTCCTTTTTAGGTTTAAAGGTTTTATCAACAATGACTGCCGAAGATTTTGTAGAATATAGATATTGCTCATATTTAAGGTTTGCCAGAAAAGAAATACAGCCTTCTAAGCCCTCTTCAATTTTGGCTAATTGTCTAATCTTCAAAGATTTATCACCTTTGATTTCGCCATTAAGCATTAGAGCAATCTGTTCTACGGTAAATTCCATTTTGGTCAGTTATTAGTCGGGCAGCGAACCGCAAACAGTAAATAGTTATCAATAAGTAGTAAACAATGAATAGCAAACGGTTTATCAGGATATGGGATATATTGATAACTGTTCACTAATAACTGATAACTGGTAACTGTAATTAGCTTTGCAAATATACGTCCTTTGCCCAACAAATATAATATTTTTTCACGATGTTGCTCAACGCTTTTATCGTTGGTAGGTCGGAGGCTTCGGCAATATCAACGACTTTTTTATTTTTAGTTAAAATATTAATTGCCTGTTTTTCAGACAGATAAGCCTCATTTGTTATAGTTCCTTGTATCACAAAATAAGATAAATTCTTTTCATTAACCCCATCTTGCGATAAAAAATCTTTTTGAATTTTTTCAAGAAATGATTCTTCAAAAGGCTGGTCGGAAATCATAATTTTGTAGAGTTTTCTATCCAATAACTTTTGGCAAATGCTCGAAAGTAGATAATCTGGATGCTTCGTCCAAATTTTGATACACGCCCAAATATCATTATCGTCCATTTTGGTAAAGGCTTCTAAATACGATTTATGAGCCTTAAATTCTTCAAAAGTAACTTCATTTTCAAGAAAAATACCCAAATAATCAGGCGTAAAGACTTCAATTCCATCCTTAATTAACTCTCTGGCACGGCGGATTACCTGCGTCAGCATTGCCTCAGCACTGATGGATGTTTTATGTAAATATACCTGCCAATACATCAACCTACGGGCGGTCAAAAAATTTTCTACTGAATAAATACCCTTCTGTTCCACCACCAATTGATTATTAACAATATCCAACATTTTCAAGATTCTTTCCGCCCCAATGAAGCCTTCTTTTACCCCCGTAAAGAAACTATCACGGTTCAAATAATCCATCCTATCGACATCTAATTGACTGGAAATAAGTTGATTAAAGAAATTTCTGTGATATTCCCCCGTAAACATTTTTACTGCCAAGGTCAGCCGTCCTTCAAATTGATGATTCAATTCTTTCATCAGTAAAAAGGAAATATGTTCATGGGGAACGTGGCTCAAAATCAAATGTTCCAACACGTGCGAAAAAGGTCCGTGTCCAACATCATGCAAAAGAATAGCGATTTGAGCCGCCTCACATTCTTCATCCGAAATATAGTGTCCTTTATTTCTAAGTGAACTCAAAGCCTCGTTCATTAAGTGCATCGCTCCGAGAGCGTGATGGAAGCGGGTATGTAAAGCACCTGGATAAACTAATTCAGCCATTCCCAACTGTTTAATACGCCTAAGTCGCTGAAAATAAGGGTGTTCTATTAAATCGTATATCAGTTCGGAGGTAATATTAATAAACCCATAAACGGGGTCATTGATAATTTTGCGTTTGTTCATAAGTTGCGTAATTTCAAATAAAATTACGGCTAAACTGACTAAAAACAAAAACGCTGGTTTAACTTTGAGTATTATTCAATCATAACATTTAACAAAATGGATTTTACAGAATTAACAGAAAAAATAAAAAACCTTGCTGCTGCCAAAGGTGGTGTGGGTTCGTCAATCAAATTTGCCACGGACGGGGGCAACATTTACATTAGTGCCGATGGGCAGGTTACCAATTCGGACGATGCCTCTGATTGCACAATTGCCGTAAGCCAAAGCGATTTGCAAGGCTTAATGTCGGGCGATTTAAACCCCATGACGGCTTTTATGTTCGGAAAATTGAAAATTACAGGTGATATGAGCGTGGCAATGAAATTGCAATCATTATTTTAAAATTTTGAACGAACATTTTTTTGATTTGAGGGTTAATTTGAGAAGATTAGCCCTCAAATTGTCTATGACAAAAAAATCAAGAACTTGTAATTTATAACGTAAAATTGAATAATTTATCAGTAGAAAAAGCCAAAAATTCCTTTTTGACAATAGAAATGAAATACTAAAATGAAGTCTAAAATAATCCTCATATCAGTTGCTCTAATTGGCGTTTTATGGACAGTAAAGTCAATTTATGAGAACAATAACTCCCATAAAATTGATTACAGCACCCAAGTAAAACCCATCCTGAACAAGCATTGTATCGCTTGTCATGGTGGCGTGAAAAAGATCAATGATTTTAGTGTATTATTTCGTTCTGATGCTCTTGCCAAAACTAAATCTGGCAAGCCTGCCATTATACCTTTTCACCCCGAACAAAGCGATTTTATTGCCCGCCTTACGCACAGCGACCCTGATGAGAGGATGCCTTATCGTGCGAATCCTCTGAAAAAAGAAGAGATTGAAATTCTGACTCGTTGGGTGAAAGAAGGAGCGGAGTGGGGCGACCATTGGGCTTATGTTTCTCCTCAAAAACCTGCCGTACCGAATCCAGAAGGCTATTTTGCTTCATTTTTACCTTTTCAAAATTCTTGGGCAAAGAATGATATTGACCGTTTTATTCTCCAAAAACTCA
This sequence comes from Cytophagales bacterium, assembly GCA_038230735.1. Taxonomy (GTDB): domain Bacteria; phylum Bacteroidota; class Bacteroidia; order Cytophagales; family Spirosomataceae; genus Arcicella. Next base: position 9,633 of record JBBRMR010000064.1, read on the forward strand.
AATCAGAAAACCTCAAACCAAGTGAGGAGGCTTCCAAAACCATTTTAATCAGAAGAGTTTATTTAGACCTAACTGGATTGCCGCCAACGTTTCAGCAAGTAGAAGATTTTGAGAACGATAAATCAGAAAATGCTTATGAAAAAGTGGTGGATGAACTCTTTAAATCACCTCAATTTGGCGAAAAATGGGCTTCAATGTGGCTGGATTTAGCACGATATTCGGACAGTAAAGGCTATCAAAAGGATAATGGTAGAACCATTTGGGAATACCGAGATTGGGTCATTCGGGCGTTCAATAAAAATATGCCATTTGACCAATTTGTAACAGAACAATTGGCAGGAGATTTATTACCCAATCCCACCGAAGATCAATTGATTGCCACCGCTTTTCACCGCAATACGATGAATAACGATGAGACGGGAACGGTGGATGAAGAATTCAGAGTGGCGGCAGTTTTGGATAGAGTCAATACCACTTGGGATGTTTTTCATGGAACGACTTTTGGATGTGTACAATGTCACAGTCACCCATACGACCCATTTAGGCACGAAGAATATTATAAATTTATGGCATTTTTCAACAACACTCGTGATGAAGATACCGATGATGAATCGCCCAATTTGAGGAGATTTTCATCGGAAGATAAACCTAAAATTGATGCGTTGAATGTTTGGATAAATAATCTCAAACCAGAAGAAAAAACTTTTGATTGGCTTCATTTTGCGAAATTTATCGAACCTAAACTTAATGCCCATGATGCCGATAATTTTGTGGAAGGTGCATTATTGGGCGGTCGAAGCATTGGTTTAAGAAATGGCGGTTCATGCCGTTTGCCAAGTATTAAATTAGATGGAATGTCGCAATTTGTGATAAATTATTCCGTTAAAAATTTAGGAGGAATTTTAGAAATTCATGACGGTAATCCAAACGGTAAAGTATTGAATACCAATGCTTTAACCGATACAACCGAAAAAGGAAGTGCTGAAATAAGAACGATACAATTACCAACTTTAATGGGAAAACATGATTTATATTTAGTCGGTAAAAATCCTAAATTAAAGCAAACCGCAAAGGATGTTATCAAAATTAATTGGTTTACATTCATGCCAGATTTCCCGAAGAATTTTGATGAAAAGAATTTTTGGAATATAGTAAAAGCCAAGACTGAAAATACGCCCATCATGCAACCTTCTCAGGCGGATTATCAACGAAAAACTCATATTTTTACTCGTGGAAATTGGTTGGTCCATGGTCAAGAAGTTGCAGCTGGAACTCCCAAATCTTTGCATCCATTTCCTAAAAATGCTCCTCAAAATCGTTTAGGATTGGCTCAATGGCTTACTGATAAAAAAGACCCGCTTACTTCTCGTGCTTTGGTGAATCGTTTTTGGGAACAAATCTTTGGTGTTGGCATCGTGGAAACGTTGGAAGACTTTGGTACTCAGGGATTTAAACCCGTTCATCCAGAATTATTAGATTATTTATCCATTAAATTGATGAACGATTGGGCGTGGAAACCGAAATCAATTTTGAAAGAAATCGTGATGTCAGCAACCTATCAACAGTCGTCAGTGGGAAGTAAAGATTTATTTGAAAAAGACCCTGCCAATCACTTTTTAGCGAGAGGTCCAAGGGTGAGATTATCGGCAGAACAAGTACGTGACCAAACACTATTAATCAGCGGTTTGCTGAGTAAAAAGATGTACGGAAAACCCGTAATGCCTTATCAACCAGAGGGCGTTTGGGCGGCGGTGAATAGCAATTTGAATTATAAACAGTCGGAGGGAGAAGACCAATATCGGAGAGCAATTTATACGTTTGTGCGAAGAACGGGACCCTATCCATCCATGTTTAATTTTGATTCACCCAGTCGTGAAATATGCGTAGGCAGAAGAATTAGAACTAATACGCCTTTACAGTCTTTGGTTTTATTGAATGACCCCGTATTTGTGGAAGCCTCAAATCGTCTGGCTCAAAAGGTGTTTTTGAAAACGCAAAATTCTGAAAATCAGATTATTAACTGTTATAAATCAGCCTTGCAACATGAACCCAATCGAAAAGATTTGAAAGCATTGGAGAATTTATACGAAATATCTTTGGAACAATTCAAAAATAAACCTTCGGAAATGAAAGCGTATTTGAAAGGAAATCAAAAGCCTAATGCAGAATTGGCAGCCCTTTCGGTGGTGGCAAATGCGATTATTAATTTGGATGAGTTTGTGACAAAACAGTGAAGGGATTTATAAAAATTTGTGATTAATTATCAATTCTTAGTAATTTTAGTAGCACAAAAAGGCATTTTTATCAATGAACAAATACAATGGAAGCAATTAATATAAAAGCCTATCCAAGCGACATTTCGCAAGTTGAGGCAATAAAAGCTGTGATGAGAGCTTTTAAGATACATTTTGAAATAACAAATGAAAATAAAGGGTATAATCCAGAGTTTGTAGCCAAAATTAAGGAAAGTAAAAAAGAAATCGAAGACGGTAATTTTACTCGTGTGAGGAAAGAAGATTTACAACAATTTTTGGGAATGTAATGGCATATCATTTAGATTTCTCTGGACAGGCTCAAAAAGATATTGCTTTTCATAAAAATGCTGGAAATAAGGCTGTTTTGAAAAAGCTATTAGTGCTTTTTCAAGAGTTGATTGAACATCCTTTTGAAGGTACTGGAAAGCCCGAATTACTCAAATACGATTTGTCAGGCTACTATTCTCGAAGAATTAACCGTGAACATCGAATCGTGTATGAAGTCAAGGAAGATTCCGTTTTCGTACTTTCTGCAAAAGGACATTATGATTAGAGTTTTCTAAATATCAACAAAAACACTATCTGTTTTGGCTGATGGTGTTTTTGTTGGGAGGCTAATTTGGTTAAATATAAATAATCATTCTAAAACTCTCTCTTATGAAACTTCGCTGCACCTTGTCACTTGCCTTCTTAATTTTTAGTTTAAACACATCTTTTGGAGTTGATTTTTTGGATACTTCCTTAGAAAAGCCGTTCAACAGGCTAAAGTAGAACACAAACGTATTTTCTTGTATTTTACAACGAAATGGTGCGGACCGTGTAAATTGATGGAAAAGACTATTTTCAATCAAGATACCATAAATCAATATTTTAAAGAAAATTATATTGCTTTAAAGATTGATGAGGATTCTTGGAAAGGGGAAAAACTGAAAAAAGAATTTCCGATTGATGGTTATCCTACTTTTTTCATTTTAGATTCAGATGGAAAAGTAATAAATAGTAAGGTTGGTGCTTTGAAAGTGGATGAGTTATTAAAATTCATATTATTGAATAATTCAAATAGTAGCAATAATATTAATTTTAAGAACGCTAAAAGGGAAACTACTGCAAAAAATGAACACGGTTTTGGAATAAGATTTGGGGTAATAAATAATACTTTAACAAATGAAAATATTGGAAATAGAATTGGATTTCAGACCGATATTTTTCTATCAATTGAAAAGAATAGATTTCTTTTTCGCCCTTCAATTGGCTATATTTCTAAGGGTAATGAAAATTTCAAATTAGATTACATAACAATACCAGTAGATGTAGGTTCTACTTTTTATAAAGGGGCAATATTGGGATTACCTGGCGGTTTTAGGGCTGTTGTTAGTCCATACTGTTCTTTTTTAGTGAATCAGTCAGGAAATAGTGAATTAAGTAGTTTTGATTTAGGAGTAACTTATGGCGTATCTGCGTATGTTGGAGATGACAAAAAATAGAGTTATTTTTATTTGTAAATAACGGTCTGAACGATATTACAATCAATACTTACGGTTCACAACAAAATCGAGTTTTTGGGTTAAGTGCTTCATTATCAATATTTTAATCAATTATTGGTAAGTAAATCCACATTACTAAATGATATATTTGTAAACATTTTAAAAAATAAGGTTATGGTTGCTGTACATCCTCAATATATTACTGATACTTCTGGGAGTAAAATGGTAGTGCTTTCATCAAAAGAATTTGATTCGATAATTGAAGCCCTTGAAGAATTAGATGATATTCAAGATTATGATGAATTCAAAAGAACTGACGATGGTAAACGTATCTTGTTTAGTGACTATATAAAAAAACGCAAAAGTAAAAATGCCTAATTATACCATCATATTAACTAAAAAGGCTGAAAAACAATTAGATAAACTTCCAAATAATGTTGCTGAACCAATCATTGAAGCTATCAGCGATTTAGCTGATAATCCACGACCGCACGGATACAAGAATTTGAAAAATAGGGATGGTTATCGAATTAGAATTGGCGATTATCGTGTAATTTATGAAGTTTTTGACGATGAACTTTTGATTGATATAATTCAGCTCGGACATCGAAAAGATATTTATGATTAACTCGTAAGATTTAGTGTTGGCATAAAAAATTTTCAAATTTCAAAAAATAGAATGTGAGTAAATTAATAAACCATGTCCCCAATCCAAGAAGCAAACCAGAAATCTCATCAATTATTAAAACGTCGTCATTTTTTGCAGACGTGTGGAACGGGTATGGGCATGATGGCTCTTGGGTCGTTAATTGGATGTTCTGACAGTAAAAAATCTGACATTATTTCCAATCCTTACGCTCCCAAATTACCTCATTTTGCGGGGAAAGCTAAGAGTGTAATTTACCTCCACATGGCGGGTTCGCCTTCGCAATTGGAGTTATTTGATTTCAAGCCCGAACTCCAAAAATGGCATGGCAAAGACTGTCCTCAGTCGTTTTTAGAAGGGAAAACCTTTGCCTTCATTCGGGGTGTTCCCAAGATGTTAGGTTCGCAAGGAAAATTTGCTCAACGAGGTCAGTCAGGTTCTTGGGTTTCCGACTATCTGCCTAATTTTCAGACGGTTGCCGATGAAGTAACATTCATCAAAGCCATGCACACCGAACAGTTCAATCACGCACCCGCCCAGTTATTTATGCACACGGGCAGTGCCAGATTGGGTCGCCCAGGGATGGGTTCATGGGCAATTTATGGCTTGGGTTCAGAGAATCAAAATTTGCCTGGTTTCATCGTTTTGACCTCGGGTGGAAAATATCCCGAAGCGGGTAAAAGCATTTGGGGAAGTGCCTTTTTGCCTTCCGTTTATCAGGGCGTACAATGTCGCTCGTATGGCGAACCCGTTTTGTATATTGACAATCCAAAAGGCATGAGTCGGGACATTCGGGAGCAAGCCATTCACGCCATCAACGAAATCAACGAAAGACAATACGAAACCTTTGAAGACCCCGAGATTTTGACCCGAATTTCACAATACGAAATGGCGTTCAAAATGCAAGCCGAAGTACCCGAAGTGATGGATATTTCCAAAGAACCCGCTTACATTCATAACCTCTACGGAACAACGATTGGCAAACCCTCTTTTGCCAATAACTGCCTGTTAGCCAGAAAGTTAGTGGAAAATGGCACACGATTTATTCAACTATTCGATTGGGGTTGGGACACCCACGGCTCAAATGCTTCGGAGGCTTTGGAGATTGGTTTACGCACCAAATGCCAAGAAACCGACCAAGCCATGACGGCACTTTTGATTGATTTGAAACAGCGTGGATTATTAGAAGATACACTCGTGGTGTGGGGCGGAGAATTTGGCAGAACGCCCATGCAAGAAAACCGAGACAACAAACCCGCACCCTTCATGGGCAGAGACCACAACCCCGAAGCCTTCACGGTTTGGATGGCGGGCGGCGGCGTAAAAAAAGGCTTTACCCACGGCGAAACGGACGAATTGGGCTATGCAGGCGTAAAAGGAAAAACCCACGTACACGACCTACAAGCCACTATTTTGCATCTTTTAGGATTAAATCACGAAGAATTGACGTATCAATTTCAAGGGCGACCATTTAGATTGACGGATGTGGCGGGGAAGGTGATTCGGGAGGTTTTGGCTTGAAAAATGTTTTAAATAAAGTAGTTGAGCAAAAGGTAACGTGTTTATCATTTATAGCTAATTAGGGAAGTTTTCACAAGAATTAGCTTTGAAATACCCGAAAATCTTTGCTCGACTACTTAATATAATTTACAATTTTGTCAAGTTGGGGTGAGCCTATATGTTCGCCTTAACTTGACAAAATCATCCAACCACTTTCATCTTCTCCGCATCCCAAATCACAGGCTTACCCAATTCTGCACTAAGATTACAAGCCAAGGCGGGACCAGCTGCCCGTAAGCCAAAAGTGGCATCCTCATGTACTTTTTTTCCAGTACGAATTGATTCAAAGAAATTGATAAAATGGTCGAGTCTTGAATCGTAACCCTCTGGTTCTTTGAAAGTTATTTCTTGTCCATAATTCCATTTTTTATCATCCTCCGAATACATCGCTTTAAAAGCCTTGGCTGATTCTTCTTGTTGGGCGGCAGAAAAAGTATTTACTGAATCGTATCCACCAAATCCTGGGGCTTTTGGACGCTTGAAACTCTTTACTTTCAGATTGTTCCCACCCAATTCTATTACACCCTCCGTTCCCACAAATTTGTATGGGGCAGAGCTACTACCTCCATCGGCTAAGTTTACACGGGTAAAAAACTGAAAGGAAGCGTGTTCTTTTCTTTCGGGATATTGCATTAAGGACGTAACCAAATCATAAGCATCACGACCATCTTTCCAATAATTTAAATCGCCAATGGCAAAGATTTTATTAGGTCCAATTGAGCCTGTAATGGTGTGTAAATTGGTCATAAGATGGACAACTAAATCACCCGCCACACCCGTTCCATAATCTTTATAATTTCTCCATCTAAAAAACTTTTTAGCATCAAAAGGGGTCTTTGGAGCATCTCCAACGTATTTATCCCAATCAACGGTTTGCGTATTGGCATCGGTTGGAATGGTATATTGCCAAGCACCATTGGCTGAACTTCTATCGTTAGTGGCTTCCACATACGCCAATTCTCCAATGAGTCCAGATTCATAAATTTTCTTGGCTTCGGCAGTTACGAGGGAACTTGCCACTTGCGAACCCACTTGAAAAACTTTACCCGTTTTCTTTTGGGTATCAATCACCGCTTGCCCTTCTTCGATGTGATGTACCATCGGTTTTTCGCAATAAACGTGCTTGCCAGCGTTCATGGCATCAATCGAAATATGGTCGTGCCAATGGTCGGACGTACAAACCAAAACGGCATCAATATCCTTACGATTCAAGATTTCACGGTAATCACGAGTAGTAAAAATATCCTTTCCCCACTTCTCTTTTGCCCTTTCCAAACGTCCCAAATATAAATCACAAACCGCTACTAACTCCACCCCAGGTACTTTTAGGGCAGTATCGGTATCATAATGCCCAATAATCCCCGAACCAATCAAGGCAATTCTAACCTTATCATTTGCCGTAATTTTCGCCTCAGATTTTAGGGTAATTGTTTTACCGTAAGCGTCGGTTAGAGCCATACCGCCAAACATCAAAGCGGAAGTACTTCCCATTTTTTTAATAAAATCTCTTCTGTTATTTTTCATGAATGTTGATTGTTAATTTTGATGAAATTTACTGTTTTATCTTGAAAAATTATAATTTAGAAGACTATTTTTTAATTTACGGAAGTCGTCTTATTGAAGGACGACTTCCGTATTTTGAAAGGCATAATTTGCCTTTTCAGCCGTTTGGCGGTATATTGCAATTATATTTTATGAAAAAATTATATGAATCAAAACCTAAAAGACGGTCTAAATTTTGCCTCTAAACTTACACCAAAACGTATTTGGAACGGTGTGAGGGTGGTTTCGAGTTTCTATAATGCTAAATTAACGGGCAAATCTACACAATGGGGAATGCCATTTAGTATCTCTTTTGAACCCACAACTTCCTGTAATTTGCGTTGCCCCGAATGTCCAAGTGGTTTGCGTTCATTTACTCGCCCAACGGGGATGTTGGAAGGTGATTTATTCAAAAGAACGATGGATGAATTGTCTGAAACACTTTTGTATCTAATTTTCTATTTTCAAGGCGAACCGTATTTACACCCACAATTTTTAGATTTAGTGGGTTATGCTGTTAGAAAAAATATTTATACCGCTACGTCCACTAATGCCCACTACTTGACCGATGCTAATGCCAAGAAAACCGTAGAATCTGGTTTGGATAGATTGATAATTTCCATTGATGGCACGAGTCAAGAAACCTACGAACAATATCGAGTGGGCGGAAATTTAGAGAAGGTTATTGAGGGAACAAAAAATATTATTAAGTGGAAAAAAACCTTGAATTCAAGCACGCCCCACGTGATTTTCCAGTTTTTAGTCGTAAAACCCAATGAACATCAAATTGCGGAGGTGCATCAATTAGCTCAAGAATTAGGGGTGGATGAAGTAGGTTTAAAAACTGCCCAAATCTATGATTATGAACAAGGTTCAGACTTAATTCCGACCATCGAAAAATATACTCGCTACCAAAAACAAGCGGATGGCACGTATAAAATCAAGAATAAATTTATCAATCATTGCTGGAAAATGTGGCATTCTTGCGTGATTACTTGGGATGGTTTAGTGGTGCCATGTTGTTTTGATAAAGATGCTCATTATCGTTTAGGCGATATAAAAACCCAAACTTTCAAGGACTTATGGTTTGGGGAAGCCTATCAACAATTTAGGAAAACGCTAATTCGTTCTCGGTCAGAAATTGAAATGTGTAAGAACTGCACAGAAGGAACACAAGTTTGGGCATAAAATTTTTGTCAGGGCGATCCCGTCTGAATTTGGATTTGTTGGATTAGTAGGATTTTCCAGAAAGAAATTGTAAATAATTTGACTATTATGATTCCAAACAGAAGTATTGCTTTACATCATATTTAATCCAATAATCTTATAAATCTGACGAATCTTAATTCAGACAATATGAATCTCAAAAACTATAAATTTCATCCCATCGTCCCTTTTAATTTTCAGAAAGATAAAATTTATCAAATCGACCTTACTGAAAATAATATTGACCTTCATTCAATTGATTTAACCGATACTGAAATCTTCAATGAATATGTTTTTCGTAAAATAAAAGAAGCCAACGCCGTTTGTGCGGTTGGAGGTTATCTTGAAAATCGTTATATTTATCGAAGAAGCGAACATTTTCAACAATCCGCAGAACCTCGCTCTATTCATTTGGGCATTGATATTTGGGCAAAAGCGGGTACGTCCGTCTATGCACCCATGAAGGCAAAGGTGCATAGTTTTGCGAATAATGATAATTTTGGCGACTATGGACCAACGGTTATTTTGGAACATAATGTAGAAGGAAATACCTTTTACACACTCTACGGACACTTAAATTTAGAATGTTTAGAAAGTCTTTACGATGGCAAAACCATTGAGGCAGGAGAAAAAATTGCCAAATTTGGAAACTTCCCCATCAACGGAAACTGGCCTCCCCATCTTCATTTTCAAGTAATAACCGATATGTTAGGCAAAAAAGGCGATTTTCCTGGTGTATGCGAACCTTCCAAACAAGAGTATTATGCTAAAATATGTTTGGATGCGAATTGGATTTTAGGAATAGATGTCTAAGCGATTCTGTATGAATTTGGATTCATCAGATTTAGGGATTTAAAGGATTTTTTCAACAATTTTAATCCCTAAATCTAACGAATCCAGATTCATACAGTGTTGTTCAGGCAATTTACAAACAACCAACTCAAAGCTGATAACTGCTTACTGCTTACTGTTTACTGATAACTGAAATTATGCAAATAGGATTTTTAACCATCGACTGGATTGATATTTTAGACATTATTTTGGTGGCTTTCCTCCTCTATCAAGTGTATAAATTGATACAAGGAAGTATTGCCAACAAAGTTTTCTTTGGCTATATCCTAATTTATGTGATTTATTTAGTAGCTAAAGCCCTCGGAATGGAGCTACTTTCTGCCATTTTAGGGCAGTTTATGAATGTGGGTGTTTTGGCATTATTGATAATTTTCCAACAAGAAATTAGACGTTTTTTGATGATGTTAGGACGTTCAACTTCAATCCGTGAAAATGCAATTTTACAGAAATTTTATACACCCAAAGCCTCCGTTGAAAGCGTTACAACTATCCAATCCATCGTAGAAGCCACCAAAGCAATGGCCACTACCCACACAGGAGCTTTGATTGTGATTGAGAAAGAAGACGATTTGAAAAAGTACATAGAATCGGGCGATGTAATTGATGCCGAAGTTTCTAAACGATTGATTTTGAATATATTTCATAAAAATACTCCTCTCCACGACGGGGCAATTATCATCAAAGATGGACGTTTGGCGGCAGCACGTTGTATGTTGCCAGTTTCTGAAAGTGGCACAATTTCACCCGCTTTGGGCTTCCGACATCGGGCAGCTTTTGGCATGAGCGAACAAACCGATGCCGCTATTATTGTGGTTTCAGAAGAGAAAGGCGAAATCTCATTCGTCAATCATGGAGGGATTTTTAGAAATATGAGTGTGAGTGATTTGGAAAGTAAATTGTTGAGTTATTTGGCGGCGAGTTAAATTATCAAAATGGATAAGAAAACGAATAAACAAGAAGGCAATCAATATGATAAGATTGTAAAAGAAAATATTGAAGGAATAATTCCAGCTTTGATGAATAGTGTTTTAGGATTCAAAGTAAAGGATTCGCAAGTCATCAAGGAAAAATTACAGCAAACCAAAGAAAAAGAAGCGGATGCACTACGAATCATTACAGACCCAAATAATCAAAAGTTTATCTTCCATCTTGAAGTTCAGGTAGATGATTATTCAAAAATGGTTTATAGAATGATTGACTATTGGGGATTATTGAAATCAAAATATCCATTTCCTGTACGACAGTACGTTATTTTTATTGGAAATGGACAACCCAAAATGAAAACAGTTTTGTCGGAAGACGGTAATTATTTTCAATTTCAACTCATTAATATTACTCAATTTGACTACATTCGATTCCTGACATCTAGTAATCCCGAAGAAATTGTTTTAGCAGTACTGAGTAATTTTGGAAAGGAAAAACCTGAAAATGCACTCAATCAAATAATTCATAGATTAGAAGAAACTACTACCGAACAAAGAACGTTTCAGAAATATCTTAGACAATTGCGAGTTTTATCAAAACTTCGTAAATTAGACCTAAAATTCGATGATATGATACAGAATATGGCAAAATATATTGATGCAGAGAACGATTATCTCTACATCAAAGGGCAGGAGAATATAGTTTCTAATCTCTTGAAAAAACTAAATTTTACACTCGAACAAATTGCTGATATGGCAGGTGTTTCAGTTGAATTTGTTAAAAATGTTAAGCAAAAACTAACATCAGATAATTAATTTATAGGAGTAGATTTATTCCAAGAAGCCCCTTAGCGTGATGTTTAGGGGCTTTTTAGGTAAAAATTCCCTTAGACAAATACTCAAAACAAAATATTATGGTTTGTAAAACTGAATTTTATTTAAAAAACTATTTTTGCACAAACAAAATTGAAATTTCTTATAATAATGAGAAAATTTTAATTGAATTTGATAAAAGCAAAAATGATGAATTCAAAAAAATCGAAGCTGAATTAGAATCAAAATCCGAAACAGGCTTACTTACTCTATTTAATGAAAAGAATCATGATAAATCTCAGAAATTAGCAATTGATATTATCTCATTATTATCCCTTGCTTTGGGAGAAAATATTATATTTGATAGATGTTTATTTCGAGAGGATAACTTGGATAAACCTTTTGAGAAAGAAATGGTGGTTAATACAAATAAAGGTGAACAAATTATACCAAATTTTGAGATTAAAGAATTTTTAGAAAAGACACTGCCAATCTACAATAATTTATCAGATATTGAGAAGAATGAAATTTTAGTAATAACAGATTATTTAAATCAGACAAGCAATGGTTATATCGAAGACCGAATTTTAAGAATGGCTCAAGCATGGGAAATCGCAGCTATGTATTGGGTTAAAGAAACTATTGTTCTTACAGATGAATTATCTGATTTGAGAGAAAAAATAAAAAACGTTATTAAAATTTGGAAACAAGAAAGAAATTTTAATGATGTAGATGGAGAACTGGGCAAAAAAATACTAAGTTCAATTGATGAAGAAATTAATCTTATAAAGTTAAACAGGCTTATATCTTCTCATCAATTAAAAAAAGAAGAAATTAACCTTGAATTAAAAAAAATTAAAAAATTAAGAGATTGCGTTGTACATACTGGTAAAATAACAAATTCGGGAATTAGTCCAAATGAAGCAATATTTATATTACTTTCAGGAATTCAAGGATTGCAACTAATTATTTTAAAAAGATTAGGTTATGATGGTCTTGTTGATGGTACTAAAGATAATGGAATTGACAAATTTGGAAATAGAGATAGATGGCATAGAACAGACAGGATGGCATTTTACTTTGATTAAAACATTTTTTAAGAAGATTTTACAGACAATAATATTTTAATCAACTTCATTATTATCTATACCATTTTAACAAATAATTCCCCACATCCTCAATATCTTTGAATCAAAATAACAGAAACAAAACATGAACATAAAAACCAACCAAGATAAATTTGATATTTTAGATAGAAAAAATGAAGAAGCTCTTTTGGGTGGGGGCGAAAAAAGAATTGAGGCTCAACACAAAAAAGGTAAATTAACCGCCCGTGAACGTGTGGCTTTGCTCATGGATGAAGGTAGTTTTGAAGAAATTGGAAAATTTGTGATGCACCGTTGCAAAGATTTTGGTTTGGATAAAGAATATTACTTGGGCGATGGCGTGGTTACGGGCTATGGAACCGTCAGCGGACGTTTGGTCTATGTTTTTGCTCAGGATTTTACCGTTTTTGGCGGGGCATTATCCGAAACCCACGCCGAGAAAATCTGTAAAATCATGGATTTAGCCATGAAAAATGGAGCTCCATTAATCGGGCTAAATGACTCGGGTGGTGCAAGAATCCAAGAGGGCGTAACATCTTTGGCGGGTTATGCCGATATTTTTTATAAGAACACGTTGGCATCGGGCGTAATTCCCCAAATATCTGCCGTCATGGGACCTTGTGCGGGTGGTGCGGTGTATTCTCCTGCCATTACCGACTTTATTTTGATGGTCGAAAACACTTCGTATATGTTCGTAACGGGTCCGAATGTGGTCAAAACCGTTACGCATGAGGTCGTTACTTCCGAAGAATTGGGCGGTGCTTCAACCCATTCTACCAAATCAGGCGTTACGCATTTTTCTTGTGCCAACGAAGTTACTTGTATCAATGATATTAAGAAATTACTCTCCTATATCCCTCAAAATTGCGAAGACCAAGCCCCATTTTTAGCCTACGAACCAAGCAACGAAAGCCGAGCAAGTTTAGATAAAATCATTCCCGAAAATCCCAATCAGCCTTATGATGTTAAAGAAATTATCGACATCATCGCCGATGCAGATTCATTCTTTGAAGTCCATAAAAATTACGCTGAAAATATCGTAGTAGGTTTCGCTCGTTTGGCGGGACGAAGCATCGGAATTGTAGCAAATCAGCCAGCGGTTATGGCGGGAGTTTTAGATATTCAAGCCAGTCAGAAAGCGGCTCGTTTTGTGCGTTTTTGCGATTGTTTCAATGTTCCATTATTGGTATTGGAAGATGTTCCAGGCTTTATGCCAGGTACCAATCAGGAGTGGGGCGGCATCATTACGCACGGAGCAAAATTATTGTACGCTTTCTGCGAAGCAACCGTTCCAAGAATCACCGTTATCACCCGCAAGGCGTATGGCGGAGCGTATGACGTAATGAATTCCAAGCACATCGGAGCGGATATGAACTACGCTTGGACATCGGCAGAAATTGCCGTAATGGGAGCGAAAGGGGCAGCTGAAATCATCTTCAAAAGAGAAATTGCCGATGCCAATGATAGCGAAAGTAAATTGCAAGAGAAGGTGGATGAATACACCGAAAAATTTGCAAATCCCTACCGTGCCGCTCACAGAGGCTATATTGACGAAGTGATTTTGCCTTCGGAGACTCGCCAGAAACTGATAAAAGCCTTTAAAATGTTAGAAAATAAAGTGGTAAATATGCCGAGAAAGAAACATGGTAATATTCCTTTGTGATTTAGGAAAACTGTCTTAGCGACCCTGTCTGAATTTGGATTCATTGGATTAGTGGATTAGAGGGATTACTGGCAACATCCAATAAATCCCAAAATCCAACAAATCCAAATTCAGACATTTTAGATTCTTGACAAAATAAATTCTTACCTTTGTAAATGCAAAAAAAAGCGTCCATTTATACTCCTCAATTTTGGTTACTTTGCACCAGTAACTTCCTTTTCTCTGCCAGTTTCCAAATGATGATTCCTGAATTGCCTGACTATCTCAAAGGGATGGGCGGTAAAGAATACATTGGCTACATTATTGCATTATTTACGCTTACCGCTGGTTTTGCTCGCCCATTTTCTGGAAAATTAACGGACACCATCGGACGAGTTCCCATCATGGCAATTGGCTCAATCGTCTGTTTTATATGCAGTGGTGTTTATCCATTTGTCCACACCGTTTTTGGCTTTTTGTTGTTAAGATTTTTACACGGTTTTTCAACGGGGACAAAGCCCACCGCCACGGCAGCCTACGTTGCTGATATTATTCCTGAAGACCGCCGAGGGGAAGCCCAAGGAATGTTAGGTATTTTTACCGCCACAGGAATGTCCATCGGACCGAGCGTTGGAAGTTATTTGGCAACATGGTTTTCTATGAATTTTATGTTTTTTACTTCTTCAGCATTCGCATTATTCTCAATTTTGATTTTATTGAATATGAAAGAAACGCTACCAAAAGCACAGAAACAGCCTTTTTCTTTCAAATTACTCAAAATTGGTTGGGCGGATGTCTTTGAACCTCGTGTCTTCCCAGCCTTCTTGGTAATGCTTTTAGTTTCCTTTTCTTCGGGGGTAGTTTTGACCTTAATTTCTGACCAAACTAAATTATTAGGCATGACCAACAAGGGAATTTTCTTTACCATCTACACAGTTTCTTCGCTGGTGGTCAGATTATTTTTTGCCAAAAGTTCGGATAAATACGGACGAATTCCAATTTTGATGATTTCTTCGGGCATTTTAATTGTGTCGATGATGCTTTGTGCTTTTACTACTTCCATCTGGATATTCGTTTTAGCAGCTATTTTATTTGGCTTTTCATGGGGTTTCAACACGCCAACGCTCATGGCTTGGACTGTCGATTTATCACACGAAAATTACCGAGGAAGAGCTATCGCCACCACCTATATTGCCCTCGAAGCAGGGATTGGTATTGGGGCGTTAGTAGCAGGGTATTTATATAAGGGACTGGTTGAAAACATTGCTATTTCATACTATTTATCGGCATTTTGGGCTTTGGTTTCGTTGGTTTATCTATGGAAGAAATCAATAGAACCTCGGGCTAAATTGGTGGCATCTCAAAACCAAGACGAATTGATGTAAGATGCAATAATCTTTCAATTAATTACGGAACTATAAAGTATTTGGCAGAGTCTAATTTTATAACCGCTGACAGGGCTAAAAAGCCGCTGTCAGGGTGTTTGACCTAACCCTGACAGCGGCTTTTGCCCTGTCAGCGGTTATCCGCCAAATTGTTTACAGTTCCGATTAATTATTTACGGTTTTAAGACTTTTTACAAAATTAAAATTCCCCCAAAAACTATCTTCATACTTCTTTCCGCCCATCGGAAAATCGGTATTCTCTAAAATTTCATTATCCTTTATCGGTGTTCCCATGCGGGTATTTGCTTCGGTGGCATAGAAAACTAATTTCAAATTGGCAGGAATTTCTACTTTATCTTTTTTGATAATGGCTTCAATTTCAAGGGTGGATTCAGTTAAATAATAATTGTTTAAAGCCGCATGGTATTTTTGAGAAACCTTGAAAGTTTTCACCTTTGAATTTTTATTTCCCCCAAAAGCCCCACCGCCCATTACGTCCTTCAAACCGTCTTCGGTAAATTCAAATTCATAACCCACAATGCCCATAGTAAGCGTATCTACCTGCATTTTACCTGCTTTCGCCCCTTTTAATTTCTTATCAATGGCTGAAAATGAAATGTTAAAAACAGGCATTCCATCGTATTCACTCAGGTAAGATTCAATTTGGTATTTATAATTTTTGAGGTTAATTTTTTCTAAAAAATCGGGTAATTTGGTCTCCAAAGTTCGGCTTACTAAATCCGCTCCGTTGCCAAATTGCAGACCTTCCCAAGTTTCTTTTCCTTCCGCTTTTTCGTAACGTCTGCCTCTCAATAGTTTACAAACTTCTCCTAAATTTCCTTTGTCGGGAAAAGGATATTTTTCTACTTTCAGAACACCTTCCGTAATTTTTACAAATCCGCTGTCAATTTTCAAAGATTCACGGTAGAAACCCGTCAGATTATACGGGTTTATATTATAATTTTTCTCTAATCTTGCCACAATATAATCAATCGTTTTACGTCCGTCTCGGGCTTTGATTATTTTGTTCTCAACCGCCTGAATTTCAAAGGTTAATGAGTCTCTTTTGTCTTTTAATTCAATTAAATTTTTCCTAATTTCCCTATAATTAATTTTGGTAATATTCAGTCCACCCGTTGCTTGCAGGAGAATGGGATATTTTAAAATAAACTCGCCCGACTCATTCGTAACTACACCCAAAGCGGAGGTAATAGCTCCTTTTGCGGGGATTCCTACATACACACCTGCCACGGGAAGTTTATTATCATGATTAATAATTTTCCCTGAAATAAAAGTATAATTTTGAGCAAAAACAGAGACGTAATTACTAATTATTAAGAAGATTGTGATGTGATAGTTTTTCAATTTATGGAGAAGTTTTATGGTTAGTGAATACAAAATTACTTGCATTTCGATGATTTCATAAGATTTTAAACCCAAACCACTTTTTTTAATCAATAACGTGAAATTTCATTTGGAATTTTAGTTACTATTTAATTATCTTACAGTCGAAAGAGCGAGAAAATATTTTGAAAAATAAGATTTTGAGATATTTTACCCTCCATTTTCCACATAAATTCAACAAAATCATGAAAAAAATCATTGCCATTACCATCCTTATTTGTGGACTTTTCGTAGTATCGCCTATCGTAAAAGCACAGGACGTTCCTAAAAAAGAGAAAAAAGAAAAGAAAGCCAAAGCTGACGACAAAAAAGACGATGCCGCCAAAGCTGCAAAGGATGCCGAAAAAGAGGCTAAGAAAAAAGTCAAAGAAGATGCTAAAGCCGCTAAGGATGCTGAAAAAGATGCCAAGAAAAAAGAGAAAGATGCTGCAAAAGCTGGTAAAGCGAATAAAGCCGACAAGACCGTAAAAGAAGAAAAGGTCGATAAAAAAGAAGCTAAAGCTGACAAAAAAGAAACTAAGGCTGATAAGAAGGAGAAAAAAGCGGTGGAAGCTAAGGCTGAAGGCAAGGATGATAAAGCTGCGAAAAAGGAAGATAAGGCAGCAAAAAAGGAAGAAAAAGCTGAAAAGAAAGAAGCCAAAGCTGAAAAGAAAGCTAAAGAAATCAAAACGACTGATTCTAAGAAAGTAGAAGATAAAAATCCTACTGTGAAGCCTGAACCTACAAAAACCGTAAAGAAAGCGAGTAGAGCCACTGAAAAAGCTGCGGCTGGGGATGATAAAATTACGGGAAAAGATGATAAGGGGCGTACTATCTATGAAGGTCCTCGTGGTGGTCGTTATTACATCAATTCAAACGGCAACAAGACTTATATCAGCAGAGATAATTAAGATTTATTGTTCATTTATTTGAAACAGAGAAGCCATCAAAATGAAATTGATGGCTTCTCTGTTTCAAATAATTTTAAACTGATTTCTTAGCAATATCCCATGATTTTATAAATTACATAGCCCATAATTTCATGGACAAAATGATAAGAAATATCCATGTTTTCTTCACGGGGAAGAATCAAATTATTGATGGTAAAACTTCGTGCTTTGGCGTAATATGTCGTGCCAAAAGGCGTAACTTTCATTCCAGCTTTCTTGAAACACTCTACCGCCCTCCGCAAATGAAAGGCGGAGGTAAAAAGTAGGTAACGATTACCTAATTGAGGGTTTTTCTTCAAAATTTCTATACAATATAAAGCATTTTCACGAGTATTTCGGGCTTTTGTTTCCAAGAGAATATCTTCCTTTTTTACCCCCAATTCTTCTAAAAGTTGAGCCACTTTCAAGGTTTCGTTGGTAACGTCTTTTCTAAGAATAGTCAAATTAGTATTCCCTCCCGAAATCAAAATCTTTTTCAATTTTCCTGCCTTATATAAGCGTAAAGGTTGAATAAAACGGTCGGCAGTTTTATCAGGGAATATTTCAGTTGGAGTCGATTCTTTATTCAAAATCATGCCGCCAGTCAAAATTATTCCCACGTCAAAGGGTTGCGTTATTGTGATTGGATCAGTAGGAGGGACTTCCCATTGTAGCATGGCTTCGTTGGCTAAAAATCCGTTCCCGAAAATCATAATTAACCCCAAAGCAACCCACAAATAGCGTTTTTTACGTTTTTGATTTTTAGAAAATATCGAAATACAAATCGCTATCACCACTAATGGGATAGGCATAAAAATGTAAAAAAGGACTTTTGAAAGGAAATAAAACATGGGATTTTAGGTATGATTTATGAGATTTTTCGTGCGATGGAACAATGGTTTAAGTTATTTCAGCGATTTTAGAAATTGATTATAAAGTTCCTATACTCATTACTCGCTACTCATTCCTCTTTAAAAACCTCAATACTATTCAACTCTGGACCACCACCCGCATTGCCAGAACCCGCTACGGTATAAATTTTCTTTCTCACCACAACTGCTCCCGTACCGTGTCTTCCTTTGTTGAGATTGGGTAATTTTCGCCATGTCATTCTCTTGGTGTCCAATGCCTCCACTTCCGAATGAGCCTCTTTTTGTCCAGTTTCTCCCCCCATAATTATTAATTCATTGCCCAAGGCTACGGCAGAATTTCCCGCCCTCAAAGTTGGTAAATTGAGTGATTCGGGCAAGGTCGTCCACGTTTGGGTTTTGAAATCATAAACATCAACGGCGGGTTCGGTCAATTGGAAAACTTTATTGATTTTTGCCGAAGAACGTCTGCCACCCGCCACATAAATTTTATCATTCACGATGGCGACACTCACATGGTCACGGGCGTGTGGGGCATCGGCGAGTTTCTTCCACGTGTGCGTTTCTGGGTTATATTCATCCAACCATGCCACATGACCGTCCCAATGTCCATCTTGAATGCCACAGACTAAATAAAACTTATTTTTATACAACACCAAGCCCGCCGAACCACGCAATCTATCCGTTGGAATATCGTCACTTTTCCGCCATGCTTGTTTTTTGGGACTGTAAATATAAATGCTCTTTACGGGCGTTTCGTGGGGATAACCGCCTTCAAAAGCTCCGATAACATAGACTTCACCTTTGTAAGTAGCCGCCTGTAAGTGGTTGAATTCCAGAGGAGTATTAGGCGTTTTAGTCCATGTGTTTTCTTTAATGTCATAAATCTCCGTGGGTTTGATGCCCCTGCCGCCAAACAAAATCAATTTATCTCCCACCGCCGCCAAAGTATTTTCATGGCGATTGGTGCAGTTATTCGTTGGCGATATTGTTTGCCATGTTTGGGCGGTGATTATTAGGCTTTTGGCGATTAGGAGGGTTGTGATTAGGAGGGTTTTCATGTTTTTGGGATTATATTTTGAAGGATATTTTGGTTAATTGATTAGATTCAGTGTTTTAATTAACCCAATTTTCATAAATTAATCCATCAATTCTTTTCATTTCTTTGACGTTACGACTAACCATAATGAAATCATTACTCAATGTGGTACATCCAATCAATAAATCAAAATCACTGATGGGTGTTCCTAATTTTCTGAGAATAGTTTTTTGTTCTGCAAAAACTTCAAATGCAGGGCGGATAGGTAATATTCTTTCTTCAAAACCTTCCAAAAACTGATTTAATTTCAGTTTATTTTCATTTTTTTTTGAGGAAGCACTATTGGCTATTCCATAGAGAAGTTCCAAGATGGTTAATTCTGAAATATAACAATTTGACAAACCCACCGATGAAATTTTTGCTGAAATATTGTATTCACCTTTCATGAAATGGATACAAATATTAGAATCGAGTACGTATTTCATTGTGTCCATGAGGTATCAATATCTTTGGAAGTACGTGAATTTTCTATGATTTTAATAAGTTCATCGCTTGTTTCGGGAAGGTCGAAACTACCAAATAACTCAAAGAATTTAGCTTCTTTGTCATTCTTTGGGTTTATTTCTTCTATCTCAGTTATTTCAACTGGACTTACACTAAATTTGGCTTTTAGCCTCTTTGCCAATTCCACAAAAAGCCGATAATCAGCTTGTGAACTTGGTTGTATAGTTATTGTATTCATATTTTTGAAAGTTTAGTTTTCTATCAATTTTTAATACTTTGTGATAAAATTTAGAGTTTTTAAACATTGAAAGGTTCATTGAAATCATCAGGAAGGCTATATTTTTTTCCCGTCAATTCTCCTAAACGCTTTAGGCTGCCAGGAGTACGCTTTGTAGGTTGTTTTGAAACATTTTCATTCATAAATATGACAACTACCCTTGTTTTTTGAGTGGTAGGCGGGGCTTCTTCCAAAATAACTTGCCCATTTTCAAATATTCCGTTAATGCCTGTGTACATGGTTTTGTCGGTTTAAGATTCGTTATTTGCCTTTAAAGAATTCTAAAATAATGTTTCCACTTTGTATTCGCCTTGTGGTTCATTCACTAAGAATAATTCTAACTCCTTTTTATCATTAAATCCATTGATTTTTTGATTATAAAGCGTTTTTATTTTTGGGTTTTCTATTTCCAGTTTTCGGTTCTTACTGATTTCTAAAAAATCTAATTCTTGGTCAATTCCCAAAAATCTGCGGTTTGTTAAATTAGCGGCAATCCCCGTTGTGCTACTGCCCGTGAAGGGGTCGAGAATCCATGCGTTTGGTTTGGTGGAAGCCAAAATTAAACGAGTTAAAACTGATAAAGGCTTTTGGGTTGGATGTTTTCCGCAAGACTTTTCCCAAGGGGCAATGGCGGGTAATTTCCAAACATCTTTCATTTGTTTATCACCATTTAGTTGCTTCATTAGTTCATAATTGAAGTAATGAGGCACTTTTTCTTTTTTACGAGCCCAAATAATTTGTTCGGTTGAATGGGTAAAAAAACGACAAGAGAAGTTTGGAGGAGGATTATTTTTTTCCCAAGTAACAACATTTAATATTCTAAAATCCAGTTCCAGCAAAATCTGACCAATTGAAAAAATATTGTGCATTGTTCCACTAATCCAAATGGTTGCATCGTCTTTCATCTTATCACGCACTAAGGAAAGCCATTTCCTATTGAAATCATTTACAAACTCAAAACCATGAGATTTATCCCAATTCCCTTTATTTACGCTAACAATTTTTCCACTCTGAATTGATAAACCTCCATTCGATAAAAAGTAGGGAGGGTCAGCAAAAATCATATCAAACTTATGCTCAAATTGTGGCAAAAGCTCAATAGAATCTCCGTGTAAAAGATTAAATGTTTTATCAGTGGATTTAAAAAAGGGAGTAATCATTCTTCTAACATATCGGCTAAAAAACGAAGTAAATTTTCAAGATTATGATCACCTTCTACAAATCCATACTTTTCACATTCGTCTGGAATTAGTACAGTATTATTCTTTATATCTTCTTCATTAGCAAGTTCCCTTAAGTTATGAATAATTAAGGAAATCTTACTATTAGATTGTGGTAAATACAGTAAACTATTCTTGTCAATTTCTAATTTAATTCTTGTTATGTCTTTCAT
>JBBRMR010000065.1:0-31341 GCA_038230735.1 Cytophagales bacterium
AACACCCACCCAATGTCATAATTCTGGGCGTGTTGAAAAATTAAGATGGTATCCTTATAAAAAAATAAGGTTTTCTAATGTGGTGAAAAAACAACCTGAAAAGGAATTTTAGAAACTGTCAAGCTATTTTAGACGCATACGTTCAAATAACCTTGAAAGTTGTATAAGAATTGCCTTTCGGTAAGGTTTAGGAATGTATCGAGAGGGGTTTATCATGTAGCACGGCAATCTTTCCCGTGGAGCCTATTTTAGGCTAATTTGAATCACTCAATAAGATTTTAAAATTTCCTGCCAACAGCCTGAGAATCCTAAGAATCTCGCAGAAATTTGGAGTTGTAATTATGTTAAGATAATTAATTCTCAGAGATTTACCTGTTATGGCAAAATTAATGAGCTGAGAATCCCGTAGAAGTTTTTATTAACCAAACTGCCTAAATACTTAATTTTCAAAAAAATAAACTGCCAAAATCAAGCGTCTGAGAATCGTTTGAAAAATTTGATTTAATATTGTATTGTGGACGGGTTATTTGATTTTTAAAGTTAAGATTTTAGTTTGTTCAAGGAATTAATGCCATGAGATTCAAGCAAATAGCTTTTTGAATTCATCTGATACGAATTCTTCGGTTTCAAGATATTGCTCCATAATTATACCTAAATAAAAGTCTTCAACTTCTTCATTTTCAGTATATTGAAGGTTGTCATGTATCATTTTGTGAATTATTAAAATAGTTTTAAATGAATAGATGATAATTTTCATTATATTCAAAACTCTTCCTATCCCCCTCTCCCAGCCAATTCTCATTTTCAAACTAAAGAATTAGTAGATAAAAGTACCACAGGCTTCAGCCTGTATTTATTATACGTAAATACAGGCTGAAGCCTGTGGTACTTTATCTCTATGACTTCGATTGCTCTGTATTAAAAGGCTGATTATAATACCGTTTGCCTGTCGTTTGAAACAAAGCATTGGCAACAGCTCCAAAAACTGGCGGAAATGGCGGTTCACCCAAACCAGTTGGGTCAATGTCATTTTCTACGAAATGAACGTCAATCTTCTTGGGGGCTTCGTTGTGGCGAATCATGCGGTAATTATGAAAATTACTTTGTTCGGCAACACCATCTTTGTGCGTCAAAGCTCCATAAAACGAATTTCCGATGCCATCAACCACGGCACCTTGTACCATATTTCGGGCAGCATCAGGGTTTACGACTACGCCACAATCAACGGCAGAAGTTACGGATTCCACATACGGCTGTCCGTCTCGCATCACCATATCTACTACGTGTCCAGCGTATGAATTATGGCAAAAATAAGCTGCTACGCCCCGTTTTTTACCTGAATTTTCGGATTTACCCCAACCAGATTTTTCTTTTAATAGTTCCAAAACGCCTATATATCGCTCTGCATCATATTCATTATTTTTACCAACTGGATTTTCTTTGGCACGTTTCAATAAATCTAACCGTAATTGAATCGGGTCTTTTCCCATGGCTTCTGCCACTTCATCCAAAAATGATTGCTCGGCAGCAGCATTGAAGTTTGAACGTGGAGCCCTAAATGCCCCAATGGTTACATTTGAAGGTATTTCCCAGCCATCAGCTAAGTAATTATCCACTGCTCCCGCTGGAAAACGATTGGCATGAATAGGATTTTCTGGAATTCCACCACCCGTTACGCGAAAGCCAATCAAGTTTTTATTCGCATCCAATGCTGCACGGTACGTGGCAGTGTACATCGGTCGATAAATTCCGTAGGTCATATCGTCTTCACGACTGTATATCAATTTAATTGGGGCTTTCATTTTTTGAGAAATTCGAGCCGCCTCATATGCAAAAGACCCATACGCCCTGCGACCGAATCCCCCACCCATGCGAGTCATTTGAACTTCAATTTTATCGGCAGGTAAGTTTAAAATCTTTGATAAAGATGGCTCTATCCAACCTGGTGCTTGAATTGGACCCGCCACTAAAGCTTTACCTTCCTGCACATGGGCAAAGAAATTCATGGGTTCCATGCAATTATGTGCTAAAAATGGAGCGTTATAAGTCCGTTCAATTAGCTGAGCCGCATTTTTGAAAGCTGTTTCTGGGTCGCCATCTTTTCTGATTTGTGTGGCTGGCTTTTTGGCAAACTCCGCCATCAACTCCATTTGCTTACTGGTGGTTTCCAGACGGGCAGGAACGGTTATTTCCTTTTTTCCATTTCTACCATTTACAGTATCTTTTACATCACCAGCGGCTTCCCATTGGGCATTTATTTTTTTGCGGGCGTTCATTACTTCCCACGTTGATTTACCCACAATGGCAATCATTTCATTGAAAGTTCGAGTATCAAAACCTGCCTGTACGAAGTCATCATCATATAGTTTAAAACTGTAAATATCTTTGATTCCTGGCATTTTTTTAGCGGCAGTAGCATCAAAAGACTTTAGTTTCATGCCAAATGCAGGCGGATGCTGAATCATGGCAATCAACATTCCTTCCACGTGATAATCCATTCCAAAAATTGGCTTACCCGTAATAACTTTTAAACCTTCGGTATTTTTCTTTGAATTTCTAACGATGGAGAAATCTTTTGGGGATTTCAGTTTTACCTCTTTCGGAACAGCAATAGTAGCGGCTTTACTTGCCATTTCGCCATATTTAGCGGTTTTTCCACTTGAATGAGATAAAACCCCTGCTTTTGTCGTGATTTCAGAAACTGGAACGCCCCACGTTTGAGCTGCTGCTTCGATAAGCATTTGACGAGCCGCAGCACCCGCATTTCTGAGTGGTTTCCAGTACATTTTTACGGAATTACTACCTCCCGTAAATTGTGGACCGTATTTTACGTTATCGTGCGTTCCCATTTCTGCCACTACGTTCTTCCAGTCGCAGTCCAATTCTTCCGCTACCATCATTGGTAAGGATGTCATTACGTTTTGACCAAATTCAGGATTTGGAACGATAATTTTAATGATATTATCGGGCGTAATTTTGATATAACCTGCCAATTCAGACCAAGTATCTGGCAAATTAAGTAATTCTTCTTTTCCGCTTAACATTTTAGCAAATCCACTAAAACTGAGCATCAAACCACCACCCGTGAGAGCAGAAGATTTGAGGAAAGAGCGTCGAGAAGCCCCCCCCGCCCCCAGAGGGGAAGCCTTTTTAACTTGTATTTTATTATCTTGATTTTTCATTTAACTTCAAAATTAAAATTTTGGTAAGATTTTATTAAATCCCGCAAATAGTTCCCCCTCTGGGGGTTAGGGGGCTTTTTAATGGGCTATTGATTTTATAGCTTCCTTAATTCTCAAATACGTTCCACAACGACAAATATTTCCACTCATCGCATTATCAATATCTTTATCACTTGGTTTTGGATTATCCTTCAATAATGCCGCTGCCGTCATTATTTGCCCTGTTTGGCAATAGCCACATTGAGCCACATCGTGTTCGAGCCATGCTTTTTGTACGGGGTGCGTTCCATTTTCAGAAAGTCCCTCAATGGTGGTAATCGCTCCTTTTCCCACTGCCGAAACTGGCAAGGAACATGAACGAACCGCCGTGCCGTCTAAATGAACCGTGCAAGCACCGCATTGAGCCATGCCACAGCCAAATTTTGTGCCTGGCATATTGAGCGTGTCACGCAAAACCCATAACATTGGCGTTAATGGGTCTATGTCCACTGCTCGGGTTTTACCGTTGATTTTTAGGTTATATTTTGCCATGAGATATGGTTTTAAATTTGACTTAAAAAGGAATAAAGGTACAACATTTTTTATGTAAATAAATATTCATCTAAACTCAAATAAAAATTGTCTTAACGAAAGATGAGAAATCCCTTTGTAAGTATTTTGGTGAGGTAAAACGTCATGACTAATCACATATTTTGGAAAATTATCTTTTATCAAAAGTAAATTCCCAAATTCCCTATCAAAAGTAGATTGCTCAATCAAAAGATAAGTTACCTGAAAATAGGTTATTTCACCATTTTTGTTTGCTATAAAATCAACTTCCTTATCAGCCCAAGCTCCCGTGAGTATATCATATCCATGCGATTTTAAATGACAAAAAACAACATTTTCATATACCTTTTGAACGTCTTTTGGTGAAAAAGTAGCAATATTGTTTCTAATGCCTAAGTCTTCAAAATAGTATTTTTCTCCTATCTCAAAAATCTTTTTCCCATTGATATCTTGTCGTTTTACTTTTCTAATGATGAAAGCATCCGTCAAAAATTTAAGATAATCAATTACGGTATTAATAGAAATTTGTATTTTTTGCGATTTCAGATAATCGCTTATTTTTTTTGCCGAAACTTGACTGCCTACATTGTCTGCGATATAATTTACTAAATTCTCTAAAAAAACTACATTTCTTATCTGATTTCGTTTGATAATGTCTTTGTAAAGTATTGAGTTATAAATATTTTGTAAATATTCTCTTTTTATTTTGGCTTCGTCTGGCAAAATTGAAAGCCCTGCCATACCTCCAAATTGTAAATATTTCAGAAAATTGATTTCATTATTGTCTAATTCGTTGATTTCCAAAAACTCTCTATAATCCAAAGGATATACTTCTATTTCAATATACCGCCCACTCAATAAAGTTGCCAATTCGCCTGAAAGTAAATTAGCATTGCTGCCTGTTATGTAAAGGTCAAAACCTGATTTTTTATAAAAATGTCTCAATGACTTTTCAAATTCAGCAATTTCCTGTACTTCATCAATAAAAACTGCTACTTTCGGCGATACCGAAGTGTTGATAATATATTCATTAAGATTGTTATAATCACGAATATTATCAAACTCATAGCTTTCTTTATCAATGTAAATTACCTGAACGCCATCTGCTGTTAGGTCTTGGGCAATGGTTTCCAACAAAAAACTTTTCCCTACACGTCTTTGCCCAACCAACACTTTTATCAGAGGCTTCCCTATAAATGGTTGTATTTGTTCAATATATTTTTTTCTCTTGTATATTTTCATCATACTGAAAGTTTATATAAAAATACACTTTATTTTATTTATAATGAAAATATATAAAATTTTTATTTTGTCTGTCTGTAAGTCTTATTGAAACGATACGCCAACATAACATTCCACATAAAGCCCTGATTGCCAGTAATGTTTGACTTGATGTTTGTTCCTTGAAAACTGGATGGTGAGTTAGTGTTTGGGATAATAAGGTATGATTACCGCATACACATCAGCGACAAAACCCACGCCAAAGCAATTTGGGCATTGGTCGCACCTTTCTTTTTAGCAAATGAGTCTATGATTTCTAAAAGTGCTTTATTAGCGATTCGGGCTTCCTCGGTAAATCTTGGAATAACTCCCCTGATATCATCCGCTTCAAATTTGCGGTTTTCATCCATCGTCCCTGTTAAATACCCTTTTCCCAAAGGGCTAAAAGGTACAAAACCAATTCCTAACTCTTTGATGGTTGGAATAATCTCCTGCTCGTGCTGACGTGTCCACAAAGAATACTCACTTTGCAAAGCCGAGACAGGTTGAACCGCATGAGCCTTCCGAATGGTATTTGCACCAGCTTCCGAAAGTCCAAAATATTTTACTTTTCCTTCTTGAATCAAGTCTTTCACCGTTCCCGCTACGTCTTCAATTGGCACATTTGGATCTACTCGATGCTGATAAAAAAGGTCAATACAATCAATACGAAGCCTTTTTAAGGATTCTTCGGCAACTTTTCTGATATTTTCGGGACGGCTGTTTACGCCTGCAATTTTTCCATTTTCAAACTTGAACCCAAATTTTGTGGCAATAATTATTTTATTTTTAAACGGCTCTAAGGCTTCACCCATCAATTCTTCATCAGTAAAAGGTCCATAAACCTATGCCGTATCAAAGAAAGTAATTCCTTCTTCAACTGCTTTGTGGAGGAGGGCAATTGAATCTTTCTTTTCTGGAAACGGTGCATAAGAAAAACTCATACCCATACAACCCAATCCAAGGGCTGAAACCTCTAACCCTTGATTTCCTAATTTTCTTGTTTGCATGATTATTGATTAATTTTGGTTCATTCCTTTCTTAAATTCATCAAATGAAATAGTTTCATCGTTCTCTCTTTCACATAAAATTTTCAAAAATAGATAATCTTCAAACTCTTCATTCTCAATACTTAGCATCTCAAGTTTGATTATTTCAGCCTCCGTTAATTGAAATTGTATAAACTTATCCTTCTGTTGAGAACTCAACTTAGCAAAAAAATCATCAAATTCATTTTTGATTTTCACTCTTTCTTCCTCAGACGAAGCATTTATAATGAGGTTGAGATAGGATGAAAGCTATCAAATGTTTTCATAAATCATTTTAATTTACTGATATTTAGTGCTTTTTAATTCATAATTCATAACTCAAATCTCATAATTACCCCTCCAAAATCCCCTTCAAATCCGCAGGAGAATACCCTACTGATTTCAAAACCTTATTATCAGCTATACGATAGACCAAGAATTTATCACCATCTTCCATGATTTCTGCCTCTGTACCATCTTTCTCAAAATAATGTTTTACCGTTGCTTCGGCTTCTTCGTGGGTGCTACACGCCTTTGACATATTGGAGCGTTGTACTTCGTTGAATAAATCCACGAATTTTTCTCCCAAACCAAATTCTAAAACCGCTCCAGAAAGTACGTATTGAATGTCGCAAATGGCATCTGCCACTTCTACTAAATCATTATTTTCAATGGCTTCTTGGAGTTCTTTCAGTTCTTCGGCAATTAAACTTACCCGAAGTTTACAGCGGTCAGCCGATGGAATTTGTGGAGAATCTAAAATTGGAGCTTTGAAAGTACGATGAAAATCAGCGACTTGATTGAGTGAATCTAATTTTTGCATTGATTTATGTGGATAAATTGGTTGTTTACTCAAATTTACTGATAATGTAGATAAGAAATACACATCTGTCCACACAATATTGTGGATAAGTCCGTAAGTCCCTATTATTCAAACGTTTACGATATTCACGTGGAACAGTTGTTGTTAATTACTTGATTATCAGGAGATTAGGTGTTTCACAAAAATATTTAATATTTAAGTAATATGATGATTTCAAGAGAATTTTGTAACTTAGTTTAATCAATCAAACTCAGAAATTATGAAAATTTTTACGCTTCTTTCTTGGATACTCATGTTCTTATTTTCCTTTAAAACCATTGCCCAAGAATCCACCAGATTCCAAAGGCAATCTTTTGAAATAGAAAAGATTAAATCTCAAACACTCAGATTAGAATTGCCCATTACCAGTATTTCATTCAAAATTACTGATAATAATTCTCTTAAAGGATTTAGTATTGAAACCTCAGATGAACGCTTTGACATTAAAACAGATGCTCACGAGCCTTCACGCTCGGAATTAATCGTATTCTCAAAGCCTATTTTTGAGTTCAAAATCACTTCAAATGGCTTTCAAGGGACGTTAACGATGGATAAAATCTATGTGAAGCCTTTATTCCTCCCTAAATCACTGGAAAATGGTGCAAAAATTGGGGCAGATTGCGAAAAACCAACCGTAATTCCCGCCAGTACATGGCGTACAGGACTTACGCCTCCAAAGGAATTACCTGTGCAAACGACTGTAAAGCACATTATTGTTCATCATGCTGCTGGTTCAAACATTGCTACTAATTATACGGATGTGGTACGAAATATTTATGTTTATCACACTGCCTCAAACGGTTGGAATGATGTCGGGTACAATTTCTTAATTGCCCAGGATGGTATCATTTACGAAGGTCGAGATGGACAGAAAATCATGGATGGTGATAATGTTTTGGGAGCTCATTTTTGTAGTCAGAACGGAGGAACCATGGGAATATGCCTATTGGGGGATTATATGACGGCTCAGCCAACCGATAAATCCTTAGAATCCTTAGCAAAATTGATTGCTTGGAAGACGAAAAAAGAGAAAATCGAACCCATTGGAAATACCGTACATTCCATTTCTGGAAGGAATTTGAATAATATTTCTGCCCATCGAGACGGCTCTTGTTCGACTGATTGCCCTGGTAATAATCTCTACGCCAAATTAGAACAAATCCGCCAAAAGACTCTTGTGTCTTGCGATTTTTCAAAACCCTTAGCTTTTGAAGATGACCTTAATATTCTTCCCAAAGTTTATCCAAATCCAACGAATGGAAGAATATGGATAAATTCGCCAAGCATGAAAAGCGAAATAACCCTTTTGGACGGCTTAGGGCGGGAGTTTCCTATAGTCAAACGATTAGAAGATAATAGGGAATGGTCATTTTCAACCGAGGGATTATCGAGAGGGGTATATTTTCTGAGAGTAGAAGGGAAGACCTCAAAGATAGTGATAGAATAATTTTTGCGATAGAGTGGAGAAGAAGCCATCGAACACCGTATTTTTTTTGATTTTAAAGCACGAAGTATTCATTTTCAACGCTAAGGATGAACGAGAATACAGGGCTTTAAAAAGGAAGAAAATAAGTGAAATAAGAGGGGTATAAATTATCGGAATGGCTATTCAAATTTTGAAATAGTAGGAGCAAAACTTAAATGCCTATTTATTTTTAAAATTTATAAATCTTAGAATGATACAAAATTTTGCTCCTACTCTTTGAGAGAATAGAGATTAATTGAACTTACTTCCTACCCTCTTCGCTTAATCTCTATCCCCGAATCTCCATCCTCTATCCTATTTTCTTTAACTTGGTCGCTTCTCTTCAAAAGTCCCATCTGTATAAAAAATCATAATCCTTTCTATTTGTTTGTAAGTATTGGAAGCTGGAATCATCGGACGCTCAATTTTTCGTTTTGGTATCACATTTACGGGTGTTTGTACGGGTAATTGTTCTGCCTGAAAATTTTTAGGCGATTCTCGTGGCTTTTGTTCAAACAAATTTTCGGTTGCAACTCGCTGATTAATAGGTTGTTGTCTATTAATTTGGGGCGTATTTTGTTGGGGTATATCATTGTCAAAAATGAGCCAGTCTCGGTCAATTTCGGGAAAAACCTTCAAAATCTTCTGAATAATATCTAAACTGGGCTTATTTCTCCCTGAAAGAATATGAGAAATACTACTTCTCTGAATGCCAATGGTATCCGCAAAGTAACTTGGCGATATACCTTTATCAATTATAATTTGTTCAATTTTCTTATTTAAGTCCATTGTTATTTGTAAATAGTTTACAATCAGCAATACTATTTACAAATATAGCTAATTAAACAATAGCTTTATTTAAGTTTACAATAATAAATTGTGATAAAGTAATAATTTAGTTTACAAAAGTGATTGTTTGCATAAATTAACAATGTTGATTTATTATGGACGATACAAATGTAATAGGTTGATTAAAGAGTGGCTATTTAACAATGTAAATACCATCATTCGCTAATTTAATCTTGTTTTCACGATATAATCCACCAATTGCTTTCTTGAAATCCTTCTTTGACATTTGTAAATCACGGTATATTATTTCCGCATCGGTTTTATCAGTATAAGGTAAAAAGCCATTTTTTGATTGTAGTAAAGCAAATACCTCTGATTTAACATTGTCAATTCTATCGTAACTTTGTTTTACAAGAGCTAAGTCAATCTTTTCATCAGTTCTAATTTTCTTGATGTAGCCTTTTACAGTTTCTCCTAATATTACATTCTGAAACACTTCACTTTTGTAAATTACGCCCATGTACTTTTTATCAATCAATGCTTTGATGCCTAAATCGGTATATTCATAAGGAATAAGGCTTACCTCCTGACCTTCCTTAAGGCTTGAAATATCTTTTTCTAAATGATTATCAATTTTTGCGGTTGCTACGATGCGTTCGGTTTCTTCATCAATGTAAACGTAAACCATATAAGAACGCCCCAAGCCCATCTTGCTGTTTTGATTGCCGAAAGGCACTAAAAGGTCTTTCAAAAGTCCCCAATCCATAAAAACGCCTAATTTACTTACGTCTTTCACCTGCAAGTACGCAAACTCTCCTACCACCGCCAAAGGCTTTAAAGTCGTAGCAATGAGTCTATCTTCGGAATCTCGGTAAATAAATACGTCTAAGAATTGTCCAATTTGCGTACCTTCGGGAACATAGACCCGTGGTATAAGAATTTCTTCTACATATCCATCCAGATAAAGCCCGAAGTCTAAATCCTTAATCACTTCAAGTCGATTAAATTGCCCCAACATTAAAGGAGCTGTTTCGTATATCATATTTTTAAAATTTATTTACAAAATTGCTATAATATTCCAACATTGTAACCACATAGAAACATAAGTTTACATAGAAAATTAGCTTTCACCCGAACATCTAATATCAAAAAACGAAAAACGAAAAAAAATGTATTCCATATCACCCGTAAAACTTTTAAAAATTACTGAGAATAATCTTGTTCAAGAGCTTGATGATTTAGTGGCAGTAGAAGAACCTTTGGAGATCCGTTTAGGATACGGAGCGTTAAACAATCGTCAGCAACAGCGGGTTTCTGTTACGATGCGGACTCCTACGCACGACTTTGATTTGGCATTGGGCTTTCTTTTCTCCGAAGGAATTATTCAGTCCTACGAGCAAGTATTAAGTATAAAATATTGCGTAGATGCGGGAAATCAAGCTACTGAAAACATTGTGAGAGTTGAATTGAAGTCTGAAGTAAATATTGATACCAAACTGTTCCAACGCAACTTTTACATGACATCCAGTTGCGGAGTTTGCGGAAAGGCATCTATCGAAGCCATTGAAGCTATGACTTGCAATATTAATCAAGCTAAACCTTCTGATAATTGGCAGATTACGCCTGCGATCATCTATCAATTATCGAAAGCAATGACAGCGGCTCAAAGTGCATTTAATTATACGGGAGGTTTACACGCAGCCGCTCTTTTTGATAAGTTGGGGAGGATTCTCCTCATTCGGGAAGACGTAGGCAGACATAATGCCTTGGATAAGGTAATTGGCAATGCCCTGGCGCAAAATTTACCCCTACACGATAAAATTATCCTAATGAGTAGCCGAGCCAGTTTTGAATTAATCCAAAAGGTTATTATGGCAAATATTCCAATTATTGCCACCATTGGAGCTCCGTCCAGCCTTGCCATAGAGACGGCTCAACGATTTGGCGTAACTTTATTTGGATTTATTAAGGAAGATAGGTTTAATGTGTATAGTGGGGCTGAAAGGGTAATTATTTGAGGTCTTGAAGTAACCCCGCCATTGTCTGAATTTAGATTTGTCAGATTAATGGATTTTGGGATTAAAAAGTACATACAATCCCACAATCCGTAAATCTGACGAATCTAAATTCAGATTAAATAAACCCACCATGTAGTAAAATCATGTTTTATCCTAAAATCTCAAACCTAATGCAATCCATAAACCCCCTGACTCCCATCAATTTCACAGGATTAAAACTTGATAAACCCTACCAAGAAGCGGTGGGTGCTACTGCTGTCTATCAATCCATGAAACACGTCTTTGGAGCAATGCCCGTCCGTAGAGGTTTAAAAGCTTTATTTAAACTCAATCAACATCATGGAATAGATTGTCCCAGTTGTGCTTGGCCCGACCCTGACCACCGTTCGCCCGTGGCAGAATATTGTGAAAACGGTGCAAAAGCCATTGCCGAAGAAGCTACAACCCGTAAAGTAGGTCCAGCCTTTTTTCAACAACACACAGTTGCGGAACTTTCAGAAAAGTCTGATTATTATTTGGGACAACAAGGGCGACTTACGCATCCAATGGTATTGCGAGAAGGACAAACCCATTACGAAAAAATATCTTGGGAGGAGGCTTTTTCTTTAATAGGAAATACCCTAACGCATCTAAATTCTCCCGATGAAGCAATCTTTTATACCTCTGGAAGAACATCCAACGAAGCCGCATTTTTGTATCAACTTTTTGTAAGAATGTATGGTACAAATAATATGCCTGACTGTTCTAATATGTGTCATGAATCTTCGGGTGCAGCCTTGACTTCTACTCTTGGAATTGGCAAAGGCAGCGTTACGATTGAAGATTTTGAAAAGGCGGAGGTCATTATTATAATAGGGCAAAACCCAGGTACAAACCATCCCCGAATGCTGACAACTTTGGAGAAAGCCAAGCGAAAAGGGGCGAAAATTGTAGCCATAAATCCATTGAGAGAAACAGGTTTGTTAGCCTTCAAAAATCCCCAAGACGTATCGGATATGCTCACGGGTGCTACAACTTTGGCTGATATTTTCCTTCAAGTAAAGATAAATCAAGACTTACCGCTGCTAAAATGCATTTTAAAACTCTTAATTGAAAAAGATAAGCAATCTGATAGTCAAGTATTTGATTATCAGTTTATTAACGCCAATACAGCAGGCTATGAGGAGCTAATGAATGATTTGAATGATTATTCAGTTGGTGAATTAGTGCTTGAAACTGGCGTAGAATTAGCTCAAATTGAGGAGGTAGTTGAGTTATTGAGTGTTAATAATCGGATAATCGTATGTTGGGCAATGGGACTGACGCAACATAAAAATTCTGTTATTACGATACAGGAAGTAATCAATCTTTTATTGCTGAAAGGTAGCATCGGAAAAGAAGGTGCGGGTACTTGTCCAGTGCGGGGACACAGTAATGTGCAAGGCGACCGCACGATGGGAATTTATGAAAAGCCCTCCAAGGAATTATTAGTGAATTTAGAAAAAGTGTTTGGCTTTGTACCGCCCCAAGAACATGGTTTAGATACGGTAAAATCTATCAAGGCTATGCACAAAGGAGAAGCCAAAGTGTTTGTAGGAATGGGTGGTAATTTCCTCTCCGCCAACCCCGATACTGAATACTCTGCAAAGGCTCTAAGTAATTGTGATTTAACGGTTCATGTTTCTACAAAACTCAACCGTTCGCATCTTATACACGGTAAGACTGCCTTGATTTTGCCAACGCTCGGACGCACTGATATTGATCAACAAACCACTGGATACCAATTCATCTCTGTGGAGGACTCTATGGGCGTGGTACATAGCTCACAAGGTATCTTGAAGCCCGTTTCAGACACGTTAATGTCCGAACCCGCTATTATTGCAGGAATGGCAAAAGCTACGTTGAAAGACAATAGCAAGATTGATTGGGATGCTTTAATTGATAATTATGATAATATCAGAAATTTGATTGCAAAAGTGATTGGTGGTTGTGAAAATTACAATGTGCGAGTACGCCAGGAGAATGGATTTTATTTGCCCAATGGAACTAGAGAGGGTAAATTCAATACAGAAAACAAGAAGGCTAAATTTACCATTAATAAATATGAGCCGCCAGTATTGGCAAATAATGAATATATCATGATGACCGTTCGCTCGCATGACCAATTTAACACCACAATTTATGGCTTAGATGACCGATACAGAGGTATTTACAACGAGAGGAGGATTATTATGATGAATCCCGAAGACATTAAAGAAGCAGGTTTAGTCAATTATCAAGTAGTGAATTTGCATAATAATTTCGGAGGAACGCATCGAGAAGTAAAACGTTTTATTATTGTGCCGTATAATATTCCAAAGAAATGCACAGCCACCTATTTTCCAGAAACAAATCCATTAGTACCCATAGATTCTGTGGCGGATGTGAGTAATACGCCAACGTCTAAATCTGTTGTGATTACGATTGATGCGGTTTTAGTGGAGGGGAAGATTGAGATTGCGGAGGTTGGTAAGTAGTAAACAACCAATCAGAAAAATAAAAAAAGTCGTGGAGGTCTCCCCTACCACGACTTTGCTTTTTATTACAGGCTAAAGCCTGTGGTACATTATACAACTACATTATTCTCACGCAAAGCCTGATTCAAAGAGGTCTTCAAATCGGTACTTTCCTTACGTTTTCCGATGATTAAAGCACACGGAACGTTATATTCTCCCGCTGGGAATTTCTTCGTCAAACTACCTGGAATAACGACTGAGTTTTCGGGTACAAATCCAATGTATTCTACTGGTTCAGAGCCTGTTACATCAATAATTTTAGAACTGCCCGTAATGGTTACTCCTGCCCCCAAAACCGCACGCTTGCCAATTCTTGCCCCTTCGACAACAATGCAACGAGAACCAATAAATGCACCGTCTTCAATAATTACGGGTGATGCTTGGGCTGGTTCAAGAACACCTCCAATACCTACTCCACCACTCAAATGCACATCTTTTCCAATTTGAGCACAACTTCCTACGGTTGCCCAAGTATCAACCATTGTACCCGAATCTACATACGCCCCTATGTTCACATACGAAGGCATCATGATAACTCCCTTCGCTAAATATGCTCCATAACGTGCTACGGCAGGCGGCACAACCCTTACTCCCAAGGTAGCGTAATCATTTTTGAGTTTCATTTTATCGTGAAATTCAAAAATACCTACTTCCTGAACCTGCATTTGTCGCATGGGAAAATACATGACAATAGCTTTTTTCACCCATTCATTCACCGACCAAGATCCATCTTCATTGGGTTGAGCCGTGCGAAGTTCACCTTTATCAACTTTTTCAATCACTATTTCAATAGCATTTTTTGTTTCTTCATTCGAGCGGAGGCTGGTATCCTCCCAAGCGTTTTCAATAATTTGTTTTAATTGTTCCATTAAAATATATATGATTTTTTATTTTGAAAATTAAGCTACAAAGTAAAATCATTTAATGTGAATAATCACAAATAAGAGGGAGAATAATGTTTTGATAGGAAATAACTGGATTTTTGGAAAGTCGATTTGAGAAGAAAAAAGATTGTAAATTAGTTAAATTTTTAGTTAAGCAATTTATTGATAGTTAGTTGATTTACAGTAGTTTACATTATATTTAAAAAAAAGTTAAAATTCATTCCAAATATTATTTGGTTTATTTAATTCTAATATTTAATAATATGAAATTATATAGAACTGACATTGTGTCAGCAATGAGATATTGAGTTTTTAACTCATTACTTATGATTTCTCGCTACTTTAATGACCTATATAATGTGTATTACTAAAATCATGCCATCCAATAAAGTCAGTTTGATTAATATTTGAATTTTGGGATTAAGAATGATTTTGTAATTTTTGAATATCATATTTATAATTTGAAAAAGAGTTTATAATAATTCAAGTACTGGTACTGGATAGAATTGACTGATGTGTTCTAATATGGAAATGATTTAGGTCTTTTCAACTCCTTCGTACATAATAATCAATAAGGAAAAATAAATATAAAAAGTAAAAAATTATAAATCTAAAACGAATAAATGTCTTCAGCAAGGCTAATTTTTAAAGATATAGAACCTTTTTAAAGCGTATTCTGCATTACTTAGTGTTTAAGGTAATTTCAAGCTATGTGTTGACTTTGTAGATATATATACCTTGTTATATTATTGTAATAGAATGTAGAAACGTTAGTGCTGGTACGTATAAGTACAAAAATAATAAACTATAAAATGCTATTATTTTTAGTAAAATCGTAGAAATTTTTTTACTAAATTACTAAATTTTATAGTTAGTAATACTATTCTTTGAATTATAATATTAAACATCCTCAAACCCATTCTTTCATTTGTATTCCCTTGTTATATGTATTAAATTTGTTCTTCTTTTAACTATTTCACACATTACAAAATGACAAAAGTAAAAGTTGCAATTAATGGTTTTGGGCGAATTGGACGTTTAGTCTTCCGCCAAATTTATAACATGGACGGTATTGAAGTTGTAGCAATCAACGACCTTACAAGTCCAAAAGTGTTGGCTCATTTATTAAAATACGATACTTCACAAGGACGTTTTAATGCAGAAGTTTCTTCAACTGATAGCACTGTGAACGTGAACGGAGAGAATATTACAGTTTATGCTCAAAGAGACCCATCGTTAATTCCTTGGGCTACACACGATGTTGATGTAGTCTTGGAATGCACTGGATTTTTTACTGACAAAGCAAAAGCCGAATCACATATTACGGCTGGTGCAAAGAAAGTAGTTATTTCAGCCCCTGCAACTGGTGATTTGAAAACGGTTGTTTTCAACACAAACCACAACATTTTAGATGGCAGCGAAACTGTTATTAGTGGTGCATCTTGTACGACAAACTGTTTAGCTCCAATGGCAAAGGTTTTAGAAGATACTTATGGCATTGTGAACGGTTTGATGACAACAGTACACGCCTATACGAGCGACCAAAACACACAAGATGGTCCACACGCAAAAGGTGATTTACGTCGTGCAAGAGCGGCAGCTGAAAATATTGTTCCTAATACAACGGGTGCGGCAAAAGCAATTGGATTAGTTTTACCATCATTGGTTGGAAAGTTAGATGGTTCAGCACAACGTGTTCCAACAATTACAGGTTCTTTAACTGAATTAACAACCATTTTAGCGAAGAAAGTAACGGTTGCAGAGATTAATGCAGCCATGAAAGCGGCTTCAAATGAGAGTTTTGGTTATACTGAGGATGAGATTGTAAGTAGTGATGTAATTGGAATTACTTATGGTTCTTTATTCGATGCTACTCAGACAAAAGTTCAAACGGTTGGTGATACGCAATTGGTAAAAACTGTTTGTTGGTATGATAATGAGATGTCTTATGTATCACAGTTGGTTCGTACTGTAAACTATTTTGCACAATTAATTAACAAGTAATTATTGATAAAATAAGAAGGTCTGATTTGGTTTAAGCCAAAATTAGACCTTCTTTTATGCCTTAAATTCACAGGAAAGGTAATTTATCAAAAACCCTTTTTTAGTAAAAATATCTTCAAATCTTGTCTTTATTCCGAAATGACGAATGTTTAAATCTGATTGATAAAGGTCTTTGGTAAAGACTATATCCTTAGTTCCAAATGCTTCGAGTCTTTCGATGGTGTAATCAAAAAGTAATTCGCTATCTGTTTTTAAGTGTAAACTTCCATCTTCAATTAATATTTTTTTATACATTGCTAAAAACCTATCACTCGTCAATCGTTTCTTAATTCCACTTTCCAGGGGCTGTGGATCAGGAAAAGTAATCCAAATTTCAGATACCTCATTTTCATCAAAAAAAGACATTAATTCTTGTGCTTTTATTCTCAAAAAGCCCACATTTTTCAAGTCGTACTCAATGGCATTATTACTGCCTACGGCAATTCTATCTCCCTTTATATCTATACCGATAAAGTTTTTTTCAGGGAATACTTTTGCCAAGCCAATAGTATATTCACCTTTTCCGCAACCAATTTCCAAGACAATTGGGTTTTCATTTTGAAAAAAAATGCTCTTCCAACTCCCTTTGATACGCTCAAATATTTCATTGCCTGGTTCTAATACGTTCAGATTCTCTTTGGCTTGTACAAATCTTATTGCTTTCTTTCTACTCATTGTTGAAACAATGCTAATTTTTTTAGTCTAATGTTTACTACTTAATTTTCCACAAACTCCAGTTCCGCACTGTTAATTTTACTTATATTTTAGTTAGTAGTATGCTAAATCATAACTGCTTGAAAATCAGAAACTTATAAAATCCTAACTAAAACTCATCAACTAAAACTACCCTAATTATTTACTATTTTTGTGTAACTACTTGAAAATCAATTAGTTACACAAAAATAGTAAATCGCTGACAATCGCATATTTGAATTTAATTTGAACATCTGTACTATTTACTTAATTCTCAGCACCTATATAATTAATTAAAAGCATATCTTTCTTGAATACACCATAACTATACTACAAACAAAATTAAATTTGGTATCAATATATTTGTCTTAAATACCAATAACAAAAACTCAATATTTTAAAGTTTATATTTTAATAAATATGCCTAAAATTTCATCCAATTTTCAAATGCTCCTCTCCCCTATTCATAATGAATTTATTTCAGCTACTACAAATGTACTTCCTCCCACGTAAATTAAATCATCATTGTTGCAATTAGAAACTACATAATCAATTGCCTCATTGACTTCATTAATAACCACTCCATCAAGCCCAAAACCTTTTGCTTTGTTCGAGAGTTCTGAGGCAGATAATGCTCTTGGTATATTGGCTTGACAAAATATATAATTAGCTTCTTTGGGTAATAAACTCAAAATAGATGAAATGTCTTTATCGGAAACAAAACCCAATATCATCCAAAGCTGATGATATTTTGATATT
This sequence comes from Cytophagales bacterium, assembly GCA_038230735.1. Lineage (GTDB taxonomy): Bacteria > Bacteroidota > Bacteroidia > Cytophagales > Spirosomataceae > Arcicella. Next base: position 18,067 of record JBBRMR010000065.1, read on the forward strand.
CTCAAATTTTCTAATATCTGTGAAAATCCAGCAACGTTATGAGCGGTATCACAAATTATCTTGGGAGATTTTGACAAGGCTTGCCATCTACCCTTTAAACCAGTCAAGTCAACAACTTTGGAAAAACCATCTTCAATACTTTTAGAGTTTATTGAATATCCCATTTCAACTAACAAATCGACTGCCTTTAAAACGCCTACAATATTCTTGAATTGATAGTTACCCATCAACTGCGAATTTATAATAAATGGGTATTTGTCTTTTATTCTGATAATCTCTAAATCAATACTATTTTCGTTCAGTTTAAAATCAATCACCCTATATTCATCAGAGGCAAAACAAATAGGAGCATTTTCAGTTTTTGCTTTATCAATAAAAACAGCTGAAGTTTCGGAATTTCTTTCACTAATAACTACGGAAATTTGTTGCTTTATAATTCCCGCTTTTTCGTAAGCGATCTTTGGTAAAGTATCGCCCAAAATATCAGTATGGTCAAAACTTATATTGGTTATGACTGATAAGATTGGCGTAATAATATTGGTTGAATCTAACCTACCTCCTAAGCCAACTTCAATAATGGCAATATCCACTTTCTCCTCTGCAAAGTATTCAAATGCCATGCCAACTGTTAATTCAAAAAAGGATGGTTTCAATTCTTCAATGAAAAGCTGATTACTTTCAACAAATTCTACTACTTTGGTTTCTGGAATTGGTTGTCCATTTATCCTGATACGTTCTGTAAATGACTTTAAATGTGGGGAAGTATAAAGTCCTGTTTTATAGCCCGCACTTTGAAAAATGGCAGCCAAATAATGTGAGGTACTGCCTTTGCCATTTGTACCCGCCACATGGATAGTTTTAAACTTTTGATGTGGGTTGTCTAAATGCTCACAGAGGGCAATGGTATTGTTTAAATCTGCCTTATATGCCTGTTTCCCTATCCGATGAAAGACAGGCAACTTTTCGTATAAATATGATATGGTTTGCTCGTATGTCATGTGTGAGGGCTTAAAAGGGTTGCAAAGATAGTGTTTTCATTTGTTTTAAGCCAAAAAAAAGTGCAAACATTTCGATTTGCACTTGAATTATTTTCTATCTTGGATTTAATCTGAATGTTACCGTTCCCGTTGAAATATCTGGTTTATCACCATCGGAAGTTGGTCGGAATTTTGTTCGTTGCACGGCTCGTTTATATTGTTGTGCTACGGCTGGACTCACGGTACTTTCAATCTGCGTAACATCTACAACATCGCCGTCGCTATCCACTTTAATTCTAAATTTAATTATTCCAGTTTCATCCGAATTATCATCAACATTGGGTTTTGAATTCCATGTCCAACCCGTTAGGCTTAATGCTGAACCATTGCCTTTATTACCGCCCGTTCCTCCGCCGCCATCGCCAACTGGTTTTTTTTCATAAGTTCCACCTTTCACCACATTTCCATCGGGCTGACCTTGATTTCCTTTTCCGCCACCTTCACCATCTGCCGCTCCACCTTTTTGATTACTTGAACCTGATGTACCGTTAGTATTAGCTGTTCCTTTCTTGGCTGGAAATAATGCTCCTTCATCTACTTTTGGTTGAGGAGTTGGTTTCGCTGGGGTCGGTGCGGCTTCAACGGGTTTCGGACTTGGCTTGGGCATTACCTTTGCGGGAGGAGTTTCTTTCACCACCACTGGACTTTTAACCTTGCTTGTAACTACGGGAGTTTCTTTAACTGGCTTTGGCTTAATGGGTTTTGCTTTTACCTCAACGGGTTTAATAACGGGCTTTGTGACTTCTTTTTTTACTTCAACTGCCTCCGCCGCTTTTGATTCGATGGGGTCTTTTAATGGGCTTGCATGATTTTTAGTGAACACATTTCCACTGCCCTTTTTATCCAATCCGAAGTTTACTAAAAAACCTCCTCCTCCCATTTGTTCCACTTTTTTATTTTCGGTGGCAGTCCAAACGGTGATGTACCAAAACAAGAAAAGCATTGTGGCAGTTGATACTACGGTTGTTACGAAAGCGATTTGTCGATTTTTGCTTTCTTCGGCTTCTAAATTGTAGGATTGCATAGCTATTAGGGGGTTTTTGAATAGCTATCTTTTCGTAGCTTTGAGGAGTGAGCGATGAGGTTTGAGGGTATTCTCTCATTACTCATAGTTCAGACCTCACCGCTCAAAATGCTATTTCTTATAAATCCAAGTCTCTTGGTTGATTGATTGAGATACTTTAAGAGCTTCTTGGTCGGCTTGGGTTTCTGTATTAAAACCTCCTGCCGATACTTTGATTAATTTTTCGTTGCGATTTGGGTAAATTATTGAAGCATCTTCAAAGCCTTTTGACTTTAAAGTATTCAATAAACTTTTAGCGTTTTTCTTGCTTCCAAAACTTCCAGTAATGATAAAAAAACGTTTTACATCATTATTTATTGTCTCAGATTTTGGAGTTTCAATTACTGGTTTTTCATTCTCAAATGCCTTGGTTTCAACAATTGTTGGAGCAAATGGAGTTGCTTCTGCCTTGAATTCATCAACCGTTTTAACAATGGGTGGTGTCATTGAACTACTTGAATGAAAAGGATTTAAAGAGCTTAAATTCTCCTTTGAATTATCGTACATATAGATAGAGGTTGCAAAAATTGCCATTCCAACAATGCTATAAACATACGGTAATACCTTACTAAATCTCCTTTTACGGCTATTTGTATCTTCTTCCTCCTCCCAGATTTCAACGGTTGGTTCACGGTCTTGGCTCGCAAAAATTTGCTGAACTGTTGAATCAGAAACAATTGCTGGTTTTTGAATTACCTGTAATTCGTTTTGTTGATTTACCGATTTCTTCAAAAAGATGTTTTCCATCCCAAAACTCTCACTGCAAAAATTGGTGGTTTGTGGTTGAAATTGAATTCTATTCTCTTCATTTTGACTAAAAATCCCTAAACCTTCAATCTGATAGGTTTTATCAAAATTGATGTATCTCTTGGTATCTTCTACAAATAATTTTATTTTTAGATTTGCTTGTTCACGAGTAATTTGCTCTTCTTGGGCGATGTAATTGGAAAGTAATCCATCGTCATTTTTTAATAACGAATTGAATGCTAACCATTTTTGTGGCGGCGTAATGTAGCGATTTGAACTGTCAATTTTTGTACAATCAAAATTTGTTACAAAGCCACCAAATTCTGGAATGACTACGCAGTCTTGCTCAAAAAGCAATTCTTTGATATGATTTTGTACAGTATTCATAATTCGATGTTCGATTGTCGTTATTCGATGTTCAGAAAATCCTTAACCAAATCCTTAAATCTATTTTAAATGTCCTTACTATTTCGATCAATAATATAGACTTCAATATCGTAAATTAGAGTTGGAATTTATCAAATTCCGAACATCGAAAACCGAACATCAAACATCGAATATCAAACATCGAATATAAATTTAAAAAGAATATGACAAACCACCAAGAAAATTTACACCTTGAGTCGGATAATATAGGTAACGTTGATAATTTTTACCCAAAACGTTGTTAGCAGATATGAAAACGTTAAAATGATCGGAAATCATGTAGGTAAATTTAAAACTTAAATCAATGATAGCATCTAATTTAATTTCCTTATTAGTTTGGAAATTATTACCTTTCAAACCCGTCAAAATAAATAAATCTGAACTAACCAATAGTTTTTGCTTAACCGTAAATGTATTATTCCAAACTGCCGAAAAATTCGGACGATGATAGGCATTTTTGAGATTGCCCAAACCGCTATAAATATTTACATCAATCTTCAAATTAGTACGATATACATCAGGAATTTGATAACCTGCCTGTGCCATAAAATTGGTAACTTTTACGGTGATGGAATCATCAGAATACAGTGCCTCGAAACGGGTACTGTCTCTACCAGAGTTATTGAAAACGTAAAAGTCTTTGTACGTGGCATAACTAAATTTAGCTTCTAAGGACAAACCATTATCTAAAGATGCTTTGCTTCCTACGTAATAATCACCCGTTTTTCTGGTATTTTTTAAGTCAATAAAACGATTTAGCCATGAGTTTTCATTCATAAATGAGGTTAAATTATTGGCGTAAACATCGCCTTCATATCCCCCAAAGAATTTCAAACCTGAAATGGGTTGCACATCAATTTTTACGATGGGATATAAATAACTATTATTGAAATTATTTTTCTCACGGTCGTTAATTACGTTCAAACCTGCGGTTATGGTAAACTTCTCTGTCTTGTATTGAAAAGTTGGTTTCAATTTATACAAATTGCGATAAAGCGTAATTGAATCCTGACGTTGAGCTAACACGAGTGTTCCATCCAATTGGGCAGATAATTGTTCTGTGATTGGAAAAACGCCATTCACTAAGCCCGTCCAAACTAATTCATTGGCTTTTAGGTGCGTGAAAAGATAAGATAAATTTGATTTAAAAGTATAATCAACTTTTGAATCTTTGTCAGCATTTGAGAGAGTTCCAATAAAATTAAATCGGTTGTATGAATTAAAAATCAGGCTTTCGGGAAAATCGTAATTTTTAGGCGTAAATCCGTAGAAATCAAAGCCACGACGCTCCCAGCCCAATGAACCTTCTAATTTGACGGCATCAAAAGAAGTGCGACTATGTACTTTTACAAGGTTTTGGGAAATACCAGAATAATTTGCTCCTACGGGTCCTAATCGGAAATTATTGTGTTTTACGTAGATACCATGATAATTATTTTCTCCCACGGGAAAGCCCACATGAGCTTCCAAAAAGGTATGTCCATAATTGCCAAAACCCGCCCGAATAATATTATTGTATTTGGCAGCTTTGGAGTTTTCCCTCAAGCCTCCATCGTCGGGCATGGTTACGGTTGGGCTGAACTCAGGCGTTTGAACGGGTAGTTTTCTTTCCACAAATTCATACCGAATGGGCTTTTTAGCATCATCGGCGGCAGAAGTTGGAATTTTTTCAAAAATACGATTAGCTTGTGGCAAAACTACTTTTGTATCTTTATAGACATCAATATCTTCGGTCTTTACGTCTCCTGCGGTCTTTTGGGCATACGTATGAGCCAACGGAAAACACGCTCCGATGAATGAAATAGCTAATATTTTATGGAATGCTGGATTTTGCATAATTCTCATTTTTTTGCGATAGATTTATTTAGATTTGACAACTTTTGAAAAGTTGTCAAATCTCATTTTAACGTTTTTCAAGAGCCTTCAATTTTACCTTTGCTTCGGAGACTATGTCTTTGTCAGCAATATTGTCAATTAAAGAAGTCAAGGTTGCTTTTGCTTGGAAGATATTATCAAGACCCACGAAGTCATCGGATAAAAGTAAATATGCTTTACCCACAATTTTATCTGAGGCTCCCGAAAACTCATTTCTAAATTTAGCAATAATCAAATCAGACGATTCTTTATATTTCTTCTGGTTGTATAATATTTGCCCAATCAAGTATTGAGCCTCCGCCCCGAAATCATCTTTGGCAAGTGCAATTGTTTGATTAAATGATTCGGTGGCTTTTGGATAATCGTTTCTTGCCATGTAAATTTTACCAATATATAAAGTAGCCTTACTCTTGGCTCCTAACACTACGTCTCCTGAATTGGCAACTTCTCTGGCAAAGTATAAAGTTGAATCCGTTTTAGTCGTGAAATAATAAGATTCCATCAAAGCGATAAGGGCAGTTTGTTGGTCTTTTTTATCAGCGGCATTCGTCAAAAGACTCCTATAATTAGTGATAGCAGCACTTCTATTTCCCACCATGATTTCCAATTCAGCGGCTTTTTGAATAGCTCGGTTTACAGATTTGTATTTCCGGTCTCTGATTACAATATAATACCAACTCAAAGCTTCTTTTTTATTACCCAGTTTCAAATAAGATTCCGCAATTAAATATTTGGCTTCGTAAGATTCAATACTGATTGGGTTTTTACGAACGTATTCAATCAAAGCAGGAATGGCTTTATCATATTTTTCTCCATAAAATAAACTCTTAGCAGATTCATACTCCAAACCTACCACCGAATTATCCGTTGGATTGGCTCTTTGATAATCTCCTAAAATCTGACCAAACTCCTCTGGACGACCTACTTCATTGAGTTCTTCTTGTAAACCTGTCAAAGCATCCTTGCTCTGTGGTTCGTTAGGATAATTTTTAAGAATATTTTTATAATCCGCAATTGCCCCTTCATGATTGGTGGTATTTTGGAAAGCCCCCGCCCGTTTCAATAATGCCGCTGCAATGAGTTTACTCTGAGGTTTATCGTTTAACAATTTGGTAAAACCCGTAATGGCTGGAATATACTGCCCCGCCACAAAGTCAATATTGGCTTCTTGGTACAAAGAATTATCAACGTATAACGAAGAAGGAAATTTTTGCTGAACACTCTGAAAAGCAGCTTTTGCCGCTTTCGGGTCATTTTTCAAAATCAATACTAAACCTTTTTGGTACGTGGCGTAATCAGCATCGGCTTGATTTGTACCAATGGCTTGGTCATAGTATTTGAGGGCTTGGTCATAATTCTTTTGGGCAAAAAAGGTATCTCCCAAACGAACCACCGCATCTTGATAAGATGATGAATTGCCCGAAGCCTTCATACGGTCGGCGTATTCACGGAAAAGTCTATTGGCTTTATCGTAATCTTTGGTGTTGTAATAGGAATACGCCAGCGAATATCTACTTCTATTTTGCAAATCAACCAAATTAGGGGTTATATTATCCACCGAAGCAATCAAAGACTGATACATCGGGATGGCCTCGGTATATTTTTTCTCGGCTGAAATTGCCTCCGCTTTCCAAAAATTAGCGGCATATTTCGTCTCCGCATTTACGGGCGTTGAAAGCGATTTATCGAAATATGGAATGGCATCAATGTATCTTTCATCGTTAAATAATTTTACACCTTGGTTGTAAGCAATACGTTGATAGGAAGCATTGGTACGAGTAGAACGTCTTTGCAAACCTTCAATGTAAGTTAAAGCGGCTTGATAATTATTGGAAGAAAGGTAGGCTTCTGAAATTAACTCATTGGCTTCATCTTCGTATTTTGAATTAGGATATTTCTGCAAAAAGCCTTCAAACGCCTTGATTGCCTCATTTCCACGATTCAAATCTAATAATACTTTGGCGTGGTTGAAATCGGCATCTTCCGTTACTCCCTTATTATAATTACTCTTGCGGGCTTGGTCAAAGGCTCCTAAGGCATAATTAGGATTATTTGATTTTAGATAAGAAATACCCAATATAAAAGAAGCATACTGCCCGAGCGTATCACGGACAGCAGCCACGTTTTTGAGTTGTTCGGTAGCGGGTGCAAATTGGTCGATTTTGTACAAACTATATCCATAACGATAAGCCACGGCGGGCAACATTCCTTGCGATTTGTAGTTTTTGTAAATGGTATAATACGTTGATGCTTTTTCGTAATTGGCTTGTTGGAAATAAACCTCCGCCGTGAGTAATGCCACATCTTCTAATTTGCGTCCCGAATTTTTTTCTCTCAATAATGGCTCAGTATAAGCCAACATTTCGGCAAATTTTCCTTGACGATAATAACTGTGGGCTAACCAACCTGGGATTTCTGAACGATAGGTGGCTGATTGTTCGGCTTTTTTGAAATCTGGAATGGCTTCTTTATAACGACCCGCACGAAAATTGATAATCCCAGAGTAATAAGAGGCGGAAATGGCATTTTCAGAAGTACCTCCCTTGATTTCGTTAAAAATTTCGAGGGCTTCGTTATAGTCTTGTAAAGAGAAATGCGAAATGGCTAAACGATATTGGGCTTCTTCGTCAGATTTGGGGCTTTTCTTTAAATAATCAACCGCTCGAGTATAATCGCCTTGCTCAAAGAAATAATTTCCAATTTCTTTGTAAAGATTACCAGCAACGGGATGTTCGGGATAATTTCTAACGAAACGTTGAGCCAATAATTCCGTTTCGGGATAGCCCAAATAGAGGCTACACATCACTACGTAATATTCTGCCCAAACTTTATTGGCATCTTCTTTTTCCAAGAGAGCTTTATCAGAATCTAAATAAAGATTAAATTCGGCTCGGGCCGCTTCGTAGTTTTTTGACTCGAAATGTTCCTGTCCATTACGAAAATGAACCGAGACATCAGTATAGCTGAGGGTACTTTGAGCCTGAACTGGCTTTTGAGAAACAACAATTAAACAAAGCGAGAGTAAGAGGACTAACGACGTTATTTTGTTCATTAGGATATGATTTTAAGAGCAAAGGATTATTTATATGTAAGGTAACGGTTTTTCAAAAAGAAAATTATTTGTTAAACAAGTAAAGGATTGTTAGTTTTGGCAATTCAACATTTTAACTTTAACAATTCATCAATCAATACCAATTTATGAAAAAAATTTCAACTTTTGCTATCTGTCTGATTTTAAATTACTTAGGGTATTCTCAGACCTCTACAAATCAACCCAAAATTGAGTATTTTCTTTCAATGGACCAACCCCAAACGCATTATTATGATGTTTCAATACGTTTATCCAATTTTGATGCCAAAACGAAGCAACAAGGCTTCATTGACCTGAAAATGGCGGTATGGACTCCTGGCTCTTATCTTGTTAGAGAATATGCCAAAAATGTGGAATCGGTAACGGTAACGAGCGACTCCAAAGCGGTGAAGTCGGACAAAATTAATAAAAATACCTGGCGTGTGCGACTTTTAGCGAGCATTAATGAGGTAACGGTCAAATATCGGGTCTATGCCTACGAGCTAACAGTACGTACTTCTTTCCTCGACGACTCGCACGGATACCTCAATCCTGCCTGTATATTTATGTATGTGAACGACTGGCGGGCATTGCCTTCGACCATCAATATTAAGCCATATAAAAATTGGACAACGATTTCAACGGCTTTGAAGTCATTGGGCAATAATACTTTTGAATCCATTAATCTGGATGAATTAATTGATTCACCGATTGAAATTGGTACGCAAAAGGTGCTTTCATTTGATTTGAAAGATATTCCGCATAAAATTGCGATGTATGGCGAAGTGAAAATGGACGAAGCTAAAGTAACTAACGACTTTAAAAAGGTTTGTGAAACCGCCATGTCTGTCGTGGGCGAACATCCTTGTAAAGATTATACTTTTTTGATTCATAACATTGCTTCGGGCGGTGGTGGTCTGGAACATTTGAATTCTACGACTTGCCAAACGTCAAGAGTGTCTTACTCCAATGATAAAATGTATCAGGGTTTGATGAGTTTGATTGCCCATGAATATTTTCACCTCTGGAATGTAAAACGTATTCGCCCGAAGGCATTAGGACCTTTTGATTATGAAAACGAAAACTATACGCACTTGCTTTGGTTTTCGGAAGGTTGTACCAGTTTTTATCAGTCCTATATCCTCCGCCGTGCCAATATGATGACCCCCGAAGAGTATTTGACCACATATTCCAATGAAATAAATACCATCGAAAATCAGCCAGGGAATAAGGTACAGTCGGCAACGGAATCAAGTTGGGATGCTTGGATAAAATATTATCGTCCTAATGAAAATGCTAAGAATAGTACCGTTTCGTATTATGACAAAGGGGCAGTTTTGGGAGGCGTTTTGAACCTCGTAATCCTACAAAGCACACAAGGTAAAAAGAATTTAGATGATGTGATGCGAACACTTTATCAGGAATATTACAAGAAACAAGGCAGAGGTTTTACCGATGAAGAATTTCAAAAAGCAGTAGAAGCGGCAACGGGTAAAGCGATGAATGATTTTTTCCAGAAATATATTTTTGGTACGGAGACAATTCCCTATAATACCTATTTCCAAAGCGTTGGAGTACAATTAGTCGATAAAAATGCCGAAAGAAATGAACCATATTTAGGCGTAGAAATGAGAAATAGTGGTTTGAAGATTACGAGCGTAATGCGTGACTCCCCCGCCTACAATGATGGCTTGAACGTGAATGATGAAATCTTACAAATTGACGGTTCAAAGCCCGATGATATTACCAAATATGTATCCAATAAAAAAATTGGCGACATCATTGAAATAAAAGTGAGAAGGGATGGTTTAGAGAAAAAATACAATATTACTTTACAAAAAAATCCGAATAAAAATTACGTGATTGAAGCTTTGCCAAACCAAAGTAAGGAGCAAATAGAGTTGTATAAGAAATGGTTGTATTTGTAACACTTTACGGAAGTCGTCCTTTGAAAGGACGACTTCCGTATTTATACAATTGAAATCTTACTTCAATCGAATGATAATTGATTTTTCGTTAAAATAATATTATAAAAGTGTAAATTGGTTGCGTTTATTAATCGAATATCTAAAATAACCGCTAAAAACATGGTAAGTTGTTCAAAAATCCTCCACAGAAACCAAAACAGAATAAAAGTTAATTTTCCGTACAATAATGAAATGATGGTTTTGCTTCGGCAAATTGAAGATGCCAAATGGAGTCGAACGCACAAGGCATGGCACATCCCATATAACACCGTGGCGTTTGAAAAATTAAAGTCGTTGTTTCCAGAATTGAATATTGAACCTAAACCATATAAGAGTCTTGATATTGAAACGAGTAAAACCATCATTGAGAATTCAGTTACTAAAATACCTGATTTGAAAATAGTTGAACCCGTTTATTCAAACCAATATTTACCTCAAACAACATCAATACTGATTGAGGTAATTGGTAGGAAAATTATCTTAAAAATGCCCAAAAATGATATTGATGTCAAGTTTATCGTGTCGCTTCGGTTTTCAAAATGGGATAAGGAAAATCGTACTTGGTTGATTCCTAATTATCCAGGCAATCTTGATATTATTAAAGAGTATTTCAAAGAAAGAATTTCTAATATCATTATTCATCAGGCGGTGGAGATTTCTACGGGTAATGCTACCCACAAAATAGAATCAAATGATTTTTTGTGTGTAAAAACCCATTCAGGACGATTAAAACTTATTTTTGGGTTTAACAAAGCCATAACGTATGCCATAAAAAAAATGCCTTTTTGGTCTTGGGACACTAAAAACAAATGGTGGTCAATTCCTTTTTCGGATAAATTATTTACCGAAATCAAAGCCCTTGCCACCCAAGAAGGACTAAATTTTAGGTATGAAGAAGCACAAAATGAGACTGGAAAAATAGCTCGCAAAAGTGAATTCGATTCCCAAAATTACCGACCCTGCCCCGAAAAAATGATACTGAAACTTCGTGAATTGAGGTACAGCGAAAAGACCCTAAAAACGTATAAAAGCCTTTTTGAAGAATTTATCAACCACTACCCCACTCAGGATATTGATAAAATGGACGAGCAAAAAATTGTAGCCTTTTGTCAGTATTTGGTAATTGATCGAAAAGTATCCGCCTCCTATCAAAATCAAGCCATCAATGCCATCAAATTTTATTATGAACGAGTATTGGGTGGACAGCGAAAATTTTATTTTTTGGAACGCCCCAATAAAGAAAAATCGCTTCCCACGGTATTGAGTACCGATGAAATCACGAGTATTTTGAAAGGAATCACCAACCTAAAACACAAAGCAATTCTGACCCTTATATATTCAGCGGGCTTGCGAATAAGTGAAGCTACTAACATGAAAATCAAGGATATAGATTCAAAAAGAATGCAAATCAGGATTGAGCAAAGCAAAGGAAAAAAAGACCGATATACGCTCTTATCGGTGAAAACATTAGGGCTATTAAGGAGTTATTTCAAAGAATATAAACCCAAAGAATACCTTTTTGAAGGGCAAGACGGAGGACAATATTCTGATAGAAGTATTCAAACATTTTTTCAAGAAATTTGCCAAAAAGTAGGTATTCTAAAAAAAGTAAGCGTACATACCCTAAGACATAGCTTTGCCACTCACTTGCTTGAAAATGGCACAGATTTGCGATATATTCAAGCGTTGTTAGGGCATGAAAGTAGCAAAACGACCGAAGTTTATACTCATGTTACAACAAAAGGTTTCGACCAAATAAAAAGTCCGTTGGATGGATTGGATATATAAAAAATGGTTCTTATATTTGGAAAAATTAGATATTTACTTTATTAATGAGAGGTTTAAACAAAGTAACATTGATTGGAAATTTGGGTAAAGAGCCTGAAATACAAACGTTGGAAGGAGAAATCAGGGTTGCAAAATTTTCGTTAGCAACCTCAGAAAGTTATAAAGATAAAGCGGGACAGACCCAAACCGAGACCGACTGGCATAATATTGTGGCATGGCGAGGTTTGGCAGATTTGGCTTCAAAGTATCTTAATAAGGGGAGTATGATATATTTGGAGGGAAAACTAAAAACTCGCTCTTATGCGGATAAAGACGGTAGCAAAAAGTACGTTACTGAAATCATCGCAGAAAGTTTTATTATGTTGGACAAAGCGACAGACAAAGCGGAAATAAACGCAATTTTGAATAAATAAACGGAAAGATTTCGTTTATAATATGTTATAGCCAATGGTAGGACGACAACCTAAACGACAGAACTTTAGAAAATGAATAGCATTAAATTAAACGACATATTACGACTTGACAACCTTAACAATGTTAAGATTCGTTTCAATTTGATGTTTGCTCAAAATTGGAATCCAATCGAACTTTTTAAGAATGGCGACATTTCGACAATGCTTGCTGGACAATATTGGAACTACAACAAAAACAAATCATACAAACAAGGTCAAATCACAATTGGACTTGTGAAAATTAAGTCGACCGAAGATTTTTGGTTACTCTTTCACATTGGAAAAGTAACAAAGGACTTGAATAATCTGAACGGTGTTGGTTACGAGTATCAAGACTTGCCTCAATACGAAAAATATGTTGGACGTTTAATAGTAAAATTTAAAAATAAAGCACAGACAATGATTCGTAACGCTGAATCTGTGATTGACGACTGTTACGTTTCACAAATTTTGCCCGACACTTTTGACAACGACTTATTTCCTGGCTACGAAAAGGTAAATATCTCTTGGGACGAAATGCGGAGAGTTTTAGAAAAAGACAATTGGAAAACAGCACTTCAAAATCAAAAAGGCGTTTACTTACTGACAGACATTTCAAATGGCAAAAAGTATGTTGGTTCGGCATACGGTGAAAATATGATATTAGGACGTTGGAGAGCTTATGTAAAAACTGGACACGGTGGAAACGTTGGACTTAAACGACTAACTTTTGACCACGTAAAACAGAATTTCAAATACTCAATCCTTGACATTTATAAATCAACCACTGACGACCAAATCATAATTGACAGAGAGAGTTGGTGGAAAGAAATTTTGCAAAGCAGACAATTTGGATATAATGAAAACTAAC
>JBBRMR010000066.1:0-30134 GCA_038230735.1 Cytophagales bacterium
ATGCCTGGATTGACGGATTTAAAGCGTTACTTGTAAGGTTTGAATTCTCAGTCAGAAACTGGATGTCATTGCATTTTATCGCATTCTCAGTCATTTTCTTACGCAAAATCAACAAAAAAAAGAAAGTTTAAACAGCTTCAAAGTAAAAAGGCTTGCAGAATAAAATCTGCAAGCCTTTTTTATAGAAATGTTTTCATTATGTGTTTTGTCATTGCGACCATGCTTTTTTGCGTGGGAAGCAATAACAAATTCCACAACATTCAATTATTTAGCATAATTCACCGCTCTCATTTCACGAATTACAGTTACTTTGATTTGCCCTGGATATTGCATTTCTTTTTCAATTTTCTGAGAAATATCAAATGAAATCATGCTGGCTTTTTCGTCCGAAACGTTTTCGGCATCTACCAAAACCCGCAATTCACGACCCGCTTGAATGGCATAACATTTCTGAACACCGTTGAAACTTACCGCCAATTCTTCCAATTCCTTCAATCTACGCATATACGACTCCATCATTTCACGTCTTGCTCCTGGGCGTGAACCCGAAATAGCATCACAAACCTGAATAATGGGTGAAATCATGGATGTCATCTCAATTTCATCGTGGTGAGCTCCAATGGCGTTACAAATCTCAGCGTTTTCTTTGTATTTTTCAGCCAATTGCATTCCCAAAATAGCGTGTGGCAATTCGGCTTCTTCATGCCAAACTTTTCCAATATCGTGTAGCAGACCAGCCCTTTTTGCCAACTTAGCATTCAGCCCTAATTCAGCCGCCATGGTTGCACAAAGTTTTGCTACCTCCCGTGAGTGTTGCAAAAGGTTTTGTCCATAAGAAGAACGGAAACGCATTCTGCCTACCATTCTAATAAGTTCTGGATGCAGACCGTGAATACCTAAATCAATGACAGTACGCTCGCCAATTTCAACGATTTCATCTTCAATATTTTTCTTGGTTTTCGCCACAACTTCCTCAATACGAGCGGGGTGAATACGCCCATCTTGCACCAAACGGTGAAGCGACAAACGAGCAATTTCACGACGCACAGGGTCGAAACCTGAAATAATAATTGCCTCTGGGGTATCGTCCACAATGAATTCTACGCCCGTGGCGGATTCCAATGCACGAATATTACGCCCTTCACGACCAATGATTTTACCCTTCACATCGTCAGATTCGATATTAAAAACCGATACGCAGTTTTCAATGGCATTTTCAGCCGCCGTCCGTTGAATGGTTTCGATAACTATTTTTTTGGCTTCTTTGGTAGCCGTCAATTTTGCTTCTTCAATGGCAGTTTTAATCATTGCCGAGGCTTTTGTTTCGGCTTCTCCACGTAAGGCATCAATCAATTGTTGTTTGGCATCGGCGGCAGTTAAACCTGCAATTTTCTCTAACTGAGCCACTTGTCCTGCCAACATTTCTTCGGCTTCGGCTTTCTTTTTCTCAGCTTCTTCGGTCTTCTTTTTTAGATTATCTTCCTTAGACGTAAGCGATTGGCGTTGTGAATTCAAATCAGCTTCCAAGCGTTTTGCTTGTTCCATTGCCTGTTTGGACTGCTCCATCGAAGCCTGAATTTGGCGTTCTCGGTCTTTCAAGGTTTGTTCATTTTGAACCAGAATTTGCTTCTTTTTAGTGGAATCTTCTTCAAATTCTGAACGGAGTTTCAAGAATTTTTCTTTGGCTTCCAGCACACGGGATTGTTTGAGGGCATCCGCTTGAAGTTCGGCGGTTTTTACAATATCAGCAGCTTTTAGTATGGCTATTTCTTCGAGTTTTTCGCTGTTTTTAGCGAACATGATTTTACCTACAAATAACCCTGCGATGAGGGAAACTACTGCGGCAAGAATGGGAATTAGCATTATTATATCGTTTTAGTAGATTTGTTCGTGCGTAAACATGGACGCAATGCGAGACAAACCTTGTGAAAAATGGGACTAAAACAGACAAATGCCTAATTGAAAGGAGATTTTAATTTGATAATTTGGAGATGTTATCATTTGGAAATTAAATGTAAGCTATTGATTTCCAAAATATTAACATTTGTACTCATCACTAAGTATAAATTCTAAATCATTGGTAAGGAATCATTGCGATAATGGATTTAAAATTGTTTTAAATAGCTTATTTTCAATTTTCAAATTATTAATTAATGACGAAGGATAAATTATTAATCAAGTACGATATCAATGATGTATTCAATGGATGATATCTTATCTAAAACTGTTTTTTGGGTATGCTCATTTTGCATATCAGTTTTCAGAACACTCATCGCAAAATCCAAGGCTGATAGTGCTAAAAGCCTTTGGGTACTTTTGATACCATATCGTTCCTGATAATTTAGGATTTTTTCGTTAATCAACTTAGCAGCTTTTCTAATGACTTCCTCCTCGGCAACATTAGCGGGCGTGGGAGCAAAAGCCTCCGTGCCGATGACAATATTGCAAGGTATGGGTTTGGTCATTTTTAAAAAAAGTTGTAAGAGTTAAAGAAGCCGGAAAGTTAGAAAGTTATTATTTGCCTAAAATAAGAAGTTGTTTCCAAGGTTAAAAAGCCTTTAACTGTTTAAAACTTCATCTTTATAACTATTTAACTTTATGACTATTTAAACTCTTTAACAAAAATTAATTGCTAAGTTGGCTAATACATTTCTCTATTTCTAAAATATATTCGTCAAGTTTTTCTTTCAATTGGACAGGATTGCCTGTACTTTTTAGATTACCTACTACAATCTTAGTGAATTTATCTGATTTTTTAAAGTTTTTTACTTGTTGGTTTAATTTTTTCTGTAAATCTTGATTGTCTTTCAAGGTTTCATTTAGGACTTTTCTTAGATTATCATTTTCTGCCTTAGCTTCTTCAAATGCTCTTTTCATCTCGACATAGTTCTCCGCCAACCCTCTGATTTTTTGTTCCAAAGCGTTAAATCGAGAGAAAATTTGTATTTGAGATTCATCCATTTTTTTCAGTAAACAATTATCAGTAAGCAGTTATCAGTTTAAAACTTAGGTCAAAATTATAATTCTCAATCCCCTTGTTTACTGTTTGCTGATAACTAATAACTGAGTCTTCGCAAATTTCTCGAAAAAAATTGACATTTCACTTTAAAAATGCGTATTTATCTCTGATTTTCAAGGGAATAATAGTATTTCGCTCAACAATTACAACACCTGCCGTGTATAAAACTAATAACAGCAAATGATATGGTACTGATACCCAAAGGCTTCTGAATTGAATCTGCAATACGCAATAAATCAATAACCCTGCCGAAATGATATAACCCATTGCTGAACGGATTTTGTAGGGGACAGGATAGTAGCGTTGTCCGAGGAAATAGCACAGTGCCGTCATTGAAAAACAGGAAATCAAGAAGGCAATGGCACAACCCATATAACCCATTTTTGGAATGAGAATAATGTTTAATAATATGGTGATTACCAAACCAGTGAGTGTTATCAACGTGCCAAAATAAGTCTTTTTATTGAGCTTAAACCAGACGGATATATTGTAGTAGATTCCTAAAAATAAGTTTGCCAAAAGCAAGATTGGTACTATGGCGATTCCTTCCCAATAGATTTTATTTTTCAAGAAATTGACCTTTAATAAATCAAGGTTTAGTGAAACGCCAAGCCATATAAAAATACAGGTTATCAAAAACCATTTGGTTACGTTTGCGAGTGTTTCAGGAGCTTGTTTATCATCAGTCTTTGATAAGAAAAACGGTTCAGCAGCGTACCTAAAAGCCTGAGTTGCCAAAGACATAAAAATGGAAAGTTTATAAACATTGCCGTATATCCCAAGTGCTTCTTCCGAAGTTCTATTTGGATAAAAGCCTTCTGGTAATAAACGGACTAACAGCAGTCTATCAAACAGTAAATTGAAGGTGCTTGCCAAGACCATCAACATAATTGGGTAAGAAAAAAGAAGCAGTTTTTTGAGTTCAATAATATTAATCTGAAACTTGAAATCAAAAAGCTCTTTTCTCAAGAAATAGATGAAAGTAGCATTTGCTAACAAATTAGCTAAGAAAATATACCCTGCCCCAATGGTTGGACTGTATAAACTTTTAGCAAGGGGTTGAAGGCTGATAAAATAGTCTCCATCAGCGATTTTTTTTATGACTAATAAGAAGATGACGTTAAAGAAGACATTAATCAGAATGTTAATGGCTTTGACAAAGACAAATTTTTTGGTTTGCTTTTCTAATCTTAGACGGGCAAAAGGAATAGCTGTAATGGCATCAATCATCAATATGAGAGCAATCCAAATCAAAAATTTTTCCTTCCCGACATACCCTAAATATTTAGAAATGGGCGAAGCAAAAATGATGAGAATAAGCGAAAAAAATAGGCTACTCATCAAGATAGCACTTTGAATAATATTGTAATATTTGACCTTATTTTCGGCGGCAAACCGAAAAAATGCCGTTTCCATTCCGTAAGTGTAAAGAATATTAGCAACGGCTACATAACTGTAAAAGGAAACATTTACTGCTAATTCGCTGGGCAAAAATGCGGCAGTATGGATGGGGACTAACAGAAAATTTAACGAACGCCCCAAGATGGTACTGACTCCATAAGAGGCGGTTTCACTGGCTAATTTTTTAAGAATACTCATATTTTATTTCGGTACACAGTGATAGTTTAAAAGTAAAGCTATCCAAATTATCGGAGAAGTACAATTAAATCCGCAACATCTATGGTCTATTAATTTGACGTACAAAACCCAAATAACGTACATCTTGTTGAAAATCTGAAAGCCAATCTCTCAGAATATACTTGAAGAAAAGCATGGGTGGTTCGTGTTGTTGGATGGATTTTTCAAAGTATTCAGAGGCAGTATTGGTATCTCTCAAACAAGCATACACAATGCCAAAATCATAATGATAAACGGGTTGGGTTTTGTTCACAAAATTCATTTGCCGAATGATTTCATGGGCTTTTTCAGTGTCTCCCGAAAGAGCAAACAAGACTCCACAGGCACTCAAAGTAATGCCGCTGAGATTATAAAACAGTGCCATTTCTAAGGATTCAAGGGCTTCGGCGTATTTTTTATGAGCAATTAAATTGAAGCCAATCAAGATATGTCCACCCCAAAAATTGGGTTCAAGTTCTACTAAATGCCTTCCTTGTTCAATGGCTTTGTCGAAATCTCTCGCCAACCAATAAACATAACCCGTATAAAAATTATTGATTAATGAAAACGGATCTTTTTCTAAGGATAATAAAGCCTGTTCTTTTGCTTGTTCGTGTTTATCAGAAATAGCCAAGAACAAGGCGTATTGTCCATTCATCTCTGCCACATTGGCATTGAATGATAGTGCTTTTTGGAAGGCAAGTTCAGCTCCCTCAAAATCCCATTCGTAAAACAATTTCATGCGGGCAATGGCGATGTGGCTTTCCACTAATTTATCATCCAACTGCAAAGATTTTTCGGTTGCTTGTTGCATCAATGGCAAAGATTTTTCGGGTGGAAGATGCCTGTAAAACCATAAATTGAGGTAACAAGATGCAATTCCCGAAAAAGCAAGGGCGTATTCTGGCTCTAAGGCAATGGCAGATTTGAAATACTTAATTGCCTTGTTGAACTCTTCCAATCCCGCAAATTTATTGTGGTAAAAACGTCCATGAAGGTATAATTGGTAGGCTTTGGGATTATCGGTATAACGTTTCAAAACACTTACTTTTTCCTCCTCAAAGAGTTGAATTTTTACTTCATTCAGAATTTTCAGAGAGATTTCGTCTTGAATATCGAAGATGTCTTCCATATTTCGGTCAAATTTTTCTGACCAAACGTGATAGCCGTCTTCCACCTTGACAAGCTGGGCGGTGATGCGTAATTTATTGCCCGATTTACGAACACTTCCTTCCAGTATATGCTTGACATTCAACTGTTTACCAATCTGCCGAAGGTCTAAATTTTGCCCTTTAAAAGCAAAAGAAGAAGTCCGCCCCGTAACTTTCAGACTCTGCACTTGGGTAAGCATATTGATAATTTCCTCGCTTATGCCATCGCTGAAATAGTCCCGTTCGAGGTCGGCACTCATGTTTACAAAAGGCAAAACGGCAATGGAATGGGAGGCGGGTTGAGTGGAAGTTGTAGGGATTTCATCGTACTGAAATTGCTTTTTGAAATCGGAAGGGCTAATGTTAAATTCTTCAAAAAAATACTTGCTAAAATTCTGTGGACTACTGATTCCCACGGCATCTGCGGCCTCTGAGATACGGATGTCAGTATTGGAAAGTAGCGTTTTGGCTCGATTTAAGCGTCTTTTGCGGATGTATAGCGTGATAGGCAAATGCGTTTTGTCCTTTACGATGCGGTGCAATTGCGTGCGACTAATGCCAATTTCTTTATAGAGCGAATCGAGTGATAAGGATGAATTATCAAGATTTTCATCTAAAAATATGTTCAATTTTTCAATAGTCCTGTTCTCCGAATTAAACATAAAATCACCGCTTTTGATTAATGGTTTAGAGTATAAAGATAGTGATTTATTTGAAAAAATGGGTTTTCTTAAAAACCTTGAAATTAAATAGCTTTATCGTATAACGATACATCCTTTTATGTCAGTTATGAAACTTTGAGTGTTAGTATTTTTTACTTCAAAACCTGATGAAAATTCAGCATAAGTGGTCGGAGAGAGAAGAATACTATCGTTCGGAGTTAGATTTAGTGAAGTATTACTATTTGCCCAAATGAAACTACCTGAAAATATCTCTTTCTGATAAACTGTACTTCTATAATTTGGCAAGAATAAATCCTTATAACAACGTTTAAGCGTAACTGAACCAGTAGCTTGACCATATCCACAATCACTAACAACATCATTTATCACATAAGTTGTAGCATAAGCCATAATGTTTATTTGCGGATATACATTGTTAGTTCCAGTTTTTTCATAACCATCAATTGATTCTATTCTCACCGTCCATTCAACACCCCTTGCATTGAGTTCGTTTACTTTTAGAGTAGCCCAAAAAGAGGAATTATCATAAAATAATGTACTTAAACCATCCAATGCAGACAATTTTAGGTTTACTTTTCTATTAATTTTAATTGATGCTTCAGCATTATAGTTTTTAGCAAAAAAAACAGCATCTAAGGGATTACTGGGTAAAATTTTGATACTGAATCGTTCAGATAAAGGGAATTCGGGTATTTTAACAATATATGAACATTGTTTTTTGGCAATAATAGGCAATTCGAGCAAGGAATTATTATAAGGAATGTACATCTTAAAATCGGTTGGTCTATTAACTGAATCTCCTTCTATTCCAAAAAACACCTCTACTTGGTCTCCCTGACATAAATATTGAGTAGCGGTCATTGAATTAATCCTATATTTTTTTACTTTTACTTCAAACGTATCTCTCATGATTACTAATCCACAACTATTTTGATAGCTTCTAAATAAAGTGTGGTATCCTGTTTTGGACTTAAAGTTACTGTTGGAGGCGATGAGTCTGGATTAACTGAAAACCATTTGCCGTTAATTTTATATTCATATCCAATAATTGGGATTGACGAATCTAAATTAATATATACCTTTTCATCTTTCAGAATATCTAATTTTTTCGGATAAATACCATTTTCATTAATAGTAGTGTAGCTCAATTCAACGTATTTGAATTTAACAATCTGACCTTTGATAATATTCGTATAAAATATTCTGTTTATGGTTAATTGACTGGATATATTTACTGTCGATGAAGTTATAGTAAATCTGCCCGAAACCTTATTATTCCCTAAAAATGGCAAATTAGAAGGCATTGTAATAGTAATTGGGCTACTATTTCCTCGACCTACTTCATAATTAACACCATTTACATTTAGGGTAATGATGAATTGATTATTAGAGGAATATAGTCCTATGGTATCAAATTTTAGTGCATAATTATTGCCTTCACAAGTGCTATTTAATTCGGAAGTATTCGTGCAATGCACGTAGTTTGAATACGGTGTTGTTAATATAGTAGAGAAAATTTGTGGTGTATTATATGTAGTTGTACCACAAATATCGGAGATAGATTTTATGGCAAAAATCTGAGATTTTACTACAAAAATTTCAGCATATCCATTTCTTTCACCGGTATAAGATGGTGTGTAGATAGCGTAATTTTTATCAACTAAACCATCATTTACCGTAATGTATAATGGATTTTGCCCTTTAATATTTCCTCCTATATTTGTTATTGTTGGTGCAAAGATTGTTTGTGGGCTATTTGTTAAGGTAAAATTTGGTTTTTTATTAATTGTAAAATAAGCGTAACTTCTGGTGCTTGTTATTTGAGGTAAAGTGGCTACTACCTCAAAAGTAAATCCTGCTAAACCGGTATTAGTGAGTTGGAGTGAGGGAATCACAAAACTCAGACTATCACCCACTATATTTACTGGAAGATTTGAACGCAAAACATTATACGAGTCATAAAGATTTACGGTAAAACTGTTATTCGTACTAAAAGTAAAATCAGACTTTATTTTAAACTTTAATGATTCTCCTTCACAATAATCACTTTTCGGGATTTGCTCAATGTAAAAATCTTTTCGTACATTCCATGACCTTTCTCCCGTAACGATATAGTCTTTAATAACTCCACAGGCTGTTACTAACGAATCTACCTTATAGATTACATTGGGTTTTACATTAATTACTATATCTGTGGAACTACTCACATTAGGCGATTTCACGATGTAAGAATCCGTACCGCCTGAAATTCTCATGTAGATGGTATTGGTAGAGCCTGAAAAATTAATTCGTAAATTTACAGGGTAATTATAAGCAATGGGTTCTTGATAAGGCGGATACCACATTAAATCAATAATTGGTTTGGGCTTGACTACAAAAAATACATAATTTGATGCGGCATCTGGTGAAGTTCCTCTTACCCTCACTCTATAAATTCCATCCGTAAAACTATTTGGAAGCGTTGCATATATGTTTGTACTGTCTTCCAAAAACGTAGTCAATGTTGTTACTATACTCCCCGTCTGATTACTTACATCAATGTAAAATTGATTATTAGTATTAAATTTACCATTATAATCAAACTTGATTCTCATCTTTCTATCTTCACAAATTACTCCTGGAACAATAGTAGCAATTTTAATTTTAAAAGGATTTACTTTAACTTGGACAGTATTATTACCAACTATTCTTCCCAATCCACAACTATTCCAAATCTTTGCAACACTGTACGTAAAGGTTGATGCTGGGTTTACAAAAAAATAAGATATATTATTGACGACAGAACTATCATTCAATTTAAATTTTGTTGAGTTATCTAAGATACCTGTATATAAATCGCTTATGATATATTTCCCAATTCCAGAATTCATATATTCATCTTTGGCACTTGAATAGAAATTATAAGGAGGACTGGTAGGAAATTTTATATCTACTTGTGGAAGATTATTTATACCAATAACTTTGGCATTGCTAACAATATTGGGGTTTGTTGCTTCAATGGTAATTGAAAAAAGTGAAGAATAAGAAAAACGAGCATCAGCGTAAAAATTTGGTAATTGAAAAACTAAGGGAGATATATTATTACTGGCTTCGACAATAACGGTGGAGTCTGGAAGATTTGCTGATTTGCGAACAAGTTTGAGTTTAAAGACATTATTGTTTCCCCAATTACCTGTTAAAGTAACTGGAATTTGAATAATACTACCTGAGCAATAAGATTGATTATTGTTGGAATTAATTGTAATTGATTGACTAATAAAGGTAAATGAAGCAATCAGAAAAAAGAAAAATAGTAGCGTAAATGATTTCATTTTTGTGGATAATGGTCAAATTAGTAGATTGGTAAATTTACACGTAGATTGTCAATCTTCCAACTATTACGTTTATCGACCATTGATTTATCAGTTTAGCCAAAGGAAAAATTATAAGAACGGTGAAAATCCGCTATTGAAACCATCAAAGCGAATGATAAAGAGCTAATAGTTTTAAGAACTATGCTATCCTAAATAATCCCACAAAAAAGCCCCTTCTCCAAATAAAAAGGGGCTTTCTCATAACAATACAACCCTAATTCTTCTTCGCATTAACAACCTGCTTCACTTGAAAATCTGGATGTCCGCATTGCCACATTACAAATGAATATTGGTCGGCAAAATTTGCCCATGTTACTTCTCGGTCTTCGGTAAAATGTCCATTTTCATAATTCACTTTCATCAAAACTGGCTTGCCCGAAGCCGTTGAATTTTGCATGGCTGCCGCAAATTTGCCAGGTTGCCAAGCCACCACTCGGGAATCGTTCCAACCCCCAACGCAGATAACAGCGGGGTACTTTACGCCATCTTTCACGTGTTGCATACCGTCCATTTCGTAGAGAGCTTTACATTCTACGCTATCTTTCACCGTGCCAAATTCGGGAATATTCACGGGACCATTTGAAGAAAATTCTCCACGCATCGTATTGGCACAACCTACATTACAAATAGCGGCGGCAAACAAATCGGGTCTTTCCGTGATTGACCTTGAAATCAAAATTCCGCCCGCACTGGTACCCGTTCCGCCCAATTTAGTAGCATTCGTAAATCCTTGGGCAATTAAATATTCAGCACAACTGATGAAGTCTTTCCAAGTATTAGGTTTAGTATTTTTATAGCCTGCTTTATACCAACTTTCGCCCTTTTCACTACCACCACGCACGTGAGGGATGGCGATTACTGCACCTTTAACCGCCAATGCGTTTAGTCTGGTACTAAAATAAGGAGTCATACTGATGCCATAAGCTCCGTAGCTATCCATTAAACAGACGTTAGAACCGTCTTTTTTAGTCCCTTTTTTATAAATAATGGATAAAGGAATCATCACGCCATCGTGCCCCTTCACCTCCACTTCTTCCACCACGAGGTCTTTGTATTCAGCGGGATAAACGGAAGGCTTGTTGTAGGGACTGGTGGTAAATTGCTCCGTTTCGGCATTGTATAAAAATTCCGTAAACGGCTTGTTCCAAGAGGTAATATCCATAATGTATTCGTTGGTTTTGGTGTCAATACATTTCACAAAAGCCGTTCCACTGAAAGGTAACTTTACTTCCGTAGTTGCCTCGGTTTTAGGATTATATTTGAAAAAATGATTGTTAATTCCATCGCTGTAAGTCAGTAATATATAATCTTTGCAACGGGCGAAGGATTCCAAAGTCATCGTTTTTTCAGCAGCCACTACTTTGGCATTTGCCCAATCTGGATTTTTCAAATCCGTAGCAATCAGTTTGTAATTCTTGGCATCTTTGTAAGTGATTGAATACACTTTGTCATCAAAAAAATCAAAACTTCTCACCAATTTATCGGCAGGAGTACATAGTGTTTTCCATCCTATTTTTCCAGAATTAAATTCTGCAATCGGAGCAAAAAAGGCTTTTAATTCGTTCTGCACTGTACTCTCAACCCCAAAAACATAGTCTTTAGCATCTTTTGAGAGAAAAGCTACTGGATAAGATTTGGCTTCGATTTTTAAATTTGGATAACTTTCGTTACTAAAAAAATCAACGTCTGTATTGTTATCTGCCCCCAATTTGTGCAGTTTAGTTTTTGGGTTCAATCGTCCGTTGGGATCAGTATTATCTGCCGATTTTATCCATAAGTACGTGAAGGCGGTGTTATCGAATGTCCAACCGATAGGGCCAGCGGTAGTGGGAATTAGATCGGACAAAAATTTCTTGGTGTCCACGTCCATTACCTGTAAAGTGGATATTTCTGCCCCTTTTTCGGCATAACCAATCAAGAGTTTTTTGCCATCATAACTCGGATACATTCCCTCCACCGACAACGTTTTGCCAGTAATAAAAGTCAAGGGGTCAAAGAGTAATACATCGGGACTACTGATATTTTCACGGTAATAAACTTTACTTACTTTTTCGCCAGGCACTCTTTTTTGAAAGAAAATTCTGCCCCCTTCTTTGGTTGGGTTAGCGTAATTTGGGGGTTGTAATTTATCCAATTTTCGCCATTCCGCAATCAATTCATCCCTGCCCGACACAGTACTCATGGTGGCATTGGTCAAATCGGCTTGTTGCTTGAACCACGAATTGACCTGAGGGTCTTTCATGTCTTCGAGCCAACGGTAATTATCTTTGTAGGTAACACCCCAATAAGTATCAATCACCTCCATTTTTTTAGAAGCGGGGTATTTTAATTGGGCAAAAATATTTGCACTAAAAAGCACAAAAAGGAGGGGAAATAATAGTTTTTTCATCGTTTTAGAAATGTTATGTGTTATTGTTTAAATAATTGGTAATCAGTTAGATAATTTATTTTTAAAGCTAAAATTATAATTATTTTTCGTAAAATTAATCTTTCAATCAACAATATTCTCTACCACATAATAGATATGAAGCATAAGCATATTAAAACTGAGTAAACGGCAATTTTAAGTACCTACGAAAATATTCGTAATAAAATTTTGACTTACGAAAACTTTCGTATATATTTGTTACGAAATAATTCGTAATGAAATAATTATCATGGAAATTAAACCTACCGACTCCGAATTGCAGATATTACAAGTTCTCTGGCGACTGGGGAAAGCGACCGTCAGAGAAGTGAATGAGGCTCTTTCCCAAAAGCGAGAGATTGGCTATACAACAACCCTCAAATTGATGCAAATTATGTTCGAGAAGAACCTGGTAGCCCGCACCGAAGAGGGGCGATACCACGTGTATAAAGCATTAGTGAGTGAAAATGACACTCGGCAGTCGCTACTAAATCGTTTTGTGGATACTACTTTTCGGGGTTCGGCGATGCAGTTAGTGATGCAAGCATTAGGCTCAAATACGCCCTCACAGGAGGAATTAGACGAAATTCAGAAACTTTTGGAAACGTATAAATAATCATCATTATCATGAAAAATTTATTGGACATTATCCCTTCAAATCTCAGTTCGGCATTGGGTTGGACTTTGGTTCATTCGGCTTGGCAAGGTGTGGTTATCTTGTTGGCTTTCAATGTATTATTTCAATTATATAAGCAAAATTCGGCTCTGAAATATTGGTCGGGTATTGGAGCTTTGGGGGTACAAGCCTTGGCTTCGGTGATTACTTTTTGGTGGATTTTTGAGCCATACGTTACCCATACTTTGACCCAAAATCTTAGTGCCAATTTATCCGTTTTGAATAGTTTAACCGCTTCTCAAACCGGACAAAATATAGAAATTTCATGGTTTGAACAAGCCCAAATTCTCTTGAATAGCAACTTAGATTTATTAGTAAATATCTGGGCTTTGGGTATCGTTTTTCTGACGTTAAAATTGATGGGCGGATTTATTTACGTCCAAAGTTTAAAGTCTAAACGCACCTATTTTTTGGATAATGCTACCGAAAAAATATTTAAGAATTTGCTCAGAAAGGGGCAAATCAAGAAGCACGTCTATTTATTTGAATCGGCTTTGGCAAAAACGCCCATGACGATTGGCTATTTTGAAGCCGTGATTTTATTGCCGATGGGTTTGGCAACGGGTTTATCGGTCAAGGAATTAGAGGCAGTTTTGGCTCATGAATTAGCCCATATTCGTCGGGCGGATTATTTGGTAAATATCCTGCAAACCTTGGTAGAAATTGTTTTCTTTTTCCACCCTGCCATCTGGTATATTTCTGCCAAAATCAGGGACGAAAGAGAGAATTGTTGTGATGATTTAGCGATGGAAATGGTGGGCGATAAAATCCATTTAGCCCAGGCTTTGACCAATGTAGAACTGTTTAGACAGCGAGAAAGTTTGGCAATGGCTTTTGGGGGAAATAAGCAAAATCTGCTTTCCAGAATACAAAGAATTTTGGGCGTAAATTCCTCAAAAACAACAAGTTATGAAGGGTTTTTTGCCGTTGTTTTGGTCATATTGGCAAGTATTTTTTACGTAAATATCGAAAAAGCCAATGCCCAAGAACCCATTCCGCCAAAAAGACCAGTATCCCCACCGATTCCCCCGAAACCTCCGCTTGCACCCAAACCACTCAAAGTGATGAAACAAACCTTTGTGCAAGGCAATGACGGTATTATGCACAACTATATCAATAATCACGAAATGTACGTGAAAGATGGGTATATTGTGGTGGACGGACAGCCCGTAAAATTATCGCCAGCGGATAGTACAAAATTGAGATACCATCAGCAAGAGATGAAGAAATTGGAGGAAAGAATGCAGCCTTATCAAGAGAAACTGACGAAACTAAGTGCCGAAATGCAAACGTACAATACCAAGATTCAAGCCCAAAGTCAGCCCCTTTCGGCACATGGAAAAGAGATAGGAGAATTGGGTGATAAATTGGGTAAAACAGCCCGAAAACAGGCGATAATTGAATTGCAAATACAGGATTTGAAAGAAGGTTCAAAGGAAAGAAAGCAATTAGAAAAGCAATTGGCAGAGTTGGAAGCCCAAAATAATTCCTTAGAAAAACAGATAAATTTGCACGAAAAACAGATGGAGGATGTAGAACGCAAAATGGAAGATTTTGTAGCCCCGATGGAAAAATTAGGTAAGGAAATGGAAGAACAGGGAAAATACATGGAAGAAATAGGTAAGGAAATGGAAGTACACGGAGAAGCCATAGAAAAACTGATTCCCGAAGACGTGCGAAAGAAGTTTAATGTGGGCAGACCACCCAAGCCACCCCGCCCACCAAAACCACCGAAAACTCCGTTAGCACCAGCACCGCCAAGGGGAGATTTTTGAGATTTCTAATCCTTAATAATCAACAATAAATAATCGACTGAATTTAGCACCCAGATGATGCAGATACTTCGTAACGCAGGTATAAAAGGATTTTTTAAATCTGTTAAAATCTGTACGGTTCAACGATTCGATTGCGAAGTATCTGCGTAATCTGCGTGCCAAATTTATTTGAAATATCTTCAAGATATTAGTCCATTTTAAGACAAGCATCATAAATTAAACTTGTACGCCACCGCCCAGATCCGTGGGTTCTTCGTGTGCGGTTGCCCCCAAATTGAGCAATTGTTGATAACTGGATTGAATATCTTCAACGCCCCAATAGGTATTTACACCCTCTGATTTGGTTTTTACCGCCCCTTCTTCGGGTTGCAAACCCAATTCAAAACTTGCCACATTGAAACCAACATAGAAAAGTTCGTCAAAATAAGGTTGAAAGCCTAAAAAATTGGCATACCATTCTTTTGCTTTCTGAATATCAGAAACTCAATAAATTGTTGTTCTTAGACCAAGTAAAGCCATTTTATGAAGGTTTTATTTTCACCCAAATGTACGATTTTATCTTAAATTTCTCCATGCGATTTTATCTTCCCGAAACAGTATCCATTGCAGGTTAAAACTTTTGGGAAGTTCTCGCTAAATATAACTCTCAATTGCGGTTACGAGTTTTTTTTCGTAAAATTGTCCTCTAAACTATCAAGAGAACCTAAAATTTAGGAGGAATAAATATAAATTCACCTTCCGAAATCAGTAATCCAAAATATGACTTCACGAGAAAAAATACAATTAGTTTTTGATGAAATGGGTAAGGTAGTGGTTGGTCATGAAAAATTGACGAATCGCTTATTGATTGGGCTTTTTACGGGTGGACACGTATTGTTAGAAGGCGTTCCTGGATTGGCTAAAACCTTGGCAATCAATACTTTATCCAAAATACTCGACCTTCAATTTCACCGTATTCAATTCACGCCCGATTTATTGCCTGCCGACCTTATCGGTACAATGATTTACAGTAGAAAATCGGATGATTTTGAGGTAAAAAAGGGACCTATTTTTGCCAATATCATCCTTGCCGATGAAATCAATAGGGCTCCTGCCAAAGTGCAATCTGCCCTCTTGGAAGCCATGCAGGAAAAGCAAGTAACCATTGGCGACCATACTTATCCACTTGATAAACCTTTCCTGGTTTTGGCAACACAAAACCCTGTGGAACAAGAAGGTACCTTCCCATTGCCCGAGGCTCAGGTGGACAGATTTATGTTAAAAGTGTTTGTGGATTATCTCAATAAAGACCAAGAATTGGAGGTAATGAGGAAGATGTCAAACATGGAATTTAGCTATCAACCCAAACCGATTTTGGGCAAAGAAGATATTTTCAAAATTCGGAAAGAAGTCAATAATATTACCATTTCCGAAACCTTAGAAAAATACATTATTGAGTTGGTTTTTGCTACCCGTAAACCTGCTGATTATGGCTTGCGTGAAGAGGCTCGATACATTCAATTTGGAGCATCGCCCAGAGCCAGTATCAACATCAATTTAGCTTCAAAAGTGCTTGCCTACTTAGATGGCAGAGATTATGTTTTGCCCGAAGACATCAAAGAAATTGCCCCAGACGTATTGAATCACAGAATTATGCTTAACTACGAAGCCGAGGCGGATGGAATTACTACGATTCAGGTAATTGATACTATTTTGAGACGGGTAGCGATTGGAAGATAACCTAAAAACTCATCATTTTCACCGCCGTTATTGCCGCTTCATCGCCTTTATTACCGTGAATCCCCCCCGCACGGTCAATGGCCTGTTGTTCAGTATTGGGAGTTAATACGCCAAAAATTACGGGTTTATCATACTTTAAACTTACGGCAGTTAAGCCCTGGGCTACTGAATTGTTGATATAATCATTATGCTTCGTTTCGCCCTGAATCACGCAACCGATGCAGATAACGGCATCAATGTCAGCCTTTTGAGCCATCTTTTGAGCCGCAAAAGTCAATTCATAACTGCCAGGAACGTTCCTTCTAACAATATTTTCCTCCAAAACACCATACGCCAGAAGTGTCTTAATTGCTCCCTGTGCAAGTGCCTCCGTGATATGTTCGTTCCACTCGGCAACAACCACCGCAAAACGATTTTTACTGACATCAGGAAGATTATCAATCGAGAATATACTTAGATTTTTATGTAATGATGACATTTTTTTTCAGTTATTAGTGAAAAGTAATTAGTAAACAGTAAAAATGTTCCAGTGAAAAATAATTGATTTTACTAAAAGGAAAAAGGAATAAAACTTTCGCCTTATTCCTTTTTTATGTTGGACGAAAACCGTTGGCGATTCGCAGTACGAATGATAACTGTTTACTGGTAATTGATAACTGAATGTTATTCCGTTTCCAACATCGCCTTATATTTCTTGGCTTCTTGTCCTTCTTGGGTATCCGCATATTTTTCTACCATTTCTGTATAAACTGCCAACGCCTCTTGTGGTTGTTTATTGGCTTCGTAAGCAATGGCTAATTTTTTCATGTACCCTGGCGTAAATTGCTTATTTGCCTTATATTCAACCGCTTTTTTGTAATAATCAATCGCTTCTGAATAATTTTTCTTTTCAGAATAAGCATCCCCAATTAATGCGTAGGCACGAGCCTGAACCAATAAATCTGAGGCACTAAATGCTTTCAAATGCTCAATGGCAGTGTCAAATTTACCCTCTTTCAAACTGGCAGTACCCGCCACAAAATGAGCGATATTTGCTGCATTTCCGCCAAATTCATCCGCAACTTTGGCGGCTTCTTTGGCGGCTACTTTATTGGAATCAGCCTCAAATTTATACATGGTACTGAACAATTTGGCTTGTCCGTCTTCATCCTGCGATGCCGTGTATGCCTTGTAACCAAAATAGCCCAATACACCGACTACTAATGCTCCTATTACACCAAATATTACAGTTTTGTTATTTTCAACCGTCGTTTGAACTTTGCTTATTTCTTGCTGTAAGCCTTCTGAACTTTCTAAAAATTCAAGCGATGTTTTTTCTTCTACTTTCTTTGCCATTGTTGGTTTTATTGATATTCAGCGGGTAACGATGAACGTATTTGTTTATTTTTATAAAAATTAATTCAAAATCGGACTGCAAAATTATGAAAACTCTTGGAATATTCCACGTTTGAGTTCATCTTTTATCCGAGGGATTTGGGATTTGGGAATTTAAGATTGGAAAATTTGAAATAAATCTACTAAAATTTATCAAAAAGGCTTCTCAAAAGTATGCCACTTGGGAGCTAAATAGTTAAAAGGTTAGAGTAGTTAAAGAGCTTAACAGGCTATATATAACTATTTAACCACTCTAACTCTTCAACTTCTTTAACTCAAAACTCACCTCGACCTCAACCAATTTTCGGGATTCAACTTATCGAAGGTTTTCCAGACTTGGAAATTAATTTCGGAAGTACCGTCATTGTCCGTAGCCACCACACCAATTTTTTGCCCTGCATTTATTTTTTGCCCATTGGAAACTGAAACGTTTGACAATTTACTGTAAACCGTGAAATAATCTCCGTGTTGAACTGCCACAATCATATTTGCCCCAGGAATTGCCACCACCGACTGCACAATGCCATCATACACCACCTTTACATCGTTACCCGCACTGGTTTGGATATCCACGCCATTGTTGTTCGTCCGAACGCCTCGTAAAATAGGATGATTATGCACACCAAAACGGTCAGACACAAAACCCGAACTCACGGGCCAAGGCATACGTCCACGCAAGGCTGAAAATGAAGTTGCCAATTTAGTTTCCTCCGCATTCATGGCAATTGCTTTTCGATTTTCTTTGGGTGAATCTTCACGGTCGGGTTTGCTGGCTCGTTCACGTTCTTGCGAGCGTCTTATTTCTCTTTCTACAATACGAGCAATCATATTTTCCAATCGCTCAACGGCTTGCTTATTGGTTGATAATTGACTTCTCAGTACTTTTTCTTTTTTACTCAATTGCCCTACTACATCAGATTGTTTACCTTTCAAAACCTGTAAACTTTGGGTTTCGGTAATTTTTTCCCTCAATACGGACGCTTGCTCTTGCTTTTTCTGTAAGATTTTTACTTGTTCTGCCAATAATTCTGTTCTTACTTTTTGAATCAGAACTGCCTGTTTTTCACGAGCTTCTGAATATTGTTGGAGGTATTTATATCGTCTGACTAATTGATTAAAATTTGCCGAAGAAAATAGGAAACTCAATTTATTAAAACGGTTACTGGTTTTGGCAGAAGCGAAAATCATTTTGGCATATTCTGCTCGTAGCTTTTCGAGATTTCCAGATAATTCAGTGGTTACTTTTGTGAGTTCTTGTGCCTCATTATCAAGGAGTTGCTGATTTTCGGAGATAATATCAATTTGTTTGTTTTGCTTATTAATACGTTCGCCAATCGCATTAAGTTTGCCCACTGAAACTTCTTTTTTTTGTTCAGTTTTCTCAATAATTTTATTAATTTCCTGAATTTTTGCTAAATTATCACGCTTGATAGCTTCCAATCTGGCACGGCGACTCACCTGCCTACGGCTTTGTGCATGAGTATCTACGAACATAAGACATAACAAAACAAGAAGCAGTCCTGAAACAAATTTCGGGGCTGCCTTGATGAATGTGATATGTTTTTGAGGGCTTATGAGCGTAAGGATTTTTTTGTTTTAAGAGCCTATTTCTTCAACAATTTCTCAGGAACTTTAAAAGGAAATTCCAAAGGTGTTTCCAATAATTCCACTTTTGTATGCTTAATATTTACCACCGTTTGATACATCTTTTGATCTTCATTAGATTTATAATCAACCGTTATCAAACTAGAATTTGGGAATAGATATTGGTTCAACATCGTGAAATCATTGAAATCAAGTGTCAGTTTATTATTGGTATCTTCTTGGGTAAGAAGCAACTTTTTCAACTTCTTATTTTCACCTATATAATTGTCAATCAACACTTTATCTTGCTCTTGCTTCAACAAATAATACTCATTCTCCCGCACAACTCTTGATTTATTTTTCTTGAAAGGACGATTACCAACGATTAAAGATTGGAGAATATCGTAGTTAATATTAAACTTAAATTTTTCCGCAAAATCAACGTAAGTATATTCGTTATATTCACCAGCTATTTTATTGTAGAACTTAACGGCATTTTTGTCAAAAAGTGCAGTTGCACCAGTAATGCCAAATTTAGAAATATTCATCCAAATCAAACTATCCTTTCTCATTCTTATATCCACAATTACGTTCTCATTCTCTTTGGGGCTTTTAAAGGCTACCTTCGCTTTCGCTTTCAGATATTTAAAATCAATATCTTCAATTTTCAATTTATCTACTTCATTTTCCCCCACTTTCACAGGCACATCCACAATAATGACCTTCGCTGAATCTATATTAATGGAATCCGCATAAGCAACCTTTGTAGAATCCGTTACAGCAGGAATATTGGAAGATTGATTGATTTGCCTACGTTTACAAGAAGTAAAAAATAGTGTTGATGCAAGAAGGAATATTAGAGTTTTTTTCATGTTTATTGGGTTGGAAGGTTAAGAAGTTGGAGAAGTTAAAAAATTGAGTTTTGAGAGTATTTTTACTCTTTAATTTCTCTAACTCTTTAACTTATCTAACTACTCAATCAACTTCATTTCAGCAATTTTTTTATCAATCAAGGTGCTGGTTGTGCCTGTGGCTTTGGCTTTTTTCCATTGTTCAACGGCTTTGGACGTTTCGCCTAATTGGAACAAAACGTCTCCATAATGCTCCACAATTACGCCACTTTTTATAGGCTTCTGGTCGTTCAATGCCACTGCCTTTTCCATGAAAGTCTTACATTTTTTATAATCTTTCATCACGTACAAAACCCATGCGTAAGTATCTATATACGTGGCATCGTTGGGATGTTTTTCTACTAATTTTTCTGCCAAAGATGCTGCTCGTTCCAATTTTTCTTTTCGCAGAGAAAGGAAATAACTATAATTATTCAGTACGTGGTCATTATCGGGATTTTCCTTCAAAGCTGCCTCATAAGCATCATCCGACTTTTCATATTTGCTTACGCTGTTGTAAGTATCGCCCAACAGTGCGTAGATATGTTGGGTCAAATCAGAACCTTCGGGAGCCAATCTGCGGGCTTCTTCCAAGGATTCAAGGGCTTTGTTGTGATTGCGTTTTTGATAATATGCCGAGCCGTTCAAATACCAAAATGCGGCTTGATTCGGGAAAACCTCAATGGCTTCTTCGCTGTGGACGATGGCACTGTCCACCTGTTTCAACTTGAAATCCATGTTGATAATATTCCCCCAAACTTCATTCACTGACTTATCCAAACGGGCTGCCCTTACATATTCGTCTCTTGCTCCTTTTTCATCGCCTTTTTGCATCAATAAATCTCCAAAAATTGCGTGCGATTTTGGATCGTTTGGGCTTTGTTTTACCAGATTTTTTACCAAATTAAAAGCGGTTTCTTTCGACTTATCATCTTTTATCATGGCAATATAGCCCATTAAAATTCTGGCTTTGGTGGTAGCATCCAGATTAGCATCGGCAAAGGCTAATTCCAATTCACGGTTGCATTTTTCCATATCCCCTTTCTCTTGATACAACTGTGCCAACATCACGTGAGCCTGTGCATTTTCGGGATTTACTTTTAATATTTTTTCAAGATATGGTATTGCTTGATCGTTCTTTTTATTAGACATCAACAATTCCGCTTGATCTATACTGTATTCAATTTCTTCGGGGTCTGAACTTACTAATTTCTCTCCTTCTTTTACTGCCTCATCCACTTTACCAACCTTCATTAAAACCATCTGTTTTTGACGAGTAATTTCCTCACTCACGCCCATGATTCGCTCGGCACGGTCATAAGACTTTAAGGCTTCATCATAATGATTATCAAATATATAGACCGCCGCTTGTTCCAAATGATATTCAGCACGAGTAGGGTTTTGAGCAATCAGATTTTGATATACCCGTGCCGCTTCTTCATACTTACGTTTACGGACATACAAATCAGCCAAAAGTTCTCCGTAAACTGTATTTTCGGGGTCTTGTTGAACCGCTTTTTCAGCGTAAAGAATGGCGTTTGTTTCGTCTTTTAATTTTTGATAATTATTAGACAAAGCATAGAAAATCCCTCCGTTATTGGGCGTAATTTCAAGGGCTTTTTGATACGGTGGAATGGCTTTTTCATAATCTTCCATCATATAAAACTTCATGCCCTCGGTGAAATAGGCTTCGGCTTCTTGGAGTTGCGAAATGGTGGGTTCATCCTTTTTTTTGCCTTCACGTTTTTGAGCGAAGGTATGGGATTGGATTATCAGAAGAAAAACCAAAGAGAGGAATATATTTTTGTGCTTGAAATTCATCGAATCAGTGAACAATTGTCAATTATCAATTATCAATTAATAATTAGGTGATGTAATTATTATCAAAGTTAATAAAAATACCTTTAAATGATTAATATACCGAGTTTTCGGCAAAAATATTATAATACAGTAGGTAATAATCAAACGTAAAACTCTTTCTGTTGGTATATTGTTGATATTTCAAAAAAAGAACCTAAATAAATGACACAATTAAATGATGTAATGCTTCAATCTGCCGAAGCGTTCAAAAAATATCGTAAAGTATCAGGCAAAAATAAAGCCCTATTTTTAAGAGCCATTGCCGAAGAAATTGAAGGCTTGGGAGTGGACTTAATCCGTACTGCCATGCAAGAAACCAACCTGCCCGAAGGACGACTTTTGGGCGAGCGTGGACGTACTATATTTCAGCTAAAAATGTTCGCCGACCTCTTGCAAGAAGGCTCGTGGGTTGAGGCAAGAATAGATACCGCCAACCTTGACCGCCAACCTATTCCAAAGGTAGATTTACGAAAAATGTTAGTCCCAATTGGCACAGTGGCTGTTTTTGGGGCGAGTAATTTCCCTTTTGCCTATTCAACAGCGGGTGGAGATACGGCTTCGGCATTGGCTGCAGGTTGCCCCGTGGTAGTAAAAGGACACCCCGCACACGCCCGAACGTCGGCAATGGTGGCGGAGGCAGTTTTGAAAGCCGCCAAACGTACAGGTATGCCCGAAGGCGTGTTTGCTCATTTGGATAGCGGTAATGGATTTGAAGTAGGAAAAGCCCTTGTGATGCACCCAAGCACCAAGGCGGTAGGTTTCACGGGGTCGTTTGGTGGGGGAAAAGCCTTGTATGATATGGCAAATCAACGTCCCGAACCAATCCCTGTTTTTTCAGAAATGGGCAGTGTAAATCCAGTGATTTTGATGCCCGAAAAGATGCGTGAAAGTGCTGAAAATGTGGCAATGAGTTATGCCAATTCTATTACTTTGGGTGTGGGTCAATTCTGTACCAATCCAGGTTTAATCTTCGGAATTGACAATGCAGATTTGGCAAAATTCATGGATGTTTTATCGGATGAAATTGAGAAAATTGCTCCCGCCACGATGTTGAATGAAGGGATTTATAAAAATTATGAAGCCAAAAAAGCAATTGTTTTAGGGGAAGATGATGTAACTAAAGAATCGGAATCTAAACTCGAAAAAACCTCTCCCATTCAAGGTACGCCTACAATTGCATCGGTTGATGCCAATGTTTTCTTGAAAAACCCAACGCTCCACCAAGAAGTTTTTGGTCCGTTTTCATTGATAATAAAATGCAAAGATTTGAAACAAATGGAAAAAGTTTTAAGTCTTTTGGAAGGACAGTTGACCGCCACTTTAATGGCAACAGAATCAGAACTACAAGCCAACGAAGAGATTGTGGATATTCTTAGAAATTTATCGGGAAGGTTAAATTTTAACAACGTCCCCACGGGCGTAGAAGTCTGTTTTGCCATGCAACACGGCGGACCATTTCCATCCTGTACCGATAGTCGTTTTACCTCCGTTGGACCCGATGCCATCAAGCGATTTGTCCGTCCAGCCAGCTACCAAAGTTTCCCAGATAGCATTCTGCCCGATGAATTAAAACAGGCTAATCCATTGAATATCTGGCGAATGGTGGATAATGAGTTTGTGAAATAATTTTTTTGCAAGAACAGCACACAGATGACGCAGATTCTAACGAAACGCAGATTTTCGCAGATTTTTATTTATCTACGAAAATCTCTACGGTTAGACTATTCGGTTTCATTTTGATAATTTTAAGCCTTATTTTTGTAAAATCAAAGCAAGAATAGTCTAAAAGCAACTTAAAAAAAATCTGCGAAAATCTGCGTTACGAAGTATCTTCGTAATCAGCGTGCTAACTCGAAAAGCTAAACATTTATGCAAAAAAGAAAAATTGCCATTCTTGGCTCAACGGGTTCAATAGGTACGCAAGCGTTGGAGGTCATCGGAGCGAATCCTGATAGTTTTGAAGTTGAAGTACTGACTGCCCAAAATAATGCCGATTTATTGATTGAACAGAGTATTAAGTTTAATCCGAATTGTGTTGTAATCACGAATGAAAGCCTTTATGATAAGGTTTCCACTGCCCTTTCGCATACGCACGTAAAGGTATATGCAGGGATGAAAGCCGTTGAAGATGTCGTACAAATGGACTCGGTGGATGTTGTTTTGACTTCAATGGTGGGTTATGCTGGACTTTTACCAACCATCAAAGCCATCGAAGCGGGTAAACATATTGCCCTTGCCAACAAAGAAACGCTGGTGGTGGCGGGTGAAATTATCACAAAACTTGCCGCAGAAAAAGGCGTAAATATTTATCCCGTTGATTCTGAACATTCGGCAATTTTTCAGTGCTTAGTGGGTGAATTTCATAATCCCATCGAAAAAATAGTTTTGACCGCTTCGGGAGGACCTTTCAGAGGAAAACAACGTTCTGATTTAGAGCAAGTTACCAAAGCCCAAGCCCTCAAACATCCCAACTGGGTAATGGGTGCAAAAATCACAATTGACTCTGCCAGTTTGATGAATAAAGGCTTAGAAGTGATTGAGGCGAAATGGCTTTTTGGCGTACAAGCCTCTCAAATTGAGGTAGTTGTGCATCCGCAATCCATTATTCATTCTTTGGTACAGTTTGAGGACGGTTCGATGAAAGCTCAAATGGGACTGCCCGATATGAAACTCCCGATACAATTTGCGTTGAATTTCCCGAATAGACTAAAATCTAATTTTCCCCGTTTTGACTTCACCAAATATCCGTCCCTCACATTTGAACAGCCCGATAAAAAAACATTTCGTAACTTGCAATTAGCTTTTGATGCGATGGAAAAAGGGGGCAATATTCCTTGTATTATGAATGCCGCCAACGAAATAGCGGTTGAAGCGTTTTTGCAGGACAAAATCGGTTTCTTAGCCATGTCAGATTTCATTGAAACTTGTATGAATAAAGTTTCGTTTATTCAAAAACCAAGTATTGAAGATTATGTGCAAACAGATGAGGAGACGAGAAGATTTGCGAGGACATCATTGTAAATATTTTAAAATTATCTCATAAAAAACAATTTTTATGACAGCACAACCAACACCCGAAACAGAAGCATTTATTTTGTTATTTAAAAAAATGCCAATCCAAACTAAAAAGGAGATTTCCGTATGGTTCCAAGAACATAAGAATACATGGGAAACTTCAACTGAGGAAGAGGATAGCCAATTTTGGATGAGTGTGTCCTCGGATGCTTTTGCAGAAATATGGGGTGATCCTGCAGAAGATATTTGGGATGACATTCACAAAAAACACAAGGCAGATGGCAAAATACAAGCAATTTGATATTATTTGGACACCTTATCCTTTTTCAGATACAATTGAAAACTCGAAGCTACGTCCTGCAATAATTGTCAGTAACGAGCTTAGTAATAACTTAGATAATGACATTTTAGCTTGCCCAATAACTTCAAAGTTGAGGAAAGATGAATTTTCGGTAGTATTGACTGATGGAATGCTGACTAATTCTTTGGATTTGGAAAGTGAAATTCGTTGTAATAAAATTGCAACAATTAGAAAAAAGTTAATTACACAAAAGGTCGGCGAGTTGCTTCCAGAATATCATTACATGGTTTTAGAAAAAATTAATAGTGCTTTTGATGATAAGTAAACAGAAGAAAATGCCTCGATTGATGTAAATACTGATTCAAAACAGTTCTTTAAAAAATTTATAAAAATTATCACATTAAAAATAATAATACACGTTACCAACTTAGGAATGGATAATTGTTTACTGGTAACTGATAACTGAAAATAATGGAAGGTTTAATAATGGCGGGACAGTTGATTTTAGCACTGTCGATTTTAGTAAGTTTGCACGAATTTGGGCATTATATCACTGCCAAGTGGTTCAAAATGCGAGTTGATAAGTTTTATCTCTTCTTCGATTTCCTCTTTCCAATTCCCACAGTGCTGAATTTTGCTTTATTCAAGAAGAAGGTTGGCGATACTGAATACGGTATTGGTTGGTTTCCTTTGGGTGGCTATGTATCTATTGCAGGAATGATTGATGAAACCCAAGATGCTTCAAAATTGGCAGCCACTCCTGAGCCTTGGGAGTTCAGAGGAAAACCTGCTTGGCAACGCCTTATCGTGATGTTAGGCGGAATTATTGTCAATATTATTTTGGGGGTACTTATCTTTTGGGGCATTCGCTACAACGCTGGAAATAACTTTGTAACGCTTTCAGAAGCTAATAAACAAGGAATTTATGCAGGAAAATTAGCCCAAGAAATCGGTTTCAAAACGGGTGATAAAATCCTGACTATCAACGGAAAAACGCCTGTTCGCTTTGATGAAGTTACGAAGCTCATCATGGAAGATGAAGCCAAATACGTGGTTGAACGCAATGGACAAAAAATAGACATAGCCCTCCCTTCGGGCTTTTTGAACAAATTGGCTGATGGTAAAAGAGGTGAATTTATTCAAGAAGGAATTCCATTTGATGTAAAAGATGTTCCAACTGATGGCGACGCTTTTAAGGCGGGTTTAAAGGCAGGCGATAAAATTGTAACTATCAACGGAAAACCAATTACATTTTTCCAAGAAGTAAAACCGATTTTAGAAGCTAATAAGGAGAAAAATCTCCCCGTTATTGTGGACAGAAAAGGGGTGTTGGATACCTTGAAAATGCCCGTTTCTAAAGATGCCACTTTAGGGTTTATCATGAATCCCCTTTTGTCATTTAGCCACGAAGACCTAAGCCTTGGACAAGCGTTTACAGCGGGTGCTGGTGAAGCATTTACCGTGGTAGGAACGAATTTAAAGGGTTTTAAGAAGATTTTTAAGGGTGAAGTTTCAGCTTCGAATGCCGTTAGTGGACCAGTAGGAATCGCTAAAATATTTGGTGGAAAGTGGGATTGGGCTAATTTTTGGTTTCTTACGGGCTTATTATCAATGTCATTAGCCTTTATGAATGCCTTGCCAATTCCAGCCCTTGATGGTGGACACGCCATCTTCTTGATTTGGGAAATGATTACGGGCAAAACTCCCTCCGTAAGAGTTCAAGAAATTGCTCAACAAGTAGGAACAGTGATTCTTTTGGGCTTAATGGTCTTTGCTTTCGGCAATGATATTTTTAAAATTTTTAGATAGTGGTTAGGTTTTAGGAGTTAAGGATTAGTATTTTACGTTTGAAATCTACTCTTAAATTATTATGATTATGAAAGGGTTAAAAAATATAACACAAATTTACGGAAGCCGTCCTTCAAAAGGACGGCTTCCGTTTGTTCAAAATGTTTGCAGGTTTTTGGTTTTAGGAATGGTTTTATTCACAAATACCTCCTTTCTCCTTAATCCTTGCTCCATTCTCCTGCATAAACACGATTTTCACACCAGCCTAACTGAAATGCGGTATAATGTTAAGTCCAAAACCTTTGAAATTAGTGTAAGAGTTTTTACGGATGATTTGCAAAAAGTGCTGTCGGAAACCAATCAGAATAAGAAGTTTTTGGTGGAAAATAATGATAAAAATGACTTATTCGTAGAGGCATACATCAAGAAGCATTTTGTAGTTGTGAATCCTAAAAATCAAAAGACTATTATCAATTATATCGGAAAAGAAAAAGAAGGAGAAGCCACGTGGATATATTTGGAAATGCCTGTAAATGAGAGTATTAACGGTTCAAAAATTCAGAATAATGTGTTGATTGATATGTTTGAAGACCAGACAAACATCCTTAATATTTTCATTCAAAATCAGAAGAAATCGTATTTGTATAATGTCAAGAATAGGGTATTTGTGGTTGAGATTTAGAGAATTATTATTACATTTGGTTCAATAATTTACAAATATATGACTTATTCCAGCCAACGGAAAATGCCAAAAGTACCCTTTTATCTCATCAAAGAAATCTTGGATGAAATACCTGTGTATTATAAGGGATATAAAGCTGTTTTAAGAAAAGAAAAGACCTTGGAAGATATTATGGGAGCAAGCTGATTGCAGATTTTTATTGTTAGATACCTTTTCCGTTTGTTAGACCGAAATCTTGATGAGACTCTTTTTTATGTATTTATGGGTGAAGGAGGATTACACCTTAGCAAAGGAAATAACCTATCGGGTGATGTGATGGTTTTTGAGAAATCAACACTAACTCCTGATTTATTTGATACCCATTATCTCAATGTCCCTCCACTTATTGATATTGAAGTTGATGTGGAGATTGACAACAGCACGTTTTCAGATTTTGAGTATATCCAGAAAAAAAACGAAGAAATTGATTGATTTTGGAACACGAAAAGTTATCTGGATTCTTACCAAAACAAAAACTATTATCGTTGCCGAACCCAATAAAGATTGGCTGATGATTGATTGGACAAAAGATGTGGAAGCGTTTAATGAGATAAGTTTTAATGTCCAAAATTACTTGGTTAAAGAAGGAATAAATATAGCCCCGTAGCAACGGTCGCCCTAACCCCCAGAGGGGGAATTTCAGAATTCAGAATCAGTGTATTGATTCCCCCTCTGGGGATTAGGGGCTTCTATTATCCTCAACAAATCCCCCTTAATCTCCTGCCAATCCTGATTCAAATTCAATGTCTCAATCCTGATTTTATGTCCTTCGTGCGTATATACAAGACTCAATGATTTTTGGGTGGTTGGATACATCAAAATACCCTCCGCTTGTGGGTTTTCTTGATTTTTGAGGTAAGCAAAAAGCTGATACAAAT
Source organism: Cytophagales bacterium (assembly GCA_038230735.1). Taxonomy (GTDB): domain Bacteria; phylum Bacteroidota; class Bacteroidia; order Cytophagales; family Spirosomataceae; genus Arcicella. The sequence continues at coordinate 28,812 of JBBRMR010000066.1, forward strand.
GTTGAGAATGAATCTTCTCGGTATTGTAATATTTCTGTAAAGTTTCAGTATAATATTTGGCATCAATAATCAATTTTCTATCGCCCAATTTTATCGAAATATCGGTCTGCATTTTGGGTAAAAAAGCATTATTTTCTCCCGACATTTTCCAACGTAAATCTTCCCGATAAACCTTGGCTGCGGAGACTTCTATTTTGTAAAAATTACGGATAAACTCTTCAAAAACTTTTGCCATTTGTCGTTCATCTCGCAAGAAATCTTTGAATTTAAAATGTCCTTTTTCTGGGTTAGGTAATAGATTTTGATGAATTAACTCAATGACGTTTAGCAAGAAATCATAAAATGAGTTTTTCTGATGAATGTGTACTTGCTTGAAAACGCTATCCGTAATTTGTATTTCACTCACCTCATTCATTCGCCAAATTATCGCTTTCATTTCATGGCGTAAATTAACCTCCAAACCTTCCGTTTTAACTAAATTTTGGAGCGTAGTTTTCAGCATCTGATTGGACAAAATATCCACCGAAAGTTCATCATATTCACAAACGGCAAATCCTTTTTGAAACAGATTTTTTCGTAAAGATTGACCCACCTCCACCTTGCCTTTTATGCCTTGATAAACCTCCGTTTCCGTTTGATATTGTTGTGCTAAACCCCGTTTCAAAAGGGTCTTTGAACCATTCAATAAAACCCTTGCCAACAGATTCAGTAAATCGGGCGATTCTTCGGCAGAAACTTCTATAAAATCCTTTTCCTCCAACTTATTCCAAGCGTAACAAAGGAGATAATATATGTTTTGGATTGGAATTATCATGTTACAAAATTTGACGTTTTGGTCTTGATACTCACAAAGGTACAATTATTACATAATCATAAAATTGGCAATAAATTATTGATTTTGAATTTGCAAAAATAGTTTAAGTTTTACGTTTGTGGTCAGTATTACCATTGACCAAATTGGCGAGAGTAAGTTCCAACTACAACTTTAAAATATATTTATCTGATAATCAAATGCTTATTATTCGGGTTTTACTTTCGTCAGGACGCATTCGGGAACATTTTTATTGGTGAAGTGATAAATAAATTTGAAATAAACTGGTATGATTCTTTGGGAATGTAAATTCTCTATCCGTGGGTCAGTAGGGACACGGACAACGGATATAAAAAATAATCAAATCGTTCGTTCGTTGATACAAAATGAGAAGAAAGAACAAGATTATTAGTAAATGGTTTGGGAAATCATTTACTAAATTATTTATCTTAGCATTTTTTATAATAGTCTCTTGCCATAAAGAGAACATTTCGCTGATAGATAATATTTTA
>JBBRMR010000067.1:0-29817 GCA_038230735.1 Cytophagales bacterium
ATTTTGACGTATTGAGTCGGACCGACCGAAATCATTGTCTATGCACAGGCAGGATTTTTGACCCTGAGTGGGTTAAAAACAAGGCAAAACGTGAGGAAGAAGCCTTAAAAGAAAAAGTAGAAGAACACGAAAAATGGAATTTTTTGAAGGACGTAAAAGTGTTAGAAAGATTGAAATCTATTAAGGAAAAGATGTTTTTAAGAATGCAAGAGAAAAGGGCTGCGAGGCAGGGAGTTTAGTTTTCGGTGTTCGGGATTCGATGATTGATGTTCGAGTGTTCGCTATTGCCTATCCTTTTTATACAAATAGCCTTGAAATTATTTATTTTTACCAATGAATTAAAGACATACAGATATGGTAGTAATGACAAAAAAGAATTCTGCATTAGCCTCAAAGAAAGTTATTGCAAAGCCTTCTCCCAAAAAGAAAATTGTATTGGGAACGGGTAGCCATTTAGGATTTATTTCTGATACACTTTTTGACGAAGATTTGAATAATTAATGAAAAATACTCTAATAAAGACCTTAGCAATTTCTAAGAAAAAAGTAAAACTATCCGATAAATACAGAGGTATTCTTAGTAAAAAGCAAGGTGAAAGCCTTCACAAACATATTGCAGAAATGCGTAGCGAATGGATAAATTTGTCGTAATAAAGTCTCACAATGACAACGGCAGATGATGCAATTTTATGTAATATTTGGTTTATATTTGTTTTAAAAAATACTTATGGAAACGCTAACAATTGAAATATTAAATCCCAAAGCCAAACAGCTCATTTATGATTTGGTTGATTTGGAATTAATATCACTTCGCCAAATATCTCCTACTTGGAATCAACTTTGGGCTAAGTTGGATGCCAAACTTCCCCAAACCGAACCAGACATCTCTGAAAGTGAAATCATGGAAGAAATCAAGGCTTATCGTGCTGAAAAGAAAATCAAAAATTAATTATTCCATCTTATCAAACTAAGTAAGTACTATGATAAAGACCTTAGCAATTTCTAAGAAAAAAGTAAAACTATCAGACAAATACAAAGGTATTCTTAGTAAAGAGCAAAACGAAAGTCTTAACAAACACATTGCAGAAATGCGTGGTGAATGGACAAATTTGTTGTAAGAATTTGTCTATGAACTTGTCATTGCGAGGCACAGATAAACGACAAATCAAATAACGAATAAAAAGTAAAAGAGAACCAAAATTGAATTTAGTTCTCTTTTAAAAAATACAACGAGTAGATGCTGATTCTGATAGAACCTCCCCCCTCTCAACGTCCGAAACGCATTGCAATATAAAGATAATGTTTATTTAAAATAATGTCAAGGGCTATTTTTAAAACCATCGCCTTCATCGAAAAACATTTGAATATTACCTTGATAACGGTTTTTGGGGTGTGAGGTTGCAGGATTTTGACTAAAATTGATAAATATTTTAAAAATAAACTACCACTTAAAATACTAATTACATGAAAAACCTTATTGGAATTATATTGAAAATAAAATTAAGAATGCTGTGGGTTTATTTTTTATTCAATTTTATATTAATACTAACAAGTTGTAGTAATCTCAGCGACCCAGGGGGACAATTCTTTTGGATGATTATTGGCTTTCCTCTTTTAGGAGTTGCCTTTTTTATTGGCGAAAAAGTTTTATCAATGTTTCCTTCAATATTAGAGGGAAAAAAAAGTAACAGCAATTTAGACCAAACTACCTTAGCAATAATTATCGGAGTAGTAATATTGTATATTTTTTATAGCTTATTTAAAAATATTTTCTAAGAATACTTCTACCTTTATTGATGATGTTTTACCGATAACCGAAAAAATATCTTTATTTCTGATTATTAGATAGGTGTAAGTAAAATACAATACAATCGTTCGATTATTTTCACAAGTGTCATTGGTAGAAAATGCTAAATGACAATGAACAATCAGGGAATTTCAACAATAGCAAAAAATCACTTTGAATGAAAGACTACTACTATATTCTTGGCGTAAAAAGTAATTCCACTGAAAAGGAAATAAAATCCGCATACAGAAAGTTATCTCTTAAATTTCATCCTGATAAGAATGAAGGAGATAAATTCTTTGAAGATAGGTTTAAAGAAATAAATGAAGCCTATGAAATTTTAGGTGATTTACAAAGGAGAAAAAAATATGATGAGGGTTCTCAAAATAAGTTTGAGAAAGAATATTCTTCATCTGAACAAGAATCTTCTGAACCTGAAATTGTATTTTTTCGAGTAAACAAATCATCAATTAAGAAAGGAGAAATATTAGAAATATCATGGGAAACTAAATTTGCAAATTCTGTCAAAATACTACCATTTGGAGTTTTAGAAACGTCTGGAATGAAAAAATTCAAGATAAATGGGGATGATTCATTTCAATGCAAAATTATTGCAGAAAATAATAGTAAGGTTATTTCCCAAGAAATATTTATTACTATCACCAAATTACAACCAAAACAAATTGCTCCCTCTATATTGAAATTCGAGTCAGATAAAGAAATTGTTGAAGAGAATGGATCTATTGAATTATCATGGCAGACGACTAATGCAAAACGTGTTGAGATTGAGGGATTAGGTTCAGTGCCTTTAAATGGTACTGCTCAACTAAAAGTGAATTTCAACCGTCCCGTTAGTATTACTGCACATAATGAATTTGGTGCAACAACAAAATCTGTAAAAATTTATAAGAAGAAAATACAACCTGTCGCTCCTTCGATACTGAAATTCAAGTCAGATAAAGAAATCATTAATGAAAACGAGTTTGTTGAATTATCATGGCAGACGACTAATGCAAAACGTGTTGAGATTGAGGGATTAGGTTCAGTGCCTTTAAATGGTACTGCTCAACTAAAAGTAAATTTCAATCGTCCTGTTAGTATTACTGCATATAATGAATTTGGAGAAACAACAAAATCTGTAAAACTCTATAAAGTAGAAACAAAATCTCCTCCAAAATCAGAATCAAATTATTCTTTTCTTTGGGTAATTTTAATCGTAGGAATTTTATTTGTATTAATTAAATCTAATATAAAATCTGAGCCAAAAGCGATGACAATACCAGAAGAAACTGTAACAACAAATGCTGATAGCTTTAATGATAACAACTCTTCTCAGATAGAACCCGTTACTCCTCAGATTGAAAGTCAGTATAAAGGAAATCAATTACAAGATGGCGATTCACCACTGATAAGTTGTTTTGGTAAAGGTATTTACAGTGGAAATGCAACATTGACAGTTCAAAATGGAGGAAATTCTGATGCAATCGTTTGTTTATATAGCATTGATAATGATAGAACGATAAGAAACGAATACGTAAGAAAAAATTCAAATTTCAGAATGTCCAACATTTCTCAAGGGGAATATAAAATTAGAGTATTTTATGGAAATGATTGGAACCCTAATTTAAAAAATAGCTGTGAGACAAAGGGAAATTTTGAATCTGACGTGAATTTTTCGGAATTTGACGGAACAGAATATTTTGAAGATGACGAAAAAGGATATACAAATGCTACAATTACCCTTTACGCAGTTGCAGAAGGAAATGCCTCATCTTCACCTATTAACCAATCACAGTTTTTTAGAAAATAATTTTCGCTTTTCAAATTTATAAATCTAAAAGTTATCACACTCTCAAAAAAGACCAAACACAACATTAAAAATAAATAATGACCAAACCAAAAGTATTATTAGCGTTTTCGGGAGGTTTAGATACCTCTTATTGTGTAAAATATCTATCCGATGAGCGGGGCTATGAAGTCCATTCTGCCTTGGTGGATACGGGCGGTTTCAGTCCCGAAGAATTGAAAGACATTGAGCAAAAAGCCTACGGTTTGGGCGTTGTGAGCCACGTAGTGCTTGATGTTGTCCAGAAATATTATCACGATTGTATTCGGTATATGGTCTATGGTAATGTCTTGAAAAACAATACTTATCCGCTTTCAGTGTCGGCTGAGCGGGTTTTTCAGGCAACTGCCGTAGCTGAATATGCCAATAAAATCGGAGCAAAAGCCATTGCCCACGGAAGCACAGGAGCGGGCAACGACCAAGTGCGTTTTGATGTGGTTTTCAGAATCATGAACCCCGATGTCGAAATCATTACGCCCATCCGAGATATGCAATTATCTCGTGAATCGGAAATTGAATATTTGAAATCGAAAGGCGTGGTGCGTGATTGGGTCAAAAACCAATATTCCATCAACAAAGGACTTTGGGGAACATCAGTCGGTGGTAAAGAAACCCTCACTTCCAACGGATTTTTACCCGAATCGGCTTGGCCCACGCAGGTAACAAAAACGGGCGAAGAAACCGTAAAATTGCATTTTGAAAAAGGCGAATTGGTGGGTATCAACGGTGTAACGATGAGTCCCGTAGCGGCAATTCGTGCCTTGACGAACATGGCATCACCCTATGGTATCGGACGTGATATACACGTGGGCGATACCATCATTGGCATTAAAGGACGAGTGGGTTTTGAAGCCGCCGCCCCTTTAATTATCATCAAAGCTCACCATTTATTAGAAAAACATACCCTCACGAAACAGCAATTGTATTTCAAACAATTATTGGGCGATAATTACGGAACGATGCTCCACGAAGGACAATTCTTAGAGCCTGTGATGCGTAATATCGAAACATTTTTGGCTGATACTCAGGAGTTTGTAACGGGTACGGTGAATGTACAATTAGCGCCATATCGTTATTTCTTAACGGGCATAGAATCACCTTTCGACTTGATGTCGCCAGTTTTTGGCGCTTACGGCGAAATGAACAAAGCATGGTCGGGCGATGATGTAAGAGGTTTTTCAAAGATTGTTTCTAATCAGACGATGATTCATCGGAAGGTTACTGGGGAGTGATTTTTGTCTGAATTGGGATTCGTGGGATTTTAGGATTTCTTGGATTAAAAATTTGACGACATCTAATCCAAAAAATCCATAAATCTGACGAATCCAAATTTAGACAAGAAAATACATAAAATAGTGAAAACACACAAAACAAAACTGCACTCATGAAACTACATAAACCACTATTAATCATACTTTTAACACTAACTTTTTCCTCAATTTTTGCACAGGATTATGATTTAGATTCTTTGGTGAAGACGCATAGAAAGGTGGCGATTCTGCCTGTTGTGATATATCACCTTGATGGATTACCTAATGATACGATAGTAAATGATGTAAGAGCAAAAGAAATTGAAGATGGATTATTACTACAAGAAAAATTCTGTACTCTCCTAAGAAAGAAAAACAAATCATTAACCGTTGAAATTCAATCCGCAGATGAGACAAGAAGAAAATTTCGAGAAAATGCTATTGAAATGAATGATTTAGAAAGTTTTTCAAGAGATTCTTTATCTAAAATATTAGAAGTGGATGGTATTATTGACATGGAATTTGAATTTCATCCAATTATTAAACATAAAGGGGTAAGAGTTACAAATAACAGTAATAATGCAGTTAGTAATTCTGCAAAGAATGGTATAATTGTAGGGGCTGCCCAAGGTAATTACTTACCATTGGCTTTCACTGGGTTAATGATGTTAGTAAGTAAGATGAATAAATCTGACATTGACATTGATATCAATATCGGAAGGGTTACATTTAAGACTATAATTTCGGATGGTAAAACTGGAGAAATTATAAAAAAAAACTTAACAACGCATGGAAATAAAATTCTATCTGATGATAAATCATTGGAATTTATGCTGTGGGAGTATTTTAACCATAGTCCCTACCATAGAAGATAAGAGAATTATTCATACGATAAAACAAAAAACATCATGCTCACAGCTATTCAAGGAACATACGAAAATGGTAAAATAACTTTGGAAGAAACGCCTGATTTTAATGATAGAGTTAATGTTATCGTTACTTTTTTAGAAGAAATACCCCCTCAAAAAAAGCGAAGAGTGACTGGTAGTTTAGGAGGTAAAGTTTGGATGTCTGATGATTTTAACGAACCTTTGGATGATTTGAAAGAGTATATGTAAAGTTTAAAACTTTATCTTTGTTACAGAAACTACGAATCAAATTTTAATAAATCTTAGAAGCAATGACTACTGCAATTAATGCTTATGATAGTTTAGCCGATTTTATGGCTTCTCTCGACCCTGTGAAGGCCTTAGGTTTTCATGCTCCAAAGAACATTCAAGACCGAGTTGAAGAACTTTTGGAAAGGCAACAGGAAGTTTCCTTAGAATTTTCTGAAAAAGAAGAGTTGGAGCATTATATGATTTTGGAACATATCGTCAGGCTTGCTAAATCTCGTGCAAGATTACAACTATCCGAGAAGTAGGAATGAGTCAGAAAATACCCGAAGCATTACGCAGAGAAGTAGCCTCTCGTGCGAAGTATCATTGTGAATATTGCCGTAGATTAGAAACAGACTCATTTATTCGCTATCAAACAGACCACATCATTAGTAGAAAGCACTGAGGGTTGACAGTTTTAGAAAATTTAGCTCATTCATGTCCGATTTGTAATAATGCCAAAGGAAGCGATTTATCAACCGTCCTTGATGGGGAAAATATTATTCGATTGTTTCATCCACGAAAAGACCAATGGTTTGAACATTTTAGCGTTGAAGAAGGCTATCTTATGCCTCTCACTGATATTGGGGCTGCAACCATCAAATTGCTCAAATTTAATGATATTGAAAGAGTTTTGGAAAGGATAGACTTAATTAAAGCAGGGTTGTACCCTTAGAATTATAAAATGAAAATAGGAATAATAGGCGGTGCAGGATATACAGGAGGAGAATTACTCAGAATCCTTATCCATCACCCGCAAGCAGAAATCGTTTACGTAAATTCAAAATCGCAAGCAGGGAAACCCGTTTATAGCACACATACCGATTTATTGGGCGATACTGAATTGGTATTTACAGAAGCCCCCGAAGCGTCGGTCGCCCAACCCCCAGAGGGGGAGTTAAAATTGGACTCGGAAGCTCCTCCTCTGGGGGCGGGGGGGGCTGTGGATGTGGTTTTTCTTTGCTCAGGACACGGCGAATCTAAGAAATTCTTAGCCACAAATCCCGAATTTAAATCTGTCAAAATTATTGATTTAAGTACCGATTATCGTGACCAATCGGAGGGCTTTGTGTATGGTTTGGCAGAATTACAACGGGATAAAATTCGTCAGGCAAATCACGTGGCAAATCCAGGTTGTTTTGCTACTTCCATTGAGTTGGCGTTATTGCCTTTGGCATCGGCAGATTTAATTCATGATGATGTTCATGTATCGGCAGTTACGGGTTCGACAGGGGCGGGGCAAAGCCTTTCACCAAGTACGCATTTCTCTTGGCGAAACAATAATATGTCAATTTATAAAGCCTTTACGCATCAACATTTGACGGAAATCGGGATGACTTTGAGTAGTTTTCATGGTAAGAAACCAATCGTCAATTTTATTCCTTATCGGGGTAATTTTACCCGAGGAATTATCGCCAATGTTTATACCAAATTTGAGGGATCCATTGAGGAAGCAAAAGCACTTTACCGAAACTATTACGCTGAACATCCTTTTACTCATATAAGCGATTCGCCCGTGGACGTAAAGCAAGTGGTGAATACCAATAAATGTTTGATTTCTTTGGAAGTTCACGAAGGTAATTTATTGATAACCAGTGTAATAGATAATCTGACCAAAGGAGCAGCAGGTCAAGCCGTTCAGAATATGAACCTTATGTTTGGCTTGGATGAGAAAATGGGTTTGGGCTTGAAGAGTGTAGGATTTTAACCTAACTGTAACACGGCGGTTCAACCATTCGGCAGCCTTGCCCGTATATAAATTACGACCCACGGACAATGCTGTCCGTAATACAAAATACAATGCACAAACTACTATTTATTTTAATTCTCAACTCACTAATATTCAACTCATTAGCCCAAGAAAAGAAATCGTATAGCCGTAAAGGGGAATATTATTTTTTCTGGGGATATAACCGTTCAGAATACGCCAAATCAGATATTTCTTTTCATGGAAAAGGCTATGATTTCACGCTCCACGACGTGGTGGCGTATGATTTACCTATTCCTTTTAGTACGGAAGAATATTTAGATATTACTCGCCTTTCTATTCCACAATATAACTTTCGGGTGGGCTATTTTTTCAAAGACCATTGGGCGGTTTCTTTCGGTTCAGACCACATGAAATATGTGATGGTAAATGAGCAAATGTCAAATATTACGGGACATATTTCCGCCAAAGTTTCTGACCCTGATATTGACGTAGCCGCCATTAATCCTGCTTTTGTGGGTGATTTTGACCATAAACCTTTCAAAATTGACAAAGATTTCTTGACTTACGAGCATACCGATGGATTCAATTATGCCCATTTTGAAATCGACTGTTATGACAAACTTTGGAAAGCAAAAAACAACATTCAAGGAGTTGATTGGCTCGTGGGAGCGGGAGCAGGAGCTTTAATCCCTCGGACAGATTCTTATTTGTTCAAAGTTGGGAAAAATAACCATTTCAATTTTGCAGGATATGGTATCGACCTCAAAGCAGGTTTGCGATTTGATATTTCCCGAAGGCTGTTCTTCCAAACTGATTTCATGGGCGGTTTTGTTCGCCTAAACAATGTTCATACCACTGGTAGAGATGACCAAGATTACGCCCAACAAAGCATTTGGTTCGGACAGTTTTATGGAGCATTGGGCTATAAGTTTGGAAGACATCGAGCCAAGTGATGTAACAATGGATCACAGATTACGGAGATGCCTCTGGCAACACAGATTTTAAAGAGTATTTTAGAAATTTCTCTTTAAAATATATTATTTTGCATGGGATAAGATATTGAATATTGTGCATAATAAATGAAACTCCCAAATGAAAATCTGCGAAAATCTGCGTTGCGAAGCATCAGCGTCATCAGCGTACCAAAAACCTTCAACTGAAATAGAACATGAATTTATTTAATGTATATCCACTTTACGATATTACGCCCGTGAAGGCATTGGGAAGCACCCTTTGGGACAAAAATGGCGTAGAATACTTAGACCTTTACGGGGGTCATGCCGTGATTTCTATTGGACATTCACACCCGCATTATGTCCAAAAATTAACCGAACAATTGAGTAATATTGGCTTTTATTCCAATTCGGTAAATATCCCCATTCAAGACGAATTAGCCGATAAATTAGGCAAACTTTCGGGCTACGAAGACTATGAGCTTTTCCTTTGCAATTCAGGAGCAGAAGCCAATGAAAACGCTTTGAAAGTAGCTTCGTTTTCTAATGGTCGTAAGAAAGTTATTGCTTTTACAAAAGCCTTTCATGGCAGAACGGCGGGAGCAGTTGCCGTTACGGATAATAAGGCGATTGTTGCCCCCATCAATTACGATGAACACGTAACATTTTTGCCTTTCAACAACGTAGAGGCACTAAAAGCCAACGTTACCGAAGAAATTTGTGCCGTCATTATCGAAGGAATCCAAGGCGTTGGAGGTATTAATGTTGCTTCGGATGAGTTTTTGAAAGCCGCTCGTGAAATGTGTGATAAAACGGGAGCAATCCTCATTCTTGACTCCGTACAATGTGGATATGGACGCTCAGGAAAGTTCTTTTCACACGACTTTTCGGGCATTAAACCAGACTTGATGACCACGGCAAAAGGTATGGGCAATGGCTTCCCGATTGGAGGTGTATTGATTTCAGCAAAATTTAAGGCAAAACACGGAATGTTAGGCACAACTTTTGGCGGAAATCATTTGGCTTGTGCCGCCGCAGTAGCGGTTTTGGATGTCATGAAAAGTGAGAATCTGATGAATAATGCTATGAAAATGGGCAATTATTTAGTAGAAAATCTACAAGGAATCAGTGGCATCAAAGAAGTCCGTGGGCGTGGTTTAATGGTAGGCATTGAGTTTGAAAAACCCGTTGATAAAATCAGAGACTCATTACTTTTTGACCATCATATCTTCTGTGGTTATTCTGGTAAAAATACGTTAAGATTATTGCCAAGTTTGGGCGTTGGGCAGGGTGAATTGGATAAGTTTTTGGAAGCTCTTAAAAAGGTGGTCAAAAGGTAGAAGTTCAAGAGTCAAATATTTTGACGAAAATTAAAAAAGGGCAAGGACTATAAATCGTTTACCCTTTTTCAATTTTGAGAGTTTAATTAATATCTGTAAGAAATCCTTTTACCCTTCTACTTCTTCCGCCAAGATTTTAGTAATTATTTTTTTCCACACAATCGTTTCTTCCCTACTGATAAATCTCGGTACTGGATTAATCTCCTTTTCGCCTATTCTCTGTAATCGCTTGTATGTGAGGGTGTTGGTGATGCTTTCATCTCGCCAAATGGTTATTTGCTGATTTTCTTGTTCCGAAGTTTCCGATCGAAAATGTTTTACCAATAATATGTAGTCAATTTTTAACATTAGGGATAATCAATTTTATTACGATAATTTTCCCGCAAAACGGGTCATTATCAAAAAATCATAAAGTTCTTTTGTTCCAAATAAAAGACTCAAAATTTAACGTTAAGTAACACAATCGAAACAAAAAATCTCAAAAAAATACATGATTCTGACTATTGCAAGACTTGTTTCGTTGCGACCGTTGCTCGATTCGATTTTTGATGTTCGGAAATCAGATTTCCCAATTTCAATTTGATAAACGGTAATGTTTAAATACTTTTGGTAAGGGTTTTGCAAAATCCTTTTGTAGATATAACGTTTGAAGGTATTAAAAAAGTTTAATGCTTTGACTATCAGCCAATTATTTTCCAATTAGCTTATTTTCTAATTTTCAAATAACCAATTAAGCATCCATTCATTTTGATATTAACTCAAAATGTGATTATTTTGCGTTTCTTTTGCGTTATTCTGAATGGGCAAATTGATTGAGTAATTCAAAAATTGTATTTACACATCTGTCCGAAAAAACCACAATCGGTAGATAAAAATAACAAATAAATAATATTTTAAAATGGCAATTATTACCAAAATTAGAGAAAAGTCAGGCATTGCAGCAGCGGCAATTGCAATCAGTTTAATCCTTTTCCTTGTCGGAGGAGACCTTTTTACAGGAAATTCACGCTTCTTCGGCGGTTCGAGTAATGTAATTGGTGAAATCGGCGGTGAGAATATTCAGTACAAAGATTTTCAAACGAAAGTCGAAGAATTATCTAACAATTATTCAGCCCAAGCGGGACGTAGCCCTGGCGAGCAAGAATTGACTCAGATGCGTGACCAAGTTTGGAATCAATACCTAATGGATTTTGCTTATGGCAAAGAATACGAGGCATTGGGTTTGACCGTTTCTCCCAAAGAATTGGTGGATATGGTGCAGGGAAATAACATTCATCCATCTGTACGTCAGCAATTTACGAATCCTCAGACGGGTCAATTTGACAAAGGATATGTAATTAATTTTTTGAAAAACTTTAAAACGATGCCAGTGGCACAGCAACAAGCATGGGCAAATTTTGAGAAATCATTAGCTCAAGATCGTTTGAGAAGTAAATATGAGGGTTTATTGAGAATGTCCACTTATACGACTAATGCCGAGGCTCAAAAAGAATACACGGCTCAAACTGCTAAGGTGAATGCCCGTTATGTATATGTACCTTTCTATTCATTGCCAGACTCAACCGTTAAAGTGGAAGATTCTGAATTAGAAGCCTACTTGAATAGCCACAAAGATCTTTACAAAGGACAAAATACTCGTTCAATCCAGTATGTAACGTTCCCAACAGTTCCTTCAAAAATGGATACGGCTTCTTTCTATAATGATATTAAGCGTTTGGCGAAAGATTTGGCAGTTACTAAAAACGATTCCGCTTTTGCCATGATGAATTCGGATGTGAAGACTCCTTATTACGTTACGATGGCAGAAATTCCAGAATCGGTAAAAGGACAGTTATCAAGTATGACCCCAGGCGGGATTTATGGACCATTCAAAAATGGTTTGACGTATTCAATCTATAAATACGGTGGTATTCAGAAAGATTCATTGTTTACGGTTCGTGCCAGCCATATTTTGATTCAAGCAGCTAAGACTGCCCCTGATTCAGTAAAAGCAGCGGCTCGTAAGCGTGCCGAGGGTATTTTGGCACAAATCAAAGGTGGTGCATCCTTTGAGGCATTGGCTCAACAATTTGGTTCAGACGGAACGGCTCAACAAGGAGGAGATTTAGGATATTTCAAAAATAATGGTTCAATGGTGAAGCCTTTCGAAAATGCTATTTTTGGATTTTCTGGAACGGGTTTATTAGCCAATATTGTGGAAACAGACTTCGGTTATCACATCGTGAAAGTAACGGAAGCGAAGACCAATACCCGTTATAAATTAGCGGCAATCAATCGCAATATTGCTCCGAGTCAATCAACGATGGATGAGGTCTTGCGTAAGGCAGATGCTTTTGCTGCCGCCAATGATAGTAAAGACAAATTTGAAGCATCTTTAAAGAAAGATAAGACGTTGATTATGTTGCGAGGCGATAAAATTCCAGAAGGAGCAAAAGGATTTAGTAATTTGCAAAATGCGGGAGAAATTGTTCGTTGGTCATTTAATAATGATACAAAAGTTGGTTCGGTTTCAAAGGTATTCCAAATTGAAAATCAGTATATCGTTGCTTTGGAAACGGGTGCAACCAGCAAGGATAACGTGAAAGTTGATGACTTCCGTGATGAATTGATGGCTCGGGTTCGTGGCGATAAAAAGGCAGAGCAAATTATGAAGAAATTGGGTGCTATTGCTGGAACATTAGAACAAATTGCTCAGAAATACGGTGCGGGTGCTTTGGTGGAAACGGCAAATGATCTGACCCTCGCACAAGGTACATTGACCAGTGCTGGTGCCGACCCAGCCGCCATCGGAAAAGCATTTGGTTTGAAGGTAGGGAAGCGTTCTAAGCCATTTAAAGGTGAAGGGGGCATATTCATCATGGAGAACGTTTCATCAGCCCCAGCCCCAGCCATTGCAGATTTGACGATGTATAAAAATTCAGCCAAAATGATGGCAGCCCAAAGAACCTCATTCTATATCAACGAAGCCATTAAAGAAAATGCGAAAGTGGTGGATAATAGAGCTAAGTTTTATTGAGAATTTTTGATAAATCGAAACAAAAAAAGCACCTCCAAAAGGGTGCTTTTTTTGTTTGCTCATACGAAAAACGATAACTTGCAATTACGCAATCACCACCGCAACGCCCTTCTCTACATCTTGCTCAACGGTTTTATATTTTACGCCTTCTTTCAAAGAACCATCACGATATTGAACCGTTACTCTTTGGTTTCTATCCGCAATTTTGATGGCGTGTCTTGGCGTAATTTTCTCTTCAGTACGCCCTGCACTTGGGTCATGATAATCGTTTTCGTCACCTCTGCCACCTGCCAAACCGCCTAATAATGAGGAGATAGCATCATCTTTCTGAACTTGAAGTTTTTGCTTGGGTTCAGGTCTCCGAATTTGTGGTTTTGGAGCTTGTGCTTCTTGAATTTCGGGCATATCAGCTTTCATCAAGAAACTTACAGTGTCGATGTTGATTCTGCTCAAAAAACGTTCAAACAACTTCACCGCCTCAAATTTATAGACTAATAAAGGGTCTTTTTGTTCGTAAGAAGCATTCTGAACGGATTGTTTCAAATCGTCCATGTCTCTCAAATGCTCTTTCCACTCTTGGTCAATCAAATTCAAAGCAATAGATTTCTCCATTTCTTGAATCAACTTACGTCCTTTGGTATCAATCGTTTCACGAGCATCGGCAAACATTTGCGACATCATCGTTCCACTCACAATAGGTACTTGCATACCCGTATATCCATGAGAAATGGCTTCCTGAGCGAAATTGACTACTTTTTCACACAATCCTTTATTTTTTGCCTGATAATGTTTCTCCGTAGCATCATACAAACGAGTAGTACGTTGCTGGATATTCAACTTCGTAATTTCCTCACGGCTGAACGGTGGCTCAATTCCTAAAATCTCCAAACAACGCAATTCTAATTCGTCATAATTTGGATTATTTTGGACTAATTCCGAACAAACATCGTAGGTATTATTGGCAATGTCCAACGCTAAACGTTCGCCAAAAAGGGCATTCTGACGACGTTTGTAGATGGCATTACGTTGATAATTCATCACGTCGTCATATTCCAACAAACGTTTACGAATACCAAAGTTATTCTCCTCTACTTTCTTTTGGGCTCTTTCTACGGATGACGTAATCATGGAATGTTGAATCACTTCGCCTTCTTCCATTCCCATTCTGTCCATGACTTTGGCGATACGGTCTGAACCAAATTTACGCATCAAATCATCTTCCAACGAAAGGAAAAATTGTGAAGAACCCACATCACCCTGACGACCCGAACGTCCCCGCAACTGTCTATCCACACGGCGAGATTCGTGTCTTTCCGTACCCACAATGGCTAATCCGCCCGAATTACGAGCATCGGGAGAGAGTTTAATATCCGTTCCACGACCCGCCATGTTAGTGGCAATCGTAACCTTACCAGCCTGACCAGCCTCCGCCACGATGTCTGCCTCACGAGCGTGTTGTTTGGCGTTCAAAACGTTATGTTGAATTTTACGGATAGACAACATACGGCTCAATAATTCGGAGTTATCAACCGAAGTTGTACCCACCAAAATTGGGCGACCTGCCTCCACTAATTCTTGAATTTCATCGGCAACGGCATTGTATTTTTCACGAACTGTTTTATAAACTTTATCTTCGCTATCCGTTCTTGAAATATTACGATTGGTTGGAATCGTTACTACATCCAATTTATAAATCGTCCAAAATTCACCCGCTTCGGTTTCGGCAGTACCCGTCATACCACATAATTTGTGATACATTCTGAAATAATTTTGGAGTGTAATAGTCGCATACGTTTGCGTAGCATCCTCAATATTTACGCTTTCTTTGGCTTCAATGGCTTGGTGCAGACCGTCTGAATATCGGCGACCTTCCATGATACGACCCGTTGATTCATCCACAATTTTAACCTTACCATCTGAATCATCCACGATATATTCAACGTTTTTCTCAAACAGTGTATAGGCCTTCAATAATTGGCTCACGGTATGAATACGCTGTGTTTTGGCAGAATAATCACGGATTAAAGCCTCTTTTTCAATAATCCTTTCTTGCTCGGTGATGGCTTCTTTTTTCTCAATATTATTCAAATCAACTGAAAGGTCGGGAATCACAAAAAATTCGGTATTATCAACCATACGGGTCATAAAAGTCAAACCCTTTTCGGTCATTTCCACTTGATTATTTTTCTCCTCAATCGTGAACATCAACGGAGCATCGGCTTCGGGCATTAGTTTTTGATTTTCTGCCAAATAGATATTTTCAGTTTCCTGCATGATTTGCTTGATACCCGTTTCAGAAAGAAACTTAATCACGGGGCGAGCCTTTGGTAAACCTCGGTGAGCTCTAAATAACGCTAAACCACCGTCTTTTTTATTACCAGCGGCAATCAATTTTTTGGCTTCCACCAAAAATTCCTGCACCAATTTCTTCTGTTGCTCCACCATTTTAGAAACCAAAGGGTCAAAGGCATCGTATTCTTGTTCGTCCCCACGAGCCATCGGTCCCGAGATAATCAAGGGAGTTCGGGCATCGTCAATCAAAACTGAATCCACTTCATCGACCATCGCAAAATGGTGTTTGCGTTGCACTTGCTCTTCGGGCGTGCGAGCCATGTTATCACGGAGGTAATCGAAGCCAAATTCGTTATTGGTTCCGTAGGTAATATCCGCAGAATAGGCTTGGCGGCGTTCATCCGTATTGGGTTCGTGTTTGTCGATACAATCAACGGTTAATCCGTGAAATTCAAACAAAGGAGCATTCCAATCTGAATCTCGTTTTGCCAAATAATCATTGACCGTAACCAAGTGAACGCCTCTGCCTCCGAGGGCATTGAGATAGGATGGAAGCGTTGAAACCAACGTTTTTCCTTCACCCGTTGCCATTTCAGCAATTTTGCCTTGGTGTAATACCACGCCGCCAATCAACTGAACATCGTAGTGAATCATATTCCACTCAATTTCATTGCCCGCTGCCATCCATTTGTTGTGCCAAATGGCAGTTTCACCCACAATTTCAACGTTTTTCTTTTTGGAAGCAATGAATTTATCGTGAACGGTGGCGGTTACTTCTAATTTTTTATTTTCGGTAAAACGTCTCGCCGTTTCCTTCATAATAGCGAAGGCACGGGGCAGAATCTCCAATAAAACAACTTCTAATTGCTTATTACGGTCTAATTCAAAAGCATCAATTTGATTGAAAATAACTTCTTTGGCATCCACTGACATTTCTGGATTGGCTTCGATTTCCATTTTCAAATCAGCAATATCAGCATCAATTTTTGCCAAATTCTTTTGGATAATCTCCTTTAATTCAGCCGTTTGCTGGCGTAAAAGCTCATCAGAAAGGTTTCTGAGTTTGGTAAATTCTATGTTTGTCTTTTCGACATAAGGAGACAATTCCTTAATATCTCGGGAAGATTTTGTTCCGAAAAGTCCTGTAATTGTTTTGGTGATATAATTTATCATTATACTGGGTTTTGTTCTAAGTTTTTGGTGCAACCAATGTCTTGGTTTGCTTGTCTCTAAAAAAGAAATACTTACAAATTTAGTTCATTAGGTTGAAATTATTTTAATGCAAATTGAATATTAAACTATAATCAATCTTTCTTGTCGAAAGGAGATAATCACCGCAAGGTAAATATTAAGTATGAATGGATGTTAATATAAGTAAAATGTTATTATTTTGTAAAGTTATTAGAACTATAATTTTATAAAATCTTTCAACTTGATTAATTTAAGTAAAAACCTCACGAAGTAATTTTACACATCAAACACTATGAATAGAACGTTACAATTACTAATTTTCTTATTGTGCATTACTGAAGGAGTATTTGCTCAAACACCTACTGGTTTTCGAGATAACGAATACGAAGCGGGATTTGACCAAGTAAATGGCGTTACCTTTGATGCTTCGGGACGAATGTTTACGTGGGAAAAAGGGGGAAGAGTTTTGGTAAAAGTAGATGCCTTACCTTCAATTACGTTATTGAATATTGCGGATGAGGTGAATGTAGCTACTGATTCGGGCTTGAAAGGATTTGCCCTTGACCCAAATTTTCAGACGAATGGCTATATTTATTTAATGTATGATGTTGATAGATATTTTCTATTTAACAGTGACTCCGCCAATTATAACCCTAATGCCAACGACCATCTCAATGCCTCAATTGGTCGAATAACTCGCTACACGGTTGATGTTTCAAATTTTACGTCCCTTGTTCCGAACAGTCGTATGATTCTTTTGGGAATAACCAAGACCGACGGCTTTCCATTTATCCACGACTCACACAATGTAGGAACTTTACTTTTTGGGACGGATGGCACACTGTTAGCATCATGCGGAGATTCATCAGATACCAATGCTGATTCTGGAGATTCTGAAAATACGTATCATGCTCAAGCAATTTCGGACGGAATCTTGAAATCTGATGACCCTGCCACACCCGAAAATGAGAATGAAAATGTAGGCTCTTGGCGGGCTCAAATGGTGAACTGTTTGAGTGGCAAAATTATCAGAATTGACCCCGCCACGGGCAATGGTATTCCGAGTAACCCTTTTTATGATGCCACTCAACCCCGGGCTGCTAAGTCAAGAGTTTGGGCGATGGGTTTGCGTAATCCATTCAGAATAAGTTTGAAACCCAACACGGGCGAACATTTGCCCTCGGCAGGAAATCCAGGCATTATCTACGCTGGGGAGGTCGGTAGTACTCAAAGAGAAGAAATTAACGTAATAACTGCCCCAGGACAAAATTTTGGCTGGCCTCGCTTTGAGGGAATCGTAGAACAAACCACCGAAGTTGTTCAATATCCTTTCGACCGTGTCGAGCAATTTTCAATCCCTTTTACCCACAAACGAGCTGCCGTAGATTTTAGGGCATCGCCCGCACGAGCGTATGTCAATGGACAAATCAGGGAGATTGGTACTGCTACTCCCGATTCCATCCCCGGCATTGATTTTTTGGGCGGATGTTCCATTGGCGGGATTTTTTATGATGGAAATAATTTTCCCGAAGAATATCGTGGGCGTTATTTTCATGCTAATTTTGATAATGATGGTACCACTGAAAGGAGTTGGATTCATGGTTTTTCGATGAATAATCAAGATGAATTAACCCAAATGCACAGTTTTTTACCCGGTGCTTTGGGCGTAACTTGTATGGCCGTTAATCCTGTAAATGGTTATTTGTATTATGTTTCTTACACTGGAGCCATTCGGGAAGTGAAATATGCCCTTTTTGGCAATCAGGCTCCTGTGGCAAAGGCAACACAAAGTGCTTTGTTTGGAGTGAGTCCACTAACTGTACAGTTTGATGCCAGTACATCTACTGACCCAGAAGGCAGTCCCTTGACCTATTCTTGGAATTTTGGTGATGGTTCACCTCTTTCAAGTAGTGTTAATCCCGTCCATACTTTTACCACTCCCAATGCCAATTCTACCCTTTATTCGGTTGTACTGACGGTAATGGACGATAGTGCTGCCACCAAATCAATTACCCTGTTGGTCTCGGTTAATAATACACCTCCAATTATTAGTTCAACCAGTGTTAGTGGTATGAATACTTTTCCAAACTCTGGAAACTTAACGGTCTCTTTGACTGCCAATGTTACCGATAATGAAACCGCTAATTCACTATTAACTTACAAGTGGGAGTCCGCTTTGTATCATAACACCCATAACCATCCAGAACCAGTTAGTTATAATCAAAGTAGTAGCATCGTTTTAGAACCTGTTCCTTGCGACGGAGAAGTTTATTTTTATAAAGTAAAATTGACCGTAACCGACCCACAGGGGCTTTCTACTGTCTTTGTTCAAAATATTGTGCCTATTTGTCCAACCAATAATTTTGATGCCCAAGCACCCACAATTCCTAATAATTTGAGCGTTCCTACGGCAAATTTGACCAATATTTCATTGACATGGACACCGTCAACGGACAATGTTGGAGTGGTGCTGTACGAGATTTATATGAATGGTATTAAAATTGGCGAAACTTCAAATAATAATTATAATGTAAGTAATCTAACTCCCTACACACAATACTATTTTTCCGTTACGGCAAAAGATTTAGCGGGTAATGTTTCTAATAAAAGTCTATTATTGAATAAAAGAACCTTAGCCGTCATTACCCAAGATTTAATCATTTACGGCGATGCTCTAAACCCAGACTGGAACATAACCTCTTCCACTATTTCATCCCTATATTTATTCAATACCACTCAACCATTCATCAATACCACATCCATCAAAGTAACCAATCCTACTTCCCCCCAAACATTAGATTTACGGTATAATACCGCTTTCGTTGATACAACGGGCTATCCAGATGGACTTGGATTTTGGGTTTATAATCAAGGGAATACGAGCTATCCGCTTCAAATTCAAACTTTTAACGATAACACAGATGGTGGCGTTGGTAGTGGCAGCATTAGTGTTTCAGCAGATGCTAATAAATGGAAATATGTGCAACTCGGTTGGAATTTATTCGGAAGCCCTTCCAAAGTAGGAAGAATTGTAATAAAACTACTGCAAACGCAGACTGAAAGTTTGTATTTTGACGAAATAAAATTGCTCCATTGTGCAGAAATGTATTCCAACAATTCGGGTAACTGGAATGCACCTACCACGTGGTCTTGCGGTAGAGTACCAATTGTTACGGATGATATTACAATAAATGCTGGGCATACCGTAAGCATTCCAAACGGTGTAAATGCAACACTCAAATTTTTGTATTTATTAGGAACATTAAATCCACTATCGGGTAGTACATTTACTGTTTATAAGTTTTAAAACAATCACTATGAACGCCAATCAAATTTTTAGTCTTGACGGTAAAGTAGCCCTAATCACGGGGGCATCCAAAGGTATCGGCGAAGCCATCGCACGGTTTTATGCCGCCTGTGGAGCAAAAGTGGTTATCAATTCACGCAAGCAAGCGGAATTAGATAAAGTAGCCGAAGACATCCGTTCGCAAGGAGGAGAATGTACTGGTATTGCCGCCAATGCTGGTGATATTGCGGGTTGTAAAATGCTCATCGAAAAAACCATTGAAATTTACGGAGGCATTGATATTTTGGTTAATAATGCTGCCACCAATCCCGTTTATGGTCCAGTTTTGAATGCCGAAGAATGGGCTTTCGACAAGATTATGAACATCAACGTAAAAGCTCCTTTTGAGTTGAGCAAAATGGTTTATCCCATTATGAAACAGCGGGGTGGCGGTTCGGTTATTAATATCAGTTCAATCGCAGGAATCACGCCAGACCCAGGTTTAGGATTGTATTCAGTCTCAAAAGCGGCTTTGAATATGCTTACAAAGGTAACCGCCAAAGAGTGGGGTGTTGATGGTATTAGAGTAAATTCTATCTGCCCAGGCTTAATCAAAACTAAGTTTTCGGAAGCCCTTTGGCAGAATGAAAATATCTTAAATCATTTCGTAAAAAAACTCCCCATTGCCCGCATGGGAACGGTGGAAGAAATTGCGGGATTAGCTCTTTTCTTAGCTTCAGAAGCCTCTGGATATTGTACGGGTGGGATTTATTCGGCTGATGGGGGAACGACTATTTGATGTGTTTGTAGAGACAAGGCATTGCATTGTCTAATCGTAGTCCAATTATGTTTCCCAAATAATACCAAGAGACAAGGCAGTGCCTTGTCTCTACAAAATCCGTACCTTTGTCAAAACAAAAAGACATTGGCAACATTTAAAGAATTAGGCGTATCGGCACATTTCGTTCAGGCACTTGCCGACATGAAAATTACCAAGCCCACCGAAATACAGGAAAAGGCAATTCCGCTTTTACTCAAAAGTCAAAATGATTTTATTGGTCAGGCACAAACGGGGACGGGCAAAACTGCCGCTTTCGGCTTGCCTCTTTTGATGAAAATTAATCCGAAATCTACTGACGTTCAGGCACTTATTCTTGCTCCAACTCGTGAGCTTGTCCAACAAATTGCGAAACATTTGTTCAAACTCACTAAATTTTCAACGGATAAAGTTTTTGCCGAAGCCGTGTATGGTGGTGAAAAAATTGAGTTTCAATTACGGGCATTATCCAAACCTACGCAAATCATCGTGGCAACCCCTGGACGATTGATTGATTTATTGGAAAGAAAAGCCGTCAGTTTGAAATCCGTAAAAACCATCGTTTTAGACGAAGCCGATGAAATGTTAAGCATGGGTTTCAAAGATGAATTAACCAAAATATTGCGTGGAATCCCGTCTGGTGGCACAAAATGGTTGTTCTCGGCAACACTTCCACCATCCTTACAAAAACTGATTGATACCTACATGTCCAAGGACACTCGCACGGTACAGGTGAGTAAAAATGAGGTGGTTAATAATATGATCGAACATCAATATTTTATCTGTGAGGAGCGTGATAAGTTGGATTATGTGATGCAATTCATCACTACGATGGGGTCGTCAAGTGGGATTATTTTTTGTAGAACCAAAGCCGCCGTCCAAACGCTAACGAAACAATTAATCAGTAAAAATATTGCCGCCGATGCCATTCATGGCGATTTACAACAGAAAGAACGGGACAAAGTGATGCGGGCTTTCAAGAGCCATAAATTGAAAATATTAGTTGCCACCGATATTTCTGCAAGAGGTATTGATGTGGACGATTTGGCGTATGTAATCCACTACCAACTCCCCGACCAACCCGAATATTACACCCATCGAAGCGGCAGAACGGCAAGGGCAGGAAAAAGAGGAATCTCAATCGCCTTCATCAGCCAATCGGAATTGAAGCGGATTAATGAATATACGAAGTTGTTGAATATCTTTTTTCGGAAGATATAGAGAGGATGAACAAAAGTCAGTACAATGATATTCCTTTTAAACCTTCCCCACCCCAAAATAATCTAACAAAAAATCAGCAAAAGATACCTCTATGAAATCTCTTATCTTAATCCTCAGTTTAGCCATTTTCTTTTGGGCTTGTAAAAAAACTACTACCATTGACCCAACGCCAATAACTCCTACCTACGACTTTTCAGAAGTTGATAATTTGTTGGCTCAAAATCTTGCCTCCGCCTATAAAGGCAGTGTTTATGTTGCAGTCAATAAAGATGGTAAAAGTATCTATGCCAAAGGGTTAGGTGGTTTTTCGGAAGGCACGAGCAAATTAATTGCTTCTTGTACCAAGACTTTTGCAGGAGTAGTAATATTATCTTTGGTGGATGATGGTTTGTTGAGTTTAGATGATTCCATCGGGCGGTATTTACCCATTTTTACCAAGTATAAAAAGGGAAATTGCACTATCCGTCAATGCTTCTCACACACGGGCGGTTGGGATGATTCGGGTGATACGTATATAAGCAGCCGCACCCTGACTTTGGCACAAGCAACCGATGAAATTGCTAAAAATATCCCTTACATCAATACGCCAGGAACGGCATTTTCCTACGCAGGGGTTTCGATGCAAATTGTGGGCAGAGTGGCGGAGGTGGTTTCTAAAAAATCATGGAATCAGCTTTTCAAGGAAAAAATTGTGGATAAATTGGGCTTAGCCAATTCTGAATTCACCCTTTCTTCGGATACAAACCCAAGAATTGCGGGTGGAATGACCTCCTCCCCAGCCGATATTTTGAAATTATCGGAAATGATTTTGAACAAAGGAGTTTATAAAAATACCCGTGTCCTATCAGAAAAAGCGTGGGCAGAACTCTGGAAAGATCAAACCAACGGAGCAAAAATTGTTTACACGCCCTACCCAACCGTTCCCAATATCAATAATCCCTACAACACTACCGAAACAAGATACAGCATTGGGGCATGGTTGGATGTTCAGAATCCTACCACAAAATACGTGGAGCAAATCAGTGGAGACGGTGCTTTTGGCACATCCTTTTGGATTGACCGTTGCAGGAATATCACGGGCGTAATTTTCACTTTTTCTTCCTTCCAAAGTACCGCATTGCCCAACTTCAAAATTGAAGATGCTGTGAGGAAACAAGCTGGTGTGGGATGTCAATAAAAATTCCTTAATCAAAAAATAACCTCATAAATTAGGTCTTGAAAAAGAGAAAATATAAATTTCGTTTCAATATAAAAAATTACCCATGAAACGAATTATTTTCTCTTTCCTAATTTGTACTATTCCATTCTTTATTCAAGCCCAATGGCGTATTTCTGCCCCTGCCGCTGAACGCTTTTGTACGGTAAATCCAACGGGCGAAACCATCATTCCTAATGGTAGAATTATCAAGCCTTTGGGCAAAACGTATCGCATTGCTCCACATCCTTATGGCTTAGTGATGAGTCCCGATGGCAAGACGGTCATTACGGCAAATTCTGGTACTAATCCATTCTCTATCAGTATTTTACAAAATATTTTTTCAGAAAAACCAAGCATTAAGCAAATCCCCAATACGCCCAAAACGGATGATAATTTACTATCAGCGGTGTTTATGGGCTTGGCAATTTCACCCGATAATCACCTTGTGTATGTAGCGGGTGGACAGACGAATAAAGTGTTTATTTTTGAGATAAAATCTGGAAAGAAAATAGGAGAAATTAAGGCAAATATTTCTTTCGACAAACAGGACTATTCCGATGGCTATTTGGGAGATATGATTATGTCCAAAGATGGCTCAAAATTGTATGTGGTAGATCAAATTGGATTTAGAATTGTGATTATTGACGTAAAGAAAAAAGCGGTTATTGCCAATGTAAAAACGGGTCGTTATCCTTTTGGAATTACGCTTTCGCCCGATGAAAAATCCTTGTACGTTGCCAATGTAGGAATGTTTGAGTACAATTCAGTTAAAAATCTTGACCCAAAAAATAAAGAAACGTATTTGAAAAAACCACCCTTCGGCTTCAATACCAAGGAGATGCGTGAGGGCGTAACGATTGACGGCAAAGAAGTCCCAGGATTAGGCGACCCAAACGTGCCTGAATCCTTTTCTGTTTGGACGTATAACCTTTCAGAATCTCAACCCAAAGTAGTATCAAAAATTAAAACGGGTATTTTGGTAGGAGAAAAAATTGATGGAATTCCTGCCGTGGGCGGGTCGAGTCCAAATTCATTAGTTGCCACTGATAAATACGTTTTTGTGAGCAATGGCAACAACGATAACATCTCAGTGATTGACCCCAAATTAGGTAAAATTGTGAATACGATTGATTTACAATTAGATGAAAAATTAGGGCGTTGGAAAGGTGTAATTCCCTTCGGATTGGCACTTTCGCCCGACCAAGAACGGCTTTACGTGGCAGAATCAGGCATTAATGCGGTTGGCGTGATTGATATTCCTTCCATGAAAACCATTGCTCATTTGCCCGTGGGTTGGTTTCCTTCCAAACTGAAAGTGAGTGCTGATAATACCAAATTAGTGGTGGCAAATGCCAAAGGTTTTGGTTCTGGACCAAACGGTGGCTCAACCTTTAAGGTTGGAGCAGAAGGCAGTTATATCGGTAGTTTGATGAAGGGTTCAGTAACGGTTTTGGACATTCCAAAAGATGAAGATTTAAGGGCTGAAACTACTAAAACTATCGCTTATAATTTCAAATTTGAAGCACAAAAAAAGAGTGAAAATAATCCCATTCCAGGCTTCCCAAAAGAGAAAGAATCTCCCATCAAATATATCGTTTATATTTCCAAAGAAAACCGTACTTATGATGAAGTATTTGGGCAATTAAAACAAGGAAATGGCGACCCATCCATTGCTCGATATGGCGTAAATGCTTCGTTTTCTAACAAATTAGGAATGCAAAAAATTACGAAATCTACCGTAATGCCCAATCATTTAGCATTAGCTAAAAGGTTCGGGACTGCCGATAATTTTTACGTGGACTCCGACCATTCAGCCGATGGGCATCGTTGGTTATCAGGAGTTTACCCTAACGAATGGATGGAAACGCACGTATCAGCCGCCTACGGAGGCAAGCGAGATTACAAACAAGAATCCACCGCCCCAGGGCATTTTGCGATGAATGGTTCATCGGGTAGTTTTTATCCCGAAGACTATAACCAAGATGGCTCAATGTGGGAGCATTTTGAAAGGCATAATATCACCTTCCACAACTACGGATTCACGACTGAACAAGAAGGAAATTTCAATGATTCGACCATGAAAATTGGGGGCGAAATGTACGGGGTAAATTATCCTTTACCCAATGCGATGTACAAAAATACGGAGTGGCAATTTCCGACCTACAATATGGCGATTCCTGACCAATTCAGAGCCGATATTTTCATCAAAGATTTTCAGAAAAAATTTATGGGCGAAGGGAAAACCATGCCCCAAGTAATTCCTTTAATGCTTCCCAACGACCACGGAGCGGGCGAAAGACCGAAGGCGGGTTTTCCGTTCAGGGAAAGTTATATGGCAGATAATGATTTGGCGGTCGGGCGAGTAATTGAGTTTTTGAGCCACACGCCTTACTGGAAAAATATGGCAATTATTGTTACCGAAGACGATTCGCAAGGCGGCATTGACCACGTGGACGCTCACCGCAGTATTTTGCAGGTTTTTTCACCCTACGCCAAGCGAAATTTTGTTAGCCATCAGCATTATAGTTTTGGTAGTATTTTCAAAACGATGTGGCATATTTTGGGAATTCCATACCTCAATCAGTACGATGCAGGAGCAACCGACCTCTCAGATTTTTTCACCGACCAAGCCGATTATACGCCCTACGATGCGGTAAACGTGGATAAAAGAATATTTGACCCACAAAAAGCTTTGACTCCGATTGATGAAAAATTTGATTGGAAAGCCTTGAAAGAATCTCCTGTGATGGACGATGACGATTACCTTTTCAAGACCCGTGAAGAAGAAGATAAGAAGGAATTGGAAGAGAAAGAATTTCAGTCAAATCCGAGATTGTATAAGAGTAAAAAGAAGAGAAAAGGGTAGTTTCATGTCGTAAGTCATTAAGTCAAAAGTCGTAAGTTCCTACAAATGTTTTTGGGGAAACATACGACTTTTGACTTACGACTTATTTCACTAATTTACAACTCCACCACCTCAGTATTCACCCCCAATTCCATAAATAATCTTTGCCAATAAGCTGAGATAGCAGGATTATTTTTCTTTCGAGAAGCAGTGGGTTCAAAGGGTTTGGCAATAAAAATCTGAGCCATTGAAAGGTTTGGTAATTGCCCTTTCATACCCACCGCATCCTCTCTTGCCCAACCCACCGCCGCTGCATCATCCACGGGCGGATTCACATGAAAGTCACGACGGTTATCCGCCTTCATACTTTCAACCATATCCGAAAGAAAATAAGCTTTTACGTTAAATCCCTTCGAGGCAACTTTATCAATCAAGGGCAAAGCCGCTTGAATATCTGTATTATTCTTGCTCGAAGAAGTATTTTGAGCCGCCAATTGAGCAAAAACTATTTTCTTAAAAAAACTTCTTTCTTTTTGTAAGGACATACTATATTCCGTTGAAATAGCTTCTGAATCTGTTGAACTTGCTCCTTTGATTTCCCCTTTTTCAGATTTGCAAATCAAGTCCGCTGCTTTACCTTTGGCAGTATTTTCATGAATAAAATACACCTCAATTTTATCTCCCTTCCCTTTCATATTCTCATCAATCAACTGGTTAATAATTTTGGTATATTTCTCATTGATAAACTTCTTACTGATATTCACACTAACCGATTTATCAATAAAAATCATCGAACAGGTTTTGGGTTCATCAACTTCTTGGTATTTATCACCCGAATTTGAACAACTTAAAATAAAGGCAGTTGGTATAAGCAATAAGGTTTTTTTTAATTGATTTTTCATGTTTAAGGAGAAGCATTCTGTGTTAAAATGCTAAAGTCTTTTTATAGTGGTTGTTAATTGAAAAGGGGAATATTTAGCGTAAAAATAGATAAATAATTTGATAGTAATTTTCAAATTATCAATCTCCAAATTATCAAATTGATTACCTTTGTTTTAAATCTAAATCCGAACGGATTAACGAAAAATATCAATAATTGTTATGAACAAGAATCAAAAAATATTCAGGTGGGTATTCGTTATTTTTACTCTCGTAATGATAGCCATTGCCATAAACATGGGCATGAACACCACTGCCCCTTGGAACAAGAAAAAATCAGTACAAAGAGCATTTTAGCCGATCCAAACATCGAACAACAGATAGCGAGCATCGACAATCTACTTATTCAAAATCCGTTTAATATCATTCGCTTGCACCAAACATTCTTGCAATTTACCATAACTATCCGAAATCATCAAACCTTTGAATTTCAAAAGTGTGGTGATATATTCATCTAAAACATCAATGATATTATCTTGATTTTGACGAAAAATTGGAATCCAAGTTTCAGGATTAGATTTTGCCAAACGCACCGTTGATTCAAAACCCGTACTTGCCAAATTAAAGATACTTTCTTCATCCTTTTCCTTAGCTAAAACTGTACTCGCCAACGCAAAAGAACAAATATGCGAAATATGCGAAATATAGGCAGTATGTTGGTCATGAGCGACTGATTCTAAATACGTTATTCGCATTTTCAACCCTTCTTCGTACATCCTTTTTACAAGTGCTACCAATTCGGATTTTGAATCCTCGACATCACAAAGCACACAATTTTTTCCATCAAAAAGATGACGAATTGCCGCTTCTGGACCCGAAAATTCCGTGCCAGCCATTGGGTGAGTAGCCACAAAATTCTGCCGTTTTGGATGATTTCTCACCCCGTCCACCACAGGTCTTTTGGTTGAACCAACATCAATAACTACCTGATTTTCAGACATTAAATCCAAAATTTGAGGTAACATTGCCGCCGTAGCATCCACAGGAGCCGCCAAAATAATAATATCAGATTGATTGATAGCATCCACCAAATCCATCGCCTTATCCACCAATCTCAACGAAAGGGCTTTGGCTATATGTCCAGTATTATTATCAACGCCAATCACAACATCGGCAAAAGCATTTTCTTTCAAACTCAAAGCCATTGAGCCACCAATTAGCCCAAGCCCCACAACAGTAATAGTCATTTTATTCAGTTATAAGTTATGAATTATGAATTATGAGTTATGACAGGAAATTCATAATTCATAACTATTTTAAATATTTCCTTCAAAAACCTTCACCGCAGAACCAATCAAAAATACATCTTGAAAAGTACCATCGGCATTTTTACTAAATTCAATTCTCAGTTTGCCTCCTACTACTTTAATATCCACAAATTTATTAAAACCATACCGCAAATTTGCTGACAATGCACAAGCAGTTACGCCCGTTCCACAGGCATAAGTCTCATCCTCAACACCCCGCTCGTAGGTACGAACCTTCAGTTGATTATCGCCCACCACTTCCACAAAGTTCACATTGGTACCTCCTTTGCTCACAAATTGCTCATTGTATCGAATAGATTTTCCTTTCGTGAAAACGTCAAAATGTGCCAAATCCTCCACGTATTCCACATAATGCGGCGAACCCGTATCCATAAAATCGTAAGAATCAGTTTGCTCAATATTTTTCACATCAATCATTTTCAGAGAAATGACATCTGACGTAACCTTAGCCTCATGCTCTCCATCAACGGCAATAAAAGTAGTAGAATCGCCAATGATACCCAAATCATGAGCAAAACGCACCAAGCAACGCCCACCGTTTCCACACATGGAACCTTCTGTACCATCAGCATTGAAGTACACCATCCGAAAGTCATAACCCTCGGCATTTTGCAAAAGCATCAGACCATCTGCTCCCACTCCAAAACGGCGATGGCAAAGGTCAGCAATGTATTTTTGAGAAACAGGAAAAGTCTCAGAGCGGTCATCCACCACCACAAAATCATTTCCAGTACCTTGATATTTATAAAATTTTAAAGCCATAAGCAGTGAGCAGTGAGCTATGAGCATGAGCTATGAGTGGTGAGTTTATTTCATAAATCTCATACCTCAATGCTCGCACCTCATCGCTCAAAGCTATATTAAATATTTTTCCTTTAACACCTTCAAATGATGAATTTCATGTCCTGCAATCATCCAAATCAATGCCTTTGCCGATACTGCATTTCCATTGGCACTTCCAATCTGCGAAGCCACTTCATCTGTAAAAGTAGAAAATAAAGCCAGCGAACATTCACGCACTAAACGATACTGTTCCAACAAAGATTCAAAGCTAATTTCTGAGAAACGAGCTGCATCGGCATATTCATTTTCATCAAACCCAGGTAGGGATTTTTTCTCACCCCGAGCAATACACAAAGCCCGATACCCAAAAATGCGTTCAGTATCCGTCAAATGCCCCAACATCTCATGCGGCGACCACTTCCCTACGTCATACCGAAAGTTTTTTTGCTCTTCCGATAAACTTTTAAACAAGTTTATCACCACATCTTTATTCACCATAAGTGCTTCAATAACATTATGATAATCAACTTGTTCTATATAAAAAGAGAAATATTTATTCTGCGGATATTCGTTTCCAGTGGGTTTCTGCATGAGTATTTTCAGTTTTTTTTTCAACAAAGATATTGCATTGTCCGAAAAAACATCTACTTTTGTATCACAATTCAACGACAGCGAGTCAGTATTTTTCAAAAATTGCTCGTTTAGGAGATAATATATTTGGTTTGGTAGTTCAGTTGGTTAGAATACATGCCTGTCACGCATGGGGTCGCGGGTTCGAGTCCCGTCCAGACCGCTAAAAGCACTCAGAAATGGGTGCTTTTGCTGTTTATTAGCTTTTTTTCAACATGATGTTTTTTGCTGATTCTACTTGGTGGGTTTGGCTTTTTTTATACCTTTAAATTTAATGTGCTTTCAAGTA
>JBBRMR010000068.1:0-28724 GCA_038230735.1 Cytophagales bacterium
GTTTTAGGAATCATTGTTTCTGCTTGGGGAGTAAATTCACCTGTTTTATCTTGATTAACCGCCCCTGTTCGAAAAGCATATCGACCCGTCATCAGCAACGCTCTCGATGGGCCACAGAGTGATGCGGTATAACAATGGTTAAACTTTATGCCAGTATTCGCTAACTTATCAATATTGGGAGTTTTGTAATTATCTGCACCATAACAGCCCACTTCTCCTACCCCGTAATCATCCGCCAATATAAAGATGATGTTTGGTTTCTTCTGAGCAAAAGTTTGACTTACCAAACCAAAAAGTAAGGCAATTAATATGGTATTAGTAAATTTTAATTTTAACATGGTTTTCTGAATTTTATTCATTTTGAATGTTTTTTACTATTCTCCACCTTTTGCCACTCTAATTTCAACCCCAATTTTTTTAGCCCATTTATCGTATCCAGTTATCATTTCTTGCAATTTTTCAGGATTTTCTTCGGCTAAATTATTAGTCTCAGCACGGTCATTTACAATATCGTACAATTCCCATTTTTTTATTGTTTTTGGCCAAACGATTTTCCAATTTCCTTGGCGATACGCCCGACAATCGAAATGTTCCCAAGCTATAAAATCGTGAGGTTTTCTGATTTTTCCACTAATAATTGGTAAAAGACTTAATCCTTCTACGGGTTTAATTTCTTTATTGTTGAACATTGTTGGATAAGTTGCACCTGCAAGTGCTACACAAGTAGGCATGATGTCCATGATATGCCCAACTTGATTGGTCTGGAAGGCTTTTGTGATTGCCTTTGGATAATGAACGATAAAAGGAGTCGAAATTCCCCCTTCGTGCGTGAACTGTTTGTAATATCTAAACGGTGAATTACTGGCAGTAGCCCAAGGTTTGCCATAAGCTTGATAAGACCCCTTCTCGCCTGTGACTTTGGTAAATGTTTCAGCGTAACGGTCAGCTCCAACATCATTTTTTGTACGTCCTTTTATATCTTCAGCACAGCCTCCGTTATCGGCTAAAAAAACAATCATTGTGTTGTCTAATTGCCCGTTGGCTTCTAATTTAGCAATGATTTTTCCAATACCTTTATCCATTCTTGTTATCATCGCTGCATAGGTTGCCATTTTTTGATCCCACTCTTCTTTGTCTTTCAAATCCTCCCAAAGTGGCAAATTTGGTTCTCTTTCAGAAAACTTTACATTTTTTGGCAAAAGCCCCAATTCTTTTTGTCTGGCAAAACGTTGTTCTCTTAATTTATCCCAACCCATCATATATTTTCCCTTGTACTTGGCAATCTCATCTGCTGGGGCATGAAGCGGATAGTGCGGGGCAGTAAAGGCTACATACATGAACAATGGCTTTCCAGTTGATTTATTTTGGTCGATATAACTAACAGCTTTTTCACTAATAGCATCAGTCAAATAAAAGTTCTCGGATACTTTATAAGGTTCGTTACCTTCCGCAATCAGATGGTTTGGAAGTTGTTCATAGTAGCTGCTTGTTCCATTGATAATTCCAAAAAACTTATCAAAACCTCTTTGCAATGGCCAATCTGGTTTTTGTTCGCCCACGTGCCATTTGCCAGACATATAAGTATTATATCCTGCGGTTTTTAATACTTCGGCGATTGTAACGGTATTCCGACTAAGCCATCCTTGATATGCCGTTTCTGGACTTCTATTGAATTCTTTTTCCTTTGTAACCATCTCTCCAATTCCTGCCTGATGTGGATATACACCAGTGAGCAATGATGCTCTGCTTGGGCAACAACGAGCTGCATTATAAAATTGGGTAAACTTAGCACCATGACTTGCTAATCTGTCAAGATTTGGAGTCTTAATTTCTGAACCATAACAACCAATATCACTATAACCGAGGTCGTCCGCCATTATGACAATGATATTGGGTTTCGGTTGTTTTTGGGCAATTACATTTATCGTAAATAAATTGCTTAACAATAACAGTACAGATACAAATCTAACTTTCATCTCTAAGAATTTTTTGGTTTAAAAAATGGTTTCATTACTCGGTTTATATCCAATTCTGATAGACAATGCCTTTATTTTTTCTTCTTTTTTAAGCGTTAAGGGTTTAGAATAAACTTGCCAATGAGTTGACTCTGTTTCGTTTTTATTCCAAATTTTATAGGCAATTGATGCCCCTTCTGTTGGACAGCTTAACATATACTTGCCGTTTTTGATAATTGAAACAGGTGCGGCTGTGGTAGGCTGAATACCTTTGGGCCATTGCTGTTCAATCATTTCTTTTTCATCCATTGCACCCATATCGCCGTATTTTGCCATCCAATTGTCCATTGTCGCACTCAATTCTTTGAGTTTTGCTTGGTATTCGGGCTTTTGAGCCAAATTATCGAACTGAAATGGGTCTTTGTCTAAATCGTATAATTCATCTTTCATGCCTTTTGGCTGAAACCAACGCATTTGTAAAGGTGTTAATTTACCTTCATCTCGCAACCTAATCATCTCAGCCATCATCGGTTGCTGAAGACGATAAAGGACGTTCATGTAATAAGGTTTTTCGGGATAAAAATTGCGAAGATATTGAAAACGATTGTCTCGAACTGACCGAACTCTATCATACACTTGGTCTAATCTATCTCTTGCTCCAAATATATATTTACGAGGCTCTTTTGAAGCTTTTTTACCCAAAAATGCTTGTCCTTCAAAATGTTTTGGTAAAATAATATTCGCAATAGACAAAATACTGGGTGGAATATCAATAAAACTATGCAAAGCATTATCCGTAGTTCCAGCACTTTTTTTATTGGGATAACGAATAATAAATGGTACATGAAGCCCTCTATTGGTAACTTCTCGTTTTACATAAGGCAGTCCATCTCCGTGGTCACTGTAAAAAAGTATGATGGTCTTTTCAAGTAAATTATCTTCTTTGAGTTGATCTAAAATCTTGCCTACTTGTCTATCCATTTCATTGACGTTTGATAAAAAACGGGCAATATCTTTCCTGACTATCGGCGAATCCTGATAATAGGATGGCACTATTACTTTTTTTGGGTCAATTTCGAGAGGTTCTTTTTCTCTTGCCCACACCTGAGATTCGTGGGTTACTTCTAAATTAAATATCGAAAAAAAAGGCTTAGTCTTATTGGTTCGATTACGCCAATGAGCATTTTTACCATTTTCATCCCAAGCTGTGATTGGTGGTTCAAACTGATAATCTGTTTTAGCGTTATTGGTACAAAAGTACCCAGCCGTTCTTAGGTATTCAGAGTAACATTTTACGTAGGGTGGCACAACCCTTGAATAACCTTTCATTCCGTCTGGTTTTGAGGCATCCAATTGGGTTCGCATATTGTGTGTTCCTGTTGAAGTTTGGTACATACCCGTAATCAAAGCCGCTCTACTGGGTGCACATACGCCAGCCGTTGTAAACATTCGTGTATATCGTACTCCTTCTTTTGCCAATTCATCAATATTTGGGGTTTTGACCAACAAATCACCATAACAGCCCAAATGAGGACTCATATCCTCACAAACTATCATCAAAATATTGAGTTTCTGCTGTTTTTGGGCAAAAGTCCATGAACATGACACCTCAAAGAGAAGAATAATAAAAAGGATTTTATTTTTCATTTCAACGATATTTATGACTTATCAACAGCTATTTTCTATTTTTTTAATGCCTTCTTTCTTAACAACGCTTCCAAGTAATAATAATCTGCGTAATTGATTGGCACATTTACTTCACTTTTTGCGGGAAGATTTCCAGTGCTGCTTGTCAATAAAAATCCTTTGTTGGTCATCGGTTCGGCACGGTATTTTTTTGAAAGGTTGCTTATAATTTTGTCAGCTTTTCCTTTATAAAATTCTGCTTTCTCAGGCACTATGGTACTTAATTCATAAAAAGCGGAAGCCATGATAGCCGCCGCAGAAGCATCTCGTGGGGCATTCGGAATGTCAGGGGCATTAAAATCCCAATACGGTACTAAATCTTTTGGAAGATTAGGGTGATTTAAGATAAAGTTGGCGATTTTTTCTGCGTGGTCAAGGTATTCTTTTTTGCCCGTTTCTCTATAACACATGGTATAACTGTACAAACCCCAAGATTGCCCTCTTGACCATGAAGAAGCGTCATTATAACCTTGATGCGTATTTTTTTGAATGGCTTTTCCCGTTTGAGTATCATATCCAATGACGTGATAAGAGCTAAAATCATCTCTGAAATGATTTTTCATCGTAGTATTTGCATGGCTAATAGCTACTTTGTAAAACGTAGAATCTTTGGTCTCATTGAACGCCCAGAAAAGCAGTTCAAGATTCATCATATTATCAATAATTACGGGAAATTTCCATACATCAGCATGATGATCCCAGGAGCGGATACATCCCACGGTAGGATTGAAACGAGTAATTAAAGTACGTGCCGATTGAATTAATATCTCTCTATACTTTGTATCTTTTGTTAGTCGATACCCATTGCCATAACTGCAATACATCTTAAAGCCCATGTCGTGAGTTACGCCATTTGTTTTTTCTGGTTCTTGAAGAGCTGTAAATTCTTTTGCTTTTTCGAGCCATTTTTTATCATTTGTCATTTCGAACATATACCAGAGGTTTCCCGCAAAGAAACCACTTGTCCAATCTTTGGATGGAACTAATATCAAGCTATCGTTTCTCACAGTCCTCGGGCTAACTAACTTTGGATTTCCAACCTTTGCTTTGGCTATTTCGTCAAAAGCATAATTAAGTTGGGTTTTGGCGTGTTGAATATTTGATATTTTGTCTTGGGCAAAAGTATTGATTGACAAAAAGCATATCAGAAGCCCAATAATTGTGTTTATTTTTTTCATCTCGAATGGCTTTGATTAGTTAAAAATTCAGTCATTAATTTTTCGTGTTCTTTCAAAATCTTTTGATAATCAGCTTTTTCTGCTAAATTTTCAGTTTCGTTCGGGTCTTTTTCATAGTCATACAATTCAACACCTACGATTTTTGCATTGGGCATCAAATTAATTTGTCTATAATTTTCTTGGTACCAAGCAGTGTAGCGATAACGTTTGGTCCGTAGCGTGTAACCCATAACATCGGCTTTATTGACCTTGCGGTGATATTGACTTACGGCATAGTTTTTAACTTCTTTTTTTGAGTCTTTCATCAAAGTTACTAAACTTTTTCCAGCCAATTTCTCTGGTGTTTTCAAACCTGCCAATTCAGTCAAAGTTGGGAAAATATCAACAAATTCAGTGATACCTTGTGCTTTTTGATTGCCTTTGATGGTTGGTGAAACAAAAATTAGTGGGGCTTTGGTTGTCTGTTGAAGATTCGTGTGTTTTGCCCAAACGGTGTGGTCGCCAAGATGCCAGCCGTGGTCGCCCCAAAGTACAATGATAGTATTTTTGGTTAAACCTTGTTTATCCAATTCATCCAATAATTTGCCGACTTGGGCATCAGTATAGCTAATGGCTGCATAATAGCCATGAATCAATTCTCGTTGATTGGCTTCGGTTTGTTTTACGTATCCTTTTTTGTAACGTTCTCCATTGGGCAATACATAATTATTTACCAATTCGCCCGATGCTTGGTAGGTAAACTCAGGCGTACCTTTGGCTAATTCTTGAAAAGCAGCCAGTTGAATTTTAGAACGGTCGTACACATCCCAATACTTTTTGGGTGAGCAAAACGGCAAATGTGGTTTAGCAAACCCAACGGCATAGAAAAACGGTTCTTTACTTTTGGCTAATTCTCCCAATTTGGCTACTGCTTTTTTGGCAACTACGCCATCTAAATAAGCATCATCTGGCACATCTGCCGATTCAAAAGCGGGACCTCGACTCTCAGTTTTTTCTGAATCTTCATCTTCTGGTTCGCCCTTTTTCTTCTTACCTCCTGTTGCTGCCTCAAATTGCTCCACCATTTTTCTATTATCGACTGACTGATAACGACCGTTTATTGGCATACCTGTCTCAGCATTATAGTCTTCTGGTTTTACTTTATAATAGGACTCAGACCAAGAAGGGGTATCAAAATTTTTGTCAATATCGGTTGGATGATAAATCTTGCCGATGCCCGTTGTGAGATAACCATTTTGTTTGAAATACTGGGGTATTGTGAGTATGTCGGGATTCATTTCTCGCATTTGAGTTTTTAAATCCCATACACGGGTGTAATCGGGACGCATACCCGTCATAAGGCTTGCACGAGTTGGACCACATACTGCTTGTTGGCAATAGTTATTCATAAAAACAGTCCCCATTTTTGCCAAACGGTCAATGTTTGGAGTTTTCATCTGTTTTTCACCATAGCATCCCAATAGTGGTTTTAAATCATCTACTGCTATAAAAAGCACATTGTATTTAGGCTTGGTTTCTTTCGTTTTTTGAAAACTTATCAAAGCCACACTCAATAAAATGAAGCCGAGATTAAATATTTTTTTCATTATCTTGAATGATTTTGAGTTGCTAAAAATTCAGTCATCAACTTTTCATGGTCTTTGGCAATTTGCCTGTAACTGACTTTATTGACCAAATTTTCAGTTTCGTTGGGGTCTTTTTGGTAATCATAGAGTTCAACAGCAATCGGTTTTGCAGTAGATAAAATTTTATTTTTCTTGTAATTCTCTTCAAACCAAGCCGTGTAGCGGTAATGTTTTGTACGAATTGTATAACCCATTAAACCATTACCTTCTAAATCTGTATTATCGCCCTTCGAGCGAGGATATTGGCTTTGGGCATACGTTTTCACTTCTATTTTTGGATTTTTCAAGACAGGGACTAAACTTTTGCCCGCCAAGTTTTCGGGTGTTTTTAGTCCTGCCAAATCAGTTAAGGTAGGAAAAACATCTACAAATTCGGTCAAACCTTCTGCTCTTTGATTCCCTTTGAAGTTTGGCGAAGCAATGATTAACGGTGCGTGGGTGGCTTGTTCAAAGTTGCTATGTTTGCACCACATCGTATGGTCACCGAGGTGCCAACCATGGTCGCCCCAAAGTACAATAATCGTATTTTGGGTTAATCCTTGTTTTTCTATTTCGTCTAAAAGTTTCCCAACTTGTGCATCAGCATAACTAACAGCTGCATAATAGCCATGAATCAAGGCTCTTTGTTGGGCTTCGGCTTTAGGTGTATAACCTGTGTCATATCTTTCGCCATTTGGTAGTACATAATTATTTACCAATTCGCCAGAGGGTTGAAAAGCAAACTTTTCAGTGCCTTTTGTTAATTCCTGAAATGCCGCTAAACTGATTTTAGAACGGTCGTACATATCCCAATATTTTTGGGGAGAGCAAAAAGGTAAATGTGGCTTCGCAAAACCTACCGCATAGAAAAATGGTTCTTTACTTTTGGCAAGTTCCCCAATCGTTTCAACAGCTTTTCGAGCAATTACGCCATCATTATAGGCATCATCTGGTACATTAGCGGCTTCATAGGCAGGTCCACGATTGAGTTTCATGTAGGCATCAAACTTTTCACCCGTCAAGCCTTTTGCGGTGGCTTCATTTTTAATTTTCTCAATTAGTTTTTTTGTTTCGGGTGCTTGATAATACTCGTCCAGAGGTGGCTCAAATCCTTTGGCATATTCATTTGGTTTTGATTTAAAATAAGTAGTATAGGGCAAAGTCCAAGAGGCAGATTCATAGCCTTTATCCACCGAGCGTTGGTCAAAAACTTTTCCAATTCCAGCTGTTACATAGCCATTTTGCTTAAAATATTGCGGCAATGTTACGATGTTGGGGTTCATATCCCTTATTTGGGTTTTCAAATCCCAGATACGAGTATAGTCGGGTCTCTGACCCGTCAAAAGACTTGCCCGAGTGGGGGCACAAACCGCCTGTTGGCAATAATTATTCATGAATATTGTCCCCATTTTAGCCAATCGGTCAATATTTGGTGTTTTCATTTGTTTCTCACCATAACAATTGAGTAATGGTTTCAAATCATCCAAGGCAATAAAAAGTACATTCGGTTTTTGTTTTTGAGCAAAAACTGAACTTGAACTCAAAAAGAGGAATAGTATTAGTTTTTTCATTTTATTTTTTAAAAATTTAATCTGCATTTTTAACGCCTCTAAATCCAGTATGACAAAGGCTTGTTTCAGCAGAGGAAGATGAAATACCCCCCGTTTTAAAACCGTGACAAACCATAGGATCACAAAGAAATGAACCGCCTCGTTGGTACTTTTCTTCTGGTTTTTCTTTAGAATCATCACTACACCATTGCCACACATTGCCTTCAATATCCACCAAATTAATTTTATTTTTTCCGAAATACCCAACGGGCGAAGTTGTTAAAAAACCATCTTCAACCGTATTTTTGGAAGGAAAACTCCCTTGCCAAAAGTTTGCTTTAAACTTATTTCCTTCTTTGTAATCCTTACCCCAAGTATATGTTTGGTCGTTGTTGGGATTACCATTTTTTTGGGCTAATAAAAATTCTTCACTTGTTGGTAAACGCTTTTTGGCCCATTTACAATAGGCTATGGCATCATTCCATGAAACTTGCGTAACGGGATGATTAGGCTTTGCTTTTGGTGCTTGTTTGCCATAAGGATATTCCCAATTTGCACCTTTCACCAAGCCCCAATCACCAGTTTTGAATTCAAATACCCCCGCATCTCCAAATTTATCTGCTTGAGTTTGGTAATGAGTGCTTAGGACAAATGTTCGGAATTGAGCGACCGTCACGGGTGAGACATCCATCCAAAAACTATGAATGTTGCCAGTTGCCTGAATCAAAACCATTTCCTCTTTCTCAGTTGTTGTTTCTTCACAACTTAAAAAGCCCCAAAAAATGGTTAAAAAAGTTAACTTGGCTATTATATGTCTATAAGAATACTTCATTTTTAGAGAGTTCAATTAATTACTTGAATAAATATGACGGTCCAACATCACGCTGTTTTAAGGGTCTGTTTGTTATTTTGCCTGTTGAAAACTCATCGCAACCAATATCATTTTTAGTTTTGTCCGAAAGCCTCGATTGTCCCTCAATATCAAGCATTAATTTAACGTCGTTGTCATTAACGGGGTTAACTGTTAAAGGAATCACCGCACTATTTGCGGCATCAATGGCTGGGCTTTTTCCTGAAAGCACATAATAGCCAGTAGAATTTAGTTTCATTTTTGGGTTAATGTTGATAAATTGGGTTTTATTAGATTCAAAGCCCAACTTTGCATCACCCCAAAATATATTGTTTGAGTAGGTTACATTTTCATTTAAGTTTTCAACCACAGCCCCTGAATTTTTAACGATTAAGTTATTAATAAACTGTATATTTTTAGGTGGATTACTACCCAAACCTTTTCCTTTCCCTTCATTTTTACTACTTTTTCCACCCATTTCAATCACACCAGCATTATAAAACGTATTGTGATATACGTAAATACTATCCAATGGCTCGCCCACAAGCGTTTTTTGATTCAATTTAAAATTCATTAATTCGAGAGAAGGCATTTCAGCGGCACCTTGAAAATAGTTGTTATAAACACAATGTTTACCCCCTTCTTTGATTCTGATGCCACCAGAATTGATGAAAAAATTTCCGTAGGCGGCACTTTTATTTCCAGTTCTGAATACTAATTGACCTACTGGATTATTATTGAAAGTATTGTAGCGAATGATGTTATAGGTACTTTTCAATGAAATAGTCTCGCTGTCGCCCATTCCCAGATTTTCAAAATAACAATATTCTACTATCGCACCGCTGGTATTATTTTGTTCAATTCCAAGACCAATTCTGATAGGTTCGTTACCAAAATCCCCGCCTTCACCTCCAAAGTTCATAAAGGTACAATGACTAATTTTTGTATGACTCACCACTTTATCAGAAGTCGTTATTTGTATGCCTGGTCCCGCATTCATAGTGGCAGGTTTGGCTTCTAAATTACTGAATGTCAATTCATTGTACTGACTTCCTTCCTCAAAATGAACATAGTTTTTAGAGATACAATTGTAAAAATTACATTGGGTAATCACATTGTATTTACCACTAATCGCTACAACTCTACCTTCGCCTTCCTGTCCTCCATTTTTTTCTAATTTTTTTTGTTTACCAGCACTGACATTAACATCTATAAACTGAAATCCAGAAAATGTATTATTATTCCCAGTGATAACAACAAATGAATTTCCAGTAAGCGTTACTCCCCCAGGCGTAGCTGATTTAACGGTTACACCATTATTGTCAATTTTAATGAGTCCTGCATCAGCATATTTATTATTGGCAAGAATGATAATATCGCCAGCTTTTGCAATGTTAATCGCTGATTGTAATGCTGGAATCGTTTTTACTTCAATCGTTTTTGCCTCTATAAATAATGGGCAAATCAATGCAATTACTATTACGTAAAATCCCTTTTTCATTTAATCTTATTTAGTCTAAATACCTGAAAATCACTGTAAGTATGATGTGTCCTTGTCATTCTAAATCCAAAATACCCTTCAGAATAATAAGTAAAAGGAGCTTCGCCCCATACTCCTTTTGAAATTGTTGTATTTGCATCATTAAATACCCCGACACTATCGCCTTTTTTGATTTGATAAACAATTTTTCCATCAACGATGTATTGTACTATATCATCGGCAGCAACTAATTGCACCAAATGTTCTTTGTCGGGTACAATTAAAAAATCTTTATCATCATCTCGAAAATTAAGTCCGAGATGGTCGGCTTGTTTGCCATCAATTTTTCTTGGATACCTTCTGATGCGTGTGGTTCGATTATAATTCGTAGTATTCCCCCCTCCCGTACTGGCATAATAGCAAAGAATTGGGTCGTAAGACTTGAAATCTCCTTCATATTTTTCAGCATCAAACAAACCACCTTTGGCAACGGCAGGAATATTATCTGGGTTTTGAGCCATCCAAAACTGATTGATGTCTCTTGGTACGATGTCGTTTCCTTGGTTATATTTTGATGAAGCCGTTACCCGATAAGTAATCATTAAAGGACCTTTCATTTTACTCTTAAACCAAATAGTACAACCTCTTGGATCTTGCACTTCTAATTTTCCGCCCTCAATTCTGGCATATCGTTTCAAACTCGAATCAGCCTTATTCATTTGAACCACCCAGTTTTCAGAAAACTTCGTTTTGTTTTCTAATTTGTCATGATAGATTTCTTTACCTAACACAAATTGTTCTATTGCATACCCTAAAAGTTTTATTTCAGTTTTTTGAGATTGTGCTTGACCAGCAAAAGCAGTAAAAACTGAAAAGCATATCAACAAATATCCTCTTTTTATGTCCATTAGTAATGAAAGTTGAATTTTCAAGGGGACTTATTAAATCTTAATACCCAGCGTTTTGTGAAATTTTTAATTGAGTATTATTATCAATTTCACGTTGAGGAATTGGTAATATAAATCGGTTGTTATTGGCAAACCCTTGTAAATCTATCAGTGATACTTGTGGAGCAGGATATAATGCATATTGTGTTGGATACATATTTGCAAAATGTTCCTTCATGGTTTTTTCAGCCGTGAGCGTGGTAAAAGTTGTATTTAATCGAAGGATATCGAACCAACGTATGTTTTCAAAAGGAAACTCTAATCTTCTTTCTAAATTTAAAACCGTTTCAAACTGGGCAGTAGTAGATATATTCACAGCAGTTAATGCCGAAAGTCCCGCTCTTGCTCTCACTTGGTTTATTGCGGTCAAACTTGAAGTCGAATTACCTTGAGCTTCCGCTAACATCAACAATACATCAGCGAAACGAATTACTGGCCAGTCATTCTCGGCATCATTGGCTATTGCTACCACAGAAATATGTTTTTTAGGGTATAATTTGGCCGTTGTACCAGTGCCATATACACCAATATTTACACTTTTTCTGATATCAGTGGCAGTGTATAAATTATTAAGTTCCGAAGTCGGATAATTGTAGCCACTTCCATCGCCATTAATAACCGCAGCACCACTATTTAAGGGAGCAAATGAATTTGGAAGTCTATTTCCCAGACCTAAACCACCACCTTTGAAACGGATAGAAAAAAGAATCTCTGAACTCATTTCAGAATTTATGGAAAAGATATTAGTATAGGTTGGATTTAAGCTATATCCACTATTGCTGATGACATCTTGTAATAAGGTTGCTGCTTCTGTTTTTTTATTTAAAGTTAAATATACTTTTGCCAGCAACGCTTTTGCACTCCACGCATTAGCTCGTCCAAGCTCAGTTGAAGCTATGGCACTAAATTTCGCTGGGTTACCATTTGCGATTGTATTCTGCAAGTCAGCAATGATAAGTTTGTAAATCTCATCAATGGTTGAACGATTTACTGCTTTTGCATCATTCGGTGAGATTGGTTCATGAACCAGAAAAACAGCCCCATAAAGTCTAACCAAGTTGAAATAATGATGCGCTCTAATAAAAGTTGCTTCGGCAGATAGTTTTTTGCGGTCAGTATCTTTAACAGGAATCGTCAAATCTCCAAATCCAATTGTTCCTGCATTTGAATCATAATTTACATTCAACGCATTTAACACAAGGTTTGTCGCATAAATATTGTAATACGTATAAAGCCAATAGTTATAATTACCCGCATGAGAGGTACTTGGAAAAAACATATCCAAATCGCTCAAATCTCTATTTACTTGAGATTGACTTCCCGTTGCCCCCATAACAGCATTATCACTACGCAATTCCGTCAGAGTCCATTCTTCTAAGAGTGGTTTTTGAAGTCCGTTATAACAACCCGTCAAAGCACTGCTTATTTCTACCAAATTAGAATAGTATGTGCTTGTATTTAAGTTCGATTGGGGTGATAAATCAATTATTTTATCACATCCGCTTAAACTTAAAAATAGTAAAATGAAGATATATTTGTTTGCTCTCATGATTAGTCTTTTTATCAATTAAAAATTAATATCTACTCCAAAAATCAAAGTTTTGGGAATTGGGAATGTCCCTCTTTGATAGCCATCAATCAAAGAAGTATTATATGGACCACTTGAAAAGCGACCTT
The DNA here is from genome assembly GCA_038230735.1 of Cytophagales bacterium. Classification (GTDB taxonomy): domain Bacteria; phylum Bacteroidota; class Bacteroidia; order Cytophagales; family Spirosomataceae; genus Arcicella. The sequence continues at coordinate 12,928 of JBBRMR010000068.1, forward strand.
CTGGGTTCAAACCACGATAGCCTTTTGCGGTATGATAATAAAGGTTTTGTGCAGAAACATATAATCGCAAAGTATTGAATTTAAGCGACTTTGCTATGGCTTTCGGCAATCTAAAACCAAAATTTATATCTCTAAGTGAATAATAGGAAGCATCTTCTACCACATAATCCGTTAATAACCAGTTGTATCCGTTTGAAGCGTAAGGGGTCTTTCCGTCTCCTGGAAACATTGGACTCAACTAACGATTTGTGGTATAAGCAAGGTTTTTTTGCTTTGCTTCTAAATAATTGGGGTCACCATTGATTAACGATCCGCCCTGAACACCCTGAAAAGTAAAACTCAAATCAAATGACCGATAAGAAAAAGTATTTGTAATTCCCCAAGTAAAGTCTGGGTAAGGATTGCCAATAACGGTTCGATCGGCGTTATCAATCACGCCATCTCCATTCAAATCAACCAATTTCAAGCCACCTGGTACAAATAAATTCGGTAAAGCACTTTTTATTCCATCAAGTTTTGCCTTATCAATTTGTGCTTGTGATAACCATACGCCGTCAGTTTTGAATCCGAAGAATTGAACCAATGGGTCTCCAACCTTATTTTGATAAATTTCGGTTCTTTCCCCCTGATTTAATAAATATGCCTCTTTTCCCAACTCCCTAATTCGGTTTTCAGTATGGGATAAATTAGCCGAAGTCGTCCATTTAAAATTCGATGTTTTAATATTATTTGTGGTTAATTCAATCTCAAATCCTTTATTATCCAAACTCCCGATATTATTCCAAAACAACGGAACTCCTGTAAATGCCATGGATGATTGTTGTAACAGAAGCCTATCTGTTACTGATTGATAAACATCAACTGATAGATTAATACGGTTGCCAAGTAGTGCTAAATCAAGCCCAAAGTTTGTTTGAAAAGTGCTTTCCCAAGTAATATTAGGATTGGCAATGATGGTTGAAGAAGGTACTTGTCCAGCCACCGATGAGCCAGTTCCAGCACCCAGTGGGTAGTTTGCCGAGTTTAGGAGGTTCAAATAACCAAAATCTAAAATTCGGTTATTGCCAGAAACGCCATAACTTGCCCGAAAACCAAGCCTGTTTAATCCTGGAATATGGTTTAGAAATTGTTCTTCGGTGGCAACCCAACCTAAAGAAACAGCGGGGAAGGTTCCCCATTTATTGTCTGGTCCAAAATAGGAACTCCCATCGGCTCTAAAACTGGCATTGAATAAATACTTATTCTTAAACGCATAAGTTACTCTTCCTAAATACGACTCTAAACCAATTTGGTTTTTTGTACCAAAAGTCCCAGCCTTATCAATTGATAAGGCGTTATTCAAGGTTCTGATATTATCACTTGGATAGTCTAAACCCGTTGTTTGGTCTCTACTTGTGGTAGTTTTTTGTGCGGTAAATCCCGCCAAAACACTTATTGAATGATTTTTAATTTCCTTCTTGTACGACAGGGTATTTTCCCAAAGTAGATCTAAATAAGAATTGTTAGTATAAATACCTTTGCTAACGATTCCATCCCCCGTAGCGTTTCTATTAGCCCAGTTTAAACCACTTCCATTAGTGATATATACACTTCCCATAGTTTTAAAGTCTAAACCAGGAAGGATGTTAAAAATAAGATTAGCCGAACCTTGAAAACGATAATCTTTCGTATTGATGTCCTGACTAAGGGTGGCAGATTTAGGATTATTTTGCGAAGATCCTTGCTGTGGTCCAGTGAGTCCCGTTGAAGTCCACATCGAACCATCAGGCATCAAACCTGAATAATTTAGAGAGCTAAAATGCCGAGGATTTGCATAATCCCCCACTTGTAAGCCTGCCCACTGGGCATTCTGTTGAACCAACGCAAGCGTTTCTGCGGTGTGATAGACTGGCAAATAACTTGGAAAACGCATAAAATTTGTGAAATTCTCAGACGGTGTCTCCTTTGTCGTGTAAGAAGGATTCAAATTGATAGAAAATTTTACCCTTTTACTTAAATCTACATCAACTTTTGCTCTGATATTTATCTTTTCAAAATTACTTTTTATCATCATTCCTTCGTCAGTTTGATAACCCCCTGAAACAAAATAGCGAACATCTTTTTTTCCTCCAGAAGCACTTAATTGAATATTTTGAAACACACCACTTCTGAGCGATTCACTTTGATAATCTGTACCTTTACCCCCTAAAAGTGCTTGTTCAATTATATACGCAGAACGATCTCCATCAGCAGCTATCCCACTTCCCGTTGGAATAGGAATGCTTGGGTCGGTTGCTTTTAGGGCAGCTTCGGCAAATAACTGTTTCATAAAATCGGTAGTGGAAAGTATAGGATACCTGTTATAAGCCGTTTTTTGACCAACAGAGTAATTAAAGGAGAATTGCGTTTTATCGGTTTTTCCACTTTTTGTGGTAATTAAAATAACACCACTTGCTCCTCGTGAACCGTAAATTGCAGCCGAAGCAGCATCTTTCAACACTTCTACTGATTCCACATCGGCTGGATTAACAAACGTAAGTCCATCTGGTACAGGTTGTCCGTCCACTACAATCAACGGGCTTTGTCCTGCATTTACCGAGCTGATGCCTCGAATTGTAATTTTAGGGGCATCACCCGCCTGAGCCGAAACATTCTGAATTTGAACACCAGCGATTCGACCTTGCATTGCCTGGTCAAGCCTTGATACTGCTTTTTGGTCGAGTTTATCGTCTTTGAATTTTGATACGGCTCCAGTAATATCAGACCTTTTTTGTGTGCCATAGCCTACCACAACCACTTCATCCAAGGATTTAATGTCTGTAACCATAGTAATATTCAAGACTGATTGGTTTCCTACCGTTACTTCTTGGCTATTAAACCCAATAAATGAAAAAATAAGAACGGAATTTTTATTGATTACATCCAATGTAAATTCTCCAGCCGCATTTGTGGTCGTACCTTTTGTTGTTCCTTTTAAATAGACATTTACTCCCAACATCGGCTCAGATTTATCATCCATTACCTTTCCTTTGACGGGCATACTTGCATCAACGAAATTTATTAATCCAACTGTTTTGGGTGATGTTTGCTCAAAAATACCTTCTTGATTTTTAGGAGTAAATTCAAGTGTTTGAATATCAGTACTTAGTTTCTTCTCTCCTTTGCTCAAGATAGCAAAAGAACCATTTTTCATTTTCTTAAACTTCAAACCACTCATCTCAAGGACTTTTGTCAAGTTCTTTTCAATGGGTTGCTGAAAATCAAATTCATCCGTAGGAACAACCAAGTCTTCAATGGTCTTATCTCCGAATACAATATCTACTTTATAATGTTCTTTGAGTACCTTCAAAGCATCTTTGAGCATCATAGTTTTAGATTCGCTTCCCGTTTTTAGATGTAATTGGTTAGGTTTTTCAAATTGCTTTGCAGATGCAAACGCTTGTTGAGCAATTGCAATTTGACCTCCAATCCCCAAAATAACTGTAAAAACAAGTGCCTGCCATGTTAGGTAAAGTTGTTTTTTCATAAAATATTATTTTATAATGATTACTGATTAGATTGTTTTATAAAAACTTTGTTTTCTTGTCGAGTAATTCGAAGAGATAAAACATCTCCTACTAATTCAATTAATTCATCTGCCGTGTTGGCATTGAAGGTGCCAGAAAGTGTTAGGTTGAGTAATTCCTTATTTTCGAGTTCCGTTTGAATTCCGTAGTTTTCTTCAAGAATATAAATTATTTCTTGTAAGGTAGTTTGCTCAAAAATATAGCGACGACCTTTCCATACTTCCTGAATTTCTGGATGTGTATTCGTTTTTATTTTAGTATTACTTTGATTATCAATTATTACTAAATCCCCAGGATTCATCATTAACTTTTTGATGTATTTTCCTAATTCAAAGTTAAGTTGAACTTTGCCTTTGTTCAGAATTACTTTTGCCCCCCTATCTCTGGCAAATACTGTGAATTCAGTCCCTAATACTACAACTTCAAACTTTTTTGCAGTTCGAACAATAAACTTTTGATTTGATGGGGTATGCTTAATTGAAAATGAGGCTTCTCCTTGTAAAAAAACTTTTCTTGATTTTTCTCCGAAGCCCCAACGGGGTACACGTAAGGATGAATTTGGATTGAGAGCAACACTACTTCCGTCCGACAATTGAAATGATTTAGTTTCACCAAAAGCAGTCTCATAAGTTTGGTATTCCCAATAATCTTGTGCAAAATAGATGGTAAATCCTAAAATAAATGTAATTGATGCTGCAATTGCCATCGTCACCCAAGTCTGATTACCCCATTTCATTTTTGGTATTGAAATAGTTCTTGATTCATTTATAGCATTAGTGTTTATTTGTTCTAAAAATGAGTAATATTTATCAATAGCGAGATCAATATTAGCAGAATACTCTGGATGTAATGACTCGTATTCTTCTAAGTATTTGTAATAAAATTCTTCGTTCGTTATATTCAAAACCCACTCATCAATCATTCGCTTTTGAATAGCTGAGGTATTCCCCATAAAGTGGTTGAAAAGTAACTCTTTGGTTATATTAGATTCCATATTTTTCGATTTTTATCAGATAATTGACATTTGAATTATCATTTACATAATAGTAAGATAAGTGAAAGCATCCATTTGCCTTTCAATAATGCTCTGATATGTTTGTTTGACCTATACAATTGTACCTCAATAGTTTTGACCGAAAGTTTTAATTCATCCGCAATTTCCTGGTATCGTTTTCCTTCAAATCGGTTCATCAAATAAATCTTTCTTCGCTCAATTGGTAGCGTATTTACGGCGTTTTGTACATCTTGATACATTTCCTCAAATTGACTTATTGATTCAGGATTTTCCCCTTCTGAAAATGTTATATCATGCTTCTCTTCAAAATAATCTGTCATTTTAAGTTCAGATTTCAAAAAATTATAAGCACGATTACGGACAGAACGGAATAAATAAAAACGAAAAGATGTTTGTATTTTGGAAAATGCCTTTGATTTGTAAAATTCGTAAAATACCTCCGAAACGAGGTCTTCTGCAATAGTCTTTGAGCCAATAAACTTCATAGCATGACTACATAGGGGTTGAAAATATCTACGATAAAGTAATTCAACTCCTTTTTCAGGATTTTCATCAAAAATCCTTTTCAAAAACAATTCTTCATCATTAATCATGGTCGTAGAATTGCTTTCCACTTCCTGATAAGGTGCTTTAACATTTTTCAATATTAATTTATTCTTTGAATGTAATTGTTTTTGATTCATTATTTTTATTCAAATTTATCTCTGAATAGTTTTATTTTAAGTGTTTCTACTATAAGACATAAGTTTACAGTTTTGCACTTACACTGATTTGTATTTTTATTTGATTTTTTTGAATATAGAGTAGTTTTGAGTTATTGTTAACACCTATTTTAGGTTTTATATTCTAAATATAATTTATAGAAGATAGAGGCAATTTGAAATAATAAAATCCCCGATAGGAATCCTAAAGGGGATTATTGTATTAATCCAATTAAATATGATGAAATGTAAGGCTCATGATTTTGATGCCAAAATGGTAATTATTCTCAATCATAATACCGCTGAAAAATCTAAAATTTACATTCAAATAAAAACTTTGCTTTGTTGATACTTGGTTTTGTTTAAATGTAAATAAAAATTGTTTTATTTTACTTCATTTTCATCAAGACAAATAAATCAGTTTTTTCACTTACATAATTAGGTACATTTATTCGATTATTTCAAAGGATTGAAGTATTACAAAAAATGCTAATGTTCTCTAATACTCAACGAAGGCAAGTTCTCAAATTTTAATTTGATAAATGCAATCAATGGCAGTTTTAAAATAGTCATATAACCATTTTCATACTGTACTGTTTTGAAAGAACATATTTCCCCTGTTGTTTATTAAAATAAGCGTGAGGGCAAAACATACATTTTCTTATAAATTTTATAGAAAATTACATTAAATTTTGATTTCCCAACCCTTTTCATATTCTCTCGCCCACAGTTTCATTGCGTTGGCATCTAAAATATGACCATTTTTTGTGTCAATTTTTAAATCCTTTTTGGTGCGGTAAGCAATGTTAATCAAATGTGATAACAAGGTACTTTTTGCCCCTTCTGCGATGGATGAAACCTGTGGTGCTTTGCCCCTGATGGCATCAAAAAAGTTTAGTACGTGCATGGTTGTCATACCGCCACCGCCACCAAGGGCTGTGCCTTCTTCTGGTGTGGTAGATTTTCTTTCTTTCACTAATTTTCCTGCACGGTCAAACAGTTTGTAACCGTCCCTATCCATATATACGCTACCATCAGAGCCATAAATAACTGTACCTCGACTACTTCCATAAGTCTTGTATCCATCTCGACTTTTACCGTCCCATTTTATTATTTTATTATCAGGAAAGCGGAAAGTTGCATCCATGGTATCGTACATCTTCCAGCCATCATCTAAGAAATGTCTTTTTGCACCTTCAACAGATACAAACTCTGGGTATTCAACTTGCAATGCCCACCGAGCAACGTCTAATTCGTGAGTAGCGTTATTGCCACTTTCGGCTGTTCCGTAATTCCATCCGTACCAGTGCCAATTGTAGTCCCAAGTATCATGGGTATAAGGCATACGTGGGGCAGGACCTTGAAACAATTCCCAGTCCAATCCATCTGGCACAGGTGCTGGTTTGGCAACAGGAACTTCGCCACGTGCAATTGAATAAAAGGCTACAGCTTTATAGGCTGTACCAATTACCCCCTTGTGTATTTGGTCAATAATATCAATAGATTCAATAGCAGAACGCTGTTGATTCCCCATTTGAATTACTTTGTTATACTTTTTTTGAGCTTCAACCAATAGCTCGCCTTCACGAGGGTTGTGGCTACACGGCTTTTCTACATACACGTGTTTACCAGCTTGAACGCCCATAATAGCACCAGGGGTATGCCAATGGTCTGGCGTAGCGTTGATGATGGCATCTACTCCTTTATCGGCAAATACTTTTCGAAAATCATTTTCCAATTTTGGCGTATAGCTGATGTGTTTGGCAAATTTTCCAACGGCAGCCTCTCGCTGTTTTTTCATTACATCACATAAATAGACCAACTCCACATTACTTTCCTTCAGTCCGATTGGAGCATAATAAGCACTTAATCTTCTGCCTAAGCCCAATATTGCTAAATTTATTCGCTCGTTTGAGCCAATAATTTTTGCATAACTTTTTGCAGACATTCCTTTAGTAGTCGTACCTAATAATAATCCAACAGACCCAAGTGCTGCTTTTTGAATGAATTCTCTTCTTGAATTTTCCATTTTTTTTTAATTTTCTTAAAGGGTTTTAATATCAAATATAACTAAGTCTATTTCAGATTTTTTAGTGCTTGGTTCATAATTTTAGCCCAAATTTTGTAGCCTTGCTCATTAAAATGTAGTTTATCATTCACGTACAAATTGCTTTGATATTTACCATCTTTTCCTAATAATTTACTGTCAGTTTCGATAAAATGTAAATTAGGCGTTTGTTCACAATAAGTTTTAAAAAGATTATTTGCCTCAATTATCTTATCCCAAACAGCCCATCTTCGCTCATTTGGTGAAATGGCAATGTAATAAATTGGCGTATCGGGATGCTGTTGACGAACTTTTTTGACGATATATTTGAAAGTTTCTAATACTTGTTCTGGGCTTTTATCTTGATTACTCACCGTAATATCATTGCTTCCTGAATAAAAAACAAGGGCTTGAAATTGATTTTTACCCATAATTCTATCAATGTAATAAGCCATTTCACTAATGTTTGAACCACCAAAACCTCGGTGAATGATTTCGTGTGGACTTAAATCTTGCTTGATGCTCGACCATCGTTTTATGTAGGAACTCCCCGTAAATAATAGGGCATTTTGAGAATATTTCTCGGTTTTATCTAAGTATTCAAAATCCAAGATTTCTTTTTCAAAACGAGTAATTCCCAGCGAATTGTTATTCTTAGTAATTTGAGTAAACAACCAAAGTCCAATTTCTTGCAAGGCTTCATTTTGTTTTACTTTATCATTATCCAAGGTATGACCAAGGTTGGGAAATAATTTTAAACCCGTCGGAATTCCCATAGCCAAGGCACGCTCAAACAGAATAGAACTGCCATATTTAAAACCATGATAGGCATAAGAAGAATCAAAAGGGACGGTTTTATCGCCAGTGCCATGAACGCTAAATATTGGAATGTCGCCCGATTTTATCCAACGATAATCAATCAAAGCGCCCCAACAATTAACCACGCCCTTTACTGTTGATGAAAAGCCTTCATTACCACTTTTGCCTTCTAAACTTCCTAATTTGGAGGTATTAATAAATTTTGGCACTTCATTTTGATCTAAATAAGCTAAGTGCATGGCAACTTTCGATCCTGCCGAACCACCCATTATAAAGATTTGAGACGTATCAATGCCATACTTATCGGCATTTTTTCTAAAAAAACGAACACTTGCTTTGGCATCTTGTACGCCACGATACATGGCTTCAAAATACGAAGTGTCATTCTTCGGTTTTTCAATGCCTAATCTGTAATTGATGGAACTGCTGACATAGCCTCTTTTTGCCAAACCGCCACAAAACAATAACGGATACCCCTTCCCTTTATCGCCATCCGTAAAGCCACCACCATGCACAAAAATAACTAATGGTCGTTTGTTGAGTGTATCGGCATTGGGCGAATAAATATCTAAGAATAATTTCTCTGATTCGCCTTTGATATTGATAGATACGCCGTATTGAATATTTTTGAGCGTGTCTATTTTACTAAAAACTTCGGTCTTGAAACGTTGTGTTTTTTGTCCAACACTTTGGAGTGATATACTTATTAACAACCCTACAAGCCAATTATTCGTAATTTTTTTCATGTGGTTTTTATTTTGATTGATACCATTTTTGCATGGTAAAAAAAGCTAATTTTTTAATGCCTTTATCTGAAATAACACCTTTACGGTTGTAGTAATCTTGCTTAGTTGGGCGAAGACGCAAGGGTGAGCGAAAATCCATTAAAATCCAAGGACTTGCACCTCTTAAAAAAGGGATTTTATCTAACATCAATACTTGATTTTTATATATTCTATCCATGTATTCTTCTGTCCAAATCTCTGACGATTTACCGTGCAAACCTGCCACTGCTTCTCCACCAAACTCACTCATAATCAATGGTTTTTGATATATTGTAGTCCATGTGGTATTAAGACAATCTTCGGCAGCGTTATTATACCAACCAATGTACTCATTACAACTCATTACATCTAATATTTCGCCAAGGGGGTCATCAATTGTATATATACCATTTTTTCCTTTTGCCAATAAAGCGGCACTCACAAGGCGAGTATTATCCATTGTTCTAACGGCAGTTGCTAATTTTTTCAAGAAATTAAACCGAGGTTCGGTTTCTGGGGTTTCGTTAGCAATTGACCAGATTATGACTGAAGCACGGTTTTTATCACGACTAATATTTTCGGTAATTTGATTGAGTGCATTTTGATAAACAGCAGGGTTTTCAAACTGTAAAAACCAATAAGTAGGTACTTCTGACCAAACCATCAAGCCCATTTTTTCAGCCTCACGCACCATTACTTCGTTGTGAGGGTAATGTGCTAAGCGTACATAATTACAACCCATTTCTTTTGCCCAACTCAAAAGCGTTTTTGCATCATCAATATTATTACATCTACCAGAACGATAAGGAGCTTCCTCATGAATACTAATTCCTTTTAAAAAAATTGGTTGTCCATTCAGTAAAATATCTTTTCCTTTTGTTTCTATGGATCTAAAGCCTATTTGATCCTCAATCTTATCATCTTCAATATTGATTTTTACATTATATAAAAAAGGATTTTGTGGACTCCATAGCGTTAAATTTTTAGCTTTTATAGAAACTTCCACATATCCTGCATCATTAGTTTGCAAATTTTCTTTGATATTTAAGGCAGGAATTTCGATGGATAAAGGAATATTCTTGGTAGTTCTACCTATTTTTATCCAGCCTTTAATTAAATCATTCTTTCCTTTCTCCAATTGTAAAAAATAATCTTTGATATAAGATTTTGGGGTTTCTAAAATTGAAACCGAGCGAGTTAACCCACCATAATTCCACCAATCAAACTTAAGTGTAGGTACACCATCAGCCTTTCTTCGATTATTTACATACACATTCACTCGGTTTTCTCCTTCTTTCAAGAAATCTGTAACTTCAAATTGAAAAGGCGTAAAACCGCCAATATGTTGTCCCAATTTTTTGCCGTTCAAATAAACAATTGATTCATAATTGGCTGCCTCAAAGTATAGAAATTGCCGTTTGTCTGGTTTTGGAGAATAGTTAAAAATTTTACGATACCAAATTGCTCCTTCGTAAAAAAATAATTTATCATCTTGTGAATTCCAATCGCCAGGAACTTTAAGTTTTGGAGCAGTATCAAAATCATATTCAACCAGGTCTGTATTTCGAGAACTTTTTGGGTCGGAGCCATAAGGGCGAGATTTGTCATCCATAAAATACCCAGCCGAATCAACCGTAGTCATCCGACGATTAAAACCACGCTCATACATATCGACAATGGCATCCCATTGACCATCTAAACTCAAAACTTTTCGAGCTGCGGCATTTTGCAGCAAATCTGTTTGTGCAAAAAGATTTGAGAAACTAAAAAAAGTTATTAAAAAACAGGTTATCTTTTTCATAAAAATGTATGATTGGTTATGATTTTTTGGCTTTAATTTAGCCTATTAGAAGTTCACTTTATCGTACAATATGACAAAAATTCATATTTCAAAAGTATGATAGATTGACAATTATCAATCTATCATTGATATTCGGAGATTGAGCAGAATTTTTTAGAACCCAAGTTTTAAATTACTATTTGTTTGAACAAATATTAAATTACCTTTTTGAGTAACGGTTTTAGCAGAACCGATACTGTTTAAGTTCACGGCATGCGGTGTATCCACAATAACATTATCGTTGGCGTTTGGAACTCGTCCAACATCCCAAGTAGAAGCATCTTCCCAATTTCCAGACTTAATACTGATGACAATTGAGCCAACCGTTACAATGACGTTATTAGATTTTTCGCTAACACAAGTGATTGTATTTAGAGTCTGCTCACAAACTGCATAATAAGTAGTTGTAGTCGTTGGAGTTATGGGCATTGTTACCGATTGATTATCAGAGGCTTCGTACCACTTTAACTGGTATATTCCTATTGCACCTTGGCATCCTGTGGCAGTAAGTGTTAAATTACTGCCAGTTGAAATCACTACATTGCCTTGAGCGATGGGCTTATTGGGATTTGGATTAACAACTACTGCCACCGAAGCTGTTGCCGAGCAACCATTTGCATCCGTTACTTTTACTTGATAAGTACCAGAAGTTGCAGTGCTAACACTTGGATTTTGTGAGCTTGAACTGTACGAATCAGAACCAGTCCAAGTATAAGTTGAACCACCACTTGATGTTAAATTTAAGATTGTTCCAGCACAAACTGGTGAATTGCTACTCGCTGTTGCCGTTGGATTTGGATTAACAACTACACTCGCCGAACCTGTCATGGAAGTTCCCATACAATTGACATCACTCACTGCTGTAACTGTGTAAGTGCCAACGCTTGCTGCTGCGATAGTGTAAGGACTTGTTGTTATGCCAGTTATGGTCGTTGGTGTTGTAGCATCGGTATAGGTAATACTCCAAGGTGCAGTACCAGTTAAAGCAACAGAAACATTGGGCAAAGTTGCTCCTGCACAGACAGTTCCCCCACCACTGACTGAGGCTGTTGGAAGTGAAATAGTAACATTTATTGGGGAACGAGGTGCATTTTCAACATTATTTACCGAACTCTTACAACTGACATAATAAGTTGTATTTGTTGAAATTGTAGGGGTTGTGTAAGAATTTCCGGCAGTAAGAGAACTTCCGCCTTCTAAGGCATTATACCATTGAGGTACATCGCTTCCCCCACAATTTGCTTGTAAGTTTGTTGAGCCAGCAGTGCATAGATTTACAGATGTGAGTGTTGGAGCATTTGTTTCGTGAGCACCGATATCGGGAGCATTTTTATACAGAGGATTTCCCCAAAAATCTTTTCCACCATTATTAGCGATAACAGCACCTCCATTAATTGCAGTAGAAGTACCTTTTAGACGGTAACCGTTTACAGTTCCTAAACCGATAGTGCCTACACCAGGGTTTACAAATTGAGGGTCAGTTACTATTTTAAAAGGGTCTGTTGGTTCACCCGTTGGGTGGCTTCCAAAATACACATTATTGCTTATGGTTCGGGTTTGTATCCCTGCTCCAGTACCAAATCTATATCTTGCCCCAGTTGTTTCATCACTTAAATTATAAATGATGTTATTATAAAAGTTGTAGGTGTGATTGGTGCGGCTATTTTCGTGAATAATCACTGGGCTTAATCCCGCACCTATATAAAAAGTATTGTTGTAAACCTCATTTCCAGCCGAAGGATAATTAAAGAAGATTAAATCTCCTAAATCATTTTGGCTAATATTATAACGTACAGTAGTTCCCACGTCATTAGGATCTGGTATGCCCGAGTTTACTTCTGTTTGCGAGCGGGCATTACAGCCCCAATACAAACCTTGTGAATTATCATGACTATAACTATACTGAAAAATAATGCCTACACTCCCAAAATCTGAATCATACATACTGCCATCAATCGTACCGCCCGTAGTCGTAGTTGCTCTGTTTAAATAGCCTTCGTTATACTGAAAAACGGTTCCCTTACAACGAGCAGTAAACATGGTATTTCCCGTAGTTTTAATGGCGGTTTCATAGCAGACGTTATGCTCAATAAGACCCGTTTCATCTGCCATGCGAATAATCATGGCGTTTTTTGCAATGTGATGTATTGTATTATTTTTAATCAAAAGGTTTGTATTTCGGCGGTCGTACCAATTATTATATTCTGTCACATCGGCTGGATTTGAGCTATTTTGCCCCCCTGGATAAAACACACCCCACTCATTATCAAAACTTAAACCTGTATTATCACAATAGGCAATGGTACAGCCATCTATCAATATATCGTTAAATCGTGATTTGTCGTTTGCTCCTTCGGTATCCAAAACTGCAAAATAAACGCCACCAGTTCTTTTAGGAATTGCTCCATTTACTGTCGTGCTACCACTTCCATCCTGCCCTCGTACGTGGTGAATATTCAGGTTTTTAAGATAAATATGGTTGGCCGTTCCAAAACCATAAATTGCCACAAATACTCCACGGCGGTCGCCCCCTGTGGATGCATCAAAATCTGCTAATGCACCTGGATAATTGGTAATTTCAAGGTCATTTATTTCCCAATATTGCTGGTTTTCAAGATAAACTGTTGCTTTTCCAGTAATACCAATACCGTTAATAATGGGACTTGCTCCTGTTCCGTATTTGCCAATAATCGTTGGTTCTGCTGTTGTTCCTAAGCCTTTTGGAATTAATTGACCAGACCAAATTTCTCCTGATTTGAAGAAAATTCTACTTCCTGCCGAAAAAATTAATGTATTAACTTTGCTAATTGACTGCCAAGGCATCGATTGCGAACCATCATTATCATCATTTCCACTGGTGGCATCAACATAATAATCTGCTTTGGGTGAAATGAGAGATTCTCTTACAAAAACATTATCCAAAGCAAAACTTTGTTTAACATCTCCACTCCCCGTAGCTTTTAAAATCCATCTAATTTGCACAACTGATTGGTTATTACAAGCAGGCGGAAGTGTGGCAATATTGCCCGCAATTATATTCTGACCCGTTGTACCCGTTAGCTGTTCAATTTGATTCTGGATATAAGTGCTTGGTAAATAAGACAATGTGGTAAACGCACTCGAAGTACCCACTCTGTATTGCAAAATGATTCCTTCGATATAAAGATTATTTAGAGACACATTATAAAGATTCCGTATGGTCATGGCATCAAAACCTACTTCAACATTATACTTTCCTGTGGTATTTACCGCCAAGGCAAGGGCAACATCAGATGTAGCTGAACTAAGAAACCCAATTTTTCCATTAAAATCATAAGCTCCCGAACCTGTCGATGCTGCCGTTCCTGCGGAAAAATCAGAGTCTTTGTCAGGTGAGGTTATTCTTCCAGCCGAACTTGGTGTATTTGCCGATACTTCCCATGCTTGCCAACCTGTTGGAGCAGTAGTTGTCGAGCCCGTTAAGCCACTGAAATCTTGCGTATAAGGCAAAAATTGAGTGGCTGGCATCGTCAAGTTTTTTACCAAACCTGAGCAGGTAATAGTTTGACTTGCAGTTGTAGAACTTAAATTAATAACTTCACCATTATAATTGGCAGCGGGTAGTCCAGCTTTGAGTCGAACATTAATGGTTGTGGCAGTAACCGTTCCACTACTTGGCGTTAAAGACAAAGAATTACCATAAGTAGTATTTACAGCTGGATTATTAACTTCATAATCTGTTGGGGCAGAAATTGATATTGGAGTTGTACCCAAATTCAAGCCACTTACCTGAACGGTTTGAGCTGTCGATGGCCCTGCACCCGTAACATATACATATCCCGTTAACGTACTTTTAGTTACAGAAATGGTTGGGACGACTGGTGGTGGCACAATTCTAACCTCAAAATTATCGAAGGTTGCATTATTTCCTGTTGTTGTTCCATAGCCCCAAGCAAAACCAAATTTTGGCATGGAGATACTTGTCCCTGTGTTATTTACTACACCAGTGAGCGTATTATACCCAGAGGTTTCGTTAGTGGCAATTGTATAAGCTGTTGCTTCGTTACGGTAAGATAATTGCCAAGTACCAGTGGCAGGGTCGTAAGTTGTTTTGGCAGAAATATATCTTGTTCCGCCTACACCTGATGCATATAAATCTGGTGTCGTTTGTATAATGGTCTGATTGGTTGTGCCAGAGTTAGCCACACCATTTATACCATTCGTGAAATAAATCAAGTATAGTGCATTTTTCGTAGCATCTGTTGCAGACCTCAATAAAAACAACCCATATCCTTTTGCTCCCGCAGTTCGTGGGTCGGCATTATCACAGGCTAAAATAACGACCTGCGTGTAATTACCCGATGTCATTGATGTGGATAATACTGCGCCCGTTCGGGTATTACTAAAATTGACAAACCATGCCACTTTATCAGTATTACTGGCAAGAGTGGTATTGTAAGGCGATGAAAATGTAGAGGTTCCAGCTACATACCCTAAACCATTGCTATTGCTTGAAGCGGTTGCATTATTTCCGTTTGAAATTTGCAAAGCATTAATTTGAATGCTTGCTGAACCTGCGGTGGCGGCACTCAATCCAAGATTTGATGAATAGGTTACAGATGGATTTCCAGAGGTAGTCAAAGTGTTATTAGTACCCGTGAAACTTTCTGTAAAAACAGTCGTTTGAGCTTGTATGCCAAGCGGTAAAATCAATACAAAAAAAATGAGAGGCAAGAAAAAGTTTTTCATGTTCTAAATGGTTAGTTATATAATTATTACAGTATTATTTAAAGCATCAGAAAATCTACTCGCTACGAGTGTTTTTACTTTTTATCAAAATATTTTATCAATTCATATTTATTCAAATTCAGCACTTTCATTTTTTCTAATAATGGCGAATAAGGGGTGTATTGGTAGCTTACAATACCTTTGTTAGAATCCCGATTCGACTCATCGGCTGCGAGGTCTGTCGGGTCATTGTCTTGGTAGCGAAACCAGTGCCAGCCCACACAATTAGGGGTTTTAAGTAATTCTAAACAGAAGTTTTGGTAATGAATCCCTCGGTCAGATTGAGTTTTTACTAACCA